>NZ_CAJYBT010000017.1 GCF_913064665.1 uncultured Thioclava sp.
GATCATCGCCACGATCATTGCTGCACTTGCCGCCTATGTGTTGACGCAAAACCCCTATCAGGCGGCCAGTGTGTTTGCGATCATCGGCGTGCTGCAATTCATCATCGGCAATGTGATTGACCCGATGCTGATGGGGCATGCGCTGCGCCTCTCGAGCTTTGGGATCATTATCTCGCTGGCCTTCTGGGGTGCGGTCTGGGGCCTGCCGGGGATGTTTCTGGCGGTGCCGATCATGGTGGCACTGATGATCATCTGTGCGCAAAGCCCGACGCTGCGCCCGCTGGCGGTGTTGCTATCGCGCGAAGGCCTGCCCGAATCCGAGCATTGAGGCCTAGCGATCTTGCGGCGGGCGTTGCGGCTCGCGTGACGACGACAGCGGTTTAGATTTGCGGCGCCGCAGCCCATCGGCATCGCCACGCTTGAGGCGCATGAAATACAGCGCCGAGAGCGGCCCCATCATTCCGCTCAGAAGATAAGCGATGGTGAAGGCGTGTAAGGGCAGGGCCGTGGAGCCATCGGTGCCCCCCGCAGCACCCGCGGTGAATTGCAGCACGACCCCAGCAAACGCGATTCCCATCGCCAGCGAGATTTGCCGCGTCATTGCCGAAAATGCCGTGCCCGTGCTGATTTCCGCAGCCTCCAGATCAGCATAAGCGATGGCATTGACGGCCGTAAATACCACCGCTTGTGCCGCCCCGCCGATCAGCAGTAGCGGGATAAGCTGCCAATCGAAAATGCTGGTGACAGTCGCAAAGCCAAAGATCGTGACGCCCCGGATCAACGCGGCCAGTACCATTACCGGTTTGAACCCAAAACGATCAAGAAAACGGGGCGCAATCGCGCGCATCGACACCGCTCCCACAGCGTTCAGCCCGCTGAGCGCGCCTGATACCATGATCGTGGTGCCCAGCCCCAGCTGGAAGAACAGCGGCAACAGCAGCGAGATCGCGCCGTTGGAAAGGCGAAAAATCAGCCCTCCAATCGTGCCAATATCGAAAGTGCGATGGCGAAACAGGCTTAGATCGAGCAACGCATCGCTCCTCCCTGAGGCACGCAGCCCGTAAAGGATCAGCAAGATCACCCCCAGCACAGCTAGTCCCGTCGCGGCTTGCCAGGGCAAGATATGCTCGCCCAGTGCCGACAGCCCTGTCATGGCCGCGACAAGCCCCGAGGCGGAGAGCACAAACCCCGGCAGATCAAAAGGTTTCGCCATCGCCGGGCCGTCTTTTGGCATCACCTTCCATGTCAGCGCAATCGCGGCGGCGGCCAGTGGCAGGTTGATCAAGAAGATCGCGCGCCAGCCCAGATAAGTCGTGACCGAGGCCCCGATAAAAGGCCCGATGGCAGGCCCGATCAGCGCAGGCAGGGTGACGTAAACCATCGCGCGGGTGATTTCAGACCGCTCGGTATGGCGCAGCACGATGATGCGTCCCACGGGAGACATCAGCGCCGCCCCCAGACCTTGCACGGCGCGCGCAGCGATCAGACCGGGCAGGCTTGTTTGCAGCGCGCAGACCAGCGAGGCGGCCGCAAAGACGATCAGCGCGGTGATAAACACCCGCTTGGCTCCAAAACGGTCGGCGATCCAGCCGGACACTGGGACAAAGGCGGCCAGCGCAATCAGATAGGTCGCCATCGCCATCTTGAGCGACAGGACCGCCACCCCCAACTCGCGCGCAATCACCGGGACTGCGGTGGCCAGAACAGTGGCGTCCACCATTTCCATCAGGAGGGCGAGCGCCACCGTCAGGGGCAGGATATTGTCACGAAGGTTTTTCAGCATGCCCAAAGGCACTTAGCGCAGGAAATGCCGAAGTCACCCCATCGGCGTGCCAATCATCAACGGAAACAACCCCGCCAGTCCGATCGCGATCAGATAGACCGCCACGATATAGCTTAAAAGACGTGGGAAAATTAAGATCAGCACGCCTGCGAATACTGCCATCAGCGGCGCGAGCATCACCATCGACCCTGAATATACCATTTAAACCTCCATCACGTCACCGACTGGCAAGGCCGATCAGTTCATATACCAGCCATGGCTGACCACCAGGCTTTGGCCCGTCAGCGCGTTGCTGGGGAAGGCGGCAAAGACATAGGCCACTTCGGCGACATCCTCGACCGTTGTGAATTCGGTATCGACGGTGCCCCCGAGCATGATGTCATTGACGACCTCTTCTTCGGAAATCCCCAGATCCTTGGCCTGTTCGGGAATCTGTTTTTCCACCAGCGGCGTTTTCACGAAACCGGGGCAGATCACATTGGCACGCACGCCGTATTTGCCGCCCTCTTTCGAGATCACGCGCGCCAGACCCAGCAGCCCGTGCTTGGCCGTGACATAGGCGGATTTGAGCGGCGAGGCCTCTTTTGAGTGGACCGAGCCCATGAAAATGATCGAGCCCGATTTTTGCGTCTTCATGTAGGGGATCACCGCCTTGGAGGTCAAAAATCCGCCATCAAGGTGGACCGAGAGCAGAAATTTCCAATCCTTGAACGGGAAGTCCTCGATCGGGTGGACGATCTGGATGCCGGCATTCGAAACCAGAACGTCAATGCGGCCCCATTTGTCGGCCACCGCCTTGACGCCCGCATTGACCTGATCTTCATCGGTCACGTTCATCTCGACGGCCATCGCGCGGCCCGGTCCTTGGGCGTTCAATTCATCGGCGGTCGCCTGCGCGACCGCCAGCTTGAGGTCGGCAATCGCAACCTTGGCACCGCCTGCGACATAGCGCTCAGCAATCGCCTTGCCGATGCCAGAGGCCGCGCCGGTGATGATGCAGATTTTGTCTTTCAGATCGAGGGTCATGGAGTAACTCCTTGGGTTAACTTATTAAATTTATGTCAGGCGAGGTAGTCATGGACCACCATGCCCAGACCCAGCGTCAGATCGGTAAGAATGTGGCTGGCCGAGACCACCTCGTGCACGGGCAGATCGGCGACCGGGGCGAGGGCGTGTTCAAACAGCTCCAGCCGGGCAGGGGCGGACCATGCGCCTTTGACGGTCACGTCTTGCGAAGCATAGCGCACCAGTTCGCAAATCCGCGGCGTGCAATCGACATGCGGGATGATCTTGAGCAGGAAAGCCGGGGCCTCGACGGCGGCCTTGGCCTGCACCAGATCCATCGCGGTATATTTGAACCCCATCGTGGCCGTGGCAATGCGCACCGGGCCAATATCGAGCGTGCCCAGCAGCGTGTCTTTCTCGACGCTCAGACGCGGCGCGCCCAGTTTCTTGGGAAAGCCCCAAATCTCGCGCCCGCCCGCAATCGGGGCTTCGTCATCAAGATACATCGCGTGGCTATAGCCGCCCTCGACCCCATTGAAACTGACGGGAATGACTTGGCCGCTTTCGGTATAATCGCCAAAGCCAGTCGAATTGGGCATGCGGATGAATTCAAATTTCACAAGGCCCTCGGGATTGGGCACAAGGGGTTCGGGCACCACGTCGCGCAACAGATTGGGATCGGTGCGATAGGTGATGGTAAAGAATTCGCGGTTGATAAAACGATAGGGGCCGGGCGGAAATGCGGGGCTGGTGAGGGGCATTGCGAAAGCGGTTTTGAGAACATCGTCTTGTTTCATCGGAGGGCTCCAAACTTCGGTTATCGCAGGCTTAAATCAAAGGCTTTCATGCCCTCGCCGGGGGCCAGTAGGGTTTCCCAATCGGCATTGGCATGGCTGCGCTGCACGTCGCGGCTTCCGGCCTGCCAATGCTCCAGCATCGAAGGGCGCGAGAACTCGTAATCTTTTGAGCCGTTTTCATAGGCAAAATGGCGATATATCAGGTGAATGACCGTCACGTCCGAATTTGCGGCCGCATCCATCAGCAGTCGCAGGTCGGGATCGTCGCGCAACTCGGGGGGGAGTTTTGCCGCCAGTCGACGTGCAAGCTCTGACACGCGCGACAAGTCCTTCATCCGGTCGGTCGTTGCGCGGGTGCGCGATGAAAACCGGATGTCCTTTTCGCGCGTCTCGATGCCCGCAAGCGTCGCGGGGGCCTCGCCCGAAGCCGGAAACAGATCAACCTGATAAATCAGAAGCGGCGGGCAATTGCCTTGCGCGCAACTCAGTTGCAAGCCGTCCTCAAGCACGTATTGCAACGGTGCATTTGACACCAAGCCACCATCCCAATAGAGCGCACCGTCAATTTCGATCGGGGGAAAGCCCGGCGGCAGCGCGCCTGATGCCATCACATGATCGGGCGTGAGGATGGTATCTTCGCTGTCGAAATAGGTCAGGTTGCCGGTCTCGATATTGACCGCCCCAAGGCTGACGCGCACCGGCCCGTCATTGAGCAGGTCAAAATCCACCAACCGCTCCAGCGTGTCGCGCAGTGGAGCGGTGTCGTAATAGCTGATTTTGGTCGGGTCGGTGAATTTGGTGATCCATGCACTCGGCATGCGCGGGCGGAAAAACCCCGGCACGCCGAACATCATTGCTTCCAGAGATGAGGCGCTGTTCCAAGGCCCGCGCGCGATGCCCGTGGGCACGAAGGGCAAGCTGGCGGTGGCCATGCTGGTTTTTTCCCAGAAGTCCCGCAGGGCCGCTACGCGTTTTTCCGGCGGGTTGCCTGCGATCAGGGCGCAATTGATCGACCCGATCGAGATTCCCGCCACCCAGTCAGGGCTCAGCCCGGAATCTGCGAGCGCCTCGAATGCGCCCGCTTGATAGGCCCCCAGCGCGCCGCCCCCTTGCAGCACCAGCACTTTATGTCGGTCTTTCGCCTGTTCAGGGATGTGGATCGGGATATGGGCTGCGTGGCGGCGGGTCTGACCGAGCACGTCGCGGTTCGGGGATTTACGGCTTGTTCGGGTGGGGCTGCTTCGTGCCATTGGAATGGCTCCTCGCACTGTGCTTCACTGGCGCTTCATCGACAGAACTCTGCGCGGATGGCGTTGTTCCTGCGCGACACGGGCATGTGTGCGCAGAGGAGGAGATGTGAAAAAGCCCGCCCTTTTTCGGGGCGGGCAGGTGGGAGAGAAACACGATGATGGGCGAACGCGCCCCCGCAGACCGGAGAGAGAACAGTGCGAGGGCGGCTCGTAACGGGTGGCGCGCGATTGAGGGGGGGAGAGAGCCCCCTGTCTCGGCGCACCCGTTTGGCGGGATGTTTGCGGGCTGCGCGACCAAAATGAGAGGTTTGATTGCGCGGCACATCTGTCAACTTGGCAGTAGTGTTTCGATGCTCCATTCCGATATCGGCACACCCCAGCTGGGCACGCGGCCATTGTTGCGAAAAAAGATTTCCTTGTAGGCCAGCTTTTGCATATAGGGCATTTTGCCCATCCGCAGTTCCTGAATATCGCCGCCAAACCAAGAGGTTGAGTGGATGTAAAAGCCCTTGCCACCGCCCATGTCGCCAATGCAGATGACCTCGGGGTGCCACTCTTTATTGGCCTCGGCCTTACTGAGGCGGCCCAGATCGCCCGCGATCTGACGCCCTACCACGTCACATTCCTGATGCCCGATCGCGCCCAGCTTTGGCACGGTCAGCGCGGCGGCATCGCCACAGGCAAACACCTCGGGGTGGTCAGGGTTGCGCATCCGCATATCGGTGACGATAAAGCCGACCTCATCGGACACCGACAGCCCTTTGAGGAAGTCATGCGGCTTCCAGTTTGGCAAAACGATCTTGAGTTCAGCCGGCAGGGAGCGCCCATCGGTGAACTCGATCCCCTCTTTGGTCAGGCGTTTGATCCCCTCGACTTTGTTGACATAGTTGAACCCCATCGAGCCCGCCGCCTCCAGCAGCTTGCCCACGACCTTCTCGCCCGCATCTTCGGCGATCAGTTCCGCCGGAGTGAAAAGGGTGATGTCTTTGGGACCACCCTTGTTGCGCTCCCCCAGCCAATGCGCCAGCGACAAGGCAATCTCGACGGGCGGCCCCTCGCAGGCGGCCAAGGCGGTGGGCAGCCAATCGGGGCGGCCCTTATGGCCCTGCTCAAAGCGGTCCGAACCCACCACGATCGGCCCGCCTTGATAGTCATTCTCAAGGAAGTCGATCAGCCGATTGGCATGAAACGCGTCTGAAACCGTGTGGCCATGTTCGGCAAAGCCTTCGATGTCGTCATAGGCCAGCTTGGCCCCGAGGGCGATCACGACATAATCATAGCCGCGCGCGTATTCCGGCGCACCGGGGCGTTCATTGGGGCGAATCTTGACCGTCTTGGCGTCAATATCGAGCCCCAGAATCTCAGCCTGCACGAAATGAATGTCATCCTTGGCCAAGGCCGAGAGCAGATCCATATGCATCGTAACGGCCGGGTCGCGCCCCTCAAAGGCTTCAAGCGGGATATTGGGGATGAAATCGAGATAGGCTTTGCGGTCGATCAAGGTGATCTCACAAGCATCGCCTGCATAATCCCGGATCTTCTGTGCCGCCTCGAGGCCAGCAAAATTGCCCCCTAAAACAACAACCTGCGGTTTATTTTTGTGCGTAGCCATGGCGGCCCTATCCTTTGCTCGCCGCTTACCGACGCTGTCATGACAACTGATGCGCAGATGCAGCGGTTCCCAAATTTCAAAGCGTTCGCGCCAATGTGATAGACTCGAGACATGGCGTGCTGAGGCCAATTGATTGCGCGGCGAAGGCGGAAAAGCGCTTGGGTTTGTCACAGGTCAAACGCGCCACGCTTTGAATGTGCTAATCTCATGCCTCAACCTATGGAGGATGCCATGGCTGTTACGAAACTATCACCGGGTTCTAAAGCGGCAGGCTTCATGCCATTGCCCGATAGTGGCGATGTCTCGCAGATCGTTACGCCGCATTTGCATATGGCAGATGCGTTGATTGCCCGGAATATCGAGATGCTCGATTTCCTGAAAGCGCGCTTTGAACGTGATCGAGAGATGATCGGCAAGCTTGCGGACGAGCGCGATCCGATGAAAGCGATGAGCCTTTGGGGCGAGTTCTGGCAGTGCACGATGACCGATTACAGCACGCAGATGACCAAGTTGGCCACCTCTGCCAGCGGCCTCGCTGAGCAAGCGGTGCGCGCGGCTACTGAAGAAAGCGAGGCGATCGCGAAAGCGACTGCGGGAAAGTGACGACTCAGACGGGTAGATCACCGGTCAGTCTGACCGACGTGCCCGTCTGAGACGCCAATATGACGATTGGTGCGGCGGGGGCATGTGGAACCCGCCGCGCCGTTATCGCGTCTTAGCCCTTCCAGATCCAGCCGCCGCCAAAGATACGGCTGTCATCGGGGGCGTAGAACACGCAGGCCTGTCCGGGGCTGACGCCTTCTTCGGGGACCAGCAGTTCCACCTCTGCCGTCGTCTCTGACAGCGGGCGAATGATCGCCTCACGCGGCGGGCGGGTTGAGCGGACCTTGACGCCCAGATGCCACTCCTTGCGCGAGGTAAACGCCTCATCGCCTAGCCAGTTGATTTCGCGCACCGGGATGATGCGGGTCGAGAGCGCCTCTTTCGGGCCCACGACCACATGGCGGGAGTCGGGATCAAGCTTGACCACGTAAAGCGGATCCTCCAGCCCACCGATGCCCAGACCGCGCCGCTGCCCGACCGTATAATGGATCACGCCGCGATGCTGGCCCAGAACATTACCCTCCATATCCACGATATCGCCGGGATCCGCCGCGCCCGGACGCAGCTTTTCGATCACCGAGGCATAATCGCCATTGGGCACGAAACAAATATCCTGACTGTCGGGCTTATCCGCGACCGCCAGCCCATATTTCGCCGCCAAGGCGCGGGTCTCGGCCTTGGACGCCAGATGGCCCAGCGGAAAGCGCAAATAAGACAGCTGCTCGGGTGAGGTCGAGAACAGGAAATAGCTTTGGTCGCGATTGGCATCTGCGGCGCAATGCAGTTCTGGGCCCAGTGCGCCGACCTTGCGCTGGATGTAATGGCCTGTCGCCATGCAATCGGCGTCCAGATCTTTCGCCGTTTCCAGCAAGTCCTTGAACTTCACGCGCTCATTGCAGCGAATGCAGGGCACCGGGGTCGCCCCGCCCAAATACGCATCAGCGAACTCGTCGATCACCGCCTCGCGGAAGGTGTTTTCGTAATCCAGCACGTAATGGGGAAAGCCCATCTCCTCGGCCACGCGGCGCGCATCGTGAATATCTTGCCCCGCACAGCACGCGCCTTTTTTCGCCAAGGCCGCGCCGTGATCGTAAAGCTGCAACGTCACGCCCACCACATCATAGCCTTCCTCGGCCAGTTGCGCCGCCACAACCGAGCTATCGACGCCGCCTGACATGGCAACGACGACACGGGTTTCGCTGGGCGGCTTGGCGAATCCCAGCGAGTTGAGAGGCAAATCTTTAGGCATGTTGAACGGACCTTTAACCAGACCCGCTGAAATATAGGAAAATGCGACGCACTCACAACCCTCTGTTTCACACGCTGTTAAGAGCGATCGCGCAAACTGCCCGGTGTGAAGAGGAAGAAGGGGTGTCCCATGTATCTCAAAAAAGTCGATGGTCCACGCGCTGTGACCCTGCCTGACGGCTCGGTCCTGACCCGCGCTGACCTACCGCCCGCCCAGACCCGACGCTGGGTCGCCAGCCGCAAAGCCTTGATTGTTCGCGCACTCTCCCATGGGTTGATTTCCCGTCCCGAGTTGATTGAGCGATACGAGTTGTCCGATGAAGAGCTCGATATCTGGATCGAGGCAATTAAAAAACACGGAACAAAAGGTTTGAAAGTGACGGCAATCCAGAAATTTAGACAACTTTAGGTTGCATTGTCACGAAATCGTGCGAAGGTAACCGGGTATTAACCAATTGATGGCAGGCTCATTCCTGACTGAGGGATTAACGCGGAGAACCCAAGATGCGGATTTTGTTGGTGGAAGACGACCCGACCACGTCGCGCAGCATTGAATTGATGCTCACCCACGCAAACCTGAACGTGTATTGCACCGATCTTGGTGAAGAAGGGATCGATCTGGCAAAGCTCTATGATTACGATCTTATCTTGCTGGATCTGAACCTGCCCGACATGAACGGGCATGAGGTGTTGCGCCAATTGCGCCTGTCCAAGGTGGACACGCCGATCCTGATTTTGACCGGCTCGGACGATACCGAGAACAAGATCAAGGGATTTGGCTCGGGCGCCGATGATTACATGACCAAACCGTTCCATCGTGAGGAATTGGTGGCGCGCATTCATGCCATTATCCGGCGCTCCAAGGGGCATGCGCAATCCATCATTCGCACCGGCAAAGTTTCGGTCAATCTGGATGCCAAAACCGTCGAGGTAGAGAGCAAACCGGTCCATCTGACGGGTAAAGAATATCAGATGTTGGAATTGCTGAGCCTGCGCAAGGGCACGACGTTGACGAAAGAGATGTTTCTCAACCATCTTTATGGCGGAATGGATGAGCCCGAATTGAAAATTATCGACGTCTTTATCTGTAAATTGCGCAAGAAAATGGCCGATGCCACGGGTGGCGACAATTACATCGAGACGGTTTGGGGGCGCGGCTATGTGTTGCGCGATCCTGATCCTGATGAGTTGGAGCGTCGCATCGCGATGGGTGCCTGAGCCCGCTTAGCCGATGATCTCCGTCACGGCTCTTTACGCCCCCTCGGCGCGGCCCTAAACCTTGGGTCGAACTGAGGGGGTTTTCTTATGGTTGATCAGACTGATCTCTCGATTGACGCCTTGAGCCGCGTTGAGGCGCGCGCAGAGCTGCCCGATCTGATCGCGCAGATCGAGGCCGCCAATCGAGCCTATCACACCAAGGACACGCCCGAAATTTCGGATGCGGAGTATGACCGGTTGAAACACCGACTCGCCGCGATCGAAGCGAAATTTCCCGATCTGAAACCAAGCGACAGCCCCAGCGAGAAAGTTGGTGGCGCGCTGGCTGAGGGCTTTGGGAAAATTCCGCATGAAGTGCGGATGATGAGTCTCTCCAACGCTTTCTCGGATGAGGATGTGGTCGAATTTGACGCGTCAATTCGCAGCTTTCTGGGGCTCGGGGCGGATGCGCCCTTGGCCTATACGGGGGAGCCCAAGATTGACGGGCTGTCTCTCTCGATCCGCTATGATCAGGGGAAATTGGTTTATGCCGCTACGCGCGGCGATGGGAACGTGGGCGAAAACGTTACTGCGAACGCCCTCACAATTGCGGATATCCCTCAGCAGCTGAGCGGTGCGCCCGATCATCTTGAAGTGCGTGGCGAGGTCTATATGGCCCATGCCGATTTCGCGGCCCTCAATGCCCTTGCTTTGGAAAACGGGGATAAACCCTTTGCAAATCCGCGCAACGCCGCCGCCGGATCGCTGCGTCAGTTGGATGCGCGCATCACAGCCGCGCGCCCGCTGCGGTTTTTTGCCTATGCGTGGGGGGTGCTGTCGGCCCCATTAGCGCCCACCCAAAAAGGTGCGATAGCGCGTCTGTCGGAGCTTGGTTTTCAGACCAATCCCCTGACCGTGCTATGCGATGGACCCGGCGAAATGCTGGATCATTACCGCAAGATCGAGGCGATGCGCGCCGATCTTGGCTATGACATTGACGGCGTGGTGTACAAGGTCGACGATCTTGCCTTGCAGCGCCGCCTTGGGTTTCGCTCGACGACGCCGCGATGGGCGATCGCGCATAAATTCCCCGCCGAGTTGGCCTGGACCCGGCTTGAGGCGATCGAAATTCAGGTTGGGCGCACCGGCGCGCTTAGCCCTGTGGCACGTCTCGCGCCGGTCACGGTCGGCGGTGTAGTGGTGTCCAACGCGACCCTGCACAATGAGGATTACATCGCCGGACGCGACAGCCGTGGCGCGCTGATCCGCGAGGGGCGCGATATTCGCGTTGGTGATCTGGTGCAAGTGTATCGCGCCGGCGATGTGATCCCAAAAATCGCTGATGTCGATCTGACCCAGCGACCGGATGACTCGTTACCTTTTGAATTTCCAACGCACTGTCCGCGCTGCGGGTCGGATGCGATCCGCGAAGAGGGCGATGCGGTGCGCCGTTGCACTGGCGGGCTGATCTGCCCCGCTCAAGCGGTTGAAAAACTGAAGCATTTCGTCTCGCGTGCCGCGTTCGATATCGAAGGTTTGGGCGCCAAACAGGTCGAGGCATTTTACGAAGATGGCTGGATTCGCGAGCCGGGCGATATTTTCACGCTTGAGGATCGCTACGGGCAGGGCTTGCAGCAGTTGAAGAACCGCGAGGGTTGGGGCGAAAAATCGGCGCGCAACCTGTTTGACGCGATCGCTGAAAAACGTCGTATCCCCTTGGCGCGCTTGATCTTTGCGCTCGGAATCCGTCATGTCGGGGAAACCAGTGCGGGGCTTTTGGCGACCCATTATGGCACTTGGGATGCGTTTGAAACGGCGATGACGCAGGCCGAGATCGGGCAGGGGGCCGCTTGGGAAGATTTGCTTTCAATCGACGGGGTCGGGGCGACGCTGGCTACCTCGGTCATCGCAACGTTCCATCAAGAAGGAGAGCGCGCCTCTATCGACCGGCTGGCGGCACATCTTGACGTACAAGAGGCCGAGAAACCCAAATCCGATAGCGAAATTTCCGGCCTCACCGTCGTTTTCACCGGCTCCTTGGAGCGTATGACACGCGCCGAGGCCAAGGCGCGCGCCGAAAGTCTGGGCGCCAAGGTTGCCGGCTCTGTCAGTGCCAAGACCGACCTGTTGGTGGCAGGCCCCGGCGCAGGCTCAAAGGCGAAAAAGGCTGCCGATCTGGGCATTCGTGTGATCGACGAAGACGCCTGGATCGCATTGGCGCACAGCACATGAGCGGACGCCCCGAAGCCCTTTTCCCGCTGTTTTCCGGGCTCGAAACGCTGGCCGGGATCGGCGAGAAGACGGCGAAATCCTTCGCGCCTCTGGGTGTCGAGGTACCGCGTGATCTGTTGTTCACGCTGCCCCATTCGGTGATCGACCGCCGTCCTGTCAAGACCGTGCAGGGGGTCGCGGCTGGCAGTGTCGTGACGGTGGAGCTAACGATCGACAGCCATATTCCGGCGCGCCGACGCGGCCTGCCGGACCGGGTGATGTGCCATGATAGCGAAATCGACGTAACGCTGATCTTTTTCCATGCGCGCGGCGATTGGCTGGCGCGCCATTTGCCGCAAGGGGCGCGCCGCGTGGTCTCGGGCAAACTTGAGATTTACGATGGCATGGCGCAGATCGTGCATCCCGATCACATACTGCCTCCCGAGCAAGCCGACGAAATTGCACGGTTTGAACCCGTTTATCCGCTCACCGCCGGGGTCAGTCAAAAGTTGATGACGAAGGCGGCGCAGTCGGCGCTGGCATTGGCGCCGCAGATGGGCGAGTGGATTGATCCGGCGCTCAAAACGCGCGAGGGCTGGCCCGATTGGAACGGAGCGATCCGTGCCGCACATGCCCCCGAGGGCTTGGCGGATGTGATGGGCACCGCGCCCGCGCGTGCGCGCCTTGCCTATGATGAGCTGTTCGCCCATCAACTGACCCTTGCCTTGGCGCGCAGACAAGCGCGGCGCAAACCGGGGCGGGCCACGCAGGGAACCGGGGTTCTGGCGCGCAAAGTATTGCAATCACTTCCCTATAGTCCAACGAATGCGCAGACTCGCGCGATTGCGGAAATCGCTGGCGATCTGGCCTCGACGCGTCGGATGAACCGGCTTTTGCAAGGCGATGTTGGCGCGGGCAAGACGTTGGTGGCGTTTATGGCGCTGCTGACGGCGGTCGAAGCAGGCGGGCAGGGCGTGATGATGGCGCCCACCGAAATCCTTGCGCGTCAGCATCTTGAGGGGCTTGCCCCTCTGGCTCAGGCGGCGGGCGTTCGCCTTGATCTGCTCACCGGGCGCGACAAGGGGGCGGACCGTGCGCGCAAGCTGGCCGATCTGGCGCAGGGCAAGATCGCGATCTTGGTAGGCACCCATGCTGTGTTTCAAAAAGACGTTGTGTTTCAGGACCTTCGCCTTGCCGTCACCGATGAGCAGCATCGTTTTGGCGTGGCGCAACGGATGGAGCTGGGGGCCAAAGGGCAGGCGGTTGACAGTCTCGTGATGACGGCCACGCCTATCCCGCGCTCGCTCGCGCTGGCGCAATATGGCGATATGGATGTGAGCCTGCTTGATGAAAAACCCCCGGGTCGCAAGCCGATCACCACGGCGTTGGTTGCCTCCGAGCGCATCGGCGAGGTGGTGGAGCATCTGCGCCGCGCCGTCGCCGATGGGCGCCAAGCCTATTGGGTCTGCCCCCTCGTCGAGGAGAGCGAGAGGGTCGATCTGACATCTGCCGAGGACCGGTTTCGCCATTTGCGCGCCGAGCTGGGTGAAGGGGTCGTCGGGCTGGTTCATGGCCAGATGCCGCCCGCCGAGAAAGACGCTGCGATGGCGGATTTCATGACAGGGCGGACCGCTGTTTTGGTAGCGACCACAGTGATCGAGGTTGGCGTGAATGTGCCCAATGCCACGATCATGGTGATCGAGCGCGCCGAGAGCTTTGGTCTGGCGCAGCTTCACCAACTGCGTGGCCGCGTCGGGCGCGGTGCGGCGGCCTCGACCTGTTTGATGATCTATCAAGCCCCCCTCAGCGAAACCGGCGAACGCCGCCTGCGGATCCTGCGTGAGACCGAAGACGGGTTTCGCATTGCCGAGGAAGATCTCGCGATGCGCGGCGCAGGCGATATGATTGGCACGGCGCAATCTGGCTTGCCGCGGTTTCGCATTGCCGATCTGGAGCGCCAAGCGGGGCTTTTGGCCGTGGCGCAAAGCGATGCGCGCAAGCTTTTGCTGGATGATCCCGATCTGAGTGGGCCGCGCGGACAAGCGGCGCGCCAGCTTTTGTGGTTGATGGGGCAGGATCAAGCGATCCGTTTGATCAATGTCGGCTGACTAATTCCCTTCATTTTGGCGCTTGTTCTCAAATGTTCTCAAAAAGTTCTTTACAGGGCGTTAAGAATATGAGAACAAAGTGGCAACAGAGATGAAGGAGACCAAAATGGCCCAACAAATCAAAGCAGTCTTTGCAAGAAACTCCTCGACGCTTTTGCATGACGCCATCGGTGGTGTCGCGCTATGTGTCAGCTTTCTGATCGCGCTTTATTTGCCCGGGTTGTTGTGATCCTTCGCTTCGTTCGCCTTTGACGTTACTGCCTCGCGCTTTCTGCTTTGCCGCACCTGTCCCAAACAAACGCGGCCCGCCTGTCCCAAGGTTTTGCCTGTCCGAAAGCGCAAACTTGCCGCCATCCCCTCACCGGGGTGGCGGTTTTTTTTCATGGTGAAAGGGGCAGGGGTCAGGCCGCGATGGCGCTGTCGAAAGCCGCCAAGGTGGCCTCGGGGGCGAGCAGGATCGAGCCATGCCGATTGGGATATTCGCGTGCGGCCGTGAGCACTTCGTACTCGCCGAAGGGGGCATCGGGGACCGGGCCGCCTTTGAGCATCGCCGCCAGTTGATCGCGCAGCCGCGCCACCTGATCGCGTGAACACCCGATGACCTGCGCGCCAAAAATTGCTGCCGAAGCTTGCCCCAAAGCGCAGGCGTGAACCGTCTGACTATAGCCGCTGATCCGCCCGTCCTGCAGCGTGATCGCGACCTCAACCGTCGAGCCGCAAAGCGGCGCGCGTTTGCGCAGCACAGCGTCGGGATTCGCAAGCGGGTCGGTGCAGGGCATGTCGGCCGCCAGTGCGAGAATGCGCTGGGAATAGAGTTTGATCAGATCAGCGTCGCTCATGGCTTTTCCCTTCGGTCCGTCCGGGGTAAATAGGGTGAGCGCCCCCAGAAGGAAAGTGTCGATGCCGTTTGATCCCGCCAGCCTGCGCTATGATTCCAACGGGTTGATTCCCGCGATTGCCCAAGACTATCAGACCGGAGAGGTGCTGATGATGGCTTGGATGAACGCCGAAAGCATTGCGCATACACTTGAGAAAGGTCACGTAACCTATTGGTCCAGATCGCGAAAGTCGCTTTGGGCCAAGGGTGAAAGCTCGGGCCATGTGCAAAGCCTGCGCGAGATGCGGATTGATTGTGATCGCGATTGTTTGCTGCTGTTGGTCGATCAAATCGGTCCCGCATGCCATACCAATCGCCGCTCATGTTTTTATACGGCGCTGCGTGAAGGCGACGAAGTCGAGATCCTGAGCCCCATTGAGGATTAGCGCCTAAAGCCCGACCATCCGGCGAATGTCGGCGGGGCTGGCCCCATCTTCACGATATTTCGCAATTGCTCTTGCATCGTCACGCTTGGCAAGACGTTTGCCATTTTCGTCACGAATTAACGCGTGATGACAATAGCTTGGCGTTGGAAGTTGAAGTAGCTTCTGGAGCGTGACGTGGATTTTTGTGGCGTCAAACAGGTCTTCGCCTCGTACGATATGGGTCACGCCCTGAGCCGCATCGTCCAGCACCACGGCGAGGTGATACGACGTGCCCATCTCGCGCCGCGCAAGCACCACATCGCCCACATCTTTGCGCATTTGCTCCGGGGTAATCTGATGCACGCCCGTGCGATCCTTGCAGAGTTCGGTAAAGCTGCACTCTGTTGCCGCGCGCAGCATGTTTAACCTCAGCACGTCATTGGGTAGGGGTTGACCAGGGCGCGGGGCACCGGACTGGCGGCAGGTACCGGGATAGATCAGCCCATCGGGGCCAAACCCTGCACCTTCTTGCGGGGCATTCGCGGCCTCTTCAATATCGCGACGGGTGCAGGTGCAGCGATAAAGGAATCCGGTTTTCCAAAGTGTATCAAGGGTTTCTCGGTAGCAGCTAAAGCGGTCGGATTGGCGCATCACGGGGCCGTCCCACGTGATGCCAAGCCAGTGCAGGTCGTCGTAAATCTGGCGTTCCCAATGCGGTCGCGCCCGGCTTTGGTCAATATCCTCAATGCGCAGCAGAAACTGACCGCCCGCTTTGCGCGCCATGTTATGGGCCAAAAGCGCGCTATAGGCGTGACCCAGATGAAGTGGCCCGGTGGGCGATGGCGCGAACCGGGTGATCATCTTAGGTTTGGCTTTCAAGCCATTGATTAAACGTCTCTTTCGCGCGATCTGTATAGGCTTTGTAACGGTCCTTGCGCCCACGCCGTCCGCCTTTGGCGTCAATTGGCGGGAAAAGCCCAAAATTGACATTCATCGGCTGAAAAGTCTTGGCTTCGGCACCGCCAGTGATGTGGGTGACAAGCGCGCCCATCGCGGTGTCGGGGCCGGGTGGTGGCAATGCGCGCCCCTGAAGTTCAGCCGCCGCCATCCTCCCCGCCAGCAGCCCCATTGCGGTGCTTTCGACATAGCCCTCAACCCCGGTGATCTGCCCAGCAAAGCGCAGATGCGGGTGCGATTTCAGTCGCATCTGGGCATCCAGCAGCGTCGGGGAGTTGATGAACGTATTGCGGTGAATGCCGCCAAGGCGCGCGAACTTGGCATCCTGAAGGCCGGGAATCATTCGGAAAACAGAGGCTTGCGCACCATATTTCATCTTGGTCTGAAAACCGACGATATTATAAAGCGTGCCAAGCGCGTTGTCGCGGCGCAGTTGCACCACAGCGTAGGGCTTGTTCTGCGGGTCGTGATCATTGGTCAGACCGACGGGCTTCATCGGGCCAAAGCGCAGTGTTTCGCGCCCGCGTTCGGCCATGACCTCAATCGGGAGGCAGCCGTCAAAATAGGGTGTGGGCTTGTCACCTGAACCCGCTTCGCCCTCGTGAAACTCGGTCTTTTCTGCGGCCATGAGCGCGTCGATGAACGCCTCATACTGATCATGCGTCATCGGGCAGTTGATATAGGCAGTGCGCTCTTCTTCGGTCTCGCCCTTGTCATAGCGCGACTGCCGCCAAGCGATGGACATATCGATGCTTTCGGCATAGACGATCGGCGCGATGGCATCGAAAAAGGCCAGCCTGTCCTGCCCGGAAGCGGCCCCAATCGCGGTCCCCAAGGCCGGAGACGTCAGCGGACCGGTCGCAAAGATCCAGTTGCCACTTGAAGGAAGACTTGTAACCTCTTCTTCAACAAAGGAAATGTTTTCATGCGCGCGCAGGCGATCTGTCACGGCTTGCGAAAATGCATCACGGTCCACCGCCAATGCTCCGCCCGCCGGCAAGCGATGCTGGCGTGCCATTTCCATGATCAAACCACCCGCCGCGCTCATTTCCCAATGAAGCTGGCCGACCGCGTTTTGCTGATCGTCATCAGAACGAAACGAATTCGAGCAGACCATTTCAGCGAAATTTCCGCTTTGATGGGCAAAGGTTTCGACCTTGGGGCGCATCTCGTGCAGCACGACATGCACGCCTGCATTGGCCGCCTGCCAGGCTGCTTCTGATCCGGCCATTCCGCCGCCGACAATGTGAAGTTCTTGGGTCATGATCCGCCTAATATAAGCGAAAAGCTGCGCTTGCAATCAGCGCAGCTTTCCAGAGTATTCCTGTCTTGCCAACGCAGCCTTATAGGCCGGGCAGCAAATCCTGTAGTCCGCGTTGCGAGAAGCTGGTGCCTTGTCCGGCCCCAAACGTCGCGCGCAAACCGAGACCGATGTAGCCCTTAGCATCGGCGCCTTGCGCATCAACGCGCCCGACTTCGCCGTAAACACTGTAGCTTGACGCCAGCTTGTAATCCGCAGTCACGCCGATCCGGTTGTAGTCATCGCCGCGTCCGTTGAACGCATCTAGACGCCCGCCCAGCGAAAAGCGATCGTTGAGGGCATAGCTGCCACTCAGACCCAGCGCGGTGCCGTCCGAACCGCTTTCGGTGTGCCACACATAGCCTTCCAGATCGATCATGTTGAGCTTTTGGCTAGCCTCAAGACCGTAGAAATCGACATTCTGGCTGTTCAGACGATCACGCCCGACAAAGGCGCCAAGGGCGGTGCCTTGCATCGGGTGATAGACCCCGTGCAGCGCGAACATGCCGCCATCCCAATTTGTCCCGCCAAAACGGTTCAGCGCCATATCGCCCTGCACGCTAAACGCGGGCGAGAAGGCGACCTCGAGCGAGCCGAAGGCCGAAAGTTTATTGGCGTCGCTCGCCGAACCGGTCAGGTTCGAATAGCTCACCCCGACTTGCGCGCCGCTCACTTCGGCAGCTTGCGCGATAGGCGCGTTCAGCGCCGTGCTTGCGGCCAACGCAGCGACCGCTCCGAAAATCCACTGTTTCATGTTCTGCCTCATCGGTAATGCCCGGGCGTGTTCTCCGCCCGGTGCGGGTTTAGCTTTCTGCTGTCTCATCGCCAGCTTGTTCGGTGAGTCCTTCGACCTCTTCAGCGTCATCGCCTTGATCGGCAATGCGCGCGACCGAGACGACCTCTTCACCCTTGGCGGTGTTGAAGACGCGCACACCGCCTGCCGAGCGCGAGCGGAACGAGATGTCCTGCACCGGGCAGCGGATCGATTGGCCCGTCGAGGTGGCAAGCATGATCTGATCGCTCATCTCGACCGGGAACGACGCCACCAGCAGACCGCCGCGCATCGCCTTGTCAATCGCGCCCACACCTTGACCACCACGCCCACGCAGCGGGTAGCCGTGGCTGGAGCTGATCTTGCCCGAGCCCTGCGCCGTGATCGTCAGGATCAGATCCTCGGCAGCGGCCATTTCGTTGTAGCGTTCGGGCGACAACTGTCCTTCGGCCACGCCGTCTTCATCCTCATCATCAGAGGACTCATCCTCGGTCACACCCGCCATCAAGCGGCGCTGCTTGAGATAAGCGGCGCGTTCCTCGGATGTGGCCTCGAAGTGGCGGATCACCGACATCGACACGACCTCATCGTCCGGGCGCAGACGAATGCCGCGCACACCGACCGAATTGCGCGAGTTGAACACCCGCACATCGGGCACCGCAAAGCGGATCGCACGGCCCCCGGCGGTGAACAGCATCACGTCGTCATCCTCGGAACAAATGCGCGCATTGATCAGGCGCACACCCTCATCCTCGAACTTCATCGCGATCTTGCCGTTGCGCATAACATTTGTGAAGTCTGACAATCGGTTACGGCGCACAGTTCCAGCAGATGTCGCGAATACGATCTGCAGATCGTCCCAGTCTTCCTCGGCGCGATCCACCGGCATGATCGCGGCAATCGAGACACCCGTCGGGATCGGCAGGATGTTCACAATCGCCTTGCCCTTGGACTGACGCGAGCCCAGCGGCAACTGCCAGCATTTCATCTTGTAGACCATGCCTTCGGTCGTGAAGAACAAGAGCGGCGTGTGGGTGTTGGCGACGAACAGCGTGGTGACCGTGTCGTCCTCTTTCAGCGAGCCACCCGACAGCCCCTTGCCGCCGCGCTTCTGCGTGCGGAAATCGGCCAAGGTGGTGCGTTTGATATAGCCACCTTGAGTGATCGTGACGACCATATCTTCGCGTTCGATCAGGTCTTCGTCATCCAGATCGCCCGCCCAGTCGATGATCTCGGTGCGGCGCGGCACGGCGAATTGCTCTTTCACTTCGCGCAGCTCATCAGCAATGATCGCCATGATCCGGTCGCGCGAGGCGAGGATGGCGAGGAAGTCGCGGATCTTGCCCGCCAATTCGGCCAGCTCGTCGGTGACTTCCTTAACGCCAATCTGGGTCAGGCGCTGCAGGCGCAATTCCAGAATTGCGCGCGCCTGTGCCTCGGAGAGGTTATAGGTGCCATCATCGTTCACCGGATGCAGCGGATCGTCGATCAGCTTGAGATATTCAAGGATCTCATGGGCCGGCCAGCGCCGCGTCATCAGCTTTTCGCGCGCCTCAGCAGCGTCAGCCGAGGCGCGGATCGTGGCCACCACCTCATCGACATTGCTGACAGCGGCTGCGAGGCCACACAGAATATGGCTGCGTTCGCGCGCTTTGCGCAGTTCGAACGCAGTGCGACGTGCGACAACTTCCTCGCGGAAGGTGATGAAATAGCTCAAGAATTGGCGAAGCGTCAGCTGTTCTGGCTTGCCGCCATTCAGCGCCAGCATGTTACAGCCAAACGAGGTTTGCATCTGCGTAAACCGATGCAGCTGGTTGAGCACGACATCGGGCGTCGCATCGCGTTTCAGCTCGATCACGACGCGCACGCCAACCCGGTCGGATTCATCGGCGATGTTGGAAATGCCCTCAAGGCGCTTGTCGCGCACCAGTTCGGCCATTTTCTCGATCATCGAGGCTTTGTTCACCTGATAGGGCACTTCGTCGATGATGATCGCAAAGCGGTCCTTACGGATCTCCTCGATATGGGTTTTGGCGCGAATGATGACCGAGCCGCGCCCCTCAAGATAGGCTTTGCGTGCACCGCCCCGACCCATGATAAGCGCACCCGTCGGAAAGTCAGGCGCGGGCACGATCGCCATGATCGCCTCATCCGACATGTCGGGATTGTCGATCAGCGCCAGCGTGGCGTCGCAAATCTCGCCCAGGTTATGGGGCGGGATATTGGTGGCCATACCGACCGCAATACCGCCCGCACCATTGACGAGCATATTTGGATAGCGCGCGGGCAGAACCGAGGGTTCACGGTCCTTGCCATCATAGTTGTCCTGAAAATCGACCGTATCTTTTTCGATATCGGCCAGCAGGGCGCTCGCAGGCTTGTCCATGCGCACTTCGGTGTAACGCATCGCGGCGGCGTTATCGCCATCCATCGAGCCGAAGTTACCCTGACCATCCAGAAGCGGCAGCGACATCGAAAACGGCTGCGCCATCCGCACCAGCGCGTCATAGATAGCCGCATCGCCATGCGGGTGATATTTACCCATCACATCGCCCACCGGACGCGCCGATTTGCGATAGGATTTGTCATGCGTGTTGCCGGTCTCGTGCATCGCATACAGAATGCGCCGGTGAACCGGTTTCAAACCGTCGCGCAGATCGGGGATCGCCCGGCTCACGATCACGCTCATCGCGTAATCGAGATAGGCGGTCTTCATTTCTTGTGCGATGGAAACGGTCGGGCCGAGATAGGCGGGCCGTGCAGGACCCTCTTCTTCGATTTCCGGCGGATCAGGAGTGTCAGTCACGCGCGCCTCGATGCTCTAGATATTGTTGTAACAGGTTATAGTCCCCCCAAGCGGCGGGCGCAATCGCCAAGGGCGACAGCAGTGCGTCTGTGGGCGGTTTTGGGACGCTCCGCGGGGAGTATTTATGGCCAGATGAAAAGAGGGCGGTGTTTCATCTAGCTCCAAATACTCCCGCCGGAGGCATCTGGCGTTACTTTCAGGCGCTGCGGCGCGCCTTGAGAAACGCCCAAAGCCAAATTCCCGCTAGCACCAGTGAGCCGATCGCATTCAGGTTCGCCATGGTGATGCCAAACATCTCCCACGGAATCTCATCGCAACGCACCAAGGGCGCGGCGTTGATCTGGGCCATCAGATCAGCCGCAGAGATTGTGCTGTTCACGGCGCCTGATGTGCAATCGGTGGGGCCTGCGAAGATATGGCGCTCGACTCCAGAGTGGTAAAACCCAAGCCCAGAAGTGGTCAGGGCCGCGAGCATGCCAAACAGGGCCGTCCACGAGGGCAGGCGGAAGGCCAAGATCGCCAGCCCGATCAGAATCGCCGCCAGATGTGGCCAGCGCTGCCAGATACACAAATGACAGGGCGCATAGCCCATCGCCTGAAATATCAGCGCGCCGGCCAGAACGAAGGCCGAGCCAGCGGCGGCGTATCCAATCAACATGCGCGGCGAGAAGGGATCTCTCATCAGATATACTTCAACAGGTAAAAGCCGCCGATCAAGAGTACGACGAACAGGGTGAACAGAAGGCCGAGCCAGCGCTCGATGAAGGTCTTAATTGGCGCGCCGAATTTCCAAAGCAAACCTGCGAGGATGAAAAAGCGCAGCGAGCGTGCCAGCACCGACACACCCAGAAAGAGCGGCGGGGACAAGTGCGTTGCCCCTGAAAAGATCGTGATAACCTTGTAGGGGAAGGGGGTGACGCCCGCGATCAGCACCGCCCAGCCGCCCATCTCGTTAAACCGCAGGGCCAGTTCGTCAAAACTTTGCGCCTTGCCGTAAAACTGCAAGATCGGCTGGCCGATCACATCCATGAACCCATAGCCGATCAGATAGCCAAGGCAGCCCCCCGCGACTGAGCCCGCCGTCGCCACCAGGGCGATTTTCCAAGCCCGCCACGGGGTTGCAAGGATCATTGGGATCATCAGCACATCGGGGGGAATCGGAAAGACCGAGGCCTCGACAAAGGCGGTGATGGCGAGAAACCACATTGCTTTGGGATGGCTCGCCTTGGCCATCGTCCAGTCATAGATGCGCCGGATCATCAGATTTTGGCCTCGGTTGTCGCTGTCTGCCCGCTTCGTGCCTGCGCGCGCGCGCAAGGTCAAGCGCAGCAGTGCTGTTCACTCGCACACGATCACGCTAATCTCACACAAAAGTGGGATGGGAGATCGCAGCAATGCAATGGCGAGGGCGGCGGGGCAGCCGCAATATCGAAGATCGGCGCACGCAATCGCGGATGTCGGGTGGCAAGACGATGCGGCTTGGCGGGGGCGGACTGGGCGTATTGGCCATCGTTGTTGTGGGCTATTTCCTTGGGGTCGATCTGACGCCCTTGCTGGAGGGTGGGCCGCAAGGCAGCGTCACGCAGCAAAGCGGTCCTCTGAGCGAGCGCGAGAAGTCGATGGGCGATTTTGTCTCGGTCACTCTGGCCGATACTGAAGATGTCTGGCAGGGGATATTTAAGCAGCAACTGGGCAAGACCTATCACCCGGTGACGCTTGTGCTTTTCAGCGGTGTGACGCGTTCGGCCTGTGGCAATGCCAGCGGGGCAACGGGGCCGTTTTATTGTCCGGGCGACAAGCGCGTCTACCTTGATACCGCGTTTTTTGACACGCTCAGCCAACAGCTGGGCGCCAAAGGCGATTTCGCCGCTGCTTATGTCGTGGCCCATGAGGTCGCTCATCATGTTCAGGACGAGTTGGGAATTTTAAGCAAGGTTAATGAGTTGCGCGCGCAAGGCTCTGAGGCGCAATCCAACGCGCTTTCCGTGCGCATCGAATTGCAGGCTGATTGTTTCGCCGGAATATGGGCGCGCGCGGCGCAAGATCAGATCGGTGCGGTCGAGCCGGGTGACATCGCCGAGGCGATGAACGCTGCCGCGCGCATTGGTGACGACACGTTGCAACGCGAGGCGGGCAGGGTGCCCATGCCCGACAGTTTCACCCATGGGTCCTCAGTTCAGCGCCAGCGTTGGTTCCAAAGCGGCTATCGCAGCGGCGATCTGCGCCAGTGCGACACATTTTCTGTGCGAAACCTGTGATCCAGACGCTTGTCATGGCCGCGCGGTTTCGCTAGAGGAAGCGAACTGGGCCCGAGTGGCGGAATGGTAGACGCAGCGGATTCAAAATCCGCCGATGCAAATCGTGCGAGTTCGAGTCTCGCCTCGGGCACCAGCCCAGCCCAATACTCCTTTAGATTGTATGCGTTAGCGCCTCTGGGCGCGCGCAATCGCGTCATACACGGCCGTTCAATTCGGCGTGCAGATTCGTTGCCAAAAGGTGATTCGGGCTGTCGGGGCGGGATTGGTAGAACAAAAGGCGGATATCGCCTCATTTAGCCGCAATCTGAGAACAATGTTCACAACTTTGTGTCACGACTATGGCCGCGAATTGGCCACAGATTAGCCACGCTGTGGAAACGATTACGGGGTCGGTATGTTTCCGGAGCGCGAACAATCACCGGCGCTCTTTTGTCCTGAAACGCGGTTTATGGCCTGCTCACCAATCCTAAAGGACAGGTTTTAAAGGAATTGCCCGCATCTTTTTGGGGTGCTCTTGAAACAATCCTTTCGGTGTAGGTGGATTGGATGCGCTGGATCCCGGCCGATTTGCGCGGAAATCGGGGTAAATGCGGCGAGAAGATGGCAAATTCCGCTTTCATTATGGCGCGTCTGTGTCCATTTTCGACGCATGCCCAATTGTGGGGCATCATGGCCATGGGGGTGGCCAGTGAGGGGACGGCATCTACGGATGTGTGTTCGACAGCTGCCAGCGAGACGCGCCAAAAGGCGCAGCGATACTCGCAACATTGACAGGTGCACCGATGATATCGGTTGGGCCTGATCTTGGGACGTTGTCTGCACGCAGTAGCGAAACAACCCGATCTTCACAGCAAATCACCGGGGCGTAAGCCCTGACGAAAAATCGGCGCTGCCATTTGCGCCTTCAGAATTGACGGCGCACGGGTCGATTGACCGACGGTGTAAAAGGAGACGTAGGGATGACGCTTTGGTATTGGGATTGCAACAATAACCCTGTTGCCCATGATGACACGGCTGAGACGGCCTTTAACACAGCAGTCAAAATTGATGTTTTGGCCAACGACACTGATCCAGACTGTGACAAGCTGCGCATTTTCGGGACGCCCACATCGACCCATGGCTCGGTTGTGGTCAATTCCGACGGCACGCTGACCTTTACACCAGCTCCCGGTTTCGCGGGCACGGCAGAAATCTGCTATACTGTTTCAGATGGCAACGGCGGTCATGACAGTGCCACGGTGCACATTCAGGTCGACGAGGAAAAGCCCGACGGTATCGTCGAAGGCACCTCGGGCAATGATCTGATCGATGCCCACTACACCGGCGATCCTCAGGGCGACATGGTGGATCATAACGACGCGATCCTGCCCCATGTCACGTCCAATGATGACATCATCAAGGCGGGTGCGGGAAATGACACCGTTTTTGCGGGCGCGGGCAATGACTCGGTCGATGGGGGCGCAGGCAATGATCTGATCTATGGTCAGGGCGGCAATGACACGCTCAATGGCGATTCCGGCAATGACACGATTTATGGCGACAATGGCGGCATTGCGAGCCCGCCTGCCGCCGATCCGGTGAATCAAACCGTTGATTGGGGGAATTTCAAAACCGATTGCGGCAAGATCGAGGATCAAACTGTTGATCTGGGCGACACCAAAGTGGCGTTCGATTTCACCGTGCTCGATCACGGCGCAACGGCGAGCTACACCAACACCACCGAATATACCGGCGGTGCCACGTTTGACGCGCATTCCGGTCTGAAACTCTATGGCTGTGGCGGGGAGGGCGGTGTTGATCCGACCTCGTTGACGACGTTGACCTTCAGCTCGGACAATTCCGATTATACCGGCGAAGTTCAAAATACCTCGTTCCGTATCAACGATCTGGACAGGGGCAACCCTTCGGATAACCACGTCGATGTGGTGACGCTGCAGGCCTTGGACGGCGACGGCAAACCGGTCGATATCAAGATCACGCCGTCGGGTCATCAGACCGTCAGCTATGATGCCACCACCGGCACCTACACCATCACCGGCACCGATTCCGACACGGGTAGCTTGCACTCGGACGATGCGGTGGGCTCGGTTCTGGTCGAAATCGCGGATCCGACCGCGAAACTCTCGATCGGCTATGCCAACGGTGCCAACACCGATCAGGCGATCACGATCACCGACATCCACTGCGAGACCGTTCCCGTCGCCACCGATACCGGTGAGCCGGGCAATGACGTGATCAGCGGCGGCACCGGCGGTGACGTGCTGTATGGCGAGCAGGGCAATGACACGCTTTCGGGCGACGCTGGCAACGACTCGCTGAACGGCGGTTCGGGCGACGATACGGTCATGGGCGGTTCGGGCAATGACACGCTGGTTGGCGGCACGGGCAGCGACTCGGTCTCGGGTGGCGATGATCGTGACCTGTTCATTGTTGACTCGCAGGCTGATGGCGTTGGCGATACGCTGGATGGCGGTCAGGGGGGCGATAACTTCGACACGCTCGATCTGACGGGGGCGGGGCCGCTGCGTGTTGACAGCCATGTCACCGCTTACGATCCGGTTTCGGGTGTCAGCTCCTATGCGGGCACGGTCACGTTCCTGGATAGCAATGGCAACCCGGATGGCACGCTGCAATTCTCCAATATGGAGCGTGTGATCCCTTGCTTTACGCCGGGCACCTTGATCGCGACTCCGAAAGGCGAAGTGCCTGCCGAGACGCTCAAAGAAGGCGACAAGGTTTTGACGCGCGACAACGGCATCCAAGAGATCCGTTGGGCCGGGCGTTGCGATATGACCCGCGACGATCTGGCAGACGCGCCGCATTTGGCTCCGGTGCTGATCAAGGCTGGCTCGCTTGGCAATGATCTACCCGAGCGTGACATGCTGGTCTCGCCCAACCACCGGATGCTGGTCGCCAATGACAAGACCGCGCTCTATTTCGAAGAGCATGAGGTTTTGGTCGCAGCCAAGCACCTGATTGGCAATGCGGGCATCGCCAAGGCGCAGACTCTGGGCACCAGCTATCTGCACTTTATGTTCGATCGCCATGAGGTAATTCTGGGCAACGGCGCCTGGACCGAAAGCTTCCAGCCGGGCGATATGACCTTGGGCGGCATGGGCAATTCTCAGCGTCAGGAAATCTTTGAACTGTTCCCGGCGCTGCAAACCTCTGAGGGTCGTCAAGACTATCAGGCGGCGCGCAAAACGCTCAAAAAGCATGAGACTGCGGTTCTTCTGAACGGCTGATCTCATTTGAGACTGCGCCCGGGCTCAAGGTCTCGGGCGCAGGCATGTCTGGAACAGTTTATGTCTGTTTCATTTAAGGAAACGCTCAATTTCGCAGATCGTGGCGAAATTTTGGCTTTTTTACGTTTCATTACAAGTCTTTCTGTCATACCTTTTTTATGGGGGCTCAAGTTCATCGGCACTATGCCGAGGGGATGGGCGAGGATGGCTGCGGCAGAATTGCGCATGAGCTTAATGGCGAACATATCGGGCGAAGCCCCGTTTCTGTCTTCTGTGTTCGCAGAACACGGGCCCAATTCGGCACAGATCCTGCGCCTTGAATTCAGCGATTATGATGAACGCAACGGCCTTTTGCGTGGCTATGACGCAAAAGGTCAGCTGCTTTATAGCGGTGAGATCGCGCAGGTTATCTCGGCGCTGCCCTGTTTTACTCAAGATGCACGTATCACCACGCAGGCCGGAGAGGTCGCCGTAGCAGATCTGCGCGCAGGCCAGCGTGTGGTGACGCGCGACAATGGCCTGCAGGAGCTGCGCTGGATTGGTGTGCGCCGCTTTGACTGGCATATGCTGGGGCTCAACCCGCTGCTGCGCCCGGTGCGTTTGGCGGCCAACGCCTTGGGTATCGATCTGCCCGAAACCGAAATCACCGTTTCGCCCAATCACCGTCTGCTGTCGAACGTGCCCGCGTTGGGCGTGACCGGAGAGCAATTGGTGAAGGCGCGCGATCTGGTCGGGCTGGACGGGGTGACGCAGTGCGCCTGTTCCGAGGTGACCTATTTCCAACTGCTTTTTGATCACCATGAACTGGTTTTGGCCAATGGTATCTGGTCCGAAAGTTTCCGCCCGACGGCAAATAATGTCGCGGCTCTCTCAGCGCAGTCGCGTGCCGATTTGATGGCCGTGCTGCCCGGTGTCTTTGACGGGGACGACTATGCGCCGGTGCGTCCCGATGCGTCCGCATTGCCCTTGGTGCGCCACGATCATTCCTAGGCCGACTGCCCTCTGATGCAGTTTGCACGACAAAGACCGGGCGCTATCGCGTCCGGTCGTTTGCAAATTGGCGATTAAAAAAAGGCCGGGCGCAGGGCCCGGCCAGATGACGGAGCCTCCGGGGAAACAGAGGACCCGCTTGCGTCACAGGAAGCGGCGCATCTCGATTTGCGCAGTGGCGCGGCTGACTCCGATGTCGCTCAATAGGCGATCATCAAGCTTCCCCAAGGCTTTGCGCGACCGATACGCAGACAGCACGCGCGCAACGCGCGCGGTCAGGCCATGGGTGGCGTGACGGGCGAGGGCGGGGCGGGTCCGCGAGAGGGTCAACATGGGGAAGCCTTTCTTGTGTTGATACAATGCCAGTTGATCTGGTATGCGATGAATACAAAGAGCGAAATGACTCAGCCAGAGAAACATTGTGACTGATACAAGCTGGACAGCAGACCTTACCCGCCAAAGCGGCCCGAAATACCTCGCCTTGGTGCGGGCCCTGCGCGAGGGGATACGCCGCGGAGACCTTGCGCCGGGGGCAAAACTCCCCACCGTCAGGGACTTGGCCTGGCGCCTTGGAGTCACGCCGGGCACGGTCGCGCGGGGCTATCAGATCGCCACGCAAGAGGGGCTTTTGCAGGCCGTTGTGGGGCGCGGCACGTTTGTATCGACACAATCTCGCCGGATGGGTCCGACCGAAACGATTTATCCGATGTCGACGCGCGACCCCGAGGCCGAAGAGGGCATTGTCGATCTGCGCTCGCCACAGCTGCCCGATATTGGCCAGACTGAGGCACTTTCGCGCGCGATGATCGCGGCGGCGCATGATATCGGCGGGCATTATCTGGAATATCCCGGCCTCAAGCGCGACGAATATTGTCGCCGAGCCGCATTGAGTTGGTTCAGCGAATATACCGATTTCGACACGGTCACGGCGGATGATCTGGTGCTGACCCATGGCGGGCAGAACGGGATCAATGTGGTGATGCAATGCTGTTTGCGCGGCGAGCGTCCGGTGATCCATGCCGAGGCGCTGGCCTATCCCGGTTTTCGCCACGCAGCCCGTCTCAACCGGGCTGAGATCCGCGCCGTTGCGATTGACAGCGAAGGGATGATCCCCGAGGCGCTGGATGCGGCCTGTCGGCGTCATGGCGGGCAGTTGGTGTGCGTTACCCCCGATGCGCAAAATCCCACCGCCGGGCGGATGGGAATGGCGCGCCGGCACGCACTGATCGAGGTCGCGCGCCGCCATGATCTACAAATCATTGAGGATGATTGCTACACTGCCCCCGTCACCGGTCTGGCCAGCCTGCGCAGCCTCGCGCCCGAGCGCTGCTGGCATATTTCCTCACTGTCGAAATCAATCTCGGCGGGGATGCGTTTTGGCATCGTGGTCGCGCCCGAGGGGATGGGCGAGGCGGGTCGCTTAACCGCGCAGCACAGCTATTTCGGCCTGTCGCGTCCGGTGACCGATATCATGACGCAACTGTTTGAAAGCGGCGAAGCGCTGGATCTGAAGCATCGCGCGCAGGCCGAGATGGGGCGGCGGTTGCAGATGCTGCTACAGGCGCTTGGGGATCAGGAATTGGGCTGGCAGCCGGGGCTGAGCTTTGTCTGGCTGACGCTGCCGCTGGGCTGGCGGGCGTCGGCCTTCGCACGCATGGCCGAGGCCGAGGGTGTGCTGCTGCGCGCGGCGGATGAATATGTGCTTCAAGACGGGCAGGCCCCCAATGCCGTGCGCATCGCGCTGGCGGGCGGCGTCAGCGAAGAGCGGTTTCGCCAAGCGATCGACACACTCAAGCGCTTGCTGGAGCGTATGCCCAACGATTTGCTGGTCTGACACGCCCCCCAAGGTGTGCGTAAACCTTTGGGGGTTGAGCCAGTTTTAAGGATACCAGACCTAGTGCCAGATCAGGCGGCAGTTTAGGCGGCCGGGCGGATCGCGTGCCGGGCGGTTGATAGAGGCATGGGGATCTTTGCACCGCCCATCTGCGCGCGCCGCGCGTTTGAAAATGCCACCGGCATTCGCAAGGCGGCATAGCTGCGCCCGTCCTCGTCATTGCGATAGACCGGGCCCATTCGGCTGACATCATAGCCCACCTGACGCAAGGCACGCATCAGGGCGAGCGATGACAGGCAGATCAGCTCCTCTGCGCCCCGAGCCATCGCGCGTTCGACCAGACCATCCACGATCATGCCAAGGCAGGCGGTGCGTTCAACCTGCGTGCTCAGCGCGTCTGAAATCACTAGCCGCGTGCATTCCCAGATGCGGTCCGAGGCGATGTCATCGGGTAGCACTTGCGCGGGGATATGGCCTAGCTTTCCCAGATGCGCGTCGCGCAGCATATAGGTGTTGGGGCCCCAGATCGCCGTGGTGGACATTGCGCGCGCGCCGCCCACAACATTGCCGTCTTTGAGGACGATCGAATAATGCGCGAGGGGCGTGTCATATTGGTCCATCTCGACATCGCTATTGTGGGGAACGTCCCAGCCAAGCTGATCCACGAAGACTTTCTTGCGCAGGCGCAAGAAGTCGTAAAACGCGGTTCCATGTTGATGCAGTTGAGAAAATTCGAATGTTTTAGCGTGCATGTTAACCTCCTTTTGGATGGTTAATCACAAGCACTAATTGGTTAAAGAATTACCACCTTGAGTTGAATCGCGCTAAATGAGTCGCCTCGCGGATGCGATTGCCAGCAACTCGATGGCGTTCTTTGCGCCAAGTTTCCGGCAGGCCGAAGAGATGCGCGCCTTCACCGCGCTTTCCGAAATCGCCAGTTCTGCCGCAATCTGCTTCAACAGCAACCCATCGGCGCGCATCCGGATCGCTTCGGCCTCGGCATCCGTCAGGCTGGGGCCGCTTTGCCCGCGCGTGTGCAGCCGTTTGAGCATCGCAAACGTCTCGGTAAGCTCGCGATCATCGAACTCGCGATCGGCACGAAACAACACCGCATAACTGCGCCGCCCGACATCGGCATCGCCCCTGACCGAAATCGTCGCGCCGAAATTGAGGTTTAAATCGCGCGCCAAAGGAATCACGCCCGCCGGATCAGGCAACGCCAGTTCGCTCCAGCGGATTGCCCCCTGATTGCTGTAAATCCAGCGCATCGACGGGTCATGTACGAACAACCCCCGTCGGGTGTAGATATCGACCCAGTTTGAATCGAGCGCGTTCATTTCCTCTTCGGGAAATGAATATCCAACCCGCAAGGCTACATAAAAGCCAGCAGGCGCAAGCGTCTGGAGGTAGGGCTGGCTTCGTTTCAAGGTCATTCGCAGGTCAAGCTACTTGCGTTTCAAAAGGGTGATATTTAGTCTCTCTTCATTGGAGACTTGGGGGCATTGGGACTTAACCTATGATTGTATTCGGCATATGAAAACCGAAATTCGACATTCGGTTGTGCAAATCCTGAACGAGACCGGGGCGCTGTGCGACTCAGGATACGCTTTCGCGCTTCATATCCGCTTTGCTCGGCCCAATATTTTGTATCGTACATACCCGCAAAGCTGGATTGATCACTACGACGAACAGGGCATGATCGTCGAAGATCCGGTGGTGAAATGGGGCCTGAGCAAAACGGGGTTCGTGTATTGGAAAGATCTTGATGATCCTGCTGGGATTCTGGCGGATGCCGCAGCGCATGGTTTGACCAACGGGTTGACCTGCGCAGTGGGGGCGCTCAGTTCACGCTCGATTGCGGGATTCACCCGGTCGGATCGCGCTTTTAGCGCGGCCGAGGCGCAAAAACTCTTGGATATGACATCACAATTACATGATCTGACCGCAGAGACGCTTTGATTGCCAGATCAGCCGGGGCAGGGCGATCGCCGCATCGCAGGCTCTTGGGGCTTTGCAATCAGCGTGCAAGGCGCTGTTCGTTATTGGCTAGAAGAAAACCCTATTTGATAACAGTCTTGTAATCGCGCTGTTACATAAGCAGACTAGGCAGCGTGGCGTGGGCGACCTCTCAGGTCGCAAGAGCATGAAATGCCAATCATATCCCGCTACCCACTTGGGAGGAAAACATGAAGAATTTTGCACTGGGCGCTCTTGTCGCCTCGTCGGCGCTGCTGTCGCCATTCGCGGCTTTCGCGCAGACTGACATTCAGTTCTGGCACGCCTTTACCGGACGGTTGGGTGAGTTGGTGGACGCGCAAGTCGCGCAGTTCAATGCCAGCCAAAGCGACTATAAAGTCGTGGCCAATTACAAGGGTAACTACTCGGAAACGCTCAATGCCGGGATCGCGGCGTTCCGCGCCGGAGAGCAGCCCGATATCTTGATGGTGTTCGAAGTCGGTACCGCCACGATGATGGCAGCCAAGGGCGCGATCAAGCCGGTCTATCAGGTGATGGCCGATGCGGGCGTGCCGTTCAATGCTGACGATTATATCGGCGCGGTGAAGGGCTATTACACGGATACCGATGGCAAAATGCTGTCGCTGCCGTTCAATTCCTCGACGCCGGTTCTTTGGGTCAATCGCGATCTGCTCGACAAGGCAGGCGTGGCCAAGGATGCCGATCTGAGCACCTGGGAAAGCATCGGTCCGGTGCTTGATAAACTCAAGGCGGCGGGCGTTGATTGCCCGATGACCACCGCTTGGCAAAGCTGGATCCAGCTGGAAAACCTGTCGGCCTATCACAACGTCCCGTTTGCCAGCAAAGAGAACGGCTTTGGCGGGCTCGATACCGAGCTGGAATTCAACGGCCCCGTGCAGGTCAAACACATCCAGACCTTGGGCGATTGGGCCAAGAAGGGTGAGTTCATCTACAAGGGTCGTCGCAACGAGGGCGGGGCGGATTTCCGCGCTGGCTCCTGTGCGCTGTTCACCGAAAGCTCGGCGGGTTACGCGGGCATCAAGGCTGAAGCCAAGTTCAACTTCGAAGTCCATCCGCTGCCCTATTGGTCCGATGTCGCAGGCGCGCCGCAAAACACCATCATCGGGGGCGCCTCGCTTTGGGTAATGGCGGGCAAGCCGGCCGAGGATTACAAGGGCGTGGCCGAATTCCTGAGCTTTCTGTCCTCGCCCGAGGTGCAGGCGAAATGGCACCAGGACACTGGCTATCTGCCGATTACCAAGGCCGCGGCGGACCTGACGCGCGAGCAAGGCTTTTACAAAGCGAATCCGGGCACCGATGTTGCAGTGATCCAGATGACCACGAAAGAGCCGACTGGCAATTCCAAGGGCATCCGTCTTGGCAATTTCGACCAGATCCGTTCGATCATCGACGAAGAGCTGGAAGCCGTTTGGTCGGGTGACAAGACGGCGCAGGATGCGCTTGATACGGCTGTGACGCGGGGCAACCAGTTGCTGCGCCGCTTCGAACAAGCTAACCGCTAAGACCAACCCTGTCGCGGGCGGCATTTGCGCTGCCCGCGATTTCCTTTTGCCGAGGCCGGAATGGAAAAACGCGTCACCTTCAAGGGCTGGCTGTTGCCGCTTTTGCTGATCGCTCCGCAGCTTGTGATTTCGGGGGTGTTCTTTTTCTACCCCGCGGGCGAGGCGGTGTGGCAATCTTTGTTCATTCCCGACCCGTTCGGCCTGTCGATGCAATATGTCGGGCTGGGCAATTTCGAATACTTGCTAAGCGATCCCTATTACCGGGCCTCCTTTCTGACGACGGCGGTGTTTTCCACGCTGGTGACGCTGGTTTCGATGATCCCGGCGCTGTTTTTGGCGGTGTTGGCGGATCGGCTGGTCAAAGGGGCGGGGGCCTATCGCACCATGCTGATCTGGCCCTATGCGGTGGCACCGGCTGTCGCGGGCGTTTTGTGGCTGTTCATGTTCAACACCCGTATCGGGATTGTCGCGTGGTATCTCGGCCTGCTGGGCTATGATTGGAACTACGTGCTCAACCAGAACGAGGCGATGGGGCTGGTCGTTGTGGCCTCGTCCTGGGGGCGCATCAGCTATAACTTCCTGTTCTATTTCGCCGCCCTGCAAGCTGTGCCGAAATCGGTGATCGAAGCGGCAGCGATTGATGGGGCGCGCTTTTGGCGGCGGTTCTTTACGATCGTGCTGCCGCTGCTGTCTCCGACCACGTTTTTCCTGCTGGTGGTCAATATCGTCTATGCGTTCTTTGAAACCTTTGGCGTCATTCACACGATCACCAGCGGCGGGCCGCAACAGGCCACCACGATCCTTGTCTACAAGGTCTATGCCGACGGGTTCGTCGGACAGGATCTGGGCTCATCTGCCGCGCAATCGGTGATCTTGCTGCTGGTCGTGGGGCTGCTGACGGTGCTGCAATTCAAGTTCATCGAGAAACGGGTGCATTACTGATGGCAAACGCATCCACCCCCCTCAAAGAGCCGCCCCCCGGCATGGTCGAAAAGCGCGGGCGTGGCCTGTGGTTTACCCATGCGCTGATGATTTTGGGCGTGCTGGTGATCTTCTTCCCGATCTGGCTGGCCTTTGTGGCCTCGACGGTGCCGCAAGCCGCGATCACCCATCCGCCGATGCCGCTGCTGCCGGGCGATCAGTTCCTCACCAACTATAAACGCGCGCTGTTTTCGGGCGTGAACGTGCCGGTGGCAACGATGTTGCTGAACTCGCTGGTGATGGCGATGGGGATTGCCGTGGGCAAGATCGCGATTTCGATCCTGTCGGCCTTTGCGATCGTCTATTTCCGCTTTCCGGGGCGCAATTTCTTCTTCTGGCTGATCTTTATCACGCTGATGCTGCCTGTCGAAGTGCGCATCGTGCCGACCTATCAGGTGATTGCCGGCTTTGGCATGCTCAATAGCTATTCGGGGCTGATCTTGCCGCTGATCGCCTCGGCCACAGCGACGTTTCTGTTTCGCCAGTTCTTCCTGACGGTGCCCGATGAGCTGGCCGAGGCGGCCCGCGTCGATGGCGCGCGCCCGATGCGGTTTTTCGTCGATATTCTGCTGCCGATGAGCCGCACCAATATCGCAGCACTCTTCGTCATTCTCTTTATTTACGGCTGGAACCAGTATCTCTGGCCGCTTCTGATCACCACCGATCCCTCGATGAACACGGTCGTCATGGGCATCAAACAGATGTTCCCCTCGGGCGATGATATCGCGGATTGGCCGGTGATCATGGCGACCTCGATCTTGGCGATGATCCCGCCGGTGATCGTGGTGATTTCGATGCAGAAACTCTTCATCCGCGGTCTTGTGGATAGCGAGAAATAGGACAGGCAATGGCAACGGTCGAACTGGACAACGTCAAGAAACGCTTTGGCTCCACCGAGGTGATCCACGGCGTCAGCACGCAAATCGAGGATGGTGAATTCATCGTGATTGTCGGCCCCTCGGGCTGCGGGAAATCCACGCTGTTGCGCATGGTCGCGGGGCTGGAAAGCGTCTCTGAGGGCGAGGTGCGCATCGGTGGCAAGCGTGTCAACGAAATTGAGCCGATGGATCGCGACATCGCGATGGTGTTTCAGAATTACGCGCTTTATCCGCATATGTCGGTGCGCCAGAACATGGGCTACGGGCTGAAAATTGCGCGGCTGCCAAAGGCCGAGATCACCGCCAAGGTGGAGCAAGCCGCCGCCCTGTTGCAACTGGGTGAGTTGCTGGATCGCAAGCCCAAGCAACTATCGGGCGGGCAGCGGCAGCGCGTCGCAATGGGGCGCGCCATCGTGCGCGAGCCGGCGGTGTTCCTGTTTGACGAGCCGCTCTCGAACCTTGACGCCAAGCTGCGCGTTCAGATGCGTGTCGAGATCCGCGAATTGCAGGCCAAGCTGGGTATCACTGCGCTATACGTGACCCATGATCAGGTCGAGGCGATGACCATGGCTGACCGGATGATCGTGATGAATGCTGGCGTGGCCGAGCAGATCGGCACGCCATTGGAGGTCTATGAGCGCCCCGTCACGATCTTTGCCGCACAGTTTATCGGCAGTCCCTCGATGAATATCCTGCCAGCCCAGATCAAGGGCGGGCAGATCAAACTGGGGGACGCGGTGCTGGGTCAATGCAGTCTGCCCGATGGCCCCGTCAGCTTTGGCATCCGCCCCGAGCATTTGCGCCCCGACCCGCAAGGCGCCATCGCGCTTGAGGTGCATCTGGCTGAGCCATTGGGTGCCAATACTCTGTTGCATGGCGTGCTTGCTGGTTCGGGTGAGACGATGACCGCCGCTTTGCCGGGCGTGCATCGCAGCAATATCGGGCGTGAGATGTTGAAACTCACCGCCGATCCCGCGCATTTCCACTTTTTTGACTCCGAAAGCGGCAAGCGCATCGAACCCGTCTGACTTTGGGGCGGGGAAGATTGCGCGCCATCGGTTCGCTTGCGCGAAACATGACAGTCCCGCCAAGATGCGTTTGCGTCTCTTATATGCGTGCAAGCCCATGAGGCATCGCGGCGGTGCCCAGAAAAGTCGCCCGCGCGAAACCTGATTTCGCGCGGGCAAGCCGATGAAAGCCACCAAGGTGTGTGGCCAAGTTCGGGTTACATCTTGGGCATGATCACCGAGTCGATCACATGGATCACGCCATTGCTGGCCTCGATATCAGCCTGCGTCACCGTCGCGCCGTCGACCATCACGGCGGGATCGGTCTTGATCGTGACCTGTGATCCCTGAACGGTCGCAGCCATCAAACCATCGCTCAGATCGCCTGACATCACTTTGCCCGGAACGACGTGATAGGTGAGGATCGCGCTCAGTTTGTCTTTGTTTTCAGGCTTGAGCAAATCCTCAACCGTGCCCGCAGGCAGCTTGGCAAAGGCCGCGTCGGTGGGGGCAAAGACGGTGAAAGGGCCTTCGCCCTTCAGCGTCTCGACAAGCCCAGCGGCCTGAACGGCGGCAACAAGCGTTTCAAAATTGCCTGCAGCAACGGCAGTATCGACGATATCCATATCGGCCGCATGAACGGGGGTGGAAACGAGGGCGGTGCCAGCAACAATCGCCGCGATGAAGGTTCTTCTGAGCATACTCATACTCCCTGGTTTGAACACGTGTGGATCGTGTTAGGGTTACGTCGAGGCGAGAAAAATGGATCACAGGAAGATCACGGATGCGCACGCCTTCGCGAGAATTTGGGACCCCGCGCATGGCCTTTGTGCGAAAACCTGCCGATCAAAGACGTGGATCGCGCGCGACAGAGATCGCTCAAAAGCCGCGCTTATCAGCGCACTGCGTCAAGCGCGCCCAGTTCCTGCAAGATCGACTGCGTTACTTCCTGCGGGTTGGCCCCACCAGTCTTTCGCGGGCAGGCAGATCACGCGCCATCCAAAGGCCTCCAAAAAAGTCGCGCCTGCGCTGAACATTTCTCCAATTTCGAGGCTGTGAAACAGGTCTGGGCGATCAATCAGCACCGTGAGTTTAAAGTGATTGCTGATCGGGCGCGCAAGAAGATCGGCTTCTTATCGGGCAAAAGCGCGCCTGCGGGCCCGTGCAGCATTTCGCGCGGCGAACGATGGGTGCGGGTCTTTATGAATCCGTCTTCCAAGGCGCGCCTGGCCCAAACATAGGCCGCTTTGCGCCCCCGATCATGGGGCGTCAAGTCGCGATCGGGCTTTTCCATCAGCGTGATATCCGTATCAAAGCGCGCAATCGCGCGCAGCGATGGCCATGCGCGCCTCTTCAAACATGCGCGACCCGATTGCGGCAGGGTGCGGATCAGCGAGCGCAGGATTGCCTCGTTCAGCACGGCGGTATCAAGCGCGGGCGCCTGCAGATCAAGCTGGCGCAAGCAGGTCCAGATTGCTGCGGGTGCAGCCGCGAGCGGGGCCAATTCTTGATGGCGCCGAGATCGCGATTTTCGATCGCTCTTACGACGCGCTCAAGATCAAGACGCCACGCTGTCGTCAGGCGGTGGGCAACCTGTCGGGCGGCAACCAGAAACAGATCGTCATCTTCCTGGGGGCGTGCAAATGAAAAAGGGCGCCCGAAGGCGCCCCGTTCCGAATTCGGTCAAACCGTTCAGGCGAGCTGAAGGTTCGCAGCCGACTCACGGCCGTCACGGCCGGATTCGACGTCATAGGTGACTTTCTGATCGTCGTTCACCGAGGTCAAGCCAGCACGCTCAACAGCGGAGATGTGCAGGAAGACATCTTTTCCGCCGGTGTCGGGTGCGATAAAGCCGAAGCCTTTAGTTGCGTTAAACCATTTCACGGTACCAGTGGCCATCGTGAGATCTCCTTTAGTATTCAACCTGTTCGCGGAAGTGCAACAGCGTGGCGCAGTCGGCCAAGATCGAGTTCGCTGAAGTCCGGTAGGGAACGCAGGGGATCGATATAGGAAACGTAGCCCGCCCCTTATGACAGAGCGCCGCCCGCTTGTCTATGCCTTATATCGCCCATCTTGGATCCATACTGACGACTGCCGCACGACTTGGCGGTTTTGCGCCGACGGATCCAGATTCGTTGCAAACAAAAAAGACTGAGAAACCTGTGTTGCGCTTTTCCGAGATCGCCCGAGGGGCAGGTGTATGGACGGCCGATCATATATCGATCTGGCCAGGGAGGCGCCTTATCGACCCAAGCGCAGGTCACAGGGGCCGGGCGATCAAGTTGCGAAAACCGCGCGCGCACAAGCAGCTGCGCGCGCGAGCCTGCAACAAAATCAATGCATCTTCGTTGCCATGTTGATGTTCACGCAAACGCTGCGCGACCCTTCGATCTCAAGAACCGGACCCGCCGCAACGCAATCAAGCCCAACGCGCCGCGCAAGGCGGGGCGAATTTTCGGGGATCATGCCGATCACGCTCGTGGCTCCCAATTGACGCGCTGAAATCACCATTTCATTAATCAACTGCATCTGAACACGCATCCTCAGCTTCGCCGGGACACTGTCACTTACGAAAACCCTTGAGCTTTCCCAAATATGTGACGCGGTCGGAGCCTCGTCGAAAAGCAGGTTTTCTGGAATCGTCTCAAGCAAGCCGCGCTGTGCATCACGGATCATATAGGTGTAGATTCCGCATTGATGCGTGGTGGGCGTCAGGCGAACACCCGCCATGACGATCCCACGATCATGGACCGCAACCCAGCGGCTGGCGGGGGTGTCATATTGGTCGAATTCCATCCCGTCGGCTTCGGGGAGTTTCCATTTGTTTTGCACAATGAATGCACGATGTCTTGCGCGAAACATGTTTGCGAAAAGTTCGCCATGGTTGTGTAGATTTTTGTAAGAAAGGGTTGTGACTTCCATTGGAGTGCCTCCGTCTGGGGTTGAAAAAACCGGTCAGATGGGCCGCCACGTGCTAAAGGTATTGATATTCCCTAGCCTTGCGCAAAGCCTCCGATGTCGTGCGCGCTTCCAATCGAATCCGCGCCGATTTCAGGCGTGCTTTCAATGCGCTCTCCGATATCCCGAGTTTTGCTGCAGCAGCAGTGTGCCGATCCCCATTCGCGACACACTGAAGTGCCTCGACTTGAGCTTTCGTCAACTCGGATGGAGGTTCCGCCGCAACATGCAGCCGAGCCGTAATTTCGCTCAGTTCGGACAATTCTTCATCGTTGAATTCACGATCAGTGTGGCTGATTCCAACGATGGATCGCGACGTGATCGGGCCGTAAGAAGAGACCGCGCCATATTTCAGGCCATAGCTTGCCGCTTTGGCAATCACACCAAACGGATCTGGCAGCGGAATTTCGCTCCACCGCGTGGTTCCAGCCGTTCCGATTCCCCAAAACACCAAGGGATCTCTGAGATAATACGCCTGGTCGTTGTAAAATTTGATCCAGGCGCTGGGATACGAGCTTTCATAAACAAGCGGGCTGGCAAAGCGAATGTGCAGCCCAACGCTATATCCGCAGGGCGCAAGCTGTTGGAGTTCGGAAAAGGGCACAGTGAGGGCTTTTGAAATGGACATAATTTACTTAAATAAGTGCCGTTAAGGTCCGTCAACCTAAAATCGCATTGTCTGAATATGGGGCTTCTGCTGCGGGCAGTCTGGCCTTGAACCGGGTTGGCACGCATTGACGCGGCGGCATGCGTTTGGGCTCCGGTTTGCGTCTGTTGGAGGGGCGCATAGCGCATCTGCCAAGCGATTTTCCCAAGTGATAGGTTTTGTTTATAAGTTTTCGGTCTCTTGCGTAACTATCCCCCTGATGAACGTGACGTTTCCGCGCGTTCAGCGTTCTTTGTGCGCCCGATATTGAAGGCCGCCATTGCCAAATATGCAGGTTTTCCAGTGGAATCGTGTAGGCCCACCTTTGTTGCAGGCGCCACATATGTCGTTGGTATCGGGGCGCTGAGGGCGGACTTGCGCCACGTCATTTCTTCGAAGGCTGGAAATGGGCTGTGCCAGTTTGCCGCAGAATTCTCGCGTCAGGTGGGCTGCGCCTTGGCGGGCTTGATTAACACTGCATCCGTCACTTTGCCTTCGCGTCTTTGCGTGCCATATGCTGTGTGCAAAAGGTTCGGGAACTGCCCCGGCATCGCAACGCTTCGAAAGGCCCCCCATGACACAGATCATTTCCTCGCTTGCCGAGATTTCCGCCCCCTATGATACGCTGTTTTGCGACCTGTGGGGCTGTCTGCACAATGGCGTGACACCGTTCCCCGAGGCCGTCGCCGCTCTGCAAGGGTTTCGCGCGCGAGGCGGCAAGGTCGTCTTGTTGACCAATGCGCCGCGCCCTGCGCGGTTCGTGATCGAATCTCTGGATCGGATGGGCTGCCCGAAAGATGCCTATGATCTGGTCGTTTCGTCAGGTGATGCCGCGCAGGATGCGATGTTCGCGGGCGCGCTCGGGCGCAAGGTCTGGCATTTGGGGCCAAGCAAAGATGACGGGTTCTTCACCGAGATTCCCACAGAATGGCAGGGCCAGGCCGATATCGAGCGGGTCGATTTCGATGACGCCGAGGGGATCGTTTGCACTGGCCCGTTTGATGAGGCCAACGAGGTGCCCGAGGATTACCGCGCCAAGTTCCTTTTGGCGAAAACACGCGGACTTCCAATGCTTTGCGCCAATCCTGATGTCGTGGTGGATATGGGCGATCAGCGAATCTACTGCGCCGGGGCGCTGGCGGTCTTGTATGAAGATATGGGCGGCGAGGCGATGTATTTTGGCAAACCGCACCCGCCGATCTATGACATGGCGCGGCGCAAGCTGGCGGCGATCGGTGGGGGCGATGACGGTCGCATCCTCGCGATTGGCGATGGTATCAATACCGATGTGCCCGGTGCCGCAGGAGAGGGGATTGATTGTCTGTTCGTGACCGGCGGCTTGGCGCATGACCAGTTCGGCGCGGATCAGAAAAACCCCGATCCCGAGTTGCTGCGGGCATGGCTCGGTGCACGTCAAACGGATCCGCGCTACACGATTGGCACTTTGCGCTGATATTCGGCCCGGTAACTTTGTTGCGCTGCAGGCTGCTTTCGGGTAAATAAGTTGCGCTGGCATCTTGCGCGCTCTGCTGCATGTGCTATGCTGCAGTGCAACATGGCTTCAGGCAGGGACCGATGGATATGCTCGACAATTTGCCGCGCGGCACGATCTGCATCGAAGATCTTGAGATCGGGATGCTGCGCTATCTGCGCAAGGAAATTACCAATCGCGACATTGAGCTGTTCGCCGAGGTCTCGACCGATCATAACCCGGTCCATCTGGATGATGCCTATGCCCAAGACACGATCTTCGAGGGGCGCATCGCGCATGGAATGCTGACGGCGGGGCTGATTTCTGCAGTGATCGGCGAACAGCTTCCCGGCCATGGCACGGTCTATCTGGGCCAGTCGCTCAAGTTCATGGCGCCGGTGCGGCCGGGCGATGTGGTCTATGCTGAGGTCAAAGTGACCGCGATCGACCATTCGCGTCGCCGTGTCACGCTTGAAACCCATTGCGCGGTGGGCGATACGGTGGTGCTCAAGGGAGAGGCGCTGGTTCTGGCGCCCTCGCGCAAGTTCGACTGATCCGGCGACCCATGCCGGAAGGCGGGGTGATGGAACGCTACTTTGACTGGAAATCGCTGCTGAAATCGGCCCGTGGTGCCTCGGTTGCGATGGGCAATTTCGACGGGCTCCATCTTGGTCACCAATCGGTGATTGATCAGGCGCGGGGCCGCGCAGCCCCTTTGGGTGTGATCACGTTTGAACCCCATCCGCGCGAGTTTTTCGCCGCCCGCGCGGGCAAAACGGTTGCGCCGTTTCGCCTGATGAACCCCGAGGCGCGGGCCAATCGTCTGGCCAAGCTGGGCGTCGATGTCTTGTTTGAATTGCCCTTCAACGCTGAATTGGCCGATCAAAGCGCCGATCATTTCGCGCGCGATGTGTTGGGGCAGGGCTTGGGCGTGTCCCATGTCGCGGTGGGCGGTGATTTCCGTTTTGGGAAGGGCCGCGAGGGCGATGCGGCGATGCTGACGGATCTGGGGCAGCGTTACGGGTTCAACGTGACCATCGCGCCCTTGTTGCATGTCGATGGGGTCGAGGCGTCATCGACCGCGATTCGCGCGGCTTTGGCCGAGGGACGCCCGCAAGAGGCAGCCGCAATGCTAGGCCATTTGCACCGTATCGAGGGCGCGGTGCTGCATGGCGAGAAACGGGGCCGCGAATTGGGCTATCCCACCGCGAACATGTCGGTGGCGGGGCTACACCTGCCCAAGCTCGGGGTTTACGCGGTCAAACTCGATGTGCTGAGCGGGCCGCATCAGGGCAGCTATCGCGGTGCTTCCAGTCTTGGCGTGCGTCCGATGTTTGGCGAGAATACCCCAAATCTTGAAACCTATATCTTTGATTTCAAAGGCGATCTTTATGGCGAGCATGTCTCGGTCGCCCTCGTCGAATATCTCCGCCCCGAGATGAAATTCGACAGCCTTGAGGCGCTGGTGGCGCAGATGGCGGCCGATTGTGACCGCGCGCGGGCGCTGACCTAGGCGCAAGTCTCGCTCACGCACGCTTACCTGTGCTCACGAAAGCGGGAATATGGCACGCCCGCATGCGTTGCATCCCTCCAACCGGAGGATTTATCATGCCATATCAACTCGCTGGGCCCAATTGCCGGGGGCGCAATTTGCTGGGTGCCGTGGCGCTTGTGTTCGCGGCCAGCTCCGGCGTTGCCGAATACGTGCAAGTGCCCGCCTGTGGCTCGGTGTCCGAAGTTGCAGATCGCTTTGAGGCAGCGGCGCAAAAGGCGGGGGCACCGTGTTCGCCCGCGTCGATCACGCCAGCGGCGCGGCTGCCGTTGATATGGAAATGCCCGATGCGACGTTGGTGATTTTTGGCAACCCGCTGCTGGGCATGCCCGCGATGCAGCAAGATATTCGCGCCGGTGTGGTCCTGCTGCTGTGCGTTCTGGTGGCGGATGAGGATGGCCAGACCATGCTGATCTATCAAAGCGTTGATGACATGTTCGCCGGCACGTCGGTCGACCCCAGCGCGGAATTCGCCACCAAGATGACGGGCGCTTTGGCGAAACTGACGGCGACAGCGGCCAAGGAATAACTGCTGCGGCTGGGCTGAAAGCCTTTGCTGTGAGGGGGCGCACAGAGGCGTGTTCATCGCGCTACTGTGTGCCCCCTTTCCATTTGCGCGCAATTGGGTCAGGTTCCGCGCCATGAACAAACTGCGCCCCGAATTCTGGACCAAACCGCTTAAATCGCTCAACCCCGCTGAGTGGGAAGCGTTGTGCGATGGCTGCGGCAAATGCTGCCTGAACAAGCTGGAATATGAGGACACGAACGAGCTGGTTTTCACCCGCGTCGCCTGTCGATTGCTGGATGGCGAAACTTGTCGTTGCACCCAATATGACATTCGCCACCAATTCGTGCCCGAATGCGTGACGCTGAAGCCCGCCAGCATCGCCGATATCGCTTATTGGATGCCCAAGACTTGCGCCTATCGGCTGCGATTTGAGGGCAAGCCATTGGAAAGCTGGCACTATCTTATCTCTGGCTCATATGAAACCGTGCATGAGGCGGGCCAGTCCGTGCGCGGCTGGACGGTGCCGGAGTTTGAGGTTCCCGAAGAAGATTGGGACGACTACACGATTGAGGATCTGTCATGAATTTTGCCTCCGACAACACCTCTGGCGCGCATCCTGATGTGATGGCGGCGCTGGGGGCGGCCAATACTGGCCACATGCCCTCTTATGGGGCCGATCTTCTGAGCGATGGCGTTCAGACCCGCATCCGCGAGATTTTCGAGGCCCCCGAGGCGCGCGTCTATCTTGTCGCGACCGGGACGGCGGCGAACGCGCTGTCCTGCGCGGTGCTGACCCAGCCCTGGGGCGCGATTTTCTGCCACCGCAACGCCCATATCGAAGAAGACGAATGCGGCGCGCCGGAATTTTACACCAATGGCTCCAAGCTGGTGCTGGTCGATGGGGCGGATGCCAAGATGGACCCGGTCGCGCTGGAACGCGCGATTGCCCATACCGGGCGGGGCGGCATTCACAACGTGCAGCGCGGGATGGTGTCGATCACCAACGCGACCGAGGCGGGCGCGGTTCATGCCCCCGCCGAGGTGGCCGCGCTCAGCGAAATCGCGCGCCGCTTTCATCTGCCCGTGCATATGGATGGCGCGCGCTTTTCCAATGCGCTGGTCGCAGCAGGCTGTTCGCCCGCCGAAATGACATGGAAGGCGGGCGTTGATGTGCTGTCCTTTGGGGGCACGAAAAACGGCTGCATGGGCGTTGAGGCGGTGGTGATTTTTGATCCTAAACGCGCCTGGGAGTTTGAGCTGCGCCGCAAACGTGGCGGGCATCTGTTCTCCAAGCACCGCTTTCTGGCAGCCCAAATGCAAGCCTATCTGACCGATGATTTGTGGTTGAAGCTTGCCACGCATGCTAATGAAATGGCTGCGAAACTTTCCTTTGGCATCCAAGCTATTCCCGGCGCGAAGCTGGTGCATCCCACGCAGGCCAATGCGGTCTTTGCCGCTTTTCCGCGCGGGGCGCATAAGCGCGCGCAGGGGGCGGGGGCGTATTATTATCTCTGGCCGTTTGATCAATCGCTGGAGGGCGATGAAAATGTGCAGCTCGCCGCGCGGCTGGTCTGTTCTTGGGCCACCACGCCCGAAGAAATCGACGCGTTTCTGTCCCATCTGCGCTGACGCGCCGCGCAGGTTGCCGCGCCACACATGAGCCATTAAAAACGCGCCGCAGAGGCTCTCTGCGGCGCGTTTCAGTGTGTCAGGGCAAGGCGCGATCAGCCTTTGATCAGCCCCATGCTTTCGAGCTTCAGGATCACCTGATGGGCGCAGTGATCGACATCCACATCCTTGGTGTCCACGACCAGCTCGGCATTGGTAGGGGCCTCGTAAGGGTCTGAAATTCCCGTGAATTCCTTGATCTTGCCCTCGCGTGCAAGCTTATACAGCCCCTTGCGGTCCCGCGATTCACATTCCTCCAGCGAGGTCGCGACATGGATTTCGACGAAGGCCCCGAACGCCTCGATCATTTCGCGCACGCTGCGCCGCGTCGCGGTATAGGGCGCGATGGGCGCACAGATCGCGATGCCGCCATTCTTGGTGATTTCGCTCGCGACATAGCCGATGCGTTCGATGTTGAGGTCGCGGTGCTCTTTGGAGAACCCCAGTTCGCTCGACAGGTGTTTGCGCACCACATCGCCATCCAGCAAGGTGACCGGACGCCCGCCCATCTCCATCAGCTTGACCATCAACGCATTGGCAATGGTGGATTTTCCTGACCCCGACAGGCCGGTGAAGAACACCGTAAAGCCCTGCTTGGCGCGCGGCGGCGAGGTGCGGCGCAACTCGGCCACCACTTCGGGGAAGGAGAACCACTCGGGGATTTCCAGACCTTCGCGCAGACGGCGGCGCAGCTCGGTGCCCGAGATGTTGAGGATGGTGACATTGTCACGATCCTCGATCTCGTCATTGGGCTCGTATTGGGCGCGTTCCTGCACATAGACCATGTGTTTGAAATCGACCATTTCGATGCCGATATCATCCTGATTGGCACGGAACAGATCTTGCGCGTCATAGGGGCCGTAGAAATCCTCGCCCGCCGAGTTCTTGCCCGGACCCGCATGATCGCGCCCGACGATGATATGGGTGCAGCCGTGGTTCTTGCGGATCAAGCCGTGCCAGACCGCCTCACGCGGGCCCGCCATGCGCATTGCAAGATTGAGCAGGCTCATCGTGGTGGTCGATTGCGGATATTTGTCCAGCACCGCCTCGTAGCAGCGCACGCGGGTGAAGTGATCGACATCGCCGGGCTTGGTCATGCCTACGACCGGGTGGATCAGCAGGTTGGCTTGGGCCTCTTTGGCGGCGCGGAAGGTCAGTTCCTGGTGCGCACGGTGCAGCGGGTTGCGGGTCTGGAAGGCGACAACCTTGCGCCAGCCCATCTTGCGGAAATAGGCGCGCAATTCGTTGGGCGTGTCGCGGCGACCTTTGAAATCGTAATGCACAGGGGGCTGGATGCCAGTGATCGGGCCACCCAGATAAACCGGGCCTGCGGTGTTGTGCAGATAGTTCACCGCCGGGTGGGCGAGATCATCGGCGCCAAAGACCTTTTCGGCCTCATGGGCTTTGTTGGGCACCCATTTATCGGTGATCGAGAGGATCGCAAGGATCACGCCCTCTTGGTCGCGCAGCGCAATATCCTGACCTTCTTCGATGCCCTCGGCAAATTTTTCCGACACATCAAGATTGATCGGCATCGGCCACAGCGCGCCATCGGCCAGACGCATATTGTCCACGACGCCGTTGTAATCTTCTTCGCTCATAAAGCCTTTGAGCGGATTGAACCCGCCATTCATCAGCAGTTCCAGATCGCAAATCTGACGCGCGGTCAGATCCCAGCTGGTCAGGTTACCGGCCTCAACCTTGAGCTTCTGCGCCGACTCATATGAGACAAAAAGTTCGGGGACCGGGGCGTGGATCGGGGGCTGGCTCATAATATGCACTGTCCTGCTGCTTGAGATATGGTCGGGATGAAACTCCGTGCCCGCGCGGCTTAGACCCGATGGGAGCGCCATTTCAAGCAAAACTGTGCCCATTCAGCAGAGTTTTCAGGCCAATTCACCCGTTTCGGTGCAACTTTGCCGATATGAGAGACTATCGCGGTGGCAAGTCGCGAAACGCCATTTTTTCCGGCGGGCCAGTCCATTCGGGGTGATCGGCCTGCGCGGTGCGCAGCGCGGCACGAAACCGCCGCAGCGCGCCCAGCCCCGGCAAGCGCGGAATATGGGCCAACTCCCAATGGATGCCGTTGATCGGATCGTCGAAAAATACCGCATAATAGCCCGGCGCATAAACCGGGTATTCCTGCGGCGTATCGGTCACGCTTAGCCCGCGCGGGATCAGGAAGTTGTGGTGAAACGCATCCACCTCGCGCCGGTTGCGCGCCCAAAGCGCGATGTGATGAATCCCCACCGCACGCGCCGCATGATCAAGCTTTTGCCCCGTCTGTGCGGGCTGAATGCCGATATAGGAATGGGGCATCGGAAAGCGCGCCATGTAATAGGTCGAGCGATAACCGATATCGAGCGTCCAGAAACTTTTATAACCCAGCCAGCCAAACATCGCGTCATAAAACGCGACCGAGTTTTCGTAATCGAGTACCGAAAATTCAACGTGATTGACCCCGCGCCAGCGCATCCGCAGCCCTCCTGTTGGCGCGCAGATTAGCCGATGTTCGTGTCAGGTCAATGATGGCTCAGGCGCAAACGGGGTAGGGCGGGTGCCACGGCAGGGCGGGGCCTGCGGCGCGCACGATGGAGGACGAGACCTCAAACAGCACCAGATGGCTGAGATCGGGGCGCGAGCGCGAGGCGTAGATCATCCCTTGCGCCCCTGTCGCGCGTGCGTGCTCGGAATAGACCCATGTCGGGGCCGGGGCACCGTTGGCGCGGATGTCTTGCCAGACGACCGAGGCCGCTTGCGCCTGAGGCGTTGTGCGAAGATCAAGGATGCGCGCGGCATCGACGGCCAGTTCCACGATCACGCGCGGCGCGTCATCGGCCCTGACATAGCGCCGGATCGCCACGCCCGCGCCCTCAGCCGAGAGCGAAGCATAAAGCGCGGCCTGCCCGGCGTGGTGCAACCGCCCCTCGGGCGCGCGCACCGAGGCGCAGGGCTTTGCGGCCCGATCGGCGAACAAAATCCGCCAGACCGGGCCGCAAAAAGAGATCACTCGGCCTCGCCCTGTTCGGCCAGCCATTTCTCGGCATCCAGCGCCGCCATGCAGCCCATCCCGGCACTCGTCACGGCTTGGCGATAAGTGTGATCGGTCAGATCGCCCGCGGCAAACACACCCTCGACAGAGGTGCGCGTCGAACCCGGATCGACCCAGACATAGCCGCCCGAATGCAGTTTCAACTGCTCGGTGACCAGTTCGGACGAGGGGGCATGGCCAATCGCCACGAAGAACCCGTCACATGGCACGACTTTTTCCGCCCCGTCCGTGGTGGATTTCACCCGCACACCGGTCACGCCCAGCGGGTTCTCATCGCCCAAGATTTCCTCGACCGTGTGATTCCACAGCAATTCGACCTTGGGGTTCTTGAAAAGCCGCTCTTGCAGGATCTTTTCCGAACGCAGCGTGTCGCGGCGATGGATCAGCGTCACTTTCGAGGCGAAATTGGTCAGGAATAGCGCCTCTTCCACGGCCGTATTGCCGCCACCGATCACGACAACCTCTTTGCCACGGTAAAAGAACCCGTCACAGGTCGCACAGGCCGACACGCCGAACCCCTTGAACTTCTCTTCCGAGGGCAAATCCAGCCATTTCGCCTGCGCGCCGGTGGCGAGGATCACGGCCGAGGCTTCATACACCGTGCCCGAATCGCTTTGGGCGATGAAGGGGCGCTTGGAGAGGTCGAGATCGGTGATCATATCGGTGATCACCTCAGCGCCCATCGCCTTGGCATGAGCCTCCATTTTGACCATCAGATCGGGGCCCTGAATTTCGGTCTCACCGGGCCAGTTTTCGACCTCAGTCGTAATCGTCAGCTGCCCGCCCGGCTGCATGCCCTGCACCAAGACCGGCTCGAGCATCGCGCGCGAGGCATAGACCGCGGCGGTGTAACCCGCAGGCCCCGAGCCGATGATCAGAACCTTCGTTTTCTTCGTCTCGCCCATCCCGGCCTCCGTAAAAATTCCTGATTGGATATAGTCGGCCCGGGGCGTGACGAAAAGCCCTTGTGATGCGCGACGAATTGCCCTTGCCCTCGGGCGCGCGAAATTTTATTGCGCATAGTCCGCCCCACGGGTAAGTTCCGCAGCAAGTCACGAAGGATTATTTCAACATGCCCACGACCCGGCTCGACGATATCGACCGCAAGATTCTGGCCGAGCTTCAGGGCGATGGTCGCATGACCAATGTCGAACTGGCCAAGCGAGTCGGTATTTCCGCGCCCCCCTGTCTGCGCCGCGTGCGCACATTGGAAGAGGCGGGCTATATTCAGGGCTACCACGCCGATGTGAACCCGCGCGAATTGGGCTTTGAGGTGCAGGTCTTTGCAATGGTGCGGCTGCAAAGTCAGGCCGAGGCTGATCTGTCCGCCTTTGAGGCGCGCTGCCGCGACTGGCCGCTTGTGCGCGAATGCCACATGTTGAACGGTGAGATCGACTTTGTGCTCAAATGTGTGGCCCCCGATCTGTCCAGTTTCCAAAGTTTCCTGACCGGGCAGCTGACGGCGGCCGATAACGTCGCCTCGGTCAAGACCAGCCTTGTGATCCGCTGCGCCAAGGATGATCCCGGCGTGCCCTTTGACGTGCTTGAGGCGCGGCTGGCAAAACGGGCCTGATCGCTAGGGACGGATCTTGCGCTGTGTCTTGAGAACGAGACGCGGATCTGCCAAGGCGCTGTAGCTTTAGCACCACATCACCGACGCGCCCCAAGGAATTATCGGGATAGCGCAGCAACCCAGTTCAAGGGCGCGCGCAAGCCAGCATCATGCGCGCCGCCTTCTGGGTTAACGCGGGGTTAGGCGCAGCCAGATCCCGTCTCGCCCGCGCACGGTCAGATGGGCCACCGGGACGGGTTCGCGCCCTGTCACGGGGTCAATGCGAAACGCCCGCACGATCATCGACAATAGCAGCGGTCCCTCGGCCATCGCGAAACCCGCGCCGGGGCAGGCACGCGCGCCGGTCGAGAACGGGATATAGGCGCGGCGCAAGCCGGTCTTGCCGTTGGGCGTGTCCCAGCGGGCGGGATCAAAGCCGTCGGGATTGTCCCAAATCCGCTCGTGGCGGTGCAGATGCCACGGGCTGATCACCACCTGCGAGCCTGCTTTGACACGGCGGTTGCGGAAGGTTTCCGGGCATTTCGCCTCGCGCACGAACATCGGCACGGGCGGGTAAAGTCGCATCGTCTCGCGAAACACGGCGCGGCTGAGCTTTAGCTTGTTGAGGATTGAAAAATAAGGGATTTCATCGGCTAAGACCGTTTCGGCCTCAGCCGCGATCCGATCTTGCCAATCGGGGTTCGTGGCCAGCAGATACAGTGACCATGCCAGCGCCGAAGCCGAGGTTTCATGCCCGGCGAGGAAAAAGATTGCGACCTGATCGACCATTTCAGCGGTGTCAAAGGTCTTGCCCGTTTCGGGGTCGGGCGTGGTCATGATCTTGGTCGCCAGATCGTTGGGCGCGGTGCCCTGTGCGATCTGCGCGGCGCGCTGCGTCGTCAAGCTTTCAATCAACGCGCGGATGCGGCGGGCGGTGCGTTTCGTCTGGCGCGAATGAAAGCGCGGAAACCAGCGCGGAAGCGGCAGCAGCGCGCCCAGATTGACCACGGGCGAGGCGCGTTGATGGGATTTGAACTCGGTAAACACGGCACCTGCGGTTTCATCCTCAATCGGGATCGAGAACAGCGTGCGAAAGATGATATCGGCGGCCGAGTGCGAGGTTTCTAACTCAATATCAATAGGTTGTGATCCGACCTTCATCTTGAGTCGATCCACGCAAGCCACCCCCGCATCCCACATCGCGGGGAAGGTTTCGCGCAGCTTGCCGCCCTCAAAAGCGGGGTCAATGATGCGGCGCTGCGCCAGCCATTGTTCGCCATTGGTGATGAACACGCTTTCACGCAACAGCGGCTTCAGCCCCTCGCGCACGCGGTCGGATTTCGGGAAATCCATCGGGCGCTCTTTGAGTACGAGATCGACCAGATCGGGATCATTGCACAGGTACGAGCGAAAAAACGGTGTGCGAAACTCGGCCATCCAAGCGCGATAGAGCCGCGCGGGCTGTGCCGAAAGGATGTCGGATTTGAACAGCCGAAAATAGCGCCAGAGCGAGACGCGATCGGGGCGCGGTATGGGTTTGGGCGGCTGGCTCATGCGGTGTTGGTAAAGCGGTTTGCGCGCGTTGTAATCACGCTTTTCGACGCAGCCCGGCCTTTGAACCGCACACCCAGCGTTTGCGGCCCGGCAGTGATGCGAAAGTAGTCGTAATCACCGGGACGATCAAAAGCGCAAAGGTATTGAAAATGCAGTCGAAAAAACCGCCAGCGCAGCTCGCGCCAGCGCTCGGGGGAAAGCGTCTGCGTGAATGCCGCCGAGATCACAAGCGGGTGGATTTGCCCCTCTGGCGCCACGCCCGACACCGCCACCGGGTCGCACAGCGCGAAAGCGCAGCCATCGCCCGGTGCGGTTACATCGAGCCAGAAAACCTCGGGGCGGGTGGCGAGATAGGCAAGATCGGCGCGCAAGCGCGTGGCGCGGGGCAGGTAGCTGACCATCGGCACGACCTGACCGAGCGAGAGGAAGGAAAGCGCGGGAGGCGCTGCCTGCGGAGCGTCGGGTCCCTCTTTCGAAAGCGACGGGGGCAGGCGGCTGTCGCGGATCAGATCGGCAAGGATCGAGACGGCAAGATGCGCGCCTGAGCTGTGTCCTACGACAAGGACTTCGTCCCAGTCCTCGGACATGGCCTGTTCGATGCGGCTGGCGAATTCTGCCATCCGGGTTTCGAGTTCGGGCGGATTTGCCCCGCCCCAGCGCGCGGTGAAGGCGTAGTCATGCATCAGGTAATAGGCGAAAAACGTACCGTCATGTTTGCGAAACCAGCGCAGGGTGAGCGCGAGGGTCGCGGCGGTGAGGGCGAGTCCGAGAAGCCAGTCGAATGAAAAATCTGGTATTATTGTCAGCAGGATAGAGGATAAAGCTAATCCAAATCCGAGGCCAAGCAGCGCCTGCACAATCAGCGCAAAAATCGGATAGAGCGCGGCGATCACCGGCCCCTTGCGCAGCCGCATCAGCCCAAACAGCGCGCCAGAAAAGATATAGGTGGCGGCGGTCTGGATCAGTTGGCCATAAGTCGCGGCAATGGATTTTCCCATGGAATCGCGCACGATATCGGACCAGACGAGCACCTCGATATCGGCCTCGACCGCTGCACCATCTTGGGTCGAATTCACATGCCAGCCATAGGGGCCGCCGGATGTCTTGGGAGACAGCGCGATCTCATAGCCCGAGATCGCAGCTTGGGCGGCACCTTCTTTGCGATAAAGTTCGCGGTAGCGGCGCGGGTGAATCGGGTCATAGCCGGGGATGTAAAACACCCGGCGTTTGCGCACCCGATCGGAGCCGTGATCTTGCATATCTGCTCTCATCTTGGCGCTAGATTAGCGGGCAAGCTGGGCGAAAGTAAGGAAATTCAGCGTTTTGCAGCCATCCAGCGCGCGGAATTGCTTTCAATCGCGGAGATGCGTTTATGGGTCTTGGGATGGGTCAGCAGCCAAGCGGGAATGCTCGCCCCTGCGCCTTGCGTCAGCGCGTCGAGTTTGTGAAACAGCGAAATCTGGGGCTGCGTTCCGATGCCCGCCTTGATCAACAGGGCGGAGGCGAATTCGTCAGCCTCGAATTCGTCTCGCTGGCTCAGGCGCGCGGCCAAAGCCGTGGTGATCAGGTTCGCGATCCAGATCCCCAGAAACGGCACCATTCGTCCCAGCACCGTCATCAACACCGCGCGCAGCGCATTTTGGCCTGAAAAATCGATCATCCGACGGCGCGAATGGCCCAAGGCAACATGGCCCAACTCATGCGCGACGACTGAGAGTATCTCTTCGGGCGTGACCTCACCAGCGCGGTATTTCGCCATGAATCCTTCGGTGATGAACACCCGCCCATCGGGCGCGGCCAGCCCGTTGACGGGCGCGACCTGATAGACATGCACAGGCACTTCCGCGACTTCCAGCGCGGCGGCGAGCCGATCGAGCAGCGGCGCAAGGCGCGTGTCGCGCAACCGGCGGGAATTGGCATCAAGCTGGCGTTTGAGCTGCCAGCTAGAGAAATGCCACATCGCAAAGCCGTAAAGCGCAAGCAGCAAGAGGGGGAGAAAGCGGATCATGGGGTAGATATGGCGACTCGCGAGGGTGTGATCAAGCTTTGGGCGCGGCGCGCGCGGCATTCCACAGCCACCAGCCAAACCCCAGCGCCGCAGCGCCCGCCGCCATCAGACCCACAGCATTGCCTGCAAGCTCGGCTGCGGCGTCCAGATTTGCGCCAAAGGTGATGCCCAGCCCGACATAAAGCGTGACCCAAACCGCTTCGCCTGCCAGATCGGCCAGCGTAAAGCGCCGCCGTCTGAACCCCGACGCCCCGGCGGCCAAATTCACCCAAGGCCCGAGTGCCGAGAACAGCCAGCGCGAGAAAAACACCGTCACCAAGCCGCGTTTGCGCAGGCCCGCCATCGCCTTGGCCACCAGCGCGCCGCGTTTGCTTTTGGGGTGGGGCAAAAAACGTTCAGCACGCTGGCCCAGCGTGAACCCGACCTGATCGCCCAGCACCGCGCCACCATAGGCCGCGCTGATGACGGTGAGCAGTGACAGATCCCCCGAGGCCACGAACGCCCCGCTTGCAATCATCATCAGCGACGAGGGCACAGGGATCGCGAGGCAGGACAGAAAGGTGGTCACCCCTAGCAGCCATGGCCCATAAATCGGAACAAGCGAGAGCAACCAGTCGCTTAGCTCGCTCAGCGTCATTTTGGCGGGTCCGCTTGGTGTTGCGCCAAGGCTGCGGGCAGTCCGGTGGCGAGGCGGTCCAGAAGCGCCTCGACAGGTTGGTTGGTGGCTTTGGCGATGCGATCGAGGGTCGGGCGCCCAGGGCCAACCAGCGCGCGGCCGTTTTCAATGCGCAGAATCGCTTCCACCTCGGGGATCGGCAGGTGCCAGCTGCGCGCGATATAGCCCGGCGTCATCCAGGGTTCGGGGATTTGGCGGTGATGGGCAGGATTGGACCAATAGATCGCGCGGCGCACAAAGCTGACGGAAAAGAACAGCGCCGCCAGCAGCGCCACCGTGAAACCGATCGAAGCGACGCGGTGATGGGCCCAAAGATAGCGCAGCTTGCTCATCCCAGCTCCTTCATCGCGGCCGTGATCCCTTCAAGCGTGAGCGGGTGCATCCGGTTGTCGAAAATCTCGCGAACAAGCGCAATGGATTGCGTGTAATCCCATTGCTGTTCGGGCAGCGGGTTGAGCCATGTGTGATCGGGCCATTGCTCGCGCGCGCGGGTAAGCCAGACATGGCCAGCCTCGTCATTCCAATGTTCATTCGCGCCGCCGCGATGGGTGATTTCATAGGGCGACATTGATGCATCACCCACGAAAATACATTTATAATCAGGCCCGTAGCGATGCAACACGTCCCATGTGGGGGTCACCTCACCCCAGCGTCGCGCATTGGATTTCCACACGCCCTCGTAAAGGCAATTGTGGAAATACCAGTGCTCGAGATGCTTGAACTCGGCGCGCGCGGCAGAGAACAATTCCTCCACCAGCTTCACATGCGCATCCATCGAGCCCCCGACATCGAGAAACAGCACGACTTTCACAGCATTGCGCCGCTCGGGGCGGGTCTTGACGTCGATATATCCGGCCTCGGCGCTGGCGCGGATCGTGCCGGGCAAGTCCAACTCGTCCTCGGCTCCGTGGCGCGCCCATTGCCGCAACCGTTTCAGTGCCAACTTGATGTTGCGCGTGCCCAGCTCGACGCTTTCGTCAAAATCGCGAAACTCACGCTTGTCCCAGACTTTCACGGCGCGCTGATGGCGGCTTTCACTCTGCCCGATGCGCACGCCCTCGGGGTTGTAGCCGTAGGCGCCAAAGGGCGAGGTGCCCCCGGTGCCAACCCATTTGCTGCCCCCCTGATGGCGCCCCTTTTGTTCCTCAAGGCGCTTTTTGAGCGTCTCCATCAGCGCCTCAAATCCACCCAAGGCCTCGATCTGGGCTTTTTCCTCGGGGCTGAGATGTTTTTCCAACTCGCGGCGCAACCAGTCTTCGGGCAGATCGACGGCGTTGAGCACATCGTCGGGCGTGATCGCCTCTAGCCCCTTGAAGGCAGTAGAAAAGGCGCGGTCAAACCGGTCGAGAAAGCGCTCGTCCTTGACCATCGTGCAGCGCGCGAAATAGTAGAATTCCTCGATGTCATAGGTGCACAGACCCGCCGATAACCCCTCGAGAAAGCTGAGATATTCGCGCAAAGAGACGGGAACACCGCCGCTGCGCAGGGCCTGAAAGAAGGGCAGGAACATCGCCTGCGCCCTCAGGCCCAGATACGGTTGATGACGATCGTGATAAAGATCCCGACCAGCGCCAGCGCGATCGCATGCACGGCAGCATATTGCGCCCGGTCCAGCCCGTTGCCACCGCGCTTGCGTGCGCGCCAATCGCCCAAGATCGCGCCAATCACGATCCCTGCAAGAACATACATCCGCGCCCCTCCCGGCATTGGCCGGGCGATCGCCCGGTCAGTTCAGCCGCGCGCCTGCATCGGCCAGCGCCGCCACTTCGCCCGCGCGACGTTGGACCGCCGCGTCAGAGCCAAATCCATAGCGTGCCCATTGCGCCATGTCGAGACGGGCTTGGTAAGACTGGGCCGCGTTGCCCAACTGTGCATAGCCCTCGGCGCGGATCATATAAAGCGTCGCCATCAGCGCCGGGGTTTCCCCCGGTGTCGCGGGCACGGGCCAGCGGTTCCCCCAGTGGGTTGCCTCCTGCGCGCGCCCCGAGGCCAGCGCGAAAGCGGCCAGTTGCATATCGACATGGGCGGCTTGAATGCCCGCGCCGGGGGTGCGGCGATAAATAGCGCCAGCGTTCAAAAAAGCGCGGATCGCGGCTTGCGGATCTTTCTTCAGGCTGAGCCGGCCGAGTGCAAACCAAGCAAACGCGGCGCGGCTGTCGTTCCAGCCCCGAGCAGCGGCGATCCGGGTGGCTTGGGCAGCGGCATTGCGCCGTCCCGCATCGCCCGAGGACGCCCCAAGTGCGCGCGTGATTGCTTGCACATAGCTGCGCGGGGTCGGGTCTTCGCGTAACGCGCGCATCTGGCCGCCGCGGGGATTGGTGCGTGCCAGCACGCCGGGCAGGGCCGAAAATACCTCGGGGCGGCTCATGCCCGAATGCAGTGCCGGATCGTAGGTCGCGCGCAGAACTGCCATGTCAAAGCGCGTCAGAACGGTGTGGAAATTGTCGTCATTCCAGACCGTATCGGGCAGGCGATAGAGGTCATTGACTGGCCCCAAGCCTTGGCTGATTTCCTCATGCAGGCAATCGCGGATCTCTTGCGGGGTCGCGGGGTCGGGGATGAAGACGGTCGCATGTTGGCGCACGCTCAGCTGTGCCCAATCGGTGCGCGCCGTGCCGCGCGCAGAGCGGTAATCGGTCCAGTCGATGACATTGGGCACCACGAAACAAGCAACATTGGGCACCGCGCGGCGCATTGTGGCCTTGGGCACGAATTGCACATTGATCGTGTTGATATGACCCGGCTTCGTCGTCACATTCAGCCCGGCTTCCCGCTGCAAGCGGCTGACCAGACGGCCCAATTCGGTTGCGGCCACGGGCGGGGCATTGCCCGACAGCGTGATCGAAACGGGCCCTTCAAAGCGGGTGAAACGCGACAAGGCACGCCCGGATTCCAGATAGAAGCTGAGTTCCATGAAATCACGGCCGAGATGGGAGTTGTCGGGAAGGGCAGCGCGCGGGACCGGATCGGACAGGCCGGGCACACGATCAGCCTGCGGCAGCTCGATCGTTGCTGTCGAGGCGCGTGCGGCTGTCACTTCGGGTTCGCTCTGCACACAAGCAGAGAGCGCGTTCGCGATCACGAAACCGCTTAGCAAAGACAGAATTTTCCCCGACCTATTGGCAGTATGGCGGGGCCGGGCGGGCTTTGCGGTGGCAGCTGCAAAGCCCGCCACGGACGGCAGACAAGTATCGCGCATGGCAGTGCGCCTTCCCAGGTTTTGAGTGTCCAGACTAGGCAGATTACATTAAGTTCTCCTAGTAAATATTTGTCCTACAAACAGAAAATTTTGCGGCGATCCCAGATATGGTGCCCAGACCGGGCCGCGCACACGCCTTGTTGTTGCTATATTTGGAGCAGGCGCACGCGGTTGACCTGAGTTTGGAAACGCAACGGTCACGAAAACGCGAATCGCCGTGATCTGGCGACATTGCCGGGCGCTTATCCCAGGATGTCGCGCGCGATCTGCGCAAATATCTTTGGACCGATCGCGATCAGATCATCGGGGAAATCGTAATCGGGATTGTGCAGCGCGGGGTGGGTCTGTCCCGCGCCCAGACACAGCATGGCCGATTTTGCGCCATGGCCAAACAGCCCGAAATCCTCGGACGCGTGCATCGGCACGCCGTCTTCGGAATGGGGAACCTGAAGCTGATCAAGTGCCGAGCGCGCCAGCATTACCGCCTGCGCGTCGTTGATCGTGGCGGCGAACGGCTCGCACGTCTCAATGCGCAGCATGAGCCCGCCGTGCGCCGCCTCCTGTGCAGCCATCGCACGGGTCTGCGCCTCCAGATCGGCCAGCGTGGCGTCTTGGGCGCTGCGTAGGGTGACATGCAACATGGCTGCGCCGGGGGCCACGCCAAACGTCGCCTCGCCCAATTGCGCATGGGTCACGGTGAGCAGGCGGAAGGTATCATCCAGCGCGCCACCTGGCCCCAGATCGGGCAGGGCCGCGATCAGCCGGGCCAGCGCGGGGCCGGGTGAAATGCCGGTTTCGGGCGTCGCCGCATGGGCGGTTTTGCCCGTCAGATGGATCGCTAGCCCCACCGAGGCGCAATTCATCAACCCCGCGCGCAGCCCGACATGGCTCAGCGGTAGACCGGGCAAGTTATGGATCGCAAAGGCATAATCGGGGGCGATCGCGGTAAAGGCTGGGTCGTTGATCACCGCACGCGCCCCCGAGCCGATTTCTTCGGCGGGTTGAAACAGCAACACGATACGGCCCGTTTTGGGCGGGCGGCGCGAGATCAGCCGCCCCAGACCCAGCAGCATCGCCATATGCCCGTCATGGCCGCACAGATGTCCGTTGCCGGGGATCGCAGATGCCCAAGCCGCGCCCGAGGTCTCGGCAATCGGCAGCGCGTCCAGCTCGGCGCGAAACAGCACCGTGGGGCCGGGGGCGCCACTGTCGAAAACAGCCGCCACGCCGTGTCCGCCGATCCCGGTAAGCACGCGGGTTGCGGACAGGGCGCGCAGCGCTGCTGCGATGGTGCGCGCAGTCTCACCCTCGGCCCCTGACAGTTCAGGGCGGCGGTGCAGGGCGCGCCGGAATTCGGTCAGCTCAATCAGGTCGGAATTGCTCAGCATAGCGGGAAGCGGCACGCCGGTTGCCCGGCGCAGCCCTTGTTCAGACGCGTGCGCGACGACGGCCCGAGCGCCCGCCACGCGTGCTGGCCCCCGCCGCGGCCGAGGCCTCGGCCAGGGTCGCGCCCTCTTTCATCGCCTCAAGAATGCGCGCAAAGCGGATCCAGTCCGCGCCGTTATCATCGTGGTTCATCAGCAGGTTGGCGGCGCGCACGGCCTCCATTTCCGCGGGACGCACCGGGTTCATGATCGCGCTGGTCATCCCGGCACCAATCGCCATCGGCAGGAAGGCGGCGTTGATGCCATGACGCCCGGGCAAACCAAAGGAAATGTTGGACGCGCCGCAGGTCGTGTTTACGCCCAGCTCATCGCGCAGCTTGGCGACCAGTTCAAACACCTGACGTCCCGCAGTGGCCTTGGCGCCAATCGGCATGACCAGCGGGTCGACCACGATATCGCAAGGCTTGATGCCAAAATCAGCCGCGCGCTGGACGATCTTTTTGGCGACAGCAAAGCGCACTTCGGGATCGTCGGAAATGCCGGTGTCGTCGTTGGAAATCGCCACCACTGGCACGTTGTATTTCGCAATCAACGGCAGCACGGTTTCAAGGCGTTCTTCCTCGCCGGTCACGGAATTGACCAGCGGGCGGCCCTCGCAGGCCTCAAGCCCGGCCTTGAGTGCGGCAGGAACCGAGCTGTCGATGCACAGCGGCACATCGACCAGCGCCTGCACGCGTGCACACAGCTCACGCATCAGGGGCGGCTCGACAAAGTTATTGTCGGCATAGCGCGGATCAGAGGCCATGCGGTTGGTGAACACCGCGCCTGAGTTGATATCGAGCACCGAGGCCCCGCAGGCCACCTGTTCAATCGCGTCGCGCTCGACGGTCGAGAAATCATCCAGCTCCAGTTCGGCGGCCAGTTTCTTGCGCCCGGTGGGGTTGATCCGCTCGCCGATCACGCAGAAGGGCTCGTCAAAGCCGATGGTGACGGTCTTGGATTTCGATTCAAGGACGGTGCGGGTCATTCATGGCCTCTTTGTTGGGCAATCCAGTTGGCTGAGGCGGTGATACCGCCCAGCGGGAAGAAATGCACGGATTCGATATTGTCGGGGCGGTTGGCGGCCAGATCGGCCAGCAATTCGGTGGGTTCAAAGGGCAGCAGCAGCTTGGTCACGTCGCGGGCACGCTTTTGCAACACCTTAAGCGACGGGCCCACACCGCAGGCAATGGCGAATTTCACCAGCGTTTGCAGCTTGGCGGGGCCTGCTACCCCGAGATGGATCGGCAGGGTGATCCCGTTCGCTGATAGCCGCGCGGCCCAGTCGCGGATCGGGCCAGCCTCGAAGGCGAATTGCGTTGCAATCGCCATATCGGCATCAGAGCGATTGGCGAAATCCTGTTTGAGGCGCAGCGCGGCCATCACTTCGGCCTCGCCACCTGCGGGGTCGATATCGCGGTTGCCCTCTGGGTGGCCTGCAACGTGCAGACGGGCAAAGCCGTCAAACGCGCCGGTTTCGATCAGCTGCATCGCGCAGTGGAAATCGCCCACAGGTTGCTTCACACCGCCGCCCAAAATCAGTGCCTGATTAACGCCAGCCTCACCGGTGTAGCGCGCGACCCAATCACGAAGTTGCGCGGCATCGCGAATGATCCGGGCGGGGAAATGGGGCATCGGCACAAAGCCCTCATCGCGCAGGCGGCGCGCGGTGGTGAGCATCTCATCAAACGGTGTGCCCTCGATATGGGCGATATAGACACGGGTGCCTTGGGGCAGCAGATCGCCGAAGCTCTCGACCTTGGCGGCCGTGCGCGGCATCAGTTCGATCGAGGCACCCTCCAGCAATGCCGCCATCTGGGCGTTCACCGGCTGGCGCGGCGCCTCACGGCGGAAATTTACCAAGGCCATTCGCATCTCTCCCTCAGGGCGCGGGTGGAGTGTTCCACCCGTCATTGGCAATCAGCGTGCGCAACCGCGCGTCGTCATAATCCGAGAGAATACGCGCCAGCACTGCCTCGGCCGCATCCGCATCATCGCCCGGCTCTTCGCCCGCAGCCACTTTGCGCCACTCGGCCAGATAGCTGTCACTATCGCGCGCCCCGATCTTCATAGCGGCGCGGTCAATCGCCTGTTCAAAGCGCTCGGGCAGGGGCTTTTTGACCCCGCGCCGTCCCTTGCCCGCAATGATTTGGGCCGGGATGTCGCGCCAATAAACAAGGGTGATCTGTGCCATATCGACTCTCTCCTATGCCCAAGTGTGCGCATGTTTTGCGCCCGCGCGCGGTGCGATTTCGACATTCCGTCGCAAAGGACCGACGCGCAGGGCATGTCTAGCAGCTTGCGTGGCACCGGGGCCACCGTCCGGGATCGGAAAAATCCGGGGGAAGAAGATGAGCGGCGCTCAACTGACGCGCGGGGGCATTCCTATGGGCACAGGCGAGACCAGATCGTCACGCGCGGACGGACGGCGACTCTCATGTTGACCGTTTTGGGGGCGTGCGCTGCTCGCCAACGTTGGACCACCGGAAGCTGGACTTTTTCGGCTGTTTCACGAGGATGGGCTGGTAGCGTCGTCGCGCTATGGGGGGCGATCTTCGTCGAGGTTCTACTGTTGCCCGGCAGGCGAATGCATGCATTCGCTGAGAGGGGCCAGTCCTCCAGCTTTTCGAGGGCATCTGCAAGGCTCATGAAACAGTGGTGAGACATGCGCAAAAGCTGGTGACGCCTGATCAGGCGGCGGCTTCAAGTTGGAGGAGCCCGTCGCGGAACTCCCCCCTGGATGATCTCGGGCAGGCGGTTCTGGCCCTCGAGTTTGCGCCATTTCTTCTGCGCCGACATCAATAGCTCGAACACCATGGCCAAGCCGGTCTTGCAGCTTAGGCCCCCTTGGTGCGTTTCGTGCGCTGCCGGACCGTTGCGAAGGTGCTTTCGATCGGGTTCGACGTCCGGATGTGGTTCCAGTGTTCCGCCGGATAATCCTAGAAGGTCAGCAGCGCGTCGCGGTCCTTGATCAGCTTGGCGACCGCCTTCTCCCCTTTAACGCCGTAAGTATCGACGAAGAAATCGAAGGCGGCGTTGGCTTTCGTCTCGGCCTGCCAAATGGCGTGCAGGTGTGCCTTTGCCTTGGCCTGCATGGATTTCGCATCGCGTTCAGCCCGTTTATCGTCTTGTGGACCCAGCACCGTTTTTTCTGCGTCGTGGTGAACACCTCGCGCAGCGCCGTCCAAAAACCAAGTGCGCCGTCGCGAATGGCCAGTTTGGGGGCTTGCTTCAGGCTGCGGCGCTTCAGATCGAGCAGCACCTCCAGCGCCTCGGTAAAATCGCCTGTAGACACGCCCTTGAGCGAGAGCCACGGCAGCAGTTCCTGGACCGATTCCGCCTTGCGCAGATGCCGCGGCAGGATGCTGGGCGTGAACGTGTTCTTGTCATCGCCGAAGCCGCGATTGCGCACGCGCGGCACCTTCACGGGCACCGGAGCAATACCGGTCATGACCTCGCGTTCCGGCAGGAGATCGTGCCGCACCAGGCCTGCCCGCCCATCTTCGAGCCTTTCCCCGGAAAAGGCGTTCATGAGCAAAGCCAGTTCCGCCTAGATCGGCTGTTCGATCAGCTTGCGCGCTCCATCGCGGAGCACGTCCGTGAATGGGTCGGAGCGAACTCCCGATGGATCGGGCACCTGGGTGATCGTCGTCTCTGACATGTGGCATATCCTTTTCTCAGCAGAGAATTGACGGCGACCCGACACCGCCTTGATATGCCGCCCCTCAGGGCATCACCAACTTTCGCGCGTTTCTTCTTTGGGTTCCAGACGAGCTCAAACCTGATGATTTCCGGCACTAACCGATGCTTTCTGAGCTATTGATCCGCGTTTGGGTGGTTTTAGTCGTGCTGTCGATCGGCTCGACGCAGCTAGCGGTCGCTTATGGGGTGCGAAGCGGGATCGGCATCACGCTGGGTGGCCGCCCGGCTTTCCACCTCATCGGATCTGATACTGTAACCGTCCTCCGTTCCAGATCGTCACGCAGGGGAGGGCGGTCACATCATGAACAAAGCCCAGAACACTGACTGACGTTACTGCGAATCACGGGGAGACTTAGGAATAACCGGCATGAACTGGCCCGCGCCGTTGGGAGAGTTTCAAGCACAATTGGTTCGAAAAACGAGTGTTTAAGCGCATAATTAATAACAAATCCGGCGCCGGGCGAAAAGAATACAAGCCCATAGATCGCGTGAAATATGCACTTGTGTTCCAGCCCTATCCTCAAACTCAGAACGATAGACCGAACTGGTCAATCGAGGTGAATATTTTCCGCGATGATGGAGGGTGTGGGCGCGAATCGTTCCTTGAAATGCCATGAATTATGATTGATTTGGAATAAACTCCACGCACCCCAAAGGATGTTAACATGAGACGCTTTGCATTTTCGATTGGGGCAAGCTTTGCCGCATACGCCGCTTGCGCAACCCTCGCGATGGCTTCAAGCTTTGGCCCGCTTGTGACGCCGTCCCAACTGAAAGCGGGGCTTGCAAGCACGGCCCCCATCATCTTGGATATTCGCGCCAAAGGGTATGATGCGGGCCATATTGAAGGGGCGATTTCTGCCCCTTACGGGCTGTTTCGCGGCCCTAGCAATGATCCGGGTCAGGTTCCCGCACTCGACAAGTTGGAGGCATCTTATGAGCGCTTGGGGCTGACGCTTGATCGCCCGGTCGTGGTGGTGTCCCAAGGCGATACCGACAGCGATTTCGGCGCGGCTGCGCGGGTCTATTGGACGCTGAAAAGTTCCGGCTTCAAGGATCTTTCGATCCTGAATGGCGGAGCGAGCAACTGGGCGAATGCGGGGTTCGCGTTTTCCACCACCCCCGTCACGCCCGCCCCCACGCAGCTGTCGATCCAATGGAATAACGCCTGGACCGCGAATACTCCAGCGGTGAACCAGATTGTCGAAGGGCAAGCCAAAGCGATTCTGGTCGATGCGCGCCCCACGCCCTTCTTCGAGGGTAAGAAAATGCACGATGCAGCCGCGCGGCCTGGAACCTTGCCCGGCGCACAAAACCTGCCCTATTCCCAATTCTTCAGCCCCGGTGCCACCGCAATCGCGCCCAAACCCGATGTCACCGCCCTCAAGGCGAAACTTGGCATTCAGGATGGCGATGAGGTCGTGTCGTTTTGCAATACCGGGCATTGGGCGGCGACCGATTGGTTTGCGCTCTCCGAGTTGGCGGGTATCGACAACGTCAAACTCTATCCCGGCTCGATGGTTGAATATTCCGCCACTGACGGCGAAATGGCCAACACGCCCGGCCTGATTGCCAACTTCCTCAATCAACTGCGGGGCGGCAACTGATGACGACCGCTGCTATCACACAAACCGGGACAGCGCGCGCGATCCCCGGCCGCAGCGCGCTGATCCTTGCGGCGCTGATCGCGATCGCGACATTGGCGCTGTTTGGTGGCGCACGCTATGCGCTACTGCTGGCGATTGGGCTGGGCTTTGGGATCACGCTGGAGGGGCTAAGGTTCGGCTTTGCCGGTCCGTGGCGCGCGATGATCTTGCGGCGCGAACCGGCGGGCATTCTAGCCTAGCTTTTGGCGATTGCGCTGGTGTCCATCGTCGCAATCCCTTTGCTTGCCGCGCATCCCGGTGAGTTGACCGGCGCACAAGCCCCGATTGGCTTTGCGATGGTCGGGGGCGCCTTTGTCTTTGGTGCGGCGATGCAGGTGGTGTTGGGATGCGGATCGGGCACGCTGGTCAATGCGGGCTCGGGCAATCCAATCGGGCTGCTGGCGCTGCCATTCTTTGCGATTGGCAGCTTTGCCGGAGCCTACGGGCTGATCTGGTGGACCAACTTGGGCGCGCTGCCGATCTTGACGCTGACGGGCACTACGGGGCTGACGATCACGCTGATCGCTTTGGCAATGACGGCAGCGCTGTTCTTTATGCTGGGCAAACCCGGCAGCCGCCGCCTCCCTGCGCGCTATGTGATTGCGGCACTGATTTTGGCGGGGCTTTCGATTGCGAACCTTGTCGTCGCGGGCCAACCGTGGGGAGTGGTCTACGGTCTTGGCCTGTGGGTTGCCAAAGGGGCAACGGCGATGGGCGCTGATCTGTCGGGCTCTGCGTTTTGGGCAGCACCCGGCTCGGTGACGCGCGTTCAGCAAAGCCTGCTGACCGATTACACCTCGCTTACCAATATTGGGCTGATTGCAGGCGCTTTTGGCGTGGCAAGCTGGCGTCAAGGCGGTCTGTCACAATCCTTGCCGCGCTATCCAGCGCGCGCATGGATCGCAACGATCATCGCGGGGTTGTTGCTGGGCTATTCTTCACGCTTGGCCTTTGGTTGCAATGTCGGCGCGTTCTTTTCCGGGATCTCGACGGGCAGTTTGCATGGCTGGGTCTGGTTTATCGCAGCCTTCGCGGGTGCGTTTGTTGGCATTCGACTGCGTCCGATCTTGGGGTTGGAGGCGCGCACATGACACGTCGTTTCACCGCCGCTCTCGCCGTCGCAGGGCTGGTATTGCTGGTTGCGTTTGATCAGTTTTTCACACCCTTGAACCCCTATCAAGCGCCAGCGCTTTTTGCATTGGGGTCGGGGCAAGTCGCAGCGGGCGGGTTTTGTGGCGCGCTGCCAAAGTAGGTCACGTTGATGTGGTGCCGGGCAATGGTGATTAGTGATTGGTGATCGGCGTTGTTGCGTTATTCCGGTAGAGGATGGAATTTCCCCTCGGCCTTCCGACTTCAGGCAACGGCCTTGATCTCGGCGGTGCCGAGCGCGTTGAAGCGGTTCATGAGGGCGATGCGGATCTGGATTTCGGCGATCTGACAATCCGGATCTCGTGGCATGATCCTCTCGCCAAAGCTCTTCAGGCAGTTCATCTACTGCCCGGCAGTGGTTTGCTTGCAAACCATGAGAGGGTTCGCCTCGACCCGACTTCGGACATGGTCGCCGGCCCACTTCTTCCAGAGTGCTCTTCCGAGGTGTCGCGTCGCGCGCAGAACCTCGTTTCGCGCCAATGCTGCGGGGCAGTCTTCTTACCAGGCGCGGCCGTTGCGACGGATTTCGCGAATGTCCGTGATGCCGCTCAGAAGGGTTAAGAGGTCTCCGAAGCTGCGATACTGGCGCAGGGTCTTCTCCTCGATGCCTTCCTCGCGTTTCATCGCGACTAAGCGCTCGATAACAGCGGGAATGGAAGGGTCGAGGTGCGGGGGAGCGGAGAGAACGTGCGGTGCCTCGCAAGCTGCACTTTGCGTCGGCGTACAGGGCATGTGCCCGAGAAGCACGGATGAAGTCTGCGAGGAAAGAGCATCCGCGAGCGTTTCAATCGGCTCCAACGCAGCCTCGTGGCCCGCCCAAGCCGCACGCTTGCCCGAGATCAGCAGGTTCATCAGTGTTTCGAGATCGAAAGCAGAGACGGTCTCCCGACCGGTAAGGTCCTTAAACTCGCGTGCGACGATGCGGCGTCGGCTTTCGCTCGTCAGGTCGCGGCGAAACAAATCGATGGTCGAGAACGCCAGATCTGGCGTTCCTTCGAGCGTGATCCTCCCCCACTGAATTGGTCCGCCGCTATAGTTAGGAAGCGGAGGATCACCGGAAAAATCTAGTTTCCGGCGGCCCAAGCTTGGGGAGCAGAGCAGTGGGGATCAAGCCTTGGGGGCGCAACGATTTTCTCGGGGGAGTAAATGCTTCGGTAAATCTCTAGCAAATTTTTCATTTGGGATAGCCTAGCTCTCGCAGGAGACCTTTTGGGAATCCGACGGTTCATGTGTCTCAATCCAGCGATAGCAAACCGCTTGAGTTGGGCTGCGTCACAAGACGCTCGCGCAAACGAAGCACTTTTTTCGCGTCAAACCTGTGGTGATGATATGTGGTGACGGTCGAAAAACTTACCCCGTAAGTTTTTGGTTTTTAAGTGAAAATAAAGACTTATGGTGAGATGGCGGAGAGACAGGCAGCCATGCCCACTTCCACGCTGATCCCATGAATTCCTATAATGATATGAAAAACTTCATAAAAAACGAATTCGTGTTCCGAGTTCTTCTTGCTGATTCCGGGAGTATCCGGCATTTTCAGGGGGAAGGATTGGGGGAAGTGAGATGTTCGATTCCGAAAAAACACGCAAGGGCAAACCTCTGACGGCGGCCTTCGTTCGGAACATTAAAGAGCCGGGCAAATACCATGACGGAAATGGCACAGGGCTGTTCCTGCGCGTGGACAAGACTGGCGGGAAGTTTTGGGTTCAGCGCATCACCTTTGGCGGCAAGCGGCATGAGCTCGGCGTCGGGAGCCCGCCTGTCGTCAGCCTTGCGGAAGCCCGGGAGAAGGCGTTCGAGAACAAACGCTTGGTGCGTCTTGGCGGCAATCCCCTCACAGAGAAGCGCAAGGTGCATGCCGAGGCGCTCAACTTCGCCCAGGTGGTCGAGAAGTATCTGGATGCGAAGCTCAGCGAATTCCGCAGCGAGAAACATCGCAAGCAATGGCGTTCGACACTCGACACCTACGCTGTGCCTGTGATCGGCACATATCCTATCAGTCAGATCGCACCGGCCGACGTGTTGCGCGTGCTAGAGCCGATCTGGGAAACCAAAACTGAAACGGCGACCCGTTTGCGCCAACGCATCGAGGCGGTCTTTTCTTGGGCAATAGCGAGCGAGTTGCGCGAGACCGAGAACCCCGCGCGATGGAAGGGCAACCTTTCGGAAATGCTACCCAAGCCGAGCAAGGTGAAGAGCGCGCAGAATTTCCCCGCGCTCTCGCTCAAGGATGCGCCCCGATGGTGGGCCGCGCTGTCGGCGCGTGATGGGATGGCTGCGCGCGCTTTGCAGTTCGCCTGTCTGACCGCATCGCGGTCGGGCGAGGTCCGGGGCATGACGTGGGACGAAGTGGACCTTGATGCGGCCCTTTGGGTTATCCCCGCAGAGCGGATGAAGGCGCGGCGGGAGCATCGTGAGCCGCTCACCAATGGGGCCGTTTCGCTTCTGACTGGGCTTCCCCGATTGGAACGCTCTCCCTATGTCTTTTTTGCGCCTCAAGGGGGCATGCTGTCCGACATGTCGATCTCCGCAGTCATGCGCCGCATGCAAGAGGCGGAAGCGAAGGCCGATCAGCCCGGGTTTATCGATACGCGCTCTGGACGCCCGGCCGTGCCGCACGGGCTTCGCTCCACGTTTCGCGATTGGGCGGCGGAGGCAGACGAGAATGATATCCTTGCAGAGCTTGCTCTGGCCCATAAGCCGGGAAGCGCTGTCGAGCGTGCCTATCGACGCTCGGACATGCTGGATCGCCGTCGCCGCATGATGGCGCGATGGGAGCAGTTTCTACTTAAAGGAAGCCCTCTAGATCGTTGATTTTGCACGAATGCGTTTCGATCACACCCATGTGATCAATTCCTGCAAAAGTCATGAAAACAGCCCAAAAGTTTAGATATTCCCCCAGAGATTCAAATTACCCATTGATTTATATGTGAGTTTTGCCTGCGACGGGAGGCGTTTGACCGAAGGGCTCAGAGTGGCGCATCTGGATGTATGCGGCGCTTACAGGCAGTTGGCGGCGCGTGTCGGCTCCGATGCGCTAACACCGGAACCGACGAGAAGTCAGGATTTTTGAGCTAACCCTGTCTTGTCGATACTGCCGATATCGCCCTGGGTCAAAGAAAACTGCCCGGGCATTCATCGAGGCATGTTCCATGCAAACACGTATTTATCGCCGCCCCGACGTTGAAAAATTGGTCGGTCTGTCGCGCTCCACCCTTTATGCGATGATGGCCGAAGGCAGCTTTCCCAAGCCGGTCAAGCTGGGCAAGCGCGCGGTCGGCTGGCGCGAGGCGGACCTTCACACCTGGCTTGCAGATCGCATCAAGAACGCGGTGTAAAGCAATGCAAATAAATGAGAATTCTAAGAACGTCTGCAACGCTGACACCCGAGCCCGCGCGCCCAGTCACCTGGCGCTCAGGGTCGTGAAAATCCCAGACTTGGCCGCGCACCCCAAGCATATCGCACGGGAGGGCAGCTAGTGACCGATGCTCGCACAATTACCGCAGCCTTGGGCGGTCGATGGTCAGGCGGTTCAGGCAGTGCATGCTGCCCCGCCCATGAGGATCACAGCCCCAGCCTCAGTATCTCCGACGGGGCCGAGGGGCGACTGCTTCTGCACTGCCATGCAGGCTGCGACTTTCATGACATAATGGGGGCGCTACGCACGCACGGGATTATCAATGGCAATCGCGGCTTTCGAGCGATCGGGCCAATATGCCGAGCCCAGCGTAAAGCCATCGAGCAATCCGATGCAGTCAAACGCAGGCAGCTGGCCGCGAGCATCTGGAACGCGGCCAGCCCCATCGCGGGCACCCCGGCCGAAACCTATCTAAGGGGGCGCGGCATAACCTGTGCGCTGCCGCTCACTCTACGGTATCTAAGGGAGTGTTGGCACCAAAACGCAGGGCGCTGCCCGGCGCTCGTCTCTTCTATAGATATTACTGATAGAAAAGCCGTCGCCGTTCACCGCATCTATATAAAGGACGATGGCAGCGCAAAGGCTCCGATCTCCCCCGCCAAGGCCATGCTTGGCCCGGCGAACGGGGGCGCGGTCCATCTATCAAAGGCCCCCGGTCCGCTTGTCGTGAGCGAGGGAATAGAAACCGGCCTTTCGCTTCTCAGTGGCCTCTTATCCGGTGCCGCGTCGGTCTGGGCGGCGCTGAGCGCGCCGGGAATGAAGAACTTAGTCTTGCCACCTGTTCCGGGCGAGTTGATCATCGCGGCGGATGGAGATCCGGTGGGGCATGCGGCGGCCGAGGCGTTGGCAAACCGCGCGCATGCGCTTGGCTGGCGCGTCTCGATGTTGCCTGCGCCTACGGGGTTTGACTGGAATGACGTGCTAACCGGAAAGGCGGTGCGGACATGATGCAGGCCCTCCCGTTGCACCCGTTCACGCCCGACTGGCCCATGCCTGCGCCGCGCTTCTTGCGCGATGAGGTTCCGCCTCCGCCCACGCTGCCACTGACCCAAGTCTTCGGCTCCCGTTGGGCCGAGTGGATCACACGAGCGGCTGAGTCCAAGTCTGCGCCACCTGATTACGTCCTCGCCGCGCTTTTGCCTGCGGTGGGGGCGGCCATCGGCAATGCCCGATGGGCGATGCCCTGGGCGGGCTGGGCCGAGCCGCCTGTGCTGTGGACGATGGCTATCGGAAATCCATCGAGCAACAAATCCCCCGGCCTTGACGCAGTGCTCACTCCGTTGGGCCGCGTCGAGCGCGAGTTGCGTCGTGAGGTCGAGGTGAAGCGAGCGAGCTGGTTAGAGGCGGCCGAGCTTGCCAAGATCGCGGAGAGCACCTGGAAGGAGGCCGCAAAGCGCGCGATGAAGGACGGCGAGGACGCACCCGCCCGACCTGGCGAAGCCAATCCCGGCCCTGAGCCATTTCTGCCCCGCCTTGCAATTGCCGATGCGACTGTCGAGCGGCTGGCGGTCATCCTGGCCGAGCAACCACGCGGGACGCTGCTGACCCGCGACGAGCTGGCCGGATGGTTACACGGCATGACCCGCTATGCAGGCGGCGGCTCGGATCGGCCGTTCTGGCTGGAAGCCTATGGCGGGCGTGGCCACACGGTCGAGCGCATGGGCCGCCCGCCGGTCCATGTGGATCGTCTCTCTATCGGTGTCTTGGGAGGCATTCAGCCTGATCGGCTGCGCTCGCTCTTGCTGAAATCCGACGATGACGGCTTGCTTGCCCGTTTTTTGCCGCTCTGGCCTGATCCGGCCCCGATCCGCCGTCCCGAACGTCTGCCGGATGAAGGCTTTATCGAGGGGGCACTGCTGCGCCTGCACCGGCTCAACATGCCGGTCAATGAACGCGACGAGTTGGTGTCATGCTTTTTGCCCTTCACGGATGGAGCGCGCGACCGGCTCGACAGTTTGCGCCAAGCGATACGTGCGTGGGAGGGCAACGCAGAGGGCTTGCTGCTCTCCTTCATCGGCAAGCTGCCGGGGTTGGCCGTGCGGTTGTCGCTGATCCTGACCTATCTGGATTGGCTCACTAGGCAAGAGGCCGAGCCTCTTGAGATCGAACCCGATGCGTTTGACCGGGCGGCTCTGTTCATCGAGACTTACGCCCTGCCAATGGCGCGGCGTGCCTATGCCGATGCGAGCCACTCCAAAGCCGAACGCGCTGCAAGGCAGCTGTTGACCTTGATCCGGAAGCAAGGATGGGAGCGCTTCACATCGCGCGAAGTCTTGCGCCTGGACCGCAAGGGCCTGACGACGGCGGCGGAATTGGACCGCGCGCTTGGCGTGTTAGTGGAAGCGGAGGTTGTCCGTGCTGTCGAAGGCGCACCCAGCCCCAAGGGCGGGCGGCCAGTCAAGCTATTTGCTGTCAATCCGGCCGTCTTGCATCCGTCCCTTTGACCAATGTGGTCGCTGACAAAACCGACTAAACTGACAAAACCTTGGAAACTAGCGCGCGAAGCGGGGTTTTGTCGGTTAAGTCGGTTTTGTCAGGGAGGCTTAGGGCCGGAGTGAAGGAGGGCGGGTTGGGCGCTTCGCTGCGCCATGCACGACGGACAGCGATGCGCAGAAAGCGAGATTTGCAAAGCAAGTGTGGTAACGGAAGCGGCGGGTCAACTGGAGTTTGCGGCCCGGAGTTGCCGTTCGCATTACGCAAAACCAATGACCGCTCCCGGATCAACTCATCAATAGATTTCGCTCTCCAAAGAGCGGTTCACACCGTCCAGCATTGTAGCCGCCCAGTCACCGAGGACCGCATTACTACTCCAAGAAGCGAGCGGCTCTGTGAAGATCAGTAGATGTGGTTTCAGCGAGCCGCTCCAAGAGTTGGGATATATGCGCTGGCGCAAAGCATCACGGAACCTCTTTCTGTCGCCATACAGGTTAGCGAGGTTCTGGAGCGCGGGGTGCCAGGTCCATTTGCCGCTCTTCTGTTCGAGTATCGGGAAGAAGGTAAGGAGAAATGCAATGCGACCATCCGGATCGACCTCAACCCATTCAAGCAACAGTTCGATCGGGATATCGAATAGGGCTCCAGCGCCGACGCGCGAGAGGTCACTTGCGAAGGGCTTGGTAGCGGAAGTGATGGCGTTCATCCGATCACGTTCGACCCGTGTTGCGATCTCGTAAAAGCTTGCGAGTACAGGCCAGACTGCAGCCGGAGCGCGTTGAATTATAGTATCGAGGGCACCGCGTAGCACCTCCGGAGGACCGCGGCGTCTCGATCCTGAGGTTCGGCAGGTAAACACAAGCTGATCGGCAAACCTACGAGCGAAGGTTTCGTCGATCCCGTCAGAGGCGTCGACCAAACGGAGTAACCGATCGTAGGAATGATCGGCCATGGTAGAATTGCCATCTGCTTCTTCGGTGATCGATGGTGAAAGGATCGTAAACTTTACCAGATCGACGATTTTGGGCGGAAGAATCTTCTGGCCGTGTGTATACAGGGACAAGATCTCGAGTGCAGCCCATGCTCCTCCGTCAGAGCCACGCTCAACGAGCGCCTCGATAAACGTTGAAAGGGCAGCGTGACCGACTTCCTCGAGGCGACGTCCATAGGAAACCGAGACACTCTGAGCCGGCGTCACTCTGCCGTCGCGAACGTCGTTCGCGAGATTGTTGAGGCGATCATCAGTGACGCGGAGCGAGTTCATAATATACATCGGATTGGCAGCGAGGACCTTCGATGTCTTGGCAATGGTTTCAAGCTTACCGACGCCGTCTGGCTTATTGCGAAGGTGGTAATCGAGGGCCGATAGAAGGGAGGCGACAAAGTTGACGCCTGCCTGTGTGCCGCTCTCATCTAAGGCAGTGACGGCTTGCTCGAACGTATCCAAAGGGTCCTGCAATTCCGGGGCCAAGGCGTTCGCAAAGTCCTGTGGCGCATTCATCTCTTCCGTCGCCATGGCGTGGATGGCGCGGGAAAGCTGCTTCGGATTTCTCGCGATCACTGGCGCAAGTTCTTGCACGCGACGCGCCGAATATTCGTAGTCCGGGTCCACCTGATCCTTGTTGTAGTGGTTCGCGGGATCGTGCAGGTCCGCCCTCCAGAAGCGGCTATAGAGGCGGACCAGATCAACCGGGTCGGTCGGTAGGGTTGCGTCGAACAGCGTTCGCACAGCGAGCGAGAATTCATTCGGTTCTTCGGGCCGATCGAAATAGAGCCAGTCACCGATCCCGTGAGTGGCGTCAAACCAATGACCAGAGTGTGCGATCACTTCTTTGACGAATATCTCAAGGGTGGGCAAAAGACTTGGCGAGAGGAGATTACGGATGTCGCCCGCGACATGCTCTTCGATAACCCGACGCAGTTCGATGTCCTTGCGCCATAGTTCGAGCAGACGTTTGAGAGCCCAGTCGAAATAGGCGTTGATAGTGCCGTGATCGGCAGGCACCCATTCCGGGTGATAAGCTTCAGCGCCGATCTGCTCGAACTGTTCTGACCGAGAGATATGGGTTTGGATCATCGCTCCGAGCGCTTCGACACCAACGCGGCGGATACGCGGATCGTCTTCGTCCAGTGCCTGCTCCAAGGCAACACGACGGAGCCGATCATCAGCCTGCGAGCCTGCAAGCGCAACCTGGAAGAGCTGGCGTAATAGCTGCAAGATCGGCTGTGAGCCCTCAAGAGGGGCGACGGCCGCGAGACGCAGAACCATCTGCGCGGCGGGACCGAAGCTCTTCTGGCGCGAGGCGAGAAGACGCAGCGCGTCAACGAGTTCTTCAGTGACGTAAATTCTTTCGACATCGGAAAGCGGTACTTGCGCAATCGCCAAGTATAGGGATGTCCCTGTGCGATCAGGTTCGACATGAACGAAAGCATTGAGATAGGGCGCGACGTCGGATTGGACGATGTTTGCGCCAGCGAACCGTGTGCGCAATAGTAAATGGATGGCCTCGCTCAGCGTGCGGGACCGCGCGAGGAAGCGCCAGCGTGTGAGCATGGCGTCTCGGTGATGACACGGCGCGCTATCCAGAAACGCTAACAATGTTGAGGGGCGCAGATAATCGAGGCGGCGCAGCGCGAGGAAGTTAGCGATCGGACGGGGCTGAACGACCATCGCGCCATGATTGCGTTCGACCAGATGCTGCCGAGTGGCGATGACGAGATTCTCGTACATTAGTTCACCCTTCATATGAACCAGCATCTCGGCGAGTTTGTCGAAGGCGGCTGGATCCTCATCGGGCAAAAGGCTGTCGAACAACGAGAGGCATTCGAGCGCCCGCACGGTTTCGCGATCAGCACCGACCGCATCCATGATCTGCTGTGCAACATCGTCGACCGACTTTAGGATCGCTCTTTTCTCGTAGCTCTCGGTGGCGAGTACAGCGATGCGAGGAAACCCGTCGCAAAGGTCCGCGATATAGTCAAGTTCATCGGCCGTGGCCTTGGTTAGCTTGGTCGTAAGAATGCCCCTAATCGTCGTACGATCGGCCTTGGAGGGTCGAACCATGACGCACTGATCATCATGTTCGAGCCCGTCGGCGCCGATGGTGATGATGCGAAGCTGGCTACCTTCAGTAAGAGCGAGCGCGTTCAGTTCGCGAGCTTTATCGAGAGGGCATCCGTCCACGACAAGAACTGCGGCCGAGCCCTCCTTCACGATCTGGTTCGCTACGTCCCAGAGGCGATCTCCAACCTGGCTAAAGTCGCAGAAAACAAAGTTGGCGGCAGCAAGTCCCTTGAGTAGACCAGTGCCCGTGCGAAGCGCATGATACAGTGCTCGGGTCTTGCCGATTCCTGAGGCACCCCAGATGCGAACGGAAGCCCCAGGCTTTTCCAATTCGACGAAGAGGCGCTCGGCGAGTTGAGAAAACTCGATCGCATCGGCCTCATGGGCGCCGAGCGAGAATTTGCGGTCAGGGCTCTCAATGAACGGTGGCGCGGCGATGTCCGCGCGTTTGCCCCAATGATCGATAGTCGAGAAGCCAGCAAGGTCGATCGCAGAGTGCCGCTGCTTGATCCAGACAGCGACGCCGGGGTGCGCGCTCGCCCACGCGGCGAGCTTATTTCCCTCGTATACATCGACCATCGCGAGATTGGTTGGGTCACCACCGCCGGTCTTGATACCTTGCTTGATCGCGTTGACGCGATCCGCCGGTTTGTTGCCGACGAGCGCCGTGGTAGTAATGCCGATGTAGCTACCGCCGCGAGCGAGGACATCCCGCACAGAGTCATTTAGAATTTTGGCCGTAACTTTATTCTTTTGGGTGGGTTTGGTCCAAACCTCTTTTTTCCACTGAGCGTCGCCCGCGTCCTTCGCCTTGCATTGAAAGGTGATGTCGCAGCTTGGGGGAAAATTTGTTGATTTTGCGCCACCTGTCCAGGCAATTCTTGCGTCCTGTCCGCCATCGGCGACGGTGATCTGGAGCGGAACGTCCACGCCTCTCAGCGGAACGTTAGCATTGCGGGCTTCGGCGTAAAGAAGACGGCGCAACAACTCGACGAGCTCGTCTCCAGTGAAATCTTTGATCTCGTTAGGATGGACTGTAAACATATTGCCTTTCTAATTTGTCTGCATCGTCGGCAAAACGACAAGATGACCTAACGGCAAAGGGTTGGAAGGAATAACGTCGCCGGGGTGGTTGATCTCATGCCAAGGCGTTAGCTTTTAAGCATAGGTTCGTGTCAGCAGTCCAATTAAAACGGGCAAAAAAATGAGCTCGTAGGATGAAGAATAATCTGTTTTCAGAAAGTGGTCTCGATCCGCGACAGGCTCTGCTTCGTTCGTGTTGCCGACCTTGGTGGAGAGCGCAGCGAAGGTCCGCATCCCGCCCTTCCTGCATTCGCTCCAATGATGTCGCGGACCCGTATGTGAGTTTGCTCTAAGCTTAACTCAGTGATCTACTCTAGCGCGTAAGGATGGCTGATCTGGTTGGGCATTCTCGCCCCCTTAGGGCAATCATCCGGATACCGCAGTTAGAAAATTCGGCTAACAGATGGCGAGCGCGTATGGCGCTGTCCTCATCTGATTTTGACGCTGATCGGCATTCGCTTGAGTTGCTCAGCAACCGCTTTGTACAAATCAGCTAGGGGGAGGAAAAGGGGGAAGAGAAAACCAAGAGTTCAATATTATGATTTAAAAACAACATATTGAACGATGTAAGTGGCGGAGAGACAGGGATTCGAACCCTGGGTCGGCTCTCACCGACAACGGTTTTCGAGACCGCCGCATTCGACCACTCTGCCACCTCTCCGCGTCAGGGGTCTTCCTGTGGGGCGGATTTAGCGGT
>NZ_CAJYBT010000018.1 GCF_913064665.1 uncultured Thioclava sp.
CCGGCGCCGCGGTGGCTGGCGCATCCGTGCCATGCACCGAGTGTGCGCCCACGGCGAGCGCGAATTCCTTGCGGGTCGGGCCGTCAGCCGCGTCTGCGGGGTTGGTTGCGCCCATCACTTCGCGGTTTTTCAAGATCGCACTTTCGCCCTCAAGCACCTGAACGACCACCGGCTCGGACGCCATGAATTCGCACAGCTCGCCATAGAAGGGGCGCTCTTTGTGGACTTCGTAGAATTGACCCGCCTGATCCATGGTCAGTTTGATGCGCTTTTGGGCGACGATACGCAGACCGGCTTCCTCGAACTTGGCGTTGATCTTGCCGGTGAGGTTGCGACGGGTTGCGTCGGGTTTGATGATGCTGAGCGTGCGTTCGATGGCCATTTGTGACCCTTTCATTGGTGGTTCGTGGCCGGTCTGTCCGGCCCTGAATATCTCGCGCCTGCTAGCATGCAGGGCGGGGCTTGAAAAGCCCTCACGCGCGTGTCGCGCCCCCATATGCCACAGCTTCGTTGCAACTTGATGAAGGCCTGCACGCCTTTTATGGGCAACATTTTCGCCACCATCGACGCAGCGCCGATTGACGCGCCCGCCTGCCTGCTGCAAGGGAGGGCGCATGTTGCGCATCACAGATATATCCTATTCGATCGAAGGCCGCCCGCTCTTTGCAGGTGCCTCTGCCACCATCCCCGAGGGCCACAAGGTCGGCCTTGTCGGGCCCAATGGCGCGGGGAAAACCACGCTGTTTCGCCTGATCCGGGGCGAGCTGACGCTGGATGGCGGGGAAATCACCCTGCCCTCGCGCGCCAAGGTTGGCGGTGTGGCACAGGAAGTGCCCTCGTCCTCGACCTCGCTTTTGGACACGGTTCTAGCGGCGGATGAGGAACGCGCCAGCCTGCTGGCGGAATCCGAAACCGCCACCGATCCCCATCGCATCGCCGATATTCAGTCCCGCCTTGTCGATATCGACGCGTGGTCGGGCGAGGCGCGCGCCAGTTCGATCCTGCGCGGTCTTGGCTTTGACAATGAGGCCCAAGCCCGCCCCTGTTCGGATTTCTCGGGCGGATGGCGGATGCGCGTGGCGCTGGCGGGCGTGCTGTTTGCCCAGCCCGACCTGCTGCTGCTGGACGAACCGACCAACTATCTCGATCTTGAGGGCGCGCTGTGGCTGGAGCAATATCTGGCCCGCTACCCCCACACTGTGATCGTGATTTCCCACGACCGTGAGCTGCTCAACCGCGCGGTCGGCGCGATCCTGCATCTCGAAGAGCGCCAGTTGACGCTCTATCAAGGCGGCTATGACACCTTCGCGCGCACCCGCGCGCTGCGCCGTGAGGCCCAAGCCGCTCAGGCCAAGAAACAAGACACGCGCCGCGCACATCTGCAAAGCTTTGTGGATCGCTTTCGCGCCAAGGCCAGCAAGGCCAAACAGGCTCAGGCCCGCGTGAAGATGCTCGAAAAGATGGTGCCGATCACCGCGCCCGAAGAGGCCGCGCAACAGGTGTTCAGCTTCCCCGAACCCGAACAGCTCAGCCCGCCGATCATCACGATGGAGGGCGCGGCTGTCGGCTATGGTGGCCCCGCGATCCTCAAGCGGCTGGATCTGCGCATCGACCAAGACGACCGCATCGCGCTGCTCGGGCGCAATGGCGAGGGGAAATCGACCCTGTCGAAGTTTCTCGCCGGCAAGCTTGAGGCGATGGAGGGCAAGATCACCCGCTCGTCTAAGCTGCGCATCGGCTATTTCGCCCAGCATCAGGTGGACGAATTGCACCTTGATGAAACGCCGCTGCAGCACCTGCGCAGCCAGCGCCCCGACGAGGCGCAGGCTAAACTGCGCGCCCGTCTCGCTGGCTTTGGCCTGCGCGCCGATCAGGCGGAAACGGCTGTGGGCAAACTTTCGGGCGGGCAGAAGGCGCGGCTGTCGCTGCTGTTGGCGACGCTCGATGCACCCCATTTGCTGATCCTCGACGAGCCGACCAACCACCTCGATATCGAAAGCCGCGAGGCGCTCGTTTCGGCGCTGACGGAATATTCCGGCGCGGTGATTTTGGTCAGCCACGACATGCACTTACTTAGCTTGGTGGCCGATCGGCTGTGGCTGGTCAAAGATGGTGGCGTCGCACCTTATAACGGTGATCTCGACAGCTATCGCGCCGAATTGCTGGCCCCGGCTGCCCCGGCGGGCAAACAGAAACCGGCCAAGCAATCGCAAAAAACCGCGCCCACTGCACCCGCTACGCAAAGCGCCCCAAAGCCTGCGCGCGATGAACGTCAAAACCTGAAAAAGGCGCTGCGCGAAAGCGAGGCGCGCGTGGCCAAGCTGACCGAGATGCTCGAAAAGCTTGATGCAATCATGGCCGATCCCAAGCTCTATTCCGCCGCCCGCGCCGCCGAGGCCGAACGTTGGTCGAAGAAACACGCCGAGTTGCGCACCGCCATGACCCGCGCCGAGGCGCTTTGGCTCGAAGCGCTGGAAAAATTCGAGACGGCTGAAAAGAGCTGATCGCGCGCAAGGGCGCTGGCCCCTATCGTTGCTCCAAAACGACGCCCGGCTCGCTCACGCGCCGGGCGTTTCCTTTTCTGCGTCAAATTTATTTCCGATAATTTCACTCAACTATTGACGAAAGCGTGATCGCCTTCTACCTCTGGCCGCGAACCGCGTGACAGGAGAGAGACATGAAAACGCCCCTATCCCTAACTTTGGCTGCCCTGATCGCCAGCCCTGCGCTGGCCGATGTGAACGTCTATTCGCATCGCCAACCCGAGCTGATCGCCCCCCTGTTTGACGCATTCACCGCGCAGACCGGCATCAAAGTGAACACCGCATTCGTCGATAAAGGCATGCTCGAACGCCTGCGCGCCGAGGGCAAACGCAGCCCCGCCGATCTGGTGCTGACGGTCGATATCGCGCGCATAGAAGAGGTCGTGGCTGCGGGCGTGACCCAGCCCGTCGATGACCCCGCCCTGATCGCCGCGATCCCGGCCAATCTGCGCGATCCGGGCAACCAGTGGTTCGCGCTCAGCACGCGGGCGCGCATCGTCTATGCCGCGAAAGATCGCGTCGCGCCGGGCGAAGTGACCACCTATGAAGATCTCGCCGATCCGAAATGGAAGGGCCGCATCTGCACCCGTTCTTTCACAAGCGATTACAACGTGGCGCTCACCGCCGCCTATCTTGCCCATCACGGCGAGGCCGCGACCAAAACGTGGCTAGAGGGCCTCAAGGCCAATCTCGCCAAACGCCCCGAGGGCAATGACCGCAGTCAGGTTAAATCAATCTGGGCGGGGCAATGCGATATCTCGCTGGGCAACACCTATTACATGGGCCAGATGCTGGCTGATCCCGAACAGCAGGAATGGGCCAATGCGGTGCGCCTTGAGTTCCCGGTCTTTGAGGGCGGGGGCACGCATGTCAACATTTCCGGTGTAGCGATGACCAAAGCCGCGCCAAACAAGGCTGAAGCGTTGAAGTTGATGGAATTTCTGGTCTCGGACGCGGCGCAGGAAATCTATGCCGAGACCAATCACGAGTTTCCCGTGAAACCGGGGGTAGCCCCTTCGAAACTGGTGGCAAGCTGGGGTGTGCTGAAGCCAGATATGCTATCTCTGGATAAGATCGCCGCGCTGCGCCCTGCCGCCCTCAAGCTGATCGATCAAGTCGATATAGACGGCTAAAGCGCGCTATTGCGCAGCGATTGCAAAATCCAGATCGGCGCCGATGCGCGTGCGCGCCATCGCGGCGATCTGGTCCATATCCTGCGCGTAACGTTTGCGCAGCTTGACGCTGTCGATCGCGTTGAACGCGGCCAACGGGGCGCCTTGGGGCTGGCGCGCGTGAAACGCCGCGAGACGTTGGATTTGATGGGGGTCCAGCGTGACATTGGCTCGGTGCAGGCGCTGCAACATCGCAATCGCACTATCGGGACGATCCAACTGGGGCGGCGTGCGCGGGTCCAACCGCGCGCCCGGCACCAAAGCGGCCAAGGCTTCCTCGACCAAAACCGGAGCGGGCAGCACCACGATCTCTTGCGGCGCAAGCGCTGCGTGCAGATCAGCAATGACCTGCGCCCAGCCCCGCGGACGCTCCATCAGCCGCGCCACCGCGCCCTCAAAGGGTTTCAGCGCGCGCCCTGTCGCCATATGACGCCACATCATCGGGTAATACTGATCATAGGGCAGCGTCTGGATCACCACCCGGCCAATGGGCGCATCAAGACGCCGCGCGAAGCGCATCGCATTCTTGCCCGCCTGCTCGAAAAAGCTGAACAGCCCGCAGCTCACATCGCCAATCAACTTCGCATCCAGATGAATCTGGCCGCTGCGATGGGGCCCCAGCACGGCCTCGCCATAGCCTGCCTTGGCAAGCTGCGCCTGCCCGCTGGCCAAACTACGCGCAACTTGCGCCCCAAGCGCCCCCGAGGCGGGCGACGCGATAAACAGGTGATGGTGCCGGCTCATGCTCTGCCTCCGGTTATTGCTGGCCTCAAAAATAGCGGCGCAATATGGCGAAAAGGCGCCCGATTGAGGAAGGTTTCGCGGCGGATGGACAACGCCCGCGCCCTGTCCCATCTTGGCACGACAGCGAGAGGGCAAACATGACGCGCAAGATCATCATCGACACCGATCCCGGCCAAGACGACGCGGTGGCGATTTTGCTGGCCTTGGCCAGCCCCGAGCTTGAAGTGCTCGGCATCACCTGCGTGGCGGGCAACGTGCCACTGGCGCTGACGGCGCTGAATGCGCGCAAAGTGTGCGAACTGGCCGGGCGACCCGATATGCGCGTCTTTGCAGGCTGTGATCGCCCGATGGCGCGCGCGCTGGTGACGGCGGAATATTTGCATGGCAAAAGCGGGCTGGACGGCATCGTTCTGCCCGAGCCCGAGATGGAATTGCAAGAGCAGCATGCCGTCGATTTCCTGATCGAGTCCTTACGCGAGTCCCCTGCGGGTACGATCACCCTCTGCCTGCTCGGCCCCCTGACCAACATCGCCACCGCGTTCGAACGCGCGCCCGATATTAAGGATCGCGTCGCCGAGATCGTGCTGATGGGGGGCGCCTATTTCGAGGTTGGCAACACCACGCCTGCGGCAGAATTCAACATTCATGTCGACCCACAAGCCGCTGAAATTGTGTTCAAATCAGGCGCTCAGATTGTGGTGATGCCGCTGGATGTGACCCATAAGGCGCTGACTTCGCGCGCGCGCATCGAGGCGTTTCGCGCGATGGGCACGCAGGTGAGTCACGCCGTTGCCAGCTGGACCGATTTCTTCGAGCGCTTCGATATGGCGAAATACGGCTAGCAGGGCGCGCCGCTGCATGACCCCTGCGTGATCGCCTATCTGCTGGCGCCCGATCTGTTCACCGGGCGCCATATCAATGTCGAGATCGAAACCCAGTCCGAGCTGACAATGGGCATGACTGTCGCCGATTGGTGGGGCGTCACCAATCGCGCGCCCAATGCGCTGTTCATGGGCGATATTGAGGCGACCGGATTTTATACGCTCCTGAGTGAGCGCATTGCACGGCTTTGAGGGCTGCGGGGGCGCTGCCCCCTCTGGCCTGCGGCCATTCACCCCCGGGATATTTCAATCAAGAGGAAGAGGGATTGGGATCATCGCCAGCGCGGCCTATATTATGCGAAAGGAGCGCGCATGACCCTCAATTTCGACAATAGCTACGCTCGGTTGCCAGCCGATTTTTTCACCCCCCAGCAACCCGATCCGGTGCCAGAACCAAAGCTGGTGGCCCTCAATCGCGATCTTGCTGCGCGCCTGGGGCTGGATTGCGATTGGCTGGAAAGCCCCGAGGGGGTGGAAATGCTGGCAGGCAACCAGATGCCCGCAGGCGCCGAGCCGATCGCGCAGGTCTATGCGGGGCATCAATTTGGCGGGTTTGTGCCGCGCTTGGGGGATGGGCGCGCGGTTTTGCTGGGCGAGGTTGTGGCGCCGGACGATGCCCATTTTGATCTGGTGCTTAAAGGTGCGGGGCGCACGGCGTATTCGCGTGGGCGCTCGGATGGGCGGGCATGGATCGGACCGGTCTTGCGCGAATATGTGCTGTCTGAGGCCATGGCCGCACTTGGCCTGCCCACCACCCGCGCGCTGGCCGCCGTCACAACGGGCGTATCTGTATCGCGCGATGGTTGGGGGCGGCCCGGCGCGGTCTTTACGCGCGTCGCGGCAAGCCATATCCGCATCGGAACCTTTCAATATTTTGCGGCGCGCGGTGATGTCGACGCTTTAGAAACGCTGTGTAACTATTCGATATCACGTCATTTTCCAGATGCGGAGGGGCCGCTGGGCCTGTTGCGCGCCGTTGTTGCGGCGCAGGGCGACTTGATCGCGGGCTGGATGTCATTTGGCTTTGTGCATGGTGTGATGAACACCGATAACATGGCGATTTCGGGCGAAACGATTGACTATGGCCCCTGTGCTTTTCTGGATGCCTATCACCCGCAAAAAGTGTTTTCCTCGATTGATCAATTCGGGCGCTATGCCTTTGGCCAGCAGGCCCAAATCGCGATCTGGAATCTGGCGCAACTGGCCAATTGCTTGCTGCCGTTGATGGGCGAGAAAGATGCCGCGATCGAGGCCGCCAGCGCAGCGGTGGACAGCTTTATTCCGATCTATCAGGCGGCGTGGCTGAAACGGTTTGGCGCAAAGATCGGGCTGGCGGATGCAGGCGAGGATGATCTGCCGCTGATCCATTCCCTGCTGGAACGCATGGCCACGGAACAGGCCGACTTCACCCGTGTTTTCAGTGCCTTGCGGAGAAATCCTGACGCAGCCCGTATCGAGTTCACCGAAAGCATGGCCTTTGATCAATGGGCCGAAGGCTGGCGCGCTCGATTGCAACGCGAACCTAACCCAGAGGCCGTGATGGCGGGGGCCAATCCGATGCGCATTGCGCGCAATCATCAGGTCGAAGCGATGATCGAGGCGGCATTGTCCCAAAATTACGCCCCGTTTCACCGCTTGAACGCTGCCCTTGCGGACCCGTTTGCGCCCGATGCACGTTTCCTGAAATATGAAACCGCGCCACGCCCCAATGAACGCGTCTCACGCACCTTTTGCGGGACTTGAACCTCACCCCTCAACACATTGAAATCATGACACTTCGGATCGCCTCTTACAATTTGCACAAATGCGTGGGCGCGGATGGGCGCCACGACCCAGGGCGCATCATCGCGGTGATGAATGCGCTGCAAGCGGATGTGATTGCACTGCAAGAGGTCGACAAGCGGATGGGCGCGCGCCCGGCCGCATTGACCCAAAAGCTGATTGAGGCCGAAACCGATTTTGAGCGCCACGACATGCCGCGCACTGGCCCGGACAGTTTGGGCTGGCACGGGCAGGTGGTGCTGGTGCGGCGCGGCACCCGGGTGCTGGGCGTCGAGGCGATCACCCTGCCCGGCCTTGAGCCGCGTGGGGCGCTGGCGGTGCGCATTGCGCCCGATAACGGCGGCCCCTTCACGATGGTGGGCGCGCATCTGGGGTTACGGCGCACGGATCGGCGCGCGCAGTGGACGCGGATTGCCCAACTGATGCGGGACGCGCGCCCCCATCCGGCGCTTGCGATTGGCGACTTTAACGAATGGCGCCACGAGCGCGGTTTTGAGACGCTGACGGGGTTTCACGTGCACGCCCCCGGCGCGAGCTTTCCCGCACGCGCGCCCTTCGGGCGGTTGGATCGGATCGTGACCGCGCCGGGGCTGCGGGTGGTGCGCGCGGGCGTGCTTGATACGCCGCTGGCGCGCGTGGCCTCGGATCATTTGCCGATCTGGGCCGATATCGGCGGGATCGTGACGCGCGCGCAGCGAATCTAGCCGCCCTTGCCCCGCGCCGCCTGCCCCGATAAGGCTTCGATAAATCTCCGTTCTCCGAGAGCCGCATGGACCTGAGCCGCGAAAATTTCCAAGGCAGTTTGCTAATGGTCGCCGCGATGGCGGGCTTTGCGCTGGAGGACATGTTCGTCAAAGCATTGGGCGAGCGGCTGCCCGTCGGCGAGGTGCTGATGCTGCTGGGCACCGGCGGCGCGACCCTGTTTGGCGCAATCGCGCTGTGGCGGCGCGACCGGCTAATCTCGCGCGATCTGCTGGCGGCGTCGGTCCTGCTGCGCAATAGCGGTGAAATCCTTGGTACCGTCTGCTTCGTCGCCGCAGTGATTTTCACGCCCCTCGCTCAGGCCTCGGCAATTTTACAGGCCACACCTCTCGCGGTCACCTTGGGCGCGGCGCTGTTCTTTGGCGAGGCGGTGGGCTGGCGGCGTTGGTCGGCGATCTGGGTCGGCTTTCTTGGCGTGCTGATCGTGATCCGCCCCGGTACCGAAGGCTTCTCGATACTGTCGCTTTTGCCCGTCGTCGCGGTGATCGGGTTGGCCGCGCGCGATCTGGCCACGCGCAAAGTGCCCCGCGCGATCACCTCGATGCAGCTTGCAACCTACGGGTTTGGCGTGGTGGTGCCCGCGGGCGCGGTGATCCAAGCGCTCAGCTCCGCACCGATGCTGATGCCAAGTGCTGCGGAATGGGCGATGATCGCGGGCGCGCTGCTCGTCGGGCCTTTGGGCTATTACGCGCTGATCCTCGCGATGCGGATCGGCGAGGTCTCGGTGATCGCGCCCTTTCGCTATGTGCGGCTGATCTTTGCGGTGATCATCGGCTGGGCCGTCTTTGCCGAGCCCCCCGATCGTTTCACCTTGCTGGGCGGCGCGGTGATCGTGGGATCAGGGCTTTATACGCTGTGGCGCCAAGCCAGGTTGCGCCGCCGATAAAGGCCACGCAAATTTCATGCAGCGCGCTCTTTTCGCGCGCCCCTCACCGGTCTATAGATTTCTCGAACTAAATTCACCCATAAGGGGAGCGCCATGAGCACCATCATCGACATTCACGCCCGCGAAATTCTGGACAGCCGGGGCAACCCCACGATCGAGGTCGACGTGATCCTCGAAGACGGCACGATGGGGCGCGCGGCTGTGCCCTCGGGGGCCTCGACGGGCGCGCATGAGGCGCATGAACGCCGCGATGGCGACAAGAACCGCTATTTCGGCAAAGGCGTGCTTGAGGCGGTGATGGCCGTGAATGGCGAGATTGCCGAGAACCTTGTGGGCGAGGACGCCACCGAGCAGGTCGAAATCGACCGCGCGATGATTGAACTCGATGGCACCGAGAACAAGGGCCGTCTGGGTGCAAACGCTATTTTGGGCGTCTCGCTGGCCGTTGCCAAGGCCGCCGCTGACACCTCGGCGCTGCCGCTTTATCGCTATATCGGCGGCACCTCGGCGCGCATCCTGCCGGTGCCGATGATGAACATCATCAATGGCGGCGAGCATGCCGACAACCCAATCGACATTCAGGAATTCATGATCATGCCGGTCAGCGCGGGCAATATCCGCGACGCGGTGCGCATGGGCTCGGAAGTGTTCCACACGCTGAAAAAGGAACTCTCGGCGGCGGGGCTGAACACCGGTTTGGGCGATGAGGGCGGTTTCGCGCCGGAACTCAGCTCGACCACGGCGGCGTTGGACCTGATCCTGAAATCCATCGAAAAAGCGGGCTATAAACCGGGCGAAGATATCTATCTCGCGATGGATTGCGCCTCGACCGAGTATTACAAGAACGGCAAATATGAGATGACCGGCGAGGGCCTGAGCCTGAGCTCGGAAGAAAACGTCGACTATCTCGAAAAGCTGCTGGGCGCCTATCCGATCATCTCGATCGAAGATGGTATGGCCGAAGATGACTGGGCTGGCTGGAAGCTGTTGACCGAACGTCTGGGCGACAAGGTGCAACTGGTGGGCGACGATCTGTTCGTGACCAACCCGGTGCGTCTGGCCGATGGCATCAAGCAGGGCGTGGCAAACTCGATGCTGGTCAAGGTCAACCAGATCGGCACCCTGACCGAGACGCTGCAAGCCGTCGATATGGCCCATCGCGCGGGCTATACCAACGTCATGAGCCACCGCTCGGGCGAGACCGAAGACTCCACCATCGCCGATCTGGCCGTGGCCACCAATTGCGGGCAAATCAAGACCGGCTCGCTGGCGCGCTCGGACCGGCTCGCGAAATATAACCAGTTGATCCGCATTGAAGAAATGCTGGGCGAGACTGCGGAATACGCTGGCCGCTCGATCCTGAAATAAGGTTTCATCTAGCCCAAAATACTCCCGCCGGAGGCACCCGCCTCCGGCGGGTTTTCCATGCCCGCAATAAGCTTGCCTGCCCCTGCCAATGCGCGCAAACTGAGGGCATGACCCAAGCGCTCCTGTTTGATGTTTTTGGCACCTGCGTTGATTGGCGCAGCGCTATCGCGCGTGCCGTGACAAAGGCCCTGCCCGGCGTCGATGCGCTGGCTTTTGCAGATGCGTGGCGCGGCGAATATGACCCTGCGATGGCGCGAATCCGGGCGGGCGATCGCGGCTATGTCGCGCTGGATGATCTGCACCGCGAAAACCTGCACCGGGTGGCCGAGCGGTTTGGCGTGCGTGCCCCTGACGCCCTTGCGCAGGCTTGGGAGCGGCTTGATCCGTGGCCCGACACGGTCGCGGGCCTGCACGCGATTGCTGCGCGCGCGCTGATCGCGCCCTGTTCCAACGGGTCTATCGCCTTGATGGCGCGGTTGGCCAAACACGCGCTTCTGCCTTGGCACTGTATCTTGGGGGCCGATATTGCGCGCGATTACAAACCCAAGCCCGCAGTTTATCTCGCCGCGTGCGATGCCCTGCGCCTGCCGCCCGAGGCGGTGATGATGGTCGCGGCACATAATAACGATCTAGCCGCCGCGCGCGCGCTTGGTCTGAAAACCGCCTTTGTCGCGCGCCCCACGGAATACGGCCCCAACCAAACCACCGATCTTGTTGCCGAAGCTGATTGGGACATCATCGCGCCCGATTTCTTGGTATTGGCAGACAGGCTGGTCGATGCGCGCTGATCAGATCGTCGCAGCCCTTGGCGTGCAGCCCCATCCCGAGGGCGGGCATTATCGCCAGATCTGAGTGGCACCGAATGCCTCAGCCGGGCTGAGAAATTTTGCCGCCCCCGATCAGCGCACCCACCCCGGTCGTTGACGGCCCCGAGGTCGGCAATCCGCGCGCCACGCGCACGGCCAGATAGGCGAATGCCTGCGCCTCAAGCATATCGCCGTCCAGCCCGATATCCTCGATCGGTTGCACCGGACAGTTCATGCGGGTTTGCAGCGCCACCATCAGGGCTGCATTCAACCGCCCGCCGCCCGTGACGTAAATCGCGCTTGGCGGGATCGGGTAATGCTCACCCCCGCGCGCCACGGCAGCGGCGGCGCAGGCGGTCAGGGTGGCGGCGGCATCGACATCACTCAGATCAGAAACCCGCGCAAGCATATCATGAAAATCGTTGCGATCCAGCGACTTGGGCGGCATACGCAGGAAATAGTGATGCTCCAGAAAGCCTTGCAGCGCGGCCTCATCGACGCGCCCTTCCAGTGCCAGCGCGCCGCCCTCATCCTGATCCAGCTTGCGCCGAATTCGCATCAAATCATTGATCGGCGCATTGGCAGGACCAGTGTCAAAGGCCAGCACGGCACCGGGCATTTCGGGCGCAGCTTGGCGCGGATCAACCCAGGTGACATTGCCCACCCCGCCGAGATTGAGAAACACCGCAGGCGCATCCAGCCCGGCATATTTCGCGCAAGCAAAGTGGAAAAACGGGGCCAGCGGCGCCCCCTGCCCGCCCATCTCGACATCGCTTGATCGGAAATCCCACACCACCGGACGCCCCAGCACCTCGGCCAGTACCGCGCCATCGCCCGCCTGATGGGTGCGCCGTGGGCCTTGGCGACCATCGGGATCATGCGCCAAGGTCTGGCCGTGAAAGCCGATGATACTGGCCTCGCTAAGCCCTGACAGGATTTCGGCATGCGCGGTTTCGACAACCTCGGCGGCGGCCTCGACACCATCCTCTCCGGGCCAACGGCCCAAAGCGGCATGCAATATGTCGCGTTCAGCGGGCGCATAAGGGCGATAGTCAGAGCGGCCGAAGTCCAGGATCCGCTCGCCATCACTCAGCACAAGGGCCGCATCGACCCCATCCAGTGACGTTCCCGACATCGTGCCTGCCGCCCAGACCGGCCCCGGTTTCAACATGGCTTCCCTCTCACCGCCCTGCCCGATATACGCACGCTGTTAGGAAAGGAACAAGCACGATGACCTACCATCCCAAATCAGACTTCATGCGCGTGATGATGGAGCGAGGCTTTCTGGCCGATTGCACCGATTATCAGGGGCTAGACGAGGCTTTGGTCAAGGGTGTCGTGCCGGGTTATATCGGCTTTGATGCGACGGCGAGTTCGCTGCATGTCGGCTCGCTGATCCAGATCATGATGCTGCGCTGGCTGCAAAAGACCGGGCATCAGCCGATCACGCTGATGGGCGGGGGCACGACCAAAGTGGGCGACCCGTCTTTCCGCGCCGATGAGCGCCCACTGCTGACGCCAGCCCAGATCGACGACAACATCGCGGGCATCAAGAAGGTGTTCGCGAAATATGTCAGCTACGAGGGCGAGACCCCCGCGCTGATGCTGAACAATGCAGAATGGCTCGACGGGCTGAACTACCTCGATTTCCTGCGCGATATCGGGCGTCATTTCTCGGTCAACCGGATGCTGTCTTTTGAATCCGTCAAGTCGCGGCTGGACCGCGAGCAATCGCTCAGCTTCCTCGAATTCAACTACATGATCCTGCAAGCCTATGACTTCCTTGAACTCAACCGCCGCTACGGCTGTCTGGTGCAAATGGGCGGGTCGGATCAATGGGGCAATATCGTGAACGGGATCGACCTGACGCGCCGGGTGCTGGACCATGAGATTTACGGCCTGACCTCGCCGCTGCTGACCACGTCGGATGGCAAGAAAATGGGCAAAAGCCAGTCGGGCGCGATCTGGCTGAATGCGGATATGCTAAGCCCTTACGAGTTCTGGCAATTCTGGCGCAACACGACCGATGCCGATGTGGGCCGGTTCCTCAAGCTCTATACCGAATTGCCGGTGACAGAATGCGACCGCCTCGGCGCGCTGGAAGGGTCTGAGATCAACGAAGCCAAGGTGCGCCTTGCCAATGAGGTCACGGCGCTTTGCCACGGCTGGGACGCCGCACGCACCGCCGAGGCCACCGCGCGCGAAGTGTTCGAAAAGGGCGGCGTGGGCGATGACCTACCGACCTTGACGCTGAGTGCGGATGATCTGGGTGAGGGCATCAGCCTTGCGCAACTCGTCGTGCGCTCGGGTCTTGCGAAAACGGGTAAGGACGGCAAGCGACTGATCTCTGAGGGCGCGCTGAAGGTGAATGACGAGGGCTGCACCGATGCGGGCCGGATGTTCACCGCCGCCGATCTGGCCCAGCCGGTGAAGCTGTCAGCGGGCAAAAAGCGCCACGCGCTGGTCGAACTGGGCTAAGCCAGAACGCCGTCCGGGAAAATCCGGGCGGCGCTACACGTCCAGTTGCAACTTCTTGGCCTTGCGATAGAAGGTCGCCCGCCCGATCCCCAGATCGCGCGCCGCTGCCGAGACATTTCCGCCGTTGCGCGCCAAGGCCCGCGCCATCGCAGCACGTTGGGCCTCTTGCAGACCGCCGCGCACCCCCTGCCCGATCAGGTCATTGGCGGGCAATTGGCCGATCTGCTCGGTGTTGATCCCCAGATATTTCCGCGCGGCCCGCGTCGCGCCGACCACCAGATCGTCACGGTTGAGCGCCAGCAACATCACCCCTTGCGGCGCGTTCTCACCGGGCCCCGCCGACAGGATGCGTGCGCCCTGAAAGGCGGCGCGAAACAGATCGCCCTCGATACGTAGTGCGGCGTCTTGCGCAGTCAGCGCGACAAGGCTGGCATAGCCTTCGGTCATATCCTCACGCGCGGAACTGACATCGATCACCCCCGCCAGATCGCCCTGCGCGCCAAAGACCGGCGCGCCTATGCAGGTCAGCCCGGTATTGCCCGCGCGAAAATGCTGATCGCGCCACACGGTCACCGCGCGCCCCTCGGCCAGACAGGTGCCAATGCCATTGGTGCCCTGCGCGCCCTCGGACCAATCCGACCCGGGCGCAAGGTTCGAGGCGTGAAAATCCCCCGCATCGCCTGCGCGCACACGTTCATCCAGAATCAACCCGCCCGCATCCGACAGCAACACCGTGCAGCCCGCATCGCAGGCCGCGCGCGCCAGCCGATCCAGCACGGGGGCCGCGATTTGCAGCAACAAACCAGAAGCCTCGCGCCGGGCGCGGATCTCGGCTTCACTCAGGCGCGCATCCAGCGGCATATCGGCCGGGTCGATCTTGTGATGGATCATCGAGCGGCGCCAGCTGGCCGCAAAGCCCGCCCGCCCCGCCGCCTTGGGCGAAGAGACCACCTCACGCACGATATCGGCGTGGTGACGTTGCGATGAGCGATGCAGCGACATGCGAAAGCCTCCCCTCTTGCGCAAATTCTCTAGCGAGAGGGTAGTCCGATTCGGGGCTGGCGCAATCAAAATTCGCCGCGATCCGGGCGTGAGACTGTCTTAGAAACGAGACAGTGCGGACAGGCGCCCAAACCGCTCGTGAGGCTTATGCTTCGCTCTGATCCTCGGCGTCATCCTCGGATCGACCAAGATGGCGGCGGCCGCGAAAGCCCTGTGCCACAACAAATTTTTCAGAACTATTCGCGCGCGAAGCTGGCGGCTTTACATTCGCAACCTTGTCAAAATTCTTCTTTAACGTGGTCAGAAGAACCTGCTCCGTGCCCCCCGCTAGCACTTTTGCAACAAAAGTGCCGCCCTCTTCCAAAACGTCAAAGGCGAACTCCGCAGCGGCTTCGCACAAGATGATGATGCGCAAATGGTCGGTGTTTTGATGGCCCGAACTGGAGGCCGCCATATCCGACATCACCACATCGGCCTTGCCTCCGAGCCATTCCTTGACCTTGTCATCCGCACCCTCTTCGAGGAAATCGAGCTGATGAATCTCGGCACCCGGCACATGATCGACCTCTTGCAGATCGATCCCCAGAACGGTGCCCACGCGCTTGCCCGATTTCTCGCCCAACGCATTGACCCGCTTGACCGCGACTTGCAGCCAGCCCCCGGGCGCACAGCCCAGGTCAACAACCCGCGCACCGGGCACGAGGAAGCGATATTTCTCGTCCAGCTCCAATATCTTATAGGCCGCGCGACCGCGATAGCCCTCTTTCTTGGCGCGCACGACATAAGGGTCATTGAGCTGGCGTTCGAGCCAAAGCGTCGAGGACAGCTTGCGTCCCTTGGCGGTCTTGACGCGCACGCGCAGATCGCGCTCGCCGCGCCCGGAGGTGTTTTTGCCACTCGGTGTCTTTGCCATTATTCCATCTCTTCCAACACGCCGTCCCCGGCCATCTGCGCGTATAGCAGACCTTCGCGCAGACCGCGATCCGCAACGCTCAACTGATCGGTGGGCCAGACCCGCATTAGCGCCTGCAAGATCGCCGCCCCCGACATAATTAGCGTGTGACGGTCGCGCCCAATGCGCGGATCCGCGCGCCGCCCCGCCGGCCCCAGCGTCAGGAACGAGCGGATCACCGCATCAATCTGCGCCGAGTTCATCATCAGCCCGTCCACCCGATTGCGATCATAGCGCTTGAGCCCAAGGTGACAGGCCGCAACCGTGGTGACCGTGCCGCTTGTGCCGATGATTTGGAAACCCTCTTGCGGGCTGCCCGAGGCATAAGGGGTAAAATCGGCCAGCTTTTCCTCAAAGAACCAGCTCATCAACGCAAAGCGCGCGGCGTCATCTTCGACATCGGCGAATTGGTCTTTCAGCGTCGCCACTCCCAACGGCACCGAAATCCAATCGACCACGCGCGCCGCCGGAATTGGCCCGTCGGGCTGGTTAAACCCCTGCCCCAACCGCATGATCGCGCGCGCCCGGTCGCCCGGGGGCACGTCTTCGAGGTCGATCCAGACCAGCTCGGTCGAGCCGCCCCCGATATCGACCACCAGCACCTGTTCAGATTTCGGACTGACCAGCGAGGCGCAGGAAATCACTGCCAGCTGGGCCTCTTCCTCGGCGGCGATGATTTCCAGCGGCAAGCCAGTTTCGCGGCGGACATAGCGCATGAAATCGCGCGCATTCTTGGCGCGCCGACACGCCTCGGTCGCAACAAGACGCATCCGTTTGACGCCATGCGTATCAATTTTGCGGCGACAAATTTGCAAGGCCTGCACCGTGCGCGCCATCGAGTTGCGCGACAGTCGGCCATAGGTTTCAAGACCTTGGCCAAGCTGGACCGCCTTGGAAAAGCTGTCCACGACCTGAAACTGCGCGCCCATGGGTCGGGCGATCAGCATCCGGCAACTGTTGGTGCCAAGATCTAGGGCAGCGTAAAGCTCCCCCGCCTCAGCGGTCTGGGTCGCGGACTGCTCGACCAATGGCGGCTTTCCGGGAGACCCGGATCGTGCCGTTTTCGGGAGCGCGCCCGCCGACCGGGGACGCCTGGGCGCCATAATCACGCCCTCCGATTTCAAGTTACCTTGACGCTACAGTGTTGCCCTGTGCGGTTCAAGGGAGCGTTGCGTGGAAGTGATAGGTATTGGCGCGCGAGACGTGGCGGAATGCGTGCCTGCGCGACGGCTTTACGGGCGTTTGCTCAGCGCCTGCGCCTGTGCTTTCGCACCTTTTGGTGCGCATTCGGGCTGCGAGGGCTGCGTTGTCAAAGATCTGCGACTGACCTGATGCGGATTGGCCGGAGGCCTTCAATCTGAACAATCCTATCGAACGCAGCACCGACAATCGTGGGCGCGAGGCCCGACAGATACGCGACAGATCAATGTCACCGATCACACCAAGCCGCGCAAACGGGTGATGCCCTTATCAGCTTTCAGAGGCTTGCAACCGCGCCATCTTGGTAGGTTTATAAATAGCGTTTCGGGCAGATCATCTTTTCAAACGACAATCCGTTCCGGATAAAGCCGAGGCTGTGTCCGCCTCCCCTCGGGAAATTCAAGAAATGCTAAGGGGGAGAGCCACGCCCTCCCCCAATCCTTGATTACAGCTTGAGCGACGGGATGATCTGCTTTTTGCGGCTCATCACGCCGGGCAGCACGACCGTGTCGCCCGAGACGGTGGCGCCAAAGCTTTTCTCGGCCACAGTTTTCACCAGATCGTTCGGGATCAGGAAGGTCGCCTCTTCGTTGAGGATGTCGACCACGAACAGCAGCACCTGATCGACGCCATCTTCGCGCGCCACATCGGTCATCGACGCCATCAAGCTGGCCTTGCGATCCAGCACCATTTTCGGCGCAGTGGTTTCCAGCACCGAGACGCGGAACTTGGTGCCCTCGACGGCATATTCCTTGGAATCCATGCGCAGCAATTCGGCATCGGAGAATTCCGACACATCCGATTTCGCTTCAAACATCTTGGCGGCCAGATCGCCGATATCGACGCCCAGATCCTTCGCCAGCGCCTCGCAGACCGCGCGGTCGTGATCGGTCGTCGTGGGCGAGCGGAATTCCAGCGTGTCCGAGATGATGCAGCTCAGCATCGCGCCTTTGATGCCCTTGGGGGCCTTGGCAATATCGTCACCCATCAGATCATACATGATGGTCGCGGTGCAGGCGAGCGGGCGCATCGTGATGTCGATCGGGCCTTTGGTTTCCAGCCCACCGGCCAGCTTGTGGTGGTCGATAATCTGCACAATATCCGCGCTATTGATGCCAGCGGGCAGCTCGGCGGGGTTGTTGGTGTCCACGATCACTACCTTGTCGCCCTCAGCCACGTCCGAGATGATCTCGGGCTTGTCCAGACCCCAATGCTGGATCACGAAAGCGGCCTCGGTATTGGGTTCGCCCAGCAGGCAGGGCGTCGCGGGGATGCCTTTGACTTCAGAGAGATACCACGCCCAAGCGATGGGCGAGCCGGTGGAGTCAGTATCGGGGGCTTTGTGGCCGAAAACTTTGGTGCTCATGAAGGAATCCTTGGGATTGGGCGTGATTTTGCGCGCTTTATAGGGCCGCATCGCTGCTTTGTCACCTGCCCTGCGCGGCCGTGTCGCTCAATCAAGGCGTGTGATCGTATAGCCGTCTTGTTGCAGCAAATAGAGCAAGCCCTGATCGCCTGACAGATGCAGCGCGCCGACCGCAACCACGACCGGGCCTTTGGTGGCGGCGGCCTCGATCTCGGGCAGCCAATTGTGGTTGCGCGCCACCATCAAGAGGTCTTCGGACAGCTTCATTTGCCGCTCGACCTCAACCGGTGCCATGCCCCCGGCAATCGCCTGTTCACGCGCCAGCTCCCAGATGATGCGCGGCTCGCCCCGGAAATACAGGTCCGCCATCGTGACGCCCATATCATCGGCCAAAGGCGCACCCACGACAGCCGCGCGCAGCATCTCCAGCGAATCCGCCTCGCTGATCGAGTTGAACAGCGTGAAAACGGTATCCCAAGGTTCCAACGCGCGAATCGCGACCTTGTCGGTCTGGGCGGCCTGCATCAGCACCTTATCAAGCCCCTTGCCCCCGGCCCCCATATCCTTGACCGCGCAGGGCGGCAGCGACAGCGTCATCGCAACAAAAGCCGGGCGCATTTTGGCGGCCAGAAAGGCGGGCATGCCATGGGCCGCCAGTGCCGTCTTGGTCAGTTCCCATTCGGCGGGGGACAGCAGCTCGGGCAGCGTCTTGCCCTTGGAAAACATCAGCGTCGGATCGGCCATCATCGCCTTTTGCAGCCGTGCCTCCTCATCGGGTCCGGCCTCGACCAGCAGCGCGCTGGCGTGTTTAAGCGCCTCTTGCACCTGTGCTACCAACGCATCGTGGCGCGGATCGGGCAGATGATAGGTGCCCGCCAGCGTGATGGTCTGATCCCCCTTGGTGGCAGAAAACACGAGTCCCTGCGCGAAGGGCACGGCATGGGCGGCGGCCTCAAGGCGGGCCTGTTCGGCCTTGGGCAAAGCGTCAAAAAGATCGCTGCCAGAGCATTGCGCGCCGACCGGCAAGGCAAGCGCAACCCAAAGCACGGGCATCAAGACGGGGGCCAGCAACTGGCGCAGGGGGCGAAGGGTCATCATGGGCGCACAGTGCCACGCAGCGCGGCGCGCGCAAAGTGACAAACGTGTTCACCAGGCGCGGGCATTTTTCGCCAATCGGGTGTTGACAGAATGGGGGTGCAGTGACTAACTCCGCCATCGTTAGCACTCGTGTTAGATGAGTGCTAAAAGCTTTGAACCTGGAACCTTAGGGAGTAAGCCAGATGGCATTTAAACCGCTGCATGACCGTGTGCTGGTCAAACGCGTCGAAGGCGAAGAGAAAACCAAGGGTGGTTTGATCATCCCCGACAGCGCCAAAGAAAAACCGGCTGAGGGTGAAATCATCTCGGTTGGCGAAGGCGCACGCAAGGATTCGGGCGAGCTGATCGCACCGAGCGTGAAAGCTGGCGACCGTATCTTGTTCGGCAAATGGTCGGGCACCGAGGTCACGCTTGATGGGCAAGAACTGCTTATCATGAAAGAAAGCGACATCATGGGCATCATCTCGTAAGGCCTTAGCCTTTCGCAGATACCCTGATTTCCAACGAAATTTTCAGTCAAGGAGCCAAAAGACATGGCAGCCAAGGACGTCAAATTCTCCACCGACGCACGCGACCGGATGCTCAAGGGCGTCAACGTACTCGCTGATGCGGTGAAAGTTACGCTGGGCCCGAAAGGCCGCAACGTGGTCATCGAAAAAAGCTTCGGCTCGCCGCGCATCACCAAAGACGGTGTGTCGGTTGCACGTGAAATCGAACTGAGCGACAAGTTCGAAAACATGGGCGCGCAGATGGTCAAAGAAGTGGCCTCGCGCACCAATGATGAGGCCGGCGACGGCACCACCACCGCGACCGTGCTGGCACAAGCCATCATCAAAGAAGGCCTCAAGGCCGTGGCCGCGGGCATGAACCCGATGGACCTCAAGCGCGGGATTGATCTGGCGACCTCGAAAGTGGTTGCAGCGATCAAAGCCGCGTCGCGCCCGGTCAAAGACCAGGACGAAGTGGCTCAGGTCGGCACGATCTCGGCCAATGGCGAAGAGACCATCGGTCGCTTCATCGCGGACGCTATGCAAAAAGTTGGCAACGAGGGTGTGATCACCGTCGAAGAAAACAAAGGCATGGAAACCGAGGTTGAAGTCGTCGAAGGCATGCAGTTCGACCGTGGCTACCTGTCGCCCTACTTCGTCACCAATCCCGACAAAATGGTTGCGGATCTGGAAGACTGCCTGATCTTGCTGCACGAGAAAAAACTCAGCTCGCTCCAGCCGATGGTGCCGCTGCTCGAGCAGGTGATCCAGTCCAACAAGCCGCTCTTGATCATTGCCGAAGACGTCGAAGGCGAAGCCCTTGCGACCCTCGTCGTGAACAAGCTGCGTGGCGGTCTGAAAATCGCAGCCGTCAAGGCTCCGGGCTTTGGTGATCGTCGCAAATCCATGCTGCAGGACATCGCGATCCTGACCGGTGGCCAGGTGATCTCGGAAGATCTTGGCATGAAGCTGGAAAATGTCGGCATGGACATGCTGGGCACCGCGAAAAAAGTCTCGATCACCAAAGAGACCACGACCATCGTGGACGGCGCTGGTGACAAGGCCGAGATCGAAGCTCGCGTCGCTCAGATCCGCACCCAGATCGAGGAAACCACCTCGGATTACGACCGTGAGAAGCTGCAAGAGCGTGTGGCCAAACTCGCCGGTGGTGTGGCTGTCATCCGCGTTGGCGGCATGACCGAAACCGAAGTGAAAGAGCGCAAGGATCGCGTCGATGACGCGCTCAACGCAACCCGCGCTGCCGTTCAAGAAGGCATCGTTGTTGGCGGTGGCGTGTCGCTGGTTCAGGCCGCTAAGGTTCTGCACGGCATGACCGCAGCAAACAGCGACCAAGAAGCGGGTATCGCCATCGTGCGCCGCGCTCTTGAGGCTCCGCTGCGTCAGATCGCTGACAACGCTGGCGTCGACGGCGCTGTCGTGGCCGGCAAGGTCCGCGAAAGCGACGATCTGAACTTTGGCTTCAATGCGCAGACCGAAGAATATGGCGACATGTTCAAGTTCGGCGTGATCGATCCGGCCAAAGTGACGCGCACCGCTCTTGAGGATGCGTCCTCGATCGCAGGTCTGCTGATCACCACCGAAGCCATGATCGCCGAAAAGCCCGAGCCTAAAGGCGCTGGCGGCGGCGCACCCGACATGGGTGGCATGGGCGGCATGGGCGGCATGATGTAATCAGCCGTTCCCGCTTGGAACTTTGGGAAAGGGCGCCTTGCGGGGCGCCCTTTTTCATGACTGCCCGTGGCTTAGCGTAACCCTTGCGCAACCATCGTCGGGTTGAACTCGATCACCCGATATTGCGCAACGCCCGCAATCTGAAAGGGATCACGCCGGAGCAACGCCTCGATCTCGGCCCGCTCGGTGCCAATCGCGATGATCACCCCACCATCGCGCGGCACCTTCGCCCCCGAGGCCAGAAAGCGACCCGCCGCGTATTGCTCTCTGAGAAACGCCCGGTGCGGCTCCAAAAGCGCGTCAACCTCTGCCATCGGCGCAAGATAGCTGAGTTCGGCCACGAAAAGATGCTGTCCTTCGCAAAGTATCGTCATTGTCTTGTCCATTCTGTTGCGATCGCAAAAGATAGTTCGCCGCCCTGCCCTGTCGACAGCGCTTGCGCCACGCGATAGCGTCGCGCGAAACGAGGAGGAACAGATGATCGACGTAGCATTGGTAACGGGGGCGGCGCGTGGCATTGGCCTTGCGACGACAAAACTGTTTCTGGAAATGGGCTGGCAGGTTGTGATGCTGGATCGCGACGTCAAGGCACTTGAGGCGGCGAGCAGCGCGCTTAACGGCACCCATCCGATCCTATGCGACATTTCCGATCCCGAGCAGGTCGCCATCATGGCCGAGGAAGTCGGGCGGATCGCGCAATATGGCCTCAAAGCGGTGGTCAACAACGCGGGCGTGGCCGAATTCGGCCCGATCGGCGAGACCGATTTCGCGATGTGGCGCCGCGTGATGGCCACCAATCTCGACGGCATGTTTCTGGTTTCCCAGGCGCTGACGCCGCTTTTGGCCAAGGCGAAGGGTGCGATTGTGAATATCGCCTCGATCTCGGGGCTGCGCGCTTCGACGCTGCGGGTGGCTTATGGCACCTCCAAAGCGGCGGTGATTGCGCTGACCGAGCAGCAAGCGGTGGAGCTGGGCGAGTTGGGCATTCGCGCCAATGCAGTCGCGCCGGGGCCGGTGCGCACCAAACTTGCGATGGCGGTGCATTCCCAAGAGATCATCGACGCCTATCACGATGCGATCCCGCTCAATCGCTACGGATCGGAACGCGAAATCGCCGAGGCCATCGCCTTTCTCGCCTCGGACAAGGCCAGCTTTGTGACCGGGCAGCTTTTGGCCGCAGATGGTGGGTTTGGGGCAACTGGCATCGGCCTACCTGCGTTGAGAAAGCACTAAAATGTTCGATTTGTGCATTTTTGATTGCGACGGGGTGCTGATCGATTCCGAAATCATCTCGGCCAATATGCTGATCGCAGAGCTGCGAAACCTGGATGTGAATATCGATCTCGATTACGTCGCACGCAATTTTCTGGGCCGCTCTTATCCGACGGTGATGAAACAGATCCGCTTTGAATTCGGTCTCGATCTGCCCGAGGATTTCGAGGCGCGCTACCGCGCCCGCTTACTTGCGGCCTTTGAATCAGACCTGCGGGTGATGCCCGGCGTGAGCGACGTAATCGCGCAACTCGGTGTGTCGTGGTGCGTGGCAACCTCATCCAGCCCGCAGCGCGCGCAGCGGTCGCTGGAAATTGTCGGGCTGGATAAGCAGGTACAGGGCCGGATTTTCACCGCCAGCGAAGTTGCGCAAGGCAAACCCGCGCCCGATCTATTCTTGCATGCCGCGCGCCAGATGGGCGCTGATCCTGCCCGCTGCGTGGTGATTGAAGACAGCCTGACGGGCATCCGCGCAGGGCTGGCGGCGGGCATGACGGTGTGGCGCTTTACCGGCGGCAGCCATCTGCACGGGCGGCCGCTGATGCGCCCCGCCGATGCGATTGCGCAACTAGAATTTGCCTCTTTCGACGAATTCTTTCATCTTGGTCCCAATATGAGGGCCGCTACATGAACCGGATGAATGAGATCGAGGCCACCCGCGAGGACGAGGCTGCCCGCGCGGGATGGCTTTATTACGTGGGCGGCATGACGCAAGATCAGATCGCGGCCGAGCTGGGCGTTTCGCGCCAGCGTGCCCAGCGACTGGTCAGCCGCGCGGTTTCGGACGGGCTGGTGCGGGTGCGCATCGAGCACAAGATCGGCGCCTGTCTGGAACTGGAGGCCGCGCTGCGCCGTCGCTTTCAGTTGCAAACGGTGCGCGTCGCCCCCTCGCTGGGCGAAGGCGGCGACCGGGCACGCGCCACCGCCCCGCTGGCGGCGACTCTGCTGGAGCGCATCCTTGCGCGGCCCGAACCGCAGGTGATCGCCTTTGGCACCGGGCGCTCTTTGAGTGCAATGGTCGAAGAGGTGATGCAGCCCCCCGCCATGGCCCATAAGATCGTCTCGTTGATTGGCAATATCGCGCCCGATGGGTCTGCCAGCATTTACGATGTGATCATGCGCTTGGCAAACAAGCTGCACCTACCCCACTATCCGATGCTGGTGCCGGTGATTTCGGAAAGCGCCGAGGAACGCGCGATGTTTGACCATCTCAAGCCGGTGCAGGCGGTGCGCCGCTTGGCCGCGCAGGCGGATGCGACCTTTGTCGGGGTGGGCCAGTTGGGCGACGACGCGCCCGTCTACAAGGACGGGTTCGTGACCCTCTCAGAGTTGCGAGAGTTGCAAAACGCAGGCGCGATCGGCGAGCTGGTTGGGGCGTTTTACGACGTGCAGGGACGTTACATCACGACACAAACCACCGAGCGATTTGGCTCATTTAAGATCGCACGCAACGGCGACGCCCCCAAGATCGCGATCGCCGCAGGAGCCTCAAAACTGGCGGCGATTCGAGGTGCTTTGGCGGGTGGATTGATCAATGGATTGGTCACCGACGAAGACACCGCGCGAAGTCTCGTCCAATAAGACTATTCATTTCATAACCTTATTCGAACTTCAAAGGTCTCCACGTCGCCGTGGAAATTGATGATTGACAGAATCTACTGTTTGAATGAGTATTTTCTCACGTACTGGGCATTTGCTCAGAATATCTGGGAGGATATCATGACACTCACGTTCCGGGCGCTTCTTGGCGCCTGTGCTCTTGGTGCGCTTGCCACCGCGGCATCCGCTGAGACCACGATCACCGTAGCCACTGTCAATAACGGCGACATGGTCCGCATGCAGGGCTACATGGATGATTTTTACAAGATGCATCCCGACATCAAGGTCGACTGGGTGACGCTTGAAGAGAACGTCCTGCGCCAGAAAGTGACGACAGACATCGCCACCAAGGGCGGCCAGTTCGACGTTCTGACCATTGGCACCTACGAGGTTCCGATCTGGGCCAAGCAAGGCTGGCTGGTGTCGCTCAATGACCTGCCTGCCGAGTATGACGTGAACGATTTGCTGCCCGCGATCCGCTCGGGTCTGACGGTCGATGGCAATCTTTACGCCTCGCCCTTCTATGGCGAAAGCTCGTTTGTGATGTATCGCAAGGACCTGATGGAGAAGGCCGGGCTGCAAATGCCCGAAAAGCCGACCTGGGGCGATATCGAGAAAGCGGCCGCGGCGATGACCGACAAGGCCAATGGCGTCTACGGCATCTGCTTGCGTGGCAAAGCGGGCTGGGGCGAGAACATGGCCTTCTTGTCGGCGATGGACAACTCGATGGGCGGCTCGTGGTTCAACATGGATTGGAAACCCCAATTCGACTCCGCGCCATGGAAAGAGACCCTGACCACCTATCTTGACCTGATGAACAAATACGGGCCTCCGGGCGCTTCGTCCAACGGGTTCAACGAAAACCTCGCGCTGTTCCAGCAGGGCAAATGCGGGATGTGGATGGATGCGACGGTGGCGGCCTCGTTCGTGACCAACCCCAAAGATTCCACCGTGGCCGACAAGGTTGGCTTTGCGCTGGCCCCCAACAAGGAAGGCGTCGACAAGCGCGCCAACTGGCTATGGGCCTGGAGCCTCGCCATTCCGGCAGGCACCAAACATGAAGCCGCAGCCAAGGCCTTCATCGACTGGGCAACCTCCAAGCACTACACCGAATTGGTTGCCGCCAAAGAAGGTTGGGCCAACGTGCCTCCGGGAACGCGGACCTCGCTGTATGAGAACCCCGAGTATCAAAAGGCGGCCCCGTTCGCCAAGCTGACGCTCGACTCGATCAATGCGGCCGATCCCAAGCACCCCTCGGTGCAGGACGTGCCCTATACCGGCGTGCAGTTCGTTGCGATCCCCGAGTTCCAAGGCCTCGGCAATGCAGTGGGCCAGCAGTTCTCGGCAGCCCTTGCGGGTCAGATGACCGCAGAACAAGCCTTGGAGAGCGCGCAAAGCCTCACCGAGCGTGAGATGAAGAAAGCCGGTTACCTCAAGTAATCCGCTTTCCATCTATCTCTTGGGGCAGCCTGTATTCGGGCCGCCCCTTCCCCCTCTTTCATTGCCGGAGCCGGACCCATGTCCACGCAAGCCTCGCGCGCTGCCGCGCGTCTGATGATATCGCCCTCCGTTATTCTTTTGTTTTTGTGGATGGCCGTGCCGCTGGGCATGACATTGTGGTTCTCGTTCCAGCGCTATAACCTTCTGATGCCCGGCCAGACTGGCTTTGTCGGCTTTCAGAACTACGAATATTTCCTGACCGATCCCGCCTTTTTCACCGCCCTCTGGAACACCTTGTTCCTCGTCGGAGGCGTGTTGCTGATCACCATCATCGGCGGGATGCTTTTGGCGCTGCTGCTCGATCAGGCGATCTTTGGCCAAGGCATCGTGCGGGTGCTGGTGATTGCGCCCTTCTTCGTGATGCCCACGGTGTCGGCGCTGGTGTGGAAGAACTTCTTCTTCAATCCGGTGAACGGGATATTCGCCTATATTGCGCATTTCTTCGGCTTTCCCGCCTATGATTTCCTCGCCCAAGCCCCGCTTTTGTCGATCACGCTGATTGTGGCGTGGCAATGGTTGCCCTTCGCGACGTTGATCTTGCTGACCGCGCTGCAATCGCTTGATAGCGAGCAGCTTGAGGCCGCCGAAATGGATGGCGCCAGCATCTGGTCACGGTTCATCTATATCATGGTGCCGCATCTGTCGCGCGCCGCGACCGTGGTGATCCTCATTCAGACGATCTTCCTGCTGTCGACCTTCGCTGAGATCCTCGTGACCACCAATGGCGGACCGGGCATCGCCTCGACCACGCTGACCTATCTCGTCTATGTCCAATCGCTGCTGCAATTCGACGTCGGCGGCGGGGCGGCAGGCGGCATCGTTGCTGTGATCTTGGCCAACATCGTTGCGATCTTCCTGATGCGGATGATCGGCAAGAATCTGGAGACCTGAGAGATGGCGCGCAAAACCTCAAACCGCCGCAAGCTGGTGATGACGATCCTCGCCTGGAGCGTCGGCTTCGTGATCTTCTTCCCGATCCTGTGGACGATCATCTTGTCGTTCAAGACCGAGGGCGACGCGATCAAGACCCCGTTGCAGGTGCTCACCTCGCATTGGACCTTTGAAAGCTACACCTTGGTGCAGGAACGCTCGAACTATTTCCGCCACTTCATGAACTCGGTGGTGATCTCATTCGGCTCGGTGATCCTGGCGCTGATCATCGGCATCCCCTCCGCTTGGGCGATGGCCTTTGTGCCGGGCAAACGCACCAAGGATGTGCTGATGTGGATGCTCTCGACCAAGATGATGCCCGCTGTGGGTGTGCTGGTCCCGATCTATCTGATGTTTCGTGACTGGGGGCTGCTGGATACCCGCACCGGCCTGATCATCGTGCTCTGCCTGATGAACCTGCCGATCGTGATCTGGATGCTTTACACCTATTTCAAGGAAATCCCCTCGGAGATCCTTGAAGCCGCCCGGATGGACGGCGCGGGTCTGCGCAGCGAGATCTTGTATGTGCTCACGCCGATGGCAATCCCCGGCATTGCCTCGACGCTGCTTCTCAACGTCATCCTGTCTTGGAACGAGGCCTTCTGGACCCTCAACCTGACAGCGGCCAAAGCTGCGCCGCTGACGGCTTTCATCGCCGCATATTCCAGCCCCGAAGGGTTGTTTTACGCCAAACTCTCTGCTGCCTCGACGCTGGCAATCGCACCGATCCTGATCCTTGGCTGGTTTAGCCAGAAACAGCTTGTGCGTGGCCTGACCTTTGGCGCTGTGAAATAAGGAGATCCCCATGGGACAGATTGAACTCAAAGGCGTCACCAAGCGCTTTGGCGATGTGGAAGTCATCCCGCCGCTGGATCTGCATATCGGCGAGGGCGAATTCGTGGTCTTCGTTGGCCCCTCGGGCTGCGGTAAATCCACGTTGCTGCGCCTGATTGCCGGGCTGGAAGACGTGTCGGGCGGCCATATCGAGATCGACGGCCAAGATGCCACCGACCTGCCCCCCGCCAAGCGCAGCCTTGCAATGGTGTTCCAGTCCTACGCGCTGTATCCGCATATGTCGGTGCGCAAGAACATCGCGTTTCCGCTGAAAATGGCTAAGGCCGATCAGGCAACGATCGACGCCAAGATTGAGAATGCCGCGCGCATCCTCAACCTCACCGACTACCTGCATCGCCGCCCCGGCCAGCTTTCGGGCGGGCAGCGTCAGCGGGTTGCGATTGGCCGCGCCATCGTGCGCGAACCGGCGGCGTTTTTGTTTGACGAGCCGCTCTCGAACCTTGATGCGGCGCTGCGCGTGAACATGCGGCTCGAGATTTCCGAGCTGCACCAAAAGCTGAAAACCACGATGGTTTACGTCACCCACGACCAAGTCGAGGCAATGACCATGGCCGACAAAATCGTGGTGCTGCATGCCGGCGTGATCGAGCAAGTCGGCTCGCCGCTTGAACTTTATCGCAGCCCGCGCAACAAGTTTGTGGCAGGCTTCATCGGCTCGCCCAAGATGAACTTCGTCGAGGGCCCCGAGGCCGCCAAGCACAACGCCCACACGATCGGAATCCGCCCCGAGCATATCAATGTCTCGGCGACCGAAGGCGCGTGGAAGGGCACCGTTGGTGTGTCCGAACACCTCGGCTCGGACACGTTCCTGCATGTCGATACCGAATTCGGGCTGATCAACGTGCGCGGCGATGGCGAGATCGACCTGCATTCGGGTGACAGCGTCTGGCTTAGCCCCGATCTGTCGCAACTGCACAAGTTCGACGCGGCAGGGCTTGCGATCTGATGCGCCTCTCGGGAAAACGCGCCCTGATCACCGGTGCCGCGCGCGGCATCGGGCAGGCATTTGCCGAAAAATACATCGCCGAGGGTGCGCAGGTCGTGATCGGCGATATTAATCTCGAGCGCGCTCAAGACACCGCCGCCGCAATCGGCGCGACCGCCCTGCCCCTTGATGTGACCGACCCGGCCAGCATCGAGGACGCAATGGCCGCGCTGCGCGCCAGCGGCGGAATCGATATCTTGATCAACAACGCTGCGATCTTCACCGCAGCCCCTTTGGTCGAGATCACCCGGCAAGATTACGAACGCGTCTTCAAGATCAATGTCGAGGGCACGCTGTTCATGATGCAGGCGGCCGCGCGCGAGATGATCGCGCAGGGCCGTGGCGGCAAGATCATCAACATGGCAAGCCAAGCCGGGCGGCGTGGTGAGGCCTTGGTGGCGGTCTATTGCGCCTCCAAGGCGGCGGTCATCAGCCTCACGCAATCGGCGGGGCTGAACCTGATCGAACATGGCATCAACGTGAATGCTATCGCACCCGGTGTCGTGGATGGCGAGCATTGGGACGGCGTCGATGCCTTCTTTGCCAAATACGAGGGCAAGGCACCGGGCCAGAAAAAGCGCGAAGTCGGCGCGGCGGTGCCCTTTGGGCGCATGGGCACGGCACAGGACCTCACCGGGATGGCGGTGTTTCTGGCCTCGGACGAGGCCGAATATATCGTCGCCCAGACCTATAATGTCGATGGCGGGAATTGGATGAGCTGACATGAAACTCTCAAACGAAACGCTTGATCTTCTCCCAGATGATGTGGCGCGCCCCGGCTATGACCGCAGTGATCTGAGCGCGGGAATCGTCCATATCGGCTGCGGTAATTTCCATCGCGCCCATCAGGCGGTTTACCTTGATGACCTGTTCAACCTGGGGATCGGCCATGACTGGGCGCTGCTCGGCGCTGGCGTGCGCGCAGGCGATGCCAAGATGGGCGAAGCGCTGATGGCGCAAGACGGTATGTCGAGCGTGATCGAGCTGGACCCAAGCGCGAAATCGGCCCGCGTGATCGGCGCGATGACCGGCTTTGTGCCGGTGGCCTCGGGCAATGCGCCCCTGATCGCGGCGATGTCAGACCCGGCGATCCGCATCGTCTCGCTCACCGTGACCGAGGGCGGCTATTTCATCGACCCCGAGACCGGCACCTTCAGCCCCACCCATCCCGATATTGCCGCCGATGCGGCCAATCCGGACGCCCCCGAGACCGCCTTTGGCGCGATGATCGCGGCCCTCAAGGCGCGCCGCGCGGCGGGTGTCGCGCCCTTCACCGTGATGTGCTGCGACAACGTTCCCCATAATGGCCATGTCACGCGCGATGCGGTGGTCGGGCTGGCACAGCTGTCCGACCCCGAACTGGCGGGCTGGATCAAAGCCAACGTCGCCTTCCCCAATTCGATGGTCGACCGCATCACCCCCGCCACCGGCCCGCGCGAGCGCGCTTTGGCGGAAAGCTTTGGGCTGGAGGATGCCGCCCCCGTTACCTGCGAGCCGTTTCGCCAATGGGTGATGGAGGATCATTTCCCCGCCGGCCGCCCGGCGCTGGAGAAAGTCGGCGTGACCTTCACCGATGCGGTAGATCGTTTTGAGACGATGAAGATCCGCATCCTGAATGGTGGGCACGCGATCATCGCCTATGCTGGTGGTTTGCGCGATATCGAATTCGCCCATGAGGCGATGGCCGATCCCCAGATCCGCGCCTATCTCGACAAGATCGAAACGACCGAAATTCTGCCGATCATCCCCCCCGTGCCCGACACCGACCTGCGCGCCTATAAGCAACTGATTTTGGAGCGGTTTTCAAATCCCGAAGTGGCCGACACGATCCGCCGCCTGTGCTTTGACGGGTTCAACCGACAGCCGAAATTCATCATCACGTCGATCCGGGACCGGCTGACGCGGGGGCTAGACTGTGACGGGCTGGTTTTGGCAAGCGCACTGTGGTGTCGCTATTGCTACGGCACCACAGAAACCGGTGCCGAGATTGCGGCAAACGATCCGAATTGGGACCGTCTGGTGGCGCAGTCCAAAGCGGCGAAAACCCGCCCCGCCGCTTGGCTCGAAATGTCGGAAATCTACGGTGATCTTTCGAAAAACGACGCGCTAGTGGCGCAGTTCACCAAGACGCTGAAGGATGTCTGGGCACGCGGTTCGCAGGCGGTGATCGCGGATTACCTGAAGTAAACGCCACGCGGAATAAAAGCACTTGGGCGCAGGGTCACACCTGCGCCTAGTGAATATCCCAATCGTCGGCGTTGGCACAGGCACCCATCGCCAGCCAATCCGAACGCACCCGCGCCACACGGGTATCCCCCCAGGTACGAAACACGATCACGAACCCCTCGGGGGTGACCATCTCGGTGGAAATATCCATTCGGCCATTGTGTTTTTGATCAATGTCCCACATCGACAGCGCGACATGCACCAGCGGCTTGGCTGAGAAAGCCTCGGCAAAACTGACCAATTTGCGCAGTTCGCGCGGGCCATCGCCCGTCCACATCGCGCCACCATCCTGATAATCGGAAAACAACACGATGGAGCCTTGCTGCATCCCCATGCGATGGCTTTCGACCGTGATCATGGTGACTGACCTCCCTGCCCGATTGCGCGATCTTACGCGGCTCACTGCCCAGAAAAAAGCCCCGGAAAAACCGGGGCTTGTTTCGTGTCTTTTAACCGGCTCACAGCGTCATATGAGTGCCCATGGCTTCCATATCCGCCAGCAATTTGGCGGTGAGATCTGCCACCGACGGGTGAGCCTCTTCGTGCACGCGGCGGGCCTCTGCGATCAGCTTGTCGTGGACTTCACGGGTGAATTCCTCGGCAGGCAACGAGCGTTCGGCCAGTACCGTCACACCCTCGGGGGTGATCTCGGCAAAGCCACCCGTCACGGCGTAGCTGTGCGTTTCCGAGCGGGTCACCAAGGTGAGCCGACCGGGGCGCAGCGTGGTGAGCATCGGCGCGTGGCCGGGCATCACCGTCAGGTCGCCATCCGCGCCCGGCACCATGACCTCGATCGCTTCCTCTTCCGAGGCGAGCTTGCGCTCGGGTGCGACCAGATCGAATTGCATCGTGTCGGCCATAACGCCTCCTTACGCCGCAGCGGCGAGTTTCGCAGCTTTCGCTTTCACATCCTCGATGCCGCCAACCATGTAGAAGGCACCCTCGGGGAGGTGATCGTATTCGCCCGCCACAACCGCCTTGAACGAGCTGATCGTGTCTTCGAGCGGCACCTGAACGCCGTCAGAGCCGGTGAAGACTTTGGCCACGTCGAACGGCTGGCTGAGGAAACGCTGGATTTTCCGGGCACGGGCCACGGTCAGCTTATCCTCTTCGGACAATTCGTCCATCCCGAGGATGGCGATGATGTCTTGCAAAGCCTTGTAGCGCTGCAGGATTTCCTGCACGTCGCGCGCCACGCGGTAATGCTCTTCACCCAAGATCAGCGGGTCCATCAGACGCGAGGTCGAGTCCAGCGGGTCCACAGCCGGGTAGATACCCAGTTCCGAGATCGCGCGGTTGAGAACCGTGGTTGCATCAAGGTGCGCGAAGGTGGTCGCAGGTGCCGGGTCGGTCAAGTCATCCGCAGGCACGTACACGGCCTGGATCGAGGTGATCGAACCGTTCTTGGTCGAGGTGATACGTTCCTGCATCGCGCCCATGTCAGTCGCCAGCGTCGGCTGATAGCCCACAGCCGAAGGAATACGACCCAGAAGTGCGGACATCTCAGAACCTGCCTGCGTGAAGCGGAAGATGTTGTCGACAAAGAACAAAACGTCGGTGCCGGTTGCGTCGCGGAACTGCTCGGCCAAGGTCAGGCCGGTCAGCGCAATACGCGCACGCGCGCCCGGAGGCTCGTTCATCTGGCCAAAGACCAGTGCGATTTTCGAATCCGGCAGATTGTCGGGGGTCAAAACGCCCGATTCAATCATCTCGTGATACAAATCGTTGCCTTCACGAGTCCGCTCGCCCACACCGGCGAACACGGACAGACCCGAGTGCACCTTTGCGATGTTGTTGATCAGCTCTTGGATCAGAACCGTCTTGCCCACACCGGCACCGCCGAAGAGGCCAATTTTACCGCCCTTGGAGTAAGGCGCGAGCAGGTCGATCACCTTGATGCCGGTGACGAGGATCTGCGCCTCGGTCGCCTGATCCGCAAAGTCGGGTGCGGGGGCGTGGATCGGGCGGTACTCGTCAGCCTCGACCGGGCCCTTTTCGTCCACCGGCTCGCCGATGACGTTCAGGATGCGACCCAGCGTCGCCGTGCCAACCGGCACCGAGATCGGGCTGCCGGTGTCTTTCACCGGTGCCCCACGTACGAGGCCTTCGGTGGCGTCCATCGCGATGGTGCGCACCGAGCCTTCGCCCAAGTGCTGCGCGACTTCAAGCACCAGACGCTTGCCGTTGTTGGTTGTTTCCAGCGCGTTGAGGATCGCGGGCAGCTCGCCGTCGAACTGCACGTCCACGACGGCGCCGATGACCTGGGTTACCTTGCCATTGCTTGCCATGATTTTCTCCGGTTCCGTCAGAGCGCCTCAGCGCCCGAAATGATTTCGATGAGTTCCTTGGTGATCGCGGCCTGACGCGTGCGGTTGTATTCGATCGTCAGTTTGTCGATCATTTCGCCCGCATTGCGCGTCGCACTATCCATAGCCGACATCCGCGCACCTTGTTCCGAGGCCGCATTTTCCAGCAGCGCCGTAAAAAGCTGCGTGGCGATCCCGCGCGGCAACAGATCGGCAAGGATCTGCGTTTCGCTGGGCTCGTAATCGTAGTTCACCGAGGGCGTTTCTTCGCCTTCCTCCGGTTCATAGGAGGCAGGGATGATCTGCTTGGCGGTCGGCGTTTGCGAAATCACGCTTTGGAAGACCGAGAAGAAGATCGTCGCAACGTCGAACTCATCCTTGTCAAAGCGTGTCAGCAAATCGCGCGCCACGCCTTGCGCGTCGTCATAGCTCAGGCGTTTGACGTCGCTGAAATCGACGTGACCCACGAAATACTGGCCGTATTCCCGGCGCAGCGAATCGCGACCCTTCTTGCCGACGGTGAGGATTTTCACCTCTTTGCCCTCGGCCAGAAGCTTGGTGGCGTGTTGACGCGCAAGCTTGGCGATGTTGGCGTTGAAGCCACCGCAAAGCCCACGTTCCGCCGTCATCACAACCAGCAGATGCACCTTGTCTGCACCCGTGCCCCCGAGAAGGCGCGGCGCATTGTCCGAACCTTTCACCGAGCCCGCGAGCCCCGCCATCACGGCATGCATCCGTTCGGCATAGGGGCGTGCGGCTTCGGCGGCCTCTTGGGCACGGCGCAGCTTGGCTGCGGCGACCATTTGCATCGCCTTGGTGATCTTCCGCGTGTTCTTGACGCTTCCGATCCTGTTTTTCAGGTCCTTAAGGCTAGGCATATCCCTGTCCTTTCAGGCCAATCACGCGAAGGTCTTGGCGAATTCGTCAATGGCGGCTTTCAGCTTGTCAGCTGCGTCACCCTTGATCTTGGGATCTTCCTGGGTGAGCCAGTCGAGGATGTCTTTGCGCGAATTGCGCAGATAATCCAGCAAGCCCTGCTCAAAACGGCCAACCTGTGCGACCGGGATCGAATCGAGGAACCCGTTCGTGCTTGCAAAGATCACAGACACGATCTCGGCGTTGGTCAGCGGCGAATATTGCGGCTGCTTCATCATCTCGGTCAGGCGTGCGCCCCGGTTCAGAAGCTTTTGCGTTGCCGCATCCAGATCCGAGCCAAACTGTGCAAACGCCGCCATCTCGCGATACTGAGCCAGTTCCAGTTTCACCGGACCCGCCACCGTTTTCATCGAGTTGGTCTGCGCCGAAGAGCCAACGCGCGACACCGACAGACCGGTGTTCACGGCGGGACGGATCCCTTGGTAGAACAGCTCGGTTTCGAGGAAGATCTGACCGTCGGTGATCGAGATCACGTTGGTCGGAATAAACGCCGACACGTCGCCGCCCTGAGTTTCGATGATCGGAAGCGCGGTCAGCGAGCCCGAGCCGAAATCTTCGTTCAGCTTGGCCGAACGCTCGAGCAGGCGAGAGTGCAGATAGAACACGTCACCCGGATAAGCTTCGCGGCCCGGCGGGCGACGCAGCAAGAGCGACATTTGGCGATAGGCCACAGCCTGCTTGGACAGATCGTCATAGATGATCAGCGCGTGCATGCCGTTATCGCGGAAATATTCCGCCATCGCGGTCGCGGTATAGGGCGCGAGATATTGCATCGGCGCGGGGTCGGATGCGGTTGCGGCGATGATCGTGGTATATTCGATCGCACCGGTTTCTTCGAGCTTTTTGACAAGCTGCGCCACGGTCGAGCGTTTCTGACCGATCGCGACATAGAAGCAATGCATCTTATTGTCGGGCGAGGCGTCGTTATACGATTTCTGGTTCAGGATCGTATCGAGCGCGATCGCGGTTTTACCGGTCTGACGGTCACCGATGATCAATTCGCGCTGGCCACGCCCGATCGGGATCATGGCGTCGACCGATTTAAGGCCGGTTGCCATCGGTTCGTGAACCGATTTCCGCGGGATGATGCCCGGTGCTTTGACGTCGGCCACACGGCGCTCGGTGCTCTCAATGGCGCCTTTGCCGTCGATTGCATTGCCCAGACCGTCCACGACGCGACCCAGCAGACCTTTGCCAACCGGCACGTCCACGATCGAGTTCGTGCGTTTGACCACATCGCCTTCTTTGATGTCTTGGTCAGAGCCGAAGATCACGACGCCGACATTGTCGGATTCGAGGTTCAGCGCCATCCCGCGGATACCACCGGGGAATTCGACCATTTCACCGGCCTGTACGTTATCGAGACCGTAGACGCGCGCAATACCGTCACCAACCGACAGCACACGACCGACTTCGGCCACTTGGGCGTCTTGCCCGAAATTCTTGATCTGGTCCTTGAGGATCGCAGAAATCTCAGCTGCTTGGATGCCCATTTATCCGACCTCTTTCATGGCGTTCTTGAGAGTAGCGAGCTTTGCGCGGATCGACGTGTCGATCATGCGCGAACCCAATTTTACAATCATACCACCGATGAGGCTTTCATCGACAGCGGTGTCCAGTTTAACGGTTTTACCCGTTTGCTTTTTCAGCGTTTCAGCCAGTTTCTTGGCCTGTGCAGCAGAAAGTTCCGAGGCCGAGGTGACCTCGGCCGTTACTTCGCCTTTTTCGTCAGCGATCAGATTGCTCAACGCGCTCAGCAAATGGGGCAACGTGAACAGGCGACGCTTGGCCGCCATCAGTTGCAGCCCGTTGCTCATGGCACTGGACAAGCCCATCTTGCTTGCCAGCGCTGCGACGGCATTCATCTGCTCATCGCGCGTATAGACCGGCGAAACGGCCACATCGCGCAGATCAGCAGAGCTTGCGAGCGCCTCACGCAAAGCCGCGACATCACCCTCAAGGGCTTTGATGCCTTTCGCCTCACGCGAGAGTTCAAAAATTGCAATCGCGTAGCGCCCCGCGATGCTTGCGGAAATCGAAGCTGGTTCGGACACGTCCACCCTTCCGATGCTTGTTGCCCCCGTTCCGCGCCCAACGGGCCCGGCGGGAGGTCTCCCCCGGCACAAGAAACTCGTCTTTTGTGCCACATATCGGAGAGGTGAGTAGCAGAGCAATTCCCCCCTCGCAACCATCTTGAACACCAGAATGTGAGCGAAAGACCGCATTTTGCCCTTCGTCGCGATAAGGTGACAGTGCGTGGGTTCAAATGACGGCGCTAACACAAAGAATTACACGGTTTGACCGAATCCGCAGCAGATCTTCTCACTAGGGTGATTCACCCCCGCTACCGCCGGGAAAATCGTCGGAATCGGACCCGATTGCAGGCGTGAGGTCTTGTGCACGTCGCGGGGCGCTTTCATATGCCCCACCATTTCACCATGACAAGCCCCCCGGCGAAGCGCGCTTAAATCGGCTTGGAGACCGGCTTTACCGCGCCCTCTAAAATCGACAGCGGGCGGCGCACGCGCGCGCCCAAGCCGCTATCATGGCGCGCATGGACCTGCTTGGAGACCTCAAGCACGATCACCCCCGCCGCCAGCACGCCTGACACTTTGGTGCCCACCCGCTCCCACATCGCCGCCGAGCGCAGCCAGAAGCGGCGATGGCTGGGCGGAATATAAAGCGCTGCGGTTTGGCGTTCCGGCACAAAACCCGAGCGGCGCGCCAATTGATCAAGCTGACCTGCGGTGAACGGTTTGCCAAAGCCGAAGGGCGTCGATTCGCTTGGGGCCCAAAGACCGGCGCGATTGGGCGCGATAAACAGCGCGCGCCCCCCCGGCCCCAGCACGCGCCAGCACTCCGCCATCAACGCCTCGGTATTATCCGAGGTTTCCAGCCCATGCATCACGATCAGCCGATCCACCCGCCCGGTTTCGATCGGCCAGCGGGTTTCTTCGCACAGCACCGACACATTGGGCTGCCCCGCAGGCCAAGGCATCACGCCCTGCGCCGCAGGCATCAGCGCAATCACCCGGCGCGCGGGTTCCAGATAGGGACGCAGCAGCGGTGCGGCAAACCCGTATCCCGCCACCGTCTGCCCGCCCATGGCAGGGCCGGTGGCAGGCCACATCGCCAGCACCTTGTCGCGGATCGCGCGTTGGGCAGCGCGTCCAAGTTGCGTCCGGTAATAGAAATTCCGCAGGTCGAGCACGTCGAGATGCATTGCGTGTCGGTCCTCCTTTGGCTTAGCTATGTTACAAGATACTCAAAGCGGTAGAAAACGCCATGTCCGTCGAATTGCTCATCGTGCCCTGTCTCGCCGATAACTACGCCTATATCGTGCATGAGGCCGCGACCGATACCACAACCGTGATCGACGTCCCCGAGGCCCCGCCGGTCCTCAAGGCGCTGACGGAGCGTGGCTGGAAAGCAAATCTGATTTTGCTCACGCATCATCACGCCGATCACATTGATGGTGTGCAGGCCCTCGCAGGGGCCACCGGGGCGAAGGTTCTTGGGGCCGCCGCCGATGCCCATCGCCTGCCGCGTCTGGCCCAAGCGCTGCAACCCGGCGAGATGATCCCGATCGGAATGGAAAAGGTCGAGGTGATGGATGCGCCCGGTCACACCGTTGGCCATCTCGCCTATTACTTCCCCGAGGCGGGGCTGCTGTTTTCGGGTGATAGCCTAATGAGCTGGGGCTGTGGGCGGTTATTTGAAGGCTCGGCGGCACAGATGTTTGAGACCTTGCAGCGCTTTTGCGAGCTGCCCGATGAGACGCTGGTTTGCTCGGGGCATGAATATACCGAGGCGAACGGCCGCTTTGCCCTTAGTCTTGAGCCCAACAATCCCAACCTGCTGGCGCGCATGGCCGAGGTGCGCGAGGCCCGCGCCCAGATGCGCCCTACCCTGCCCGTCGAATTGGGTCTTGAGAAAGTCACCAACCCGTTCCTGCGCGGCGATGACCCAAAACTGCGCGCGGCTCTTGGCTTGCCCGCCAACGGCACCGCGCTTGAGGCCTTTACCGAGGCGCGCGCGCGCAAGGACCGGTTCTAAGGCTCGGGCGACACGCCCAAGCCGTCAGATCATCCTGCGATCAGATCAGGCGCTTAGTTCGTGCGCGGTGATCTGGTAGACGAACGCCTCGGGATCCAGCGAATCTTGGCGTTTTCCGTCAATTTCAGCCTGCGGATACATCAGATAGGGCAGCATCGGATTGCGTGAGCCCGGCAGCGTCACGTCATGGGCGTAGTTATAGGCGACCCAGTTGCCCTCCCACGACCCGAACAGCGCGCGCCGCACATCGACCACCTTGGGGTTATCAAGCGCCAGATGTCCCGCGCCCTCTTGCAACATGACCTTGCGCACATCGGCGGGGTCCACCGCGACCCAACCAAAGCCCGTGAGGAACACTTCGGCCCGGCAATGCTGCGCCTTGCTGATATCGGGGGAATTCGCGCCAAGGCTTTTGTAGCCGAATTTCGAGGGTGCTACGCGAATGCCGTAAACATCGCGCGCCGGCAGCCCCGCCGCGCGCGCCAGCCCAACATACAGCGCGTTAAGATCGGCGCATTTCCCGCTCAGATCGCCCATCGCCAGCATCGAGGCCACATCGCCCAAGCCACAACCGGGTGTCTTGGGATTGCGCACGGTATTCTCGACGATCCACTCGTAGATGCGGCGAGCGCGGTCCAGATCGGACGTAGCGCCCTTGGTGATCTGATCGGAGGTCTGTTTCACCAACCCATCGGTCGGGATCAGATGCGTCGGCGCGGTGTAGCGCGCGTGGTCCTGCGTGCTGAGCGCCGGAACGTTGCAGGGGGCGGACAGGTCCACCGCGCGATTCTGCGTCGCGGCGATCGTGCTGAGTTCAAGCGTATGCGCCTCGTTGCCACCCTTCCAGATCGCATGCACAAAGCTTTCGCCCTTGATGGGGTCGGTCTGCACGCTGGCGCTATCGGCGTTTCCCGTCCAGCTGATCGCGCCCGGCTTCATCCAATCCGCAGCGGTGACCGAAGGCACGGGCAGCCAGAGTTGCGCGCCCGTCTCGCTGGCAGGCAGCGTGACGCGGGTGCGCAATTCAAAATGACGCCAGCCATCGGGTTTGGGCGTAAACCCCGCGCGCGCGATGGTTGGCAGCATCGCGCCAAGCGCAGAGGCCGAGCCGATCTTCATAAGGGTGCGTCTGGTGATCTGCATGGCTGCGCTCCGTTTTTTCTGGCCCGTCTGTAGGCTTGAGCACGCGCAAGAGCAAGGCCGCCAGAGCCTCGCCCTCCCCAGCGCCCAATTGCGCGCCCTGCTTGCATCCAACGCCAGTAGCGGCGATATGTATCACGCCCGTTCACAAGTCCAGTTCGCATGCCCCTCCCTGTTTTATCCCAAGAAATTCGCCGCCAAATCCGCCGTTTCGGCCCCTCGATGGGGCGCCGACCGGGGATTGATATTCTGCGTGGCGCAATCGGCGCGGGTCTTGCGATTTTCCTTGTGACCTTCGTCGTCGACACCCTGCCCCATTCGCGTCAGGCGGGCATTTATCTGGTCTCATCCTTCGCCTCGACAGCGGTGCTATTATTCGTGCTGCCCAATTCGCCGCTTGCGCAGCCTTGGGCCTCGATGATGGGAATGCTGATTTCTGCCGTGGTGCCGATCTTGGTGTTGCAGATGATCCCGCCCCCCTATGCCGACGGGCTGGCCGTGGCGGCTGCGATTGCGACGATGATGGCGGCGCGCGCGTTGCATCCGCCTGCTGCGGGGATCGCGCTGTTGGTGGTGCTCGAACATGAGGCGGGGCGTCATCTGGGACTAGAGTTTGCGATCTTTCCCATCGCCACGCTGACAGGGGTGCTGATCGTCTTCGCGATGATCTACAATCGCCTCTTCGGCATTTCCTACCCGACCCGACCGCTTTCGTCGACTTCAGATCAGAACATGCGCACGCGTGGCCCTGCCCGCACGCTGAGCCAGCGCGACCTGGCCGATCTGCTTGTCGAGTTCAATCATTCCGCCAACCTCGCCCCGGCCGATCTGGCGCGGTTGATGGCGGCTGCTGAACACCGCGCCGCCGAGGCGTTGCTTGCGGGCACTCGGGTGCGCGATATCATGACGCACAACCCCGTCACCGTGACCCCCGAGGCCCCGCTAAGCGAGATCGTGCGCAAGATGACCACCCTCAATGTGCACACGTTGCCGGTGGTCGATAGCCTTGGCTATTATCTGGGCCTCGTCGATCAGCATGACGCGCTTGATGAGCTGTTCAAGGAATTCGACCTGCTGCGCCGCCCGTTCCGCTTTCGCGCCGCCCCGCCCGAAGCCGAGGCGCGCGCGATCTTTCACACCGAAGTGCAAACCGTCGAGGGCGACACCCCCGTGGGCACCCTGCTCGAGCGGCTGGCACGGCGCGAGGCCCGCGTGGTGCCTGTCACCGAAGCGGGCCATCTGAAAGGCATCCTGACGCGCACCGACATCATGACCCTGCTGCTCAAACACTCTCCCGCCGCGCCCCATGACGACGCTATCGGGGATGCCGCCGCAATCGACACCGTCCCGAGCGAGCCAAACGTGGCACCACCCCAAGCGCCCGAGCCCGAGCGGCGCCAAACAGAAATCTAGCAAGCGCACGCCGAGTCGCCCAAGGTTTGTGCATGGCTCTTGAAACATAGCCGCCTCTCCCCCATTTCGTCTGGGTAACCCACAAACCCCCAAGATATTGCGCACGCTCCGTGCGCCAGCGCACCATCGCCGCGCGAAAGCGGCTGTTTTTATAGCGCATTTCGTATCGATGGCGTTTTTTGGGCACAAAAGACTTGAAGCGCGGCCAAATCCACCGAACTTTAACTATATGAGGCCAGGATAAGTGGAGGGTTCGCCCGCGCCGCATCCGCAGGATAAGGAGCAGAACATGCCATCGTTTTCCAACACGCTCGAACAGGCGATTCATGGCGCACTTGCGCTGGCGAATGCCCGGCGCCACGAATTGGCCACGCTGGAGCATCTCTTGCTCGCGCTGATCGACGAACCTGACGCGGCGCGCGTGATGACCGCCTGTGCCGTCGATATTGATGAATTGCGCCAGACCTTGGTGGAGTTCATCGACGAAGAACTGTCCACCTTGGAGACCGAGGTTGAGGGCTCTGAAGCGGTGCCCACTGCCGCTTTCCAACGCGTGATTCAGCGCGCTGCGATCCATGTGCAATCCTCGGGGCGCTCGGAAGTGACGGGGGCCAATGTGCTGGTCGCGATCTTTGCCGAACGCGAAAGCAATGCCGCCTATTTCCTGCAAGAACAGGATATGACGCGCTATGATGCGGTGAATTTCATCGCCCATGGCGTTGCCAAGGACCCCGAATTTGGCGAGGCCCGCCCGGTGACGGGGGCCGAGGAAGAACAGAAAGCCGAGGGGGCCGCGCAGCCCGGCGAAGCCAAGGAATCGGCGCTCGATAAGTATTGCGTCAACCTCAACGTCAAATCCGAAAAGGGCGATGTCGACCCGCTGATCGGGCGCGAACAAGAGGTTGAGCGTTGCATTCAAGTGCTGTGCCGTCGCCGCAAGAACAACCCGCTTCTGGTGGGCGATCCCGGCGTGGGTAAAACCGCGATTGCCGAGGGGCTTGCGCTTAAGATCACGCGCGGCGAAACGCCGGAAATCTTGTCGAAATCCACGATCTATTCGCTGGATATGGGCGCGCTTCTGGCAGGCACGCGCTATCGCGGGGATTTCGAGGAACGTCTGAAGGCTGTCGTCAAAGAGCTGGAAGAGCACAAAGATGCGATCTTGTTCATCGACGAGATCCATACCGTGATCGGTGCCGGTGCCACGAGTGGCGGGGCGATGGATGCCTCCAACTTGCTCAAACCCGCTTTGGCGGGCGGCAAGCTGCGCACGATGGGCTCCACCACCTATAAAGAGTTCCGCCAGCATTTCGAAAAAGACCGCGCGCTGTCGCGTCGCTTCCAGAAGATCGACGTGAATGAGCCCTCGGTGCCCGATTCCATCAAGATCCTGATGGGGTTGAAGCCCTATTTCGAAAAGCACCACGATATTCGCTACACCAATGATGCGATCAAAGTGGCTGTTGAATTGGCGGCGCGTTATGTCCATGACCGAAAATTGCCGGACAAGGCGATCGACGTAATCGACGAGGCGGGCGCGGCCCAGCACCTGCTGGCCGAAAGCAAAAAACGCAAAACCATCGGCCCGAAAGAGATCGAGGCCGTGGTCGCAAAAATTGCGCGAATCCCGGCGAAATCGGTCACCAAAAGCGATGCAGAAGTGCTGCGCGATCTTGAGAAAACGCTCAAACGGGTGGTGTTTGGCCAAGACAAGGCGATTGAGACGTTGGCCTCGGCGATCAAACTGGCGCGGGCTGGCCTGCGCGAGCCTGAAAAGCCGATTGGCAACTACCTGTTTGCAGGCCCCACGGGCGTCGGCAAAACCGAGGTTGCCAACCAGTTGGCCGACAGTCTGGGCGTGGAGCTCTTGCGGTTCGACATGTCGGAATACATGGAGAAACACGCCGTCTCACGCTTGATCGGCGCACCTCCGGGCTATGTCGGGTTTGATCAGGGCGGGATGCTGACGGATGGGGTCGATCAACATCCCCATTGCGTGCTGTTGCTCGACGAAATGGAAAAGGCGCATCCGGATGTCTATAACATCCTGCTGCAGGTGATGGATCACGGCAAACTCACCGACCATAACGGTCGCACGGTGGATTTCCGCAATGTGATCTTGATCATGACCTCGAATGCGGGGGCCTCGGACATGGCGAAGGCTGCGATCGGCTTTGGCCGCGACCGCCGCGAGGGTGAGGATACCGCCGCAATCGAGCGCACCTTTACGCCCGAATTCCGCAACCGACTGGATGCGGTGGTCAGCTTTGCACCGCTGTCGCGCGATGTGATCTTGAAGGTGGTGGACAAGTTCGTCCTGCAGCTTGAAGCCCAGTTGATTGATCGCAATGTGCATATTGAACTGACGCCGCAAGCCGCCAGTTGGCTGGCCGAAAAGGGCTATGACGACAAGATGGGCGCGCGCCCATTGGGCCGCGTCATTCAAGAGCATATCAAAAAGCCGCTCGCGGAAGAATTGCTGTTCGGCAAACTGACCAAGGGCGGCCTGGCCAAGGTCTCCGTCAAAGACGACGATCTTGTGATCACTGTCGAAGAACCTGGCAAAAAGCGGATCTCGGGTGCGAAACCACCCTTGTTGACAGCCGAATAAGCACGCGTGCTACGCGCCGCTTTGATAAGCCTCCTCGTCCCGGCCTTGCCCTGCATGGCCGGGACGATTTCTTTACAGCAACCGATCGACTGCACGCTCGGACAAAGCTGCTACATTCAGAATTATGTTGATCGCGATCCCGGCCCCGGAGCCGGGGATGTCGGCTGCGGACATCTGACCTATGACGGGCATAAGGGCACCGATTTTGCCCTGCCCAATGAGGCCGCAATGCTAGCGGGAGTGCAGGTGCTGGCAGCGACCTCCGGCAGGGTCAAGGCGATCCGCGATGGTGAACCCGACCGCGCCTTCGTCAACGGCGCTTCGGTTGCGGGCAAGGATTGCGGCAACGGAATTTTGGTTGAGATCGGCGATGGCTGGGAGACCCAGTATTGCCATATGCGCGATGGCTCTATCGCGGTCAAACCGGGCGCTCAGATCACGGCGGGCGAGGTTTTGGGCCTTGTGGGACAATCGGGCAAGGCCGAGTTCCCCCATCTCCACCTCTCGCTGCGCCATAATGGCAAGATCATCGACCCGTTTGACCCGGATATGGCGCAAACGTGCGCCCACAACATTGCGCAACAAGAGCTATGGGCCAAGCCCATTCCCTACACCTCCTCGGGGCTGTTGCAGCTTGGACTGGCCGATACGCCACCGCGATATGAGGCGATCAAATCGGGGATCGCCCCCGTTGCATCGCTGCCAAGAGACGGAGCAGCATTGGTTGTCTGGGTCTATGGGTTTGGCGCACAGGCGGGCGATACAATCACGCTTCGCCTACAAGGGCCCGACGGCTTTCACTTTGCCCATGACAGCACGATGACAAAGCCCAAAGCGTTGTTTTTCCAGTTTGCGGGCAAGAAAACACCGCCCGGCGGATGGCCTCCCGGACCCTATCAAGGCACGGTCACGCTGCGACGCGACGGCGCTGTAATCGCGCAGCGCAGCCAAACCATCACGCTGGGGCGCTAACGCCCCCCGCTTAGGGAATGGGCGCTGCAGGCCCCGGCTGACCAGACGGTTTTTCCGCGTCCTTGGCGCGCGCAACGCTTTCCTCTTCCAGCGTCTTTGCGGGCAATAGCGAAAAAATCCGCGCTCCCGTCTCGGCCTTCATGGCCTCGGGGTCGGTGACAAAGCGCAACTCTCCCTTGGCCGACACCACCAGAACCGGGGCCGCATCAGGGCGTTTTTTACGCCAATCCGACAAGGCGTATTCCTCAGTGATGCGGGTGGTACGAAAGACCCAGCCTTCCGCGAGCAGCGTCTCCCACCCCTCCAGCGTGCGCCCGGCCCCAAAGCGCCGCCCGCCAAGCTGTGTCGGCAGCGCGTGACGTTCGCGATCATCCTTCAGGCGCGGCACTTGCCACACCTTGTCGCGCCCCAGTTCCGGGGCCAGATCGGTCGCCACCAGCGTGTTATAGGCGTCATTATCGGTCGCGGCGAGCAGCGTGGAATAGGACATCAACTCAACCGAATCTTCAGCCGCCTCGCCCAGAATATCGCCGTAAAACGTCTTGACCCCCGAAGCGCGCGCGCGGATCAGATGGGCGTGGTTGGGATCGGTGATCAGCACCGGAATCTCGGCCTTCATCAGAACCTGCGCCAACGCGGTGGTAAAGCGCGATCCCCCGACGATCAGCAGCCCCGGCTTGTCGGTATTGGCCAGACCAAGCTTGCGCGCCAAGGGCGCCAGCGTGAAGCCATGCACGATCACCGTGACCAGCACCAACACAAAGGCCAGCGGCCCGATGCGCGCGCCATCCGCCACCCCCAGATCGGCGAGCCGTTGCCCGAACAGCCCCGCCACCGCGACCAGCACCACACCGCGCGGCCCGGTCAGCGCAATCAGCAGCCGTTCATTGCGCGCCAACCCCGTCCCGATCAAGGAAATCAGGACCGTCAAGGGCCGCGCCACCAGCACCACAAGCGCCACAAACAGCGCCGCATGCCAATCCAGCGCGGCTAGTTGGTCGACCTGAATATTGGCCGCCAGCAAGATGAACACGCCCGAGACCAGCAGCACGGTCGCATGTTCCTTGAAGCGGCGCAGTTCCTCGTAAGAGGGCAAATCGGCATTGCCAATCACCAGCCCCATCACCGTCACCGCCAACAACCCGCTTTCATGCAGCATCGAATTGGTCACCGCATAGGTCGCCAAAAGGGTTGCGAACAGCACTGGCACTTTCATGAATTCGGGCACTTTTCCGCGCCGGAAGGTCCAGGCAATCGCGTAGCCGACAAGCCCGCCAACTGCCCCGGCAAAAACGATGCCCAAAATGAGATGCCAGATCGCCTCGCCCATCGACAGATTCGAGCGCAGCGTCACCACCACCTCAAAGGCAAGCACGGCGGCCAGCGCCCCGATTGGGTCGTTGACGATGGCCTCCCATTGCAACAGCCGCGCGGGGCGACGCGCCAATTTCGCGGTTCGCAGCAAGGGCGCGATCACGGTCGGGCCAGTCACCACCATGATGCCGCCAAAGACCGAGGCCGCCTCCCAGCTTAGCCCCGCGCCGTAAACCAGCGCCAGCGTTGACAAAAGCCAGCCCAGCGGTGCGCCGATAAAGACCAGCCGCGCGACGCCGGATCTAGCATCACCCAGCCGATGCAGATCGAGCGTGAAACCGCCCTCGAACAGGATCACCGCCACCGCAAGCGCGATCAACGGCCCCAGAAGATCGCCAAATTCGAGGCTCGGGTTCAACAGCCCCGTCGCCGGCCCCACGATCAGACCAGCCGCGAGCATGAGAACGATAGCGGGCAGCCGCAGCCGCCACGCAAGCCATTGCGCCCCAACGCCAAACACCCCGACAAGCCCGAAGGCCATGACCGGACCAAGCCCCACCGTTTCTGCAACTGCCATACTTGTCCCTCAAACAATGCGGCCCAATTCAGATACGGGCCAAACCCACTCCAAAAGGTCAGGTTCCCGCATGTTATGCAAGAGGCGATAAACGGCCATGGCGCGCGCAAAGATTGACCTTTGCACCGCAATCAGTTAGGGGATTTTCAGCCTCGCAATCCGGCGAGGTCAGGTCAGGGCGCCCAATTTCCGTTGCGCCCTCATGTGTGCGCCGCCCGATGCGGCAGCCACCGGACGTAATCAGGAAACTTAAGGACGACGATGACGAAATTCTCTGATCTTAAACTGGACCCCAAGGTTCTGTCTGCTGTTGCCGATGCGGGCTATGAAACGCCCACGCCGATTCAGGCCGATGCAATCCCGCCCGCGCTTGAGGGCAAGGATGTGCTGGGCATCGCGCAGACCGGCACTGGCAAGACAGCAAGCTTCACGCTGCCGATGCTGACGCTGCTGCGCCGGGGTCGCGCACGTGCGCGCATGCCGCGCAGCCTCGTGCTGTGCCCGACGCGCGAACTGGCCGCGCAGGTCGCTGAAAACTTCGATCTTTACGCCAAGAACACCAAACTCACCCGCGCACTGCTGATCGGCGGCGTCAGCTTTGGTGAGCAAGACAAGCTGATCGACAAGGGCGTCGATGTGCTGATTGCAACGCCCGGCCGCCTGCTCGATCATTTCGAACGTGGCAAGCTGATCCTGACCGATGTGAAAATCATGGTCGTGGACGAGGCCGACCGGATGCTCGATATGGGCTTTATCCCCGATATCGAACGCATTTTCCAACTGACGCCCTTCACCCGCCAAACGCTGTTCTTCTCCGCCACGATGGCCCCCGAGATTGAGCGCATCACCAACACCTTCCTGCACGCCCCGGTGCGCATCGAGGTAGCCCGTCAGGCGACGACGGGGGTGAATATCACCCAGAAACTGGTGCAAATCACGCCCGAGCGGCGCGACCAGACGGCAAAGACCAAGCGCGAGTTGCTGCGCGCGCTGATTGAGGCCGAGGGCGAGGCCTGCACCAACGCGATCATCTTCTGCAACCGCAAGGTCGATGTCGATATCGTCGCGAAAAGCCTGCAGAAATACGGGTTTGATGCGGCCCCGATCCATGGCGATCTGGAACAGAGCCAACGCACGCGCACGCTGGAATCGTTCCGCGATGGCGGGTTGAAACTGCTGATTGCCTCGGATGTGGCCGCGCGCGGTCTGGATATTCCCGCCGTCAGCCATGTGTTCAACTACGATCTGCCGATGCATGCCGAGGATTACGTTCACCGCATCGGGCGCACCGGGCGCGCCGGGCGCAAGGGCGCGGCGATCTCGATCGCGACGCCCTCGGATGACAAGTATCTTCATGGCATCGAAAGCCTGATCGAGACGGAAATTCCGCGCGCTGTGCCGCCCGAGGGGTTCGAGCTGTCCGAAGGGGCCAAAACCGCGCCGCAAAAGCGCGATGATGCCAAAGGCGGTCGCGGCCGTGGCGGTCGCACGCGCGAAACGGGCACCCGCGAGGGCGGCGCTCGGTCAAACCGTGGCCCGCGCCCGGCGCGCGATCATAACAAGTCCGATCAACAGGGCGATTCGGCCGCGACAACCCCGATTGTGCAAACTCCGGTGGCCGAAACGGCCCCTGCCCCCGAGCCTGTCGCAGTTCCTGCGCCCGCTCCGGTGCAAGCTGTCGCTGCCAAGTCCGAGCCCAGCACCAACCACGAGCGTGATGACACGCGCCGCGCGCGCGGTGGCCGCAATCGGCGCGAGTCGGAGCGTGGTGGTTCGGTCGTCGGGATGGGCGATCATATGCCCGACTTCCTGACCCGCTCGTTCCGCACCAGCAAACCTGACACGGAAAGCGAAGTGGAAACCGAGGATAGCGCGGACAGCTAAGCTACGTTTCTTGAATAGCAAAACCCGCCAGAGTTTCCTCTGGCGGGTTTTTTCATGCCCACAGCGAGGGGCGGCGCAATCGCCGCCCTGCCCGGTTTTTCGCCTTGGCCTATTCGTCGACCAAGCGCGAGGTCACCACGATCACCTCGGGCTTTTTGCCGATCTCTTCCATCGAGACCTGACGCGCGATACGGCGCAGCGCCTCATCCATCTTCTCGTCATTCGACAGCACTTTTGCCGGAGCACGGTTGAGGAAATCCGACATCTCATCTTCGATCTGATCAATCAAAATGGCACCGCCGCGACCCTGCTTGGGCAGACCCATCGTCTGTACCCAAGGATCACCAAGCGGTTGATCCTGTTCGTCCAGAATCACCGTGACCAGAACCAGACCGTTCAGCGCCATGCGAATCCGCCCGCGCACCACACCGTCCATCGCGCCAATTTTGACCGAACCATCAATATAAGTCCGCCCGGCCTCGATATATTCGACCACTTTGGGCACCGTGCCCGTCAGATCGATCATCGAGCCATTGGTGGCCACTTCCGAGGCAATCCCCTTGGCTTGCGCGATCTTGGCATGTTCGCGCAGGTGGCGGTGCTCACCATGCATCGGGATCAGGATTTTCGGGCGCAGCAGGTCATGCACCGCCTCAAGATCGGGGCGGTTGGCGTGGCCCGAGACGTGATACAGCCCGTCATGATCGTCGATCACATCCACGCCCATCTCGGAATAGGCGTTCATGATGCGGATCACGCCGCGCTCATTGCCCGGAATGGTTTTGGACGAAAACAGAAAGCTGTCGCCCTCTTTCATCTCAAGACCCAGATATTTCCCGCGCGAAAGCTGTGCCGAGGCGGCGCGCCGCTCGCCCTGCGAGCCGGTGACGATCAGCATCAGATTGCCACGCGGCACATCCATCGCCTCTTCGGGCGGGATCGTGCCGGGCATCCCCTTGAGCACGCCAGTTTCCTGCGCAGCGCCCACCATGCGTTTCATCGCGCGCCCCAGCAGACAGACCGAGCGCCCCGCCGCAACGCCCGCCTCAGCGAGCGTTTTCAGACGCGCCACGTTTGACGCGAATGTTGTGGCCACAATCATCCCGGTTTGCTCGGCGATCAACTTGGTCAGCGGTTCGGCCAAGGTCGCCTCAGAGCGACCGGGCGCGGGCGAGAACACATTGGTGGAATCGCTCACCAGGACTTTCACGCCCTCACCTTCCTGCGCGATCTCGTGCCACAGGATCGGATCAAAGGGTTCGCCCACGATCGGATTGCCATCCAGCTTGAAATCGCCGGTATGCACGATGCGCCCGGCAGGCGTGTCGATGACCAGCGCCGAACTTTCGGGGATCGAGTGCGACACCGGCACGAATTGCACGGTGAACGGCCCGGCGTCGATGGCATGCGGGCGCGGCTCGACGATCTGGATCGTTTCGGCGGGAATCCCGGCCTCTTCGAGTTTCAGCTGCCCGATGCGGCCCGTGAAGGCGCGCGCAAAGACCGGTTTGCGCAGTTTGTTCCAAACATGGGCCAACGCGCCGATATGGTCTTCATGGGCGTGGGTGATGAAAATCGCCTCGATGCGATCGGCATTGTCCTCAAGCCAAGCCAGATCGGCCATGATCAGATCGACGCCGGGAGAGCTGTCCATATCAGGGAAGGTCACGCCCAGATCGACCACGATCAGCCGTTCTTTCCCCGCCGGCCCATAGCCATAGACGTAGGCATTCATGCCAATTTCGCCGGCACCACCAAGCGGAAGATAGATCAATCGTTCTGTCACGCGGTCAGTCCTTTATTGTAGTCATTCAGCAGGCGAAGGCCATGCATGGTGAGGTCTTCCTCGACCTTGTCGAAAAGATCGAACCCCTGATCAAACAGCGGCGCAAGCCCTCCGGTGGCGATCACCTTCATCGGGCGGTCACGTTCGACCCTTATCTGGCGCACGATACCCTCGACAAGACCAATATAGCCCCAAAACACGCCAGACTGGATACAGGCGACGGTATTTGTCCCGATAACGGCTTGCGGCTTGGAGATATCGACATGGGGTAGTGCTGCAGCGGATTGGTGCAGCGCCTCAAGGCTGAGGTTCACACCGGGCGCAATCACGCCCCCGATATAGGCCCCGTCGCGCGCCACCACGTCAAAGGTCGTCGCCGTGCCGAAATCGACCACGACAATATCGCCGCCGTGGCGATCAAACCCCGCCACCGCATTGACCAGACGGTCGGGGCCAACGGTTGTGCCCTCATCGACGCGCGGGGCCACGGGCAGCGCACATTCGGGTTTGCCCACCACCATCGGGCGACAATCGAAATAGCGATTGCACAGCACACGCAGGTTGAACACCACGCGCGGCACCGTCGAAGAGATGATCGTCTCGGTGATCTTGCCGGTGATCTCATGCAGGCGCATCAGCCCCGAGAGCCAGACGAAATACTCATCCGCCGTGCGTTTGTGATTGGTTTCCATCCGCCAAGTCGAGAGAAACGCGTTCCCGTCCCAGATCGAGAACACCGTGTTGGTATTGCCGCAATCGATACACAGAAGCATACCCGCCCCTTTTCGCACTCAAAAGAAAATATCGGCCGCCGCGATTGCGCGCGTCCCCTGTTGCTCACGCAGGATCAACGCCCCGCTATGATCAATCGTCTCAAAGATACCATGATGGGTTTGGCTGCCCACACGCGCCGTGATCTGCTCGCCCAAGCGCGCGGCGCGCGCCAGCCACGCATTGCGGATCGCGTCGAACCCGTAGTCGCGAAACTGCTGATCGTAGTGATCAAACGCTTGCGCAAGGATCGGCAGGAAGTCTTCGGGCGTCACCTGCATCCCGGTTTGCTGCGCCAGATTGACTGGCTGCATCGCCTCGCGTTCCAGCGTTTCGGGCGCGGGTGTCTGCGCAAGGTTCACGCCAATCCCGATCGCCAACTTGAGCTGCGCGCCCTGCCCCAGCGTCTCCAGCAAAATCCCCGCAATCTTGCCGCCGTCAAGCAGAACATCATTGGGCCATTTGATCGCGAACCGCGCATGGGGGCCTGCGACATGGCTTAGTGCTGCCTCCAGCGCGAGAGCCGCCACAAAGGAATAAAGCGCCGCTTGGGGGAGCCCGCCCTCGGGGCGCATCACGAGCGTGGCCGAGAAATTCCCCTCGGGTGCGCGCCAAGCCCGGCCCCGGCGCCCGCGCGCTGCCGTTTGCACCCGCGCGAAGATCCAGGCCGGACCCGAAAGGCCCGGCGCAAGCCGGGCCGCTTCGTTCATCGTGGAATCGACCGAAGCCAAGGCGTGACGCGCCACGCCCTCGGGCCAGCCCTTGTCCTTAGTTAACAAGGGCCGCCGCAGCAGCCTGCGCCGCACCTTCGATACCAAAGAGGTTGAAGACGCCAAACACCGTCACCAGCGCCGACGCCACCAACAGACCCCATTGCACAGCCGGCATCCGGTGATCGAGCGGCTCGACCTCTTTGCCGAAATACATGAAGTAGATGATGCGGATATAGTAGAACGCCGCCACAACCGAGGTCAGCACCCCCAGCAGCGCAAGCCAGATATAACCGCCCTGAATGGCCGCCGTCAGCACGGCATATTTTGCAAAGAAGCCCAGCATCGGGGGCACGCCCGCAAGGCTGAACAGCAAGATCATCATCGCAAGCGCTTTGGTCGGCTCGCGGCTGGCATACAGGTTGAGCGACTTGATATCGGTCACCGGCTGGCCATCGCGCTCCATCGACAAGATGAAGGCAAACACGCCCACATTCATCGTTACGTAGATCGCCATATAGGTCAGCATCGCCTGCACCCCGAACACGGTGCCAGCGGTCAGGCCAAGCAGGGCAAACCCCATATGGGTGATCGAAGAATAGGCCATCAGGCGCTTGATGTTGCGCTGGCTGATGGCGGCGAAAGAGCCCCAGATCATCGACAGACCTGCGAGAAGACCGATCACTTGGCCCCACTCGCCGGGAACCTGACCGAAGGCGTCAAACATCAGCCGCGCGATCAGCGCCATCGCCGCGACTTTCGGCGCGGTCGAGAAGAACGCGGTCACCGGCGTCGGCGAGCCCTCATAAACATCAGGCGTCCACATGTGGAACGGCACGGCCGAGACCTTGAACGCGAGACCCGCGATCAGGAACACCATGCCAAACAGCAGCCCCATCGGCAGCTGCCCGGCCTTCACCACTTCGATGATGCCCGCGAACTGTGTCGTGCCAGCAAAGCCATAGGTCAGCGAGGCCCCATACAGCAGGATGCCCGAGGACAACGCGCCAAGGACGAAGTATTTCAAACCAGCTTCCGAGCTTTTCTCACTATCGCGGCGCAGGGCGGCGACGATGTAAAGCGCCAGCGATTGCAACTCGAGGCCCATATAAAGCGACATCAGGTTACCCGCCGAGACCATCATCATCATGCCAACAACCGACAGCGTGATCAGGATCGGGAACTCAAAGCGCAGCAAGCCGCGACGCTCCATGTAATCCGCGCTCATCGCGAGGATCAGTGCGGCCGCGATCAGCACCAAGACCTTGGCAAAGCGTGCAAAGGCATCGTCGATGAACAAACCGCCAAACGCCTGATGCGTGCCACTGCCGCCCAGCCCGATCCAAGCCGCAAGTACCAGCATCACAGCGCAGGTGGCCCAAAGCAGCGTGGAGGCCAGCTTATCCTTGCCAAACCAGACCCCGACCAGCAGAGCCGCCATCGCAAAGATGGACAGCAAAAATTCCGGCAGGACGGTAGAGAAATCCGAAGCAGTCATCTCTGGGGCTCCTCAGTGTTCGACCAGGTCGGACAACAGATTGTCCGGCAGGGCTTCGTGATAGTTCTCGACCAGATTGGTCACGGAGGGTCCGATGATATTGGTTACCAGATCGGGATAGATCCCCAAGATCAGGGTCATCGCGACCATCGGCGCAAAGATCCACTTCTCGCGCGTGCTCAGATCGGTGATCGAGCGCAGGCTTTCCTTGATCAGATCGCCAAACACCACCCGACGATAGAGCCATAGCGCATAGGCCGCTGACAAGATCACACCCGTCGTGGCCAGCATCGCCGCCCAAGTATTCACTTGGAACGTCCCCACCAAGATCAGGAATTCCCCGACGAAATTGGCCGTACCCGGCAAGCCGACATTTGCCATGGTGAAGAACATGAAGATCAGCGCATAGGCCGGCATCCGTTTGGCCAAGCCGCCAAAGGCTGCGATCTCGCGGGTGTGCATCCGGTCATAGATCACGCCGACGCACAGGAACAGCGCGCCCGACACAAAGCCGTGGGCCACAACCATCATGATGCCGCCTTCGATACCCTGCTGCGTGCCCGAGAAGATCCCGAGCAGCACAAAGGCCATATGCGCCACTGAGCTATAGGCAATCACCTTTTTCATGTCGTCTTGCACCAGCGCCACGAGCGAGGTGTAGATAATCGCGATCACCGCCAGCCACATCGCCCAGGGGCCCACCACCATGTTGCCCACCGGGAACATCGGCAGCGAAAACCGCAAGAAGCCGTAATCCGCCAGTTTCAACAGCACAGCGGCCAGCACGATCGAACCGGCCGTCGGGGCCTGAACGTGGGCAGCGGGCAACCAGGTGTGCACCGGCCAAAGCGGCATCTTCACTGCGAACGAGATGAAGAACCCCAGCCAAAGCAGCGTTTGCACCCCGCCCGGGATCGTCACACCCAACACATGAAGCGGTGTATAGGGGAACTTGTCGCTCAGCAGGTTGGGCATATCCGTCGTGCCGGTGTGGTAATAGATATAGATAATCGCCACGAGCATGAAGACCGAGCCGAAAAACGTATAAAGGAAGAACTTGAACGCGGCATAGACGCGCTGCTTGCCCCCCCAGATGCCGATGATCAGGAACATCGGGATCAGACAGGCCTCGTAGAACAGATAGAACAGCACCAGATCGAGCGTGACAAACGTGCCGATCATCAGCGTTTCAAGCAACAGGAACGCGATCATGTATTCCTTGACGCGTTTCTTCACATCCCAGCTTGCCAGAATGACCAGCGGCATCATGAACGTGGTCAGCAGCACGAACAGGATCGACAACCCGTCGATGCCCACACGATATTGCAGCCCCATGATCCACTGGTAATGCTCGACGAACTGATAGTCGGTATTGGCGGGCTCAAACCCGGCCAGCAGGAACAGCGAGACAAGGAAAGTCACCGCCGTCGCCGTCAGCGCCAACCATTTGGCGTTGCGGTCCGCTGCCTCATTGCCGCCCCGTTGCACCAGCGCAAGGATCAGCGCAGCAACGGCGGGTATAAAGATGACAATAGAAAGCAGATGTTGCATCAGTTGCTCCCCCCGTTAAGCAAGACCCAGAACATCAGACCAACGATCCCGATCACCATCGCGAAAGCGTAGTGGAACAGATAACCCGATTGCATCCTATTGAGGAACCTCGTGAATGTCGGAACGATCCCCACAGCCACGCCATCAATGACGCGGTCGATAGAGCCTTCGTCCCCTTTCTTCCAGAACGTGTATCCCATCCAAAGCGCGGGGCGCACAAAGATCGCCTCGTAGAGCTCGTCGAAATACCACTTATTGAGCAGGAACCGGTGCAGGGCGGGTTGCGCCTCGGCCAGTCGTTTCGGCAGCGTGGTATCCTTGATATAGAACAGCCATGCCACGAACAGGCCCAACACCATCGCCACAAAGGGCGAGACCTTGACCCAGCTCGGCGCTTCATGCGCCTTCTCGATCACAGCGTTTTCGCCGTGCATGAAGATCGCGCCTTGCGGTGCGACGCCCGGCTGAGAGAGCACCGCCGCCGACGGTCCCATCTCGGGGGAATGCGCGGCATCAGCGGTCACCTCGGCCTCGGCCTGTGCCTCGGTCATCGTGTGGCCCGCACCCTCTGCGGTGGCCGTGCCGTGACCCTCGGCCATTTGCTCAGTGTGAGAGGGCAGACCAAAGAACTTCACCAGCTTGGCATGATCGCCAAAGAACACGTTATACCAGATCATCCCGGCAAAGATCGCCCCCAGCGACAGCACCATCAGCGGCACCGTCATCACCAAGGAACTTTCCTTGGCATGCTCATGCGCGTGATGATCGCCGCGCGGCTTGCCAAAGAAGGTCAGGAAGATCAGGCGCCACGAGTAGAACGAGGTAAACGCAGCCGCGATCACCAGCATCCAGAACCCGTAGCCCGAACTATCGCCCGCCCACACGCTTTCGATGATCGCGTCTTTGGACAGGAACCCGGCAAAGCCGAAATGGGTGAAGGGAAGGCCGACCCCGGTAATCGCCAGCGTGCCCGCAATCATTGCCCAGAAGGTGATCGGCACCTTTTTGCGAAGACCGCCGTAGTTGCGCATGTCTTGCTCGTGATGCATCGCGGTGATGACCGAGCCTGCGGCAAGGAACAACAGCGCCTTGAAGAACGCGTGCGTCAGCAGGTGGAACATCGCAGCCGAATAGACCCCGACCCCGGCAGCGGCAAACATATAGCCCAGCTGGGACATCGTCGAATAGGCGATCACGCGCTTGATGTCGTTTTGCACCAGACCAATCGTGGCCGCGACAAAGGCCGTGGTCGCGCCGATGATCAGGATGAACTCTTTGGCATGGGGAGCGTATTCATAAAGCGGCGACATCCGGCAAACCAGAAACACCCCTGCCGTCACCATGGTCGCGGCGTGGATCAGCGCGGACACAGGCGTCGGGCCTTCCATCGCGTCAGGCAACCATGTGTGCAAGAATAGCTGCGCCGATTTGCCCATCGCCCCGACAAACAGCAAGAAACCGATCAGTTCGACAGCGTTCCATTCGGTCCACAGAAAATGCAACTGGGTCTCGGCCAGCGCGGGGGCTGCGGCGAACACCTCATCCATCTTGAGCGCGCCGGTCATGTAAAACAGCCCGAACATACCCAGCAGAAAGCCGAAATCGCCTACGCGGTTGACGATGAACGCCTTCATCGCTGCCGCATTTGCCGAGGGTTTCTTGTAATAGAACCCGATCAGCAAATACGACGCAACGCCCACGCCTTCCCAGCCAAAGAACATCTGCAACAGGTTATCTGCCGTCACCAGCATCAACATGGTGAAGGTGAAGAACGACAGATAGGCAAAGAAGCGCGCCTTGTAATGCTCGGTGTCGGTCCAGTTCTCGTCATGGGCCATATAGCCCCAGGAATAGAGGTGCACGAGCGAGGAGACGGTGGTCACCACGATCAGCATGATCGCCGTCAGCCGGTCCATCCGGATCGACCAACTGGTGTCAAGCTCACCGGACTGAATCCAATTCATGATGTGGATGTGATGGGTTTGCCCATCGAGTGTCAGGAACACCATCCACGACAAGGCGCAGGCCAGAAACAGCAGCCCCGTGGTGAGAACCATCGCGCCCTTCTCGCCAATCACCCGCCAGCCAAAGCCACCAAGGATCGCACCGACAAGCGGGGAAAAGAGAATAATCGTTTCCATCTGTCCCTTACCCCTTCATCACGTTGACGTCTTCAACCTCGATCGAGCCGCGGTTGCGGAAGAACACAACCAAGATCGCCAGGCCGATCGCCGCCTCTGCCGCCGCAACGGTGAGAACGAACATGGTAAAGATCTGGCCCACGAGGTCGCCCAGATAGGCCGAGAAGGCCACAAGGTTGATATTGACCGCGAGCAGCATCAGCTCGATCGACATCAGGATGACGATGACATTCTTGCGGTTCACGAAGATGCCGAAAATGCCGATCACGAACAGCGCGGCCGCCACGCCCAGATAATGTTCCAAACCGATCATGCCTGTGCCCTCCGCTCGGGATTGTCTGCCTTGTTTTGCGTGCGCATCATCACAACCCCTGCCCCGGTTTCACATCCACCAGTTCCATCGTCTTGGCCGGGTCGCGATGCATCTGGGCAATCACGTTCTGGCGTTTGACATTCGTGCGATGGCGCAGCGTCAACAGGATCGCCCCGATCATTGCCACCAGCAAGATCAGCCCCGCCGTCTGGAACAGGTAGAGATATTTGTCATAAATCAGCATGCCGAGCGCTTCGGTGTTCGTCATCCCGTCGGGCATCGGCGACATCCGCAGGCTTTGCGCCATATCGGCCGTTTTCCACGCCCCGAGTGCCACGCCCAGCTGCACCAGCATGATCACCGCGACCAGCAGGCCCAGCGGCATATAGCGTGCCAGCTCTCCCTTGAGGGCCGAGAAATCAACGTCCAGCATCATCACGACGAACAGGAACAACACTGCCACCGCGCCGACATAGACGATGATCAGCAACATCGCGACGAACTCTGCCCCCAGCAGCACAAACAGCCCCGCTGCGGACAGGAAGGTCAGGATCAGCCACAGCACCGAGTGCACGGGGTTTTTCGAGATCACCACCATAAAACCCGCAACCACTGCCACGATGGCAAAAAGGTAGAAGGCAAATGCAAACACCGTCATGCGTTCTCTCCCGCGCTGTCGCCGCCCATCTCGTTAAAGACCACCTGCGCGATCTCTAGGCCACGGCTCATGGCGGGCACCCCGCCAAACATGCTCATCTGAAAGATCACTTCTGCGATCTCCCGCTGTGTTGCCCCGGCTTCAAGCGCGTTGCGGATCGCGAGGCGCAATTGCGGCTCGCCTTGTGATCCGGTCACAACAAGCCCCGCGATGGTGACCAGAAAGCGCGTGCGCGCATCCAGCCCCTCACGGTTGAAGGTCTTGCCGAAAAACATCTCGAGCATGTCTTTGGGCATGGACGGGATGAATTTCTCAAAGGCGGAGGGCGAGAAACTTTCCAAAGCCGGATTCATCGCGCGCGCCATTTCGTGGCTTTGCTCAACCATCGCTTGAAAGAGTTTCGTGAAATCCTGGTTCATGATGCCTTACCGATAGGGCGCGTCGAGTTCGAGGTTGCGGGCGATTTCCGCCTCCCAGCGCGCGCCATTATCCAAAAGTTTCTGTTTGTCGTAGAACAGCTCTTCGCGGGTCTCGGTGGAAAATTCGAAATTCGGGCCCTCAACGATCGCATCCACCGGGCAGGCCTCTTGGCAGAAGCCGCAATAGATGCATTTCGTCATGTCGATATCGTAGCGCGTGGTGCGCCGTGATCCGTCCGCACGCGGCTCGGCGTCGATCGTGATCGCTTGCGCGGGGCAGATCGCCTCGCACAGCTTGCACGCGATGCAGCGTTCCTCGCCATTGGGATAGCGGCGCAGCGCATGTTCACCCCGAAAACGCGGGCTGAGCGGGCCTTTTTCATGCGGATAGTTCAGCGTCGGTTTGGGCGCAAAGAAATAGCGCATCCCCAGCCCGAACCCTTTGATGAAGTCCACCAGCAGGAAATATTTGGCGGCGCGGGTATAGTCGAAAGCCATCAATCAGCCCCCCATCGTCCAGCGGGCCCAGAAGTGCCCGAGGATTTCAAATTTCGCCAAGAACGCGACCAGCACGACCCATGCGCCCGAGAGCGGCAGGAACACTTTCCAGCCAATCCGCATCAGTTGGTCATAGCGGTAGCGCGGCACGATCGCCTTCACCATCGCGAACATGAAGAAGAACACGACCATCTTGCCAAACATCCACAGCGCCCCGTCGGGCAAGCCGGGAATGGGCGACAGCCAGCCGCCAAAGAACAGCAGCGTCATCAGCGCGCACATCAGCCAGATCGCGATATATTCGCCCGCCATGAACAGCAGATACGGCGTCGAGGAATATTCCACCATAAAGCCCGCAACCAGTTCGGATTCCGCTTCGGGCAGATCGAACGGCGGGCGGTTGGTTTCCGCCAGCGCCGAGATGAAGAACAGAGCCACCATCGGCAGATGGGGCAGCCAATACCAGTTGAACAGCCCGTAACTGCCCTTCTGTGCATCAACAATTGCAGTGAAATTCATCGACCCGGTCGAGATAATCACGCCGATGATGATCAGCCCCAGCGAGACCTCATAGGAAATCATCTGCGCCGCCGAGCGCAAGCTGCCCAAGAACGGATATTTCGAGTTCGACGCCCAGCCGCCCATGATCACGCCGTAAACCTCTAGCGAGGAGACGGCGAACACAAACAGCACCGCGACGTTGATATTGGCCAGCACCCAGCCCGGCGCGAACGGGATCACCGCCCAAGCCAAAATCGCCAGAACAAAGCTAAGAAGTGGCGCGAGGAAGAACACGACCTTATCGGCCCCCGCCGGAATGACGATTTCCTTAACCACATATTTCAGCGCATCTGCGACCGATTGCAAAATGCCCCACGGCCCCACGACGTTGGGCCCGCGCCGCATCTGCACCGCCGCCCAGATCTTGCGGTCGCCATAGACCAGAAACAGCAGCGAAATCATCACAAACGCGATGATCCCAAGCCCCTGCACAAGGATAAGCACGAACGTGCCAAACGGTGTCGCCAAAAATTCAGCCATGGTTCCCCACTCTCCTCATACGCTCGGTATTCCTCGGTCCGCACAGTCGCCAACCGTCACTTCCGCGTCGATCGTCTTAAGCCCTTGCGGCAAGGCGGGCGAGATGGTGTAGACCGCATCCGCCCGCCAGATGCCACCCTCTTCGTTCACATTCGTGCGCACATGGCGCGCAAATCCATAACCGCGGATCTGGGCGTATTGTGCCGCAGCACAGCGTGCATACGCATCCGCCGCCGTGCCATCCACACCCTCGCCCGATAGCGCCACGCGAAACTCGACCAGATTGTCATCCAGCAGCCGTGTTTCGACGCCGCGATAGTCGATCTTGGGCGCATCCGCCGAGGCCTTGCCCCCCGTGGGCGTGCAGGCAGCCAGCCCGGCCAGAAGGCCGGGGGCAAGCGCTGCAATCCGGGGGAGGTTTGGCACCATCTGGGTTTACTCCGCCGCCATTGGCGATTGCGCGCGCGCCTTGGCAAGGCTCGCACATTCGCCCATCACCACCGAAGCCCGCGCAATCGGATTGCTCAGGTAAAACTCGCGAATTGCCGGGCGGAAGGTCGCCTTGCCCATATCGCGCGGCGCGATCGAGGTGACCTCGTTTTCGGGCACCTCGTCGACCTTGGCGAGATGGGGCACGGCGGCGATCAGCGCACGGCGCAGACCCGCCAGCGTGTCCCAAGGCTGCTTGGCACCCAGCTGCGCCGACAGCGCGCGCAGGATCGCCCAGTTTTCCTTGGCCTCACCGGGCGGGAAGCCCGCGCGGAAGGCCAGTTGCGGGCGTCCTTCGGTATTAACGAACAGCCCGTGCTCTTCGGTATAGGCGGCACCGGGCAGGATGATATCGGCGCGATTGGCCCCGCGATCCCCGTGGCTGCCCTGATAGATCACGAAGGGACCGCCTTCCGAGGCCGAAGCGATCTCGACCTCGTCGGCCCCCATGTTGTAGATCACCTGCGCGCCCTCAATCGCGGCCATCAGACCGCCTTCGGTGACAGCGCCCACATCCATCGCCCCCACGCGCGACGCGGCAGTGTGCAACACCATCAGCTTGGAATTGGATTTGTCGGCCAGCTTCATCGCATGGGCCAGAACGGCCTCGCCATCGGCTTCGCTCAGCGCGCCCTGCCCGACGATCACGACCGTGTTCTTGGCCTTGGTTTCGTCGGTGATATTGGCCCCCGACAGCCCTTCAAGAGCTGCACGGTCGGTGCCGACATGGGTATACTCATAGGTGAGATCGCAAGCCTCGCCGATCAGCGCGACCTGCGCACCTTTCACCCAAGCCTTGCGGATGCGCGCGTTCAGCACCGGGGCCTCGATGGCGGGGTTTGCACCAATGATCTGGATCATCTCAGCATTATCAAGATCGGCGATGGTCGCGTTGCCAACATAGCCATAGCGATTGCCAATCGGCAGGCGCGCGCCATCGGTGCGACATTCAACCGTGCCGCCCAGCCCCTCGATCAGGGATTTCAGCGCGAACGCCGCCTCGGTCGAGACCAGATCACCGACCAGACCGGCAACCTTTTTGCCCTTCATCGCAGCCGCCGCCGCCGTCAGGGCCTCGTCCCAGCCCGCTTTGCGCAGACGACCGTTTTCGCGGATATAGGGCGTGTCCAAACGCTGGCGACGCAGCCCATCCCAGACGAAACGCGTCTTGTCGGAGATCCATTCCTCGTTCACGCCGTCATGGTTGCGCGGCAGGATGCGCATCACTTCGCGCCCCTTGGTATCAACACGAATGTTGCTGCCCACCGCATCCATCACGTCGATGGTCTCGGTCTTGGTCAGCTCCCACGGGCGGGCGGTGAAGGCGTAGGGTTTGGACACCAGCGCACCGACCGGGCAGAGATCAATGATATTGCCCTGCAAATTGCTATCGAGCGTCTCGTTCAGATACGAGCCGATCTCGCTGTCTTCGCCCCGGCCCGTCTGGCCCATCTGTGTGATGCCTGCGACCTCGGTGGTGAAGCGAACACAGCGGGTGCAGGAAATGCAGCGCGTCATGTGGGTTTCGACCAGCGGGCCGAGGTTAAGCTCGGTCGCGGCACGTTTGGGCTCGCGGTAGCGGCTAAAGTCCACACCGTAAGCCATTGCCTGATCTTGCAAATCGCATTCGCCGCCCTGATCGCAGATCGGGCAATCCAGCGGGTGGTTGATGAGCAGAAACTCCATCACCCCCTCGCGAGCCTTCTTGACCATCGGCGAGTTCGTCTTGATCACCGGCGGCGCGCCTTCGGGACCGGGGCGCATATCCTTGACCTGCATCGCGCAGCTCGCGGCGGGCTTGGGTGGGCCGCCTACGACCTCAACCAGACACATCCGGCAGTTGCCCGCAATCGAGAGACGCTCGTGATAGCAAAAGCGCGGAATCTCGATCCCCGCCTGTTCGCAGGCCTGAATCAACGTCAGGTTCGGGTCGACCTCAACCTCTGCGCCGTCGATGATGATCTTTCTCAGGTCAGCCATGGCTATCCGTCACTTCTTGCTGGGCATGAAGGCCAATTGCCCCCACGCGGTTATTCTTTGCGCGCCCTCAGGCACAGCCTTTCGGGAAGACCCACGCGCCGTCCCGGTAATGATCGTTGATCGAGGAAGCAACATGCCCCCCACAAATTGCATCCGCGGACCGGCGTGCCTCGGCCCCTTCATCCTGACCAAAGGGCGTGGCCTCGCGCGTGACCAAAAGCGCCCCGCTGGCATCTACCCCAGAGGCATATCCCGCAAGGGCGACGCGCGGCACGGGGCCTTTGGCAGCCGGGTCGCCGCCGGGCAGTGTTCCACAGGCCGCCAGCGCAAGCATCGGCACGCATATGAGAACGCCCCGCATCATTGCGCCGCCACCTGCGCACAATTGCGCATCTTCCAAAGCGTGGCTTGGGGCAGGTCTTTCCAGCCAAAAGCACGTTCCGAGGCGCCGTTGTCGCGCAGTTCATCAAGCCGCTCAAGCGCCTCATCCAGCGTGGGTTGATGGCCCGCAGGCACCCACCACATCACGAAATGCTGCTCTCCAAGCACCTCGAACCACTCCGCACGGCGCTCGTAAAAGGCGCGATGCACGGTGTTCCAGACAAACTGCTCAAGGCTGGCCACATCTTCCCAGACTGTCAGGTTGGACACGAATTGCGCATCGCCCGCGATCTTGGTTTCGGTATTCCCTTTGCCCGGCTCACCCGAACCTTCCATCATCCAGACGAACCCGTCCGAGCGCTTGCCCAGCCCGTTCACCGCGTCGAGGGCTTTCATGAAAGCCTCCACACGCGGATCGCCGGGTTCGGCAACCAGTCGACCGATATTGAGTTCGGCCAGGTGATATCCGGCAGGTTGCTTCATTCCGCAGCCATTGCCCCCATGCGGCCCGTCTTGCGGGCCTTGATGCGGTCTTCGATTTCTTCGCGGTAGTGGCGGATGAGGCCTTGGATCGGCCATGCGGCGGCATCGCCAAGGGCGCAGATCGTGTGACCCTCGACCTGTTTGGTGACCTCGAACAGCATGTCGATCTCTTCGATCTCGGCCTCGCCACGCACAAGACGGTCCATCACGCGCATCATCCAGCCCGTGCCTTCACGACACGGCGTACACTGGCCGCAGCTTTCATGCTTGAAGAATTTCGACAGCCGCCAGATCGCCTTGATGATGTCGGTGTCTTTATCCATCACAATCATGCAGGCAGTGCCAAAAGACGATTTCAGCTCGCGCATGCCGTCGTAATCCATGATCGCATCTTCGCACAGATGCGCGGGCAGCACTGGGCAGGACGCCCCGCCGGGGATCACCGCCTTGAGGTTCTTCCAGCCGCCACGCACGCCGCCGCCATGTTTCTCGATCAGCTCTTTCATCGAGATCGACATGCTTTCTTCGATGACGCAGGGCGTGTTCACATGGCCCGACATCGCGAACAGCTTGACGCCTGTGTTGTTGGGACGGCCAAAGCCCGCATACCAATCCGCGCCCCGGCGCAGGATGGTCGGCACGACGGCGATGGATTCGACGTTGTTCACCGTGGTCGGGCAGCCATACAGGCCCGCGCCTGCCGGGAATGGCGGCTTCATGCGCGGCATGCCCTTTTTGCCCTCAAGGCTTTCAAGCAGCGCGGTTTCCTCGCCACAGATATACGCGCCCGCGCCATGGCTGAGATAGACGTCGTAATCAAAGCCCGATTTGCAGGCGTTCTTACCGATCAGCCCGTCTTCATAGGCCTCGTCAATGGCGCGTTGCAGCGCCTCTTTCTCGCGCACATATTCGCCGCGAATGTAGATATAGGCCGCCGCCGCGCCCATCGCAAAACCGGCGATCAGCGCGCCCTCCACCAGCGTGTGGGGATCGTGGCGCATGATCTCGCGGTCTTTGCAGGTGCCGGGCTCGGATTCATCGGCATTGATCGTGAGAAACGCCGGGCGACCATCGGATTCCTTGGGCATGAAGGACCATTTCAGACCGGTCGGGAAACCCGCCCCGCCGCGCCCGCGCAGCCCCGAAGCCTTGACCTGCTCGACGATCCAATCGCGCCCCTTGGACAGGATTTCGCCCGTGCCATCCCAATGGCCACGCGCCTTTGCCCCTGCAAGTGAGCGGTCATGCATCCCGTAGATATTGGTAAAGATCCGGTCTTGATCCTTCAGCATGGTGCGTTCCTCATTTGCCGGAGCCCCGGCGCCAGATGCGCCAGACCAAAGCCAGCGCGAAGATATATGCGGCCACCGCCGCGAGATCGCCAATCAGCGCGACGCGCGCCGACCAACCCAGTTGTTTGCCAAGGGCTTGCAAAGCGAGCCAGAGGATCGTGGCACCGGCAATGACGAAGGCCGCAAGCCGCCCTTCACGCCGATCCTTTTGTTGATCCTGACCCATTCACCCTTGCTCAGTAATCGTTCGTCTTGGCACGTTCGAGAAAGGCTTCCATGCCCTCACCGACGATAATCTTGGCCTGCGAGACCCATTTGTCGCGCGTGCACCGCCCCTTGAAACGCGGCACGTTGGTATCGGCATAAGCGACCTCATCGGCACCCCATTTCGCGATTTGGTCGAAATGGTAAACCCCCCAGCCGTTCAGCGTTTCCGCCAGCTTCGGCCCGATACCTTCGATCTTGGTCAGATCATCAGCGCCCGATGCGCGCGGCGCTTTCAGCCCGGTGGGTTTCTTGCCACCAACCTGCGCGCCCGTATCCGGGGCGGCAGCGCTGGCTTTGGGCGCGGCGGCTTTTGCGGCGGGCTTTGTTGCGGGTTTTGCAGCAGCCGGTTTTTTCGAAGCAGGTTTTGCGCCCGCTTTCTTTGCCGCTGGTTTTGCAGCCGCTTTGGGCGCTGCAGCCGTCTTTACCGCAGGCTGACTGTCAGCCTTTGCGGGGGCGGCAGTTTCCTTAGGCGCGGGAGCTGGAGCGCTCATGACAGCGGCCGGGGTGGCGGCAGCGCTGGTCGCTGCGGGCTTGGCAGTCTCAGACGTAGCGGTCTCGGACTTGGCAGCTTCCGGCAAGGTCGCTTCCGCTTGCTTGTGGGCCGCCTTCCCCTCGGGTGATTGCGCCTTGAACGCACTCACCGGGGCTTCGATATCGGATACGGTTTCCGGGCGCGGCGGCGTTGGGGTGGCCGGGTGCGCCCCCGAGGTGGACTCAGCCTCACCGGGCGCGCCGGTGCCCGAACAAAACGCCCAGATCAGGAAGGCGCCAAACAGCAGGACGGTCAAAAGCCCCATGAAAATAGCGACATACAAAGGTTCATGCGCCACAACCACCAGGAATACCGCAACCACGAGGCCGGTAATCCCGGCCCAGATACCCGCCTTGCCGCGGCAGCCTTGCGTCTGATCTCCCATCTGTCTCTCCATCTCTCCCGTTTGCCGGGAACGCTACTATTAATTACTCGTAGATACCGTCTTTTTTGGCGCGTTTCGAAAATTCCGTTTCGCCACCACTGGCCAAGGCCTTGGCTTGTTCAACCCAGGAATCACGGCTGGCACGCCCCTTGAAGCCTTCGAGATTTGCATCAACCCATGCCAGTTCTGCCTCACTCCAGCCAGCGACCTGATCGAAATGATACACGCCCATCGAATGGAGCAGCGTTTCCAGCTTGGGGCCAACGCCCTTAATCATCTTGAGATCATCCGCCCCGCCCGCGCGCGGCGCCGTCATCATCTGGGGCTTTTCGCCCGCCGCATCAGAGGCCCCGGCAGTCGCATCGGCGCTGACACCTGCGGGTTCCGCTTTCGATTGCGGCTTGGCCTTAGAGGTGGCCTGCGCCTCATGTGTTGTCACGCCGGTCTTGTCTGCGGGCACGCCTTTGGATGGCTTGGACGCGCTGTCCTTGGCGGCTTTGCGCGCCTCATCGGCTTGCGCGGCGGTGCGCGGGCGCGGCACGCTGAGCGTCCCAATCGGGCCGCGCTGACCGCTGGATTGCCACGGCGCGGTGAGCGCCACTTCGGTGCCGTCGATGCGCTTGATCGTGTCGCCAATGCTCAGCGCCAGCGACACCGAGGCGTTGTGATTTTCGGCAGCCCCCGCAGACTCGGTGCACGAGGTCAGACCGGTGACCGGTTCAGAACTGAAACGCCCCTTCTGAGAGCCCGGCTGGGGCACCTGCCCGTTGGCCATCTCGTCGAGAATTTCCGCCAGACGCTCTTCGGTCAGGTCTTCGTAGTAATCCTTGCCGACCTGCATCATCGGGGCGTTGGAACACGCGCCCAGACATTCGACCTCTTCCCAGGAAAACTTGCCGTCGGGCGAAACCTGATGCGGTTCGGGCGCGATCTTTTGCTTGCAGACCTTCATCAGATCTTCGGCGCCGCAAATCATGCAAGACGTGGTGCCGCAAATCTGGAAATGCGCCACTGACCCCACCGGGGCCATCTGGAACATGAAGTAGAAACTCGCCACTTCGAGCGCGCGCATATAGGGCATGTCCAGCATATCCGCGACGGTTTCAATCGCGGGACGGCTCAGCCAGCCCTCTTGCTCTTGGGCGCGAAACAGCAGCGGGATGATCGCACTGGCCTGACGCCCCTCGGGGAACTTGGTGATCTGAGCCTGCGCCCAAGCCAGATTGGCGGGCGTGAAAGCGAAACTCTCGGGTTGCTCAGAATACAAACGGCGCAGCATTAGCGGTCAACCTCCCCGAACACGATATCCATCGAGCCGATGATTGCAGAAACGTCAGCCAGCATATGGCCCGACGCGACATGATCCATGGATTGCAGGTGCAAATAGCCCGGCGCGCGGATTTTGGCGCGATAGGGTTTGTTCGTGCCATCGGCCACCAGATAGACGCCGAATTCGCCCTTGGGAGCCTCGACAGCGGCGTAAACCTCGCCTGCGGGAACGTGGAACCCTTCGGTGTATAGCTTGAAATGGTGGATCAGGCTTTCCATCGAAGTTTTCATATCCGAGCGTTTCGGCGGCGTCAGCTTGCCGCGCGCCACCACATCGCCCTGCCCGTCAGGCGCGCGCAGCTTGGCGATGGCCTGCAGCATGATATTGGTCGATTCGCGCATCTCAGACATCCGGCACAGGTAGCGATCATAGCAATCGCCAGCCTTGCCCACCGGGATCTGGAAGTCGAATTCATCATAACATTCATAGGGTTGCGCACGACGCAAATCCCAAGCGAGGCCCGAACCGCGCGCCATCACCCCGGAATAGCCCCATTGCAGGACCTCTTCTTCGGAGATGATCGCAATATCGACATTGCGCTGCTTGAAGATGCGGTTTTCGGTCAGCAGACCTTCGATATCATCCAGCAGTTTCGGGAAGCGGCCGCAGAATTCCTCAATATCATCCAGCAATTTCGGCGTCAGATCCTGATGCACACCGCCGGGGCGGAAATAGGCCGAGTGCAGACGCGCACCACAGGCGCGTTCGTAAAACACCATCAGCTCTTCGCGCGCCTCAAAGCCCCAAAGCGGCGGCGTCAGCGCACCGACATCCATCGCCTGTGTGGTGACGTTCAGCAGGTGGCTGAGCAGACGCCCGATCTCGCAATACAGCACCCGGATCAGGGACCCACGGCGCGGCACAACCGTGCCCGTCAGCCGCTCGATCGCCAGACACCAAGCGTGTTCCTGATTCATCGGCGCCACGTAATCGAGCCGGTCGAAATAGGGCAGGTTTTGCAGATAGGTGCGGCTTTCCATCAGCTTCTCGGTGCCACGATGGAGCAACCCGATATGGGGGTCGGCGCGCTCAACGATCTCGCCGTCCAGCTCTAGCACCATGCGCAAAACACCATGCGCAGCAGGGTGTTGCGGGCCGAAGTTGATGTTGAAGTTACGGATACGCTGCTCGTCCGTCAGCCGATCTTTCGACCCGTCATCATAGACATTGTTGCGGATATCGCCGTCCATCATTTCGCCCCCTCACCCTTCTCGTCACCGGGAAGGATGTATTTCGCACCCTCCCAAGGCGAGAGGAAATCGAACTGCCGGTATTCCTGTGTCAGGTTTACCGGCTCATAGACAACGCGCTTGAGCACCTCGTCATAGCGCACTTCGACATAACCCGTGGTTGGGAAATCCTTGCGCAGCGGATGGCCGCGAAAGCCGTAATCGGTCAGGATGCGGCGCAGGTCGGGATGGCCCGAGAACAAGATGCCAAACATGTCGAACACTTCGCGCTCAAACCAGTTGGCGCAGGGGTGCAACGAGGTCAGCGAGGGCACCATTTGCTCTTCGCGCATCGCGGCTTTTACGCGGATGCGCTGGTTGCGATACATCGACAAAAAGTGCCAGACCATATCGAACCGCTCGGGGCGTTCGGGCCAATCCACTGCCGTGATGTCGATCAACGTCGAGAACAGGCAGTTTTTGTCATCGCGCAGAAACTCGGCGAAGCTGGCCGCCGATTGCACACTGATGGTGACCGTCAATTCGCCAAAGGAAACATCTGTCGAAATCACGTCATCGGGACGCTTCAACTCAATATGAGCGGCCAGTTCGTGCAGGGCTGTATTGTCCATCATCGCCTCTCCTCAGCGCACCAAAGTGCCGGTGCGGCGGATTTTGCGTTGCAGTTGAAGGATGCCGTAAAGCAGCGCCTCGGCCGTGGGCGGGCAGCCCGGCACATAAATATCGACCGGCACGATGCGATCACAGCCGCGCACCACCGAATAGGAATAGTGGTAATAGCCGCCGCCATTGGCGCAGCTGCCCATCGAGATCACATAGCGCGGCTCGGGCATCTGGTCATAGACCTTGCGCATCGCGGGCGCCATTTTATTGGTCAGCGTGCCGGCCACGATCATCACATCCGACTGACGCGGGCTGGCGCGGGGGGCTGTGCCAAAGCGTTCCAGATCGTAGCGCGGCATCGAGCATTGCATCATCTCAACAGCGCAACATGCCAGACCAAAGGTCATCCAGTGCAACGAGCCATTGCGCGCCCAGTTGATCAGATCCTCGGTCGTGGTCAGCAGGAACCCTTTGTCCTGCAACTCGCGGTTGAGCGCATTGGTGGCAACTTCGCGATCGCCGCCTGCGGTATTGGCCCCGGTCATCACGCCCATTCCAACGCCCCCTTCTTCCACTCATACGCAAACCCGACGGTCAGAACGGCCAAGAAGACCATCATTGACCAGAAACCCACCATCGAAATCTGCCCGAAAGCGACCGCCCAGGGAAACAGAAACGCGACTTCAAGGTCGAAAATGATGAATAGGATCGAGACGAGGTAAAAGCGCACATCAAACTTCATCCGCGCATCGTCAAAGGCGTTGAACCCACATTCATAAGCCGAGACTTTCTCGGGATCGGGGTTGCGCACTGCAATCACGGCGGCGGCTGCAAGCAGCACAAGCCCGAGCGCGGTCGCCATGGCGAGGAAGATAAGGATGGGAAGATATTCGCGCAGCATGTCGTGCATGGGCATGGCTCCCTTTCGACGCGACCTGATGTCGCGCAGGTTCCGGCTAGGCTGAGCAATAGCCTTGTGCCTGTGCAGGGTCAACCGATCGGGGGCCGGATTCTGCCCCGCAAACCGCTGAAATTGCGATTTAGTATACCTTTGCACACCATCGGGCGCGCCTGCCTATACGCGAACATTGGCATGTTCAAAGGTCGCGTTGCCTACCAAAATAGGCGGTGAAACCTTCGACTGCACTTTATTTTATTGGCAATCCTGCGCGTGCGCCCGCCCGCGCAATCACGCTTTCCAAGCCGGATCGCGCTTTTCGAAGAACGCGCTGATTCCCTCAGCCGACTCAGCGCTTTCCCAGCGGGTGACAAGCGCGGCGATCGTGGCCTCGATAACCTGTTCATCAATGCGCGGACCAAGGCTGCGCAGCAAGGCCTTGGCCTCGGCCACAGCGCCGGGCGCACAGGCAAGATAGGGCGCAACCTCAGCTTGCACGGCCGCCTCAAGGTCCTCGGGCGCCACGACCCGCGCCAAAAGCCCCAATTCGCGCGCCTCATCCGCCTCAAACAAGCGCGCAGACATGAACACGCGGCGCGCCTTCGCCTCACCCATCCGCGCCGCCACATAAGGAGAGATCGTCGCCGGTGTCAGCCCCAGCCGCGTCTCGGTCAGCCCAAAGCGCGCGCCCTCCACCCCGATGGCGACATCGCAGACCGACATCATGCCGATCCCGCCGCCAAACGCGTTACCTTGTACAGCGCCAATCACCGGTTTCGGGCAGATGTTGAGCGCATTCAGCATCCCCGCAAGCACCCGCGCGCCTGCCGCGCGCTGCTCGGCACTGGCACTGATCTGCGCCTGCATCCATTTCAGATCGCCCCCTGCGCAAAAACTGCGCCCCTTGGCGGCGAGAATCACGACGCGCACGGCTTGATCCGCGCCAAGCGCCTGAATGGCGTGGGTAATCTCGCGCATCATCTGCTCAGACAGCGCGTTGTGTTTTTCTTCACGCGCAAGCGTCAGGCGGGCGACGCCGCGTGTATCCGTCTCAACCGTGATCGTCTCAAACATCGCCCTGCCCTTTCATCGCACGCGCCAGATTGGCCGCCTCTGCCAACACATCCATGTCGAGGCCCGTGTCATAGCCCAATTGCGCCAACCGCGCCGCCACTGACTCGGTCGCAACATTGCCTGCCGCCCCCGGCGCATAGGGACAGCCGCCCAACCCGCCAACAGCCGCATCAAACACCCGCAAACCCAGCGCCAGTGACGCCTCAATATTGTCCAGCGCGCGCCCGGCAGTGTCGTGGAAATGCCCGGCCAGTTTCTCTGCGGGCATTTCGTTCAAGACCGCCTTCAGCATCGCCGTAACGCTTTCAGGGCGGCCCTGCCCGATCGTGTCGCCAAGGCTAACTTCATAACAGCCCATATCGCGCAAAGATGCGACGACCCGTGCGACGTTCTCGGGCGGGGTTGGCCCGTCAAACGGGCAATCCGTCACCACAGACACATAGCCGCGTACTTTCACATTATCGACTTTTGCGGCCTCCATGACCGGGGCGAACCGATCAAGACTTTCACTAATCGAACAATTCAGGTTTGCGCGCGAAAACCCTTCCGAAGCCGAAGCGAACACCGCCACCTCATCGGCCCCTGCCGCTTTCGCACCCTCATAGCCGCGCAAATTGGGCGTCAGCGCTGCATAAGAGACACCGGGCGCGCGGGTGATCCCGGCAAAAACTTGCGCGCTATCAGCCATTTGCGGCACCCATTTGGGCGAGACGAAGCTACCCACCTCGATGCGGGCAAACCCGGCGCGGCTCAGGCAATCGACCAGTGCGATCTTATCCGCTAACGCAATCGCGCGCTTCTCGTTTTGCAAGCCATCGCGCGGCGCCATTTCAAAGATTTCGACCCGCTCACGCATCGGGCAACTCGTAGAAATCTTGGGCGTAGATCGAATCGCCGCCACCCTGTTCCAGCGCTGCCTTATAGGCAGAGCGAGAGCGGATGCGTTCGCGATAGGCCGCGATATTTGGAAAGCCCTCGGCGCGCACGAAACGGAACATCGCGTCGATATTGAAGCCCAGCATGCAATCGGCCGCGCTGAAGTGCCCGATCAGCCATTCGCGCCCATCCAACTGCGCCTCCAGCGCCTGCATTGTGACGGCCAACCGCTTGGTGTCGAGCTTCATCAACGGCAGCGAGCGCGCGCTTTCGGGGCGCAGGAAGATGTGCTGAATATTGAGGTTTTGCACGATATTGGCTTGGGTCTCAGCAAAATGCACCCATTCCAGAAACTCCGACCGTTCCGGCGCGCCCACGGCAGGCGCTAGCCCCGCCTCGGGATGGGTTTCACACAAGTATTCCACAATCGCGCCGCTTTCAAAAATCGCACGGTTGTCGATCTCGAGCGCGGGCACCCGCCCCGCTGGCGAAAGCGAGCGAAATTCCGGGCTGCGCAAGCCGCCATCGGTCAGCGACCAGTTGCGCAAGCGGTATTCCAGCCCCAGTTCTTCAAGCAGCCACAGCACCCGCATCGAGCGCGAGCCGGGGACGTGATGCAGCGTGATCATTCTTCTTCCTCCAAGCGGATAAGGGCGGCCCCGGCCTCGACCTGCGCGCCCTCGACAACGAGCACCTCGGCGACCACGCCATCGCGCGCGGCCAGCATCGTGTGCTCCATCTTCATCGCCTCCATGATCGCCAGACGATCCCCCGCCGACACGTTTTGACCAGTCGTGACAAAGACCGATTTCACCAGCCCCGGCATCGGCGCCAGCGTCAGGTCCGAAGTCTCGGCGCTCGAGCCGCGCTCCAACGGGTCGGGGATGTCAAAGCGATGCGCGCCTGCCATAAAGATCGTCACCGAGGCGCGGTCCATTTGCATCGACGCCCCCGTTTTTGCACCATCGACGCGCCAGCCATCTTCGGCCAAGACGCAATCCTGCATCACCCCGTCGATTTCAACGCTGATATGTCCCGCACCGTGCACATAAATCGCGGCGGCGGGGTCAAACATCACAGGTCGGCGTAGCGCGCCCCAAAGTGTAAACCCGCTGGCCTCGCCCTGCCACAGGCCCGCAGCGGCAATCACCGCCAAGGCCTGCGCGGCGGGCGGCACGGGCGGAGCGGCGGCCAAGCTGTCAATCTCGCGCCCGATCAAGCCGGTATCGACCTCACCACGCGCGAAACCGTCGTGACGCGCCAGACGCGCGAGGAAAGCAAGGTTCGTCACCGTGCCCGCGACCTGCGTCTGCTCCAGCGCGCGGGCCAGTTGGCCCAACGCAATCGCGCGGGTCGGGCCGTGGGTGATGATTTTGGCAATCATCGGATCATACCACGGGCTGATCACATCGCCCGCGCGCACGCCAGTATCGGCGCGGCAATCGGGGGCGAATTGCAGATGGCTGAGCGTGCCGGTCGCGGGCAGGAAACCTGCGGGCACGTCCTCGGCATAGAGGCGCGCCTCAAACGCGTGGCCGGTGATCGTAAGCTGATCTTGTGTCGCGGGAAGGGATTCTCCGCTTGCGACGCGCAACTGCCATTCGACCAGATCGACGCCGGTGATCGCCTCGGTCACCGGATGCTCCACCTGCAGGCGGGTGTTCATCTCCATGAACCAGAACCGATCCGCGCGCAGCCCATCCGAGCCATCGACGATGAACTCGACCGTGCCCGCGCCCGCATAGCCAATCGCCTCGGCGGCTCGGGTGGCCGCCTGCCCCATCGCTTCGCGCATCTCGGGTGTCATGCCGGGCGCGGGGGCCTCTTCGATGACCTTCTGGTGGCGACGCTGCAAGGAGCAGTCGCGTTCAAACAGATGCACGGCGCGCTGGCCATCGCCAAAGACCTGCACCTCGATATGGCGCGGGCTGGTGATGTATTTCTCGATCAGGACGGCGGGATTGCCAAAAGCGGTCTGTGCCTCGCCCTGGGCCGAGGCAAGCGCGTCAGCGAAATCGCCCGCCCGTTCAACCAGCCGCATCCCCTTGCCACCGCCGCCCGCGACGGCCTTGATGAGCACGGGATAACCGCTCGCCTCCGCCTGCCCTGCCCAGTAATCAGGGTCCTGATTGGCCCCCATATATCCCCGCCCACTCGGCCCGCCCCCCTCTTCCCACCACGCCTTGGCC
>NZ_CAJYBT010000019.1 GCF_913064665.1 uncultured Thioclava sp.
GGCCGAAACGTCAGGGAATGGTTTGCAGCCCGTAACCAGTTCGCCATAATGTTCGGCGAGCGCTTCGACGCTTGAGTATCCCAAACCGCATGGGCCGGGACAGATACACAGAGTTCAGGACACTCCCAGAAGATGATTTTCCGTAGATGTCTCCTGCATGGTGCGACCATTGCCTCTCTGTGTCTGTGCCAGACGGCAGTTGCAGCAGAGAGTAACGAAGACAGCGCGGGAGCCGCGCCTGAAGTTAGGTCTGTGACTCGATCCATGACCTTAGCCGAGGCAAGTGAGCTTGCTCTTCAGACTCTACAGCATGGAGATGTCGAAACGGCGGTCGGTCTGGGGCGACAAGTGCTTCAATTTAACCCCAACGACACGGATGCGTTGTTCGTAGTGGCCACAGCCGAACTCCAGCTTGGCAACTATCATGCCTCGCGTATTGCAGCAGCACGGGCCTATCGCACCAGCGATGATCCCCGCGAGCGTTTAAGGGCGGCCCAGCTTGCTGCAACCGCTGCAATTCAAAACAACCACCCAACCTTGTCGCAGCTTTGGCTGCGCCGTGCGGCAACCAACACCTCCAATGCAGGTGACATCCAACGGATCGCCGCCGACTATGCACGGCTGCGTAAAATGAACCCCCTCAGCTTTCGCCTAACTGGCAGCGTGACGCCCTCAAACAACGTCAACAACGGTGCAAACAGCTCGGAATTGCATATAGACGGCGTGCCAACTGTCGGTGATTTGAGCAGCAGCGCCCAAGCACTGCCTGGCACCCTCGCCACCACGGACGTCGAAATTGGATATCGTATCGCAGAGTCCGAAACCGGCATCACCACAATCGGCGCTCGGATGTATGTCAAACGGGTTTCACTATCATCCAGATCCAAAGAGATCGCCAAAGACCTGAGTGACGCAGATTTGGACACGACCTATTTAAACCTCTCGATGGATAGGAAATTTCTTTGGGGAAGACCGGGTAACACCGCTTCGGTGGGGGCCTCTTTGGGCCGAGTATGGGCTGGTAATGACCATTATTATGATTTGCTAAATGTGCGCGGGACACGGTCTTTCAAACTTGGCGATCGCGCGCGTCTGAACTTCGGTGCTTCTCTAGAGGGACGCCAATTAAACCGCAGCTTCGGTCATAACCAGACACTTGCATCGCTGACCATGCAATTGAACCGCGAATTGTCGTGGGGAGATTCTCTGGGACTGTCGTTTTCTTTTGCCGATGTGCGGACACAAGACGTCAACCAGCGGCGATTGTCGTCAGGTGTATATGCATCATATCAGTTTGCTAAGGCTTGGGGGCCGGCTCAAGTCACTGCGTCACTTGCCGTCGAAAAAACCGCTTATCGCGATTATCAGATCGGATGGATCGCGGTACCTGGCGGACGCCAAGACCTATTGCTCTCTGGTGATCTCTCTTTCTTCTTCAAGGACTACACTTATGCGGGCTTCGCCCCTGCAGTACGACTACACGCGGGGCGACGCCAAAGTAATGTCAGCCGCTTCGATAGTGACGAAATTTCTGTGAGCTTCGAAATCAGATCAATTTTTTAGGGGGTGTCTGCAAAAGGTGTTGGTCTGCGGTGTGGCACATTGCTCCCATCTCGACGAACCGGTTGGAACGGTCGCTTCCCAGCAAATCTGATCTGGACAGGTGCTGCGATAGCACCCGCAGTCATGCCCAGATCGACGTAACGACTATGATCCAGCCCAAAAACACTCCGATTTTCAGGGCATAGACCTTCCAAGGATCATCGGTGGCTGTTTTTCCGGTGACGTATCGGAAAAAGTACCCAGAAACGGTGCTGTCAGCGCCATAGTGACGCTTCCACTTCTGGAAGCCAAGAACTCCAAACCCCATCAGAGGCAGTAGGAGTACAGCAATCCATCCAATAAAAACAATGACTTTCAACTCAAGCCCCCACTCTTTCAAATCCATTCAAACGCCTGCTTCAAACGTAGCAGGCAATTGCTTAGCAGTTCTTCATGATACGTGCAGCATCAGTCCAAATGGGCCCCAAGCCGACCAACACGATTTGCGGACACTCCCATTTTTTAACCTCTAAGACCAATCCATATTGACGACCGGATCCAGCTCTTTCCATACGGGACGCGCCAAGGTGCACGGCAGGTTGCTGAAGGGCAATTGTTCGAGTTGTTATGCTCTGACACAAGACGAAATTATGGCGTGTCTGTTTCCTTTGGATCAAGAACGCGCAGCAACTCAAACTTCCAAAAATGGGAAATAAAATGAAAATCCTTCAATTGACTCTTTTTTTTGATCGCAATGATTAGCCCCGCCACCGCCTTTAGTTATGTGTCATCCGAGGGGCACGAATACAGCCGTTCGTGCAACGCTGATGGCTATGTCTTGGCGTCTCGCTATCCGGTAACGTGGATGGTCGGCAGTGGTGCAAACGCCTTGCCAAAGTCGGGTATTGAGACGCTATATTTGGGCAAAAGCTGTGACGCCTACAGCAAGCTGTTTGGGGCAGGAAAATGGTGCTGGGCCAATGGCGGCTTTCTGGTGGAATTTGGTACTGCGAGCCTCGGATTTCCCCGCCAAGAGCTTTACTGCGCATCAAACGAAACTCTTGGGCAGCAATGCGTTTGCCAATAATATTCAGCACTGCTTGTGGTGGTGCCGCCGTGACCGCCGCGCCTTGCACATCGCCCTGACGCGGCCCGCAAGTTGATCAGACTCGTATGGCCCTCATACTGCTGACGTGGCGCTTAATGTCGCGCCCGTCAAATTCAAACGCGCAGTACAAATCCGTTTTCGTGATTACAGCGGAATTCATCGCGCGAAGCGTCCGATTCGCTTGGTGCGGAATCGCAACAAAAGGTTCGGCTCTCTTGTGCTCCCAAAGTGCTTTCACAGGGTTTATGCGAGCAAAATGCGCCAATCAAGAAGCTTGATCGTGCCTTTAATTTTTAAGGGATTTCATTGGTTGCGGGGGTAGGATTGGAACCTACGACCTTCAGGTTATGAGATTTAGTCAACGCACATTCGTTGCATCCCTTGCGATGGTATTGATCGAACTCAAGAAAAGCTATCGCATAGATAAGGCCACACCGATTGAGCCTTCTGGTTGCATGTTCGCTCCCGCGACTTGGCGCGGCAAAAAAGGCCATGCGGCTCTGGCTCTTTATGAGGAGAGATTGCCGCCCACTTAATTCATATCAACAGGCAGCTCTTGCGACCGTTGCGGCTTGGCAACAAATGATTCCATGCATGTTGCTTCCGCCATGCTTCCGGCGAGCAGAAGCAGCAATAGATTTCGAAGGGGCACGGTCTTTAATTTATTGTTTTAAAACAATAAAATGGCGATCCCTGAAGGACTCGAACCCTCAACCTGCTGATTAGAAGTCAGCTGCTCTATCCAGTTGAGCTAAGGGACCGCAGAGTGCCTAGATGCGACAGATTGCGCGGGCGTGCAAGTTTAGATCGCGCGGGTCAGGTAGACTGAATTCGGATCTTCGCGATAGCTGCCAAACGGCGGGCAGTCCTGAAAGCCTGCGCGCAGATACAGGATGCGGGCGGCCTCAAACGAAGGTTGCGTGCCGGTTTCTAGGCTGAGGCGGGTGATCCCGTCAGCACGGGCCTGCGCGATCAGATGGTCAAGCATCTGCCGCGCAAGACCGCGCCCGCGCGTCTCGGCCAGAACATGCATCGACTTGATCTCGCCGTGATCGGGAGCAAAGCGTTTATAGGCGCCCATCCCGATCACCGCCGATCCTTCGCGCATCACGAAAAACGCAATGTCGGGGGCGGCCAGCGCCTCGGGTGGCATCATATGGATCGATTCAGGGGGCGTATCGGCATGCATCGCTGCGTGGTGGCGCGCATGTAGCGTGGCCAAATCCGGGTGCAGCGGCGACTCGCGGGTGATCGTGATCATGACGTCTCTTTCCTTCCAACGCGCCGTTAGGCCCCCTGCCCCGCCGCCCAACCCGAGGCCCAAGCCCATTGGAAATTATACCCGCCAAGCCAGCCCGTAACATCCACAACTTCGCCGATGAAATACAGCCCCGGAACGCTGCGCGATTGCAGGGTTTTTGCATCCAGATCGGTGGTATCAACGCCGCCCAGCGTGACTTCGGCGGTGCGGTAGCCTTCCGACCCCACAGGGCGCACCTGCCAGCGATGCACCCGCTCGGCGATCTTGGCCAGCGCGGTGTTGGGCTGATCGGCAAGACGCCCCGTCAGCCCGGTATCGGCGACGATATACTGCGCCAGCTTGTCTGGCATGTGACGCGCCAGCGCGTTGTGCAGCGCTTGTTTCCCGGTGCTGGCGCGCTGCTCGGCCAGATCGGCGGCAATATCGCGCCCCGGCATCAGGTCGACTTCGATCGCATCGCCTTCGCGCCAATAGCTGGAGATTTGCAGGATCGCAGGCCCAGACAGCCCGCGATGGGTGAACAAAAGCGCCTCGTCAAAGCCGATCTTGCCATGCCCGACGCGCGCCTCCAGCGCGATGCCCGACAGCGGCGCTGAACGTGCCAAATCCTGTTCGGCAAAGGTCAGGGGCACCAGCGCGGGGCGGGTCTCGATCAGGCCCAGTCCGAAATCGCGCGCGATCTGATAGCCGATGCCGGTCGCGCCCATTTTGGGAATCGACTTGCCGCCCGTCGCGACGATCACCGATTGCGCCGCAATCGGCCCCGCGCTGGTAGCGACGCTGAACCCATCGGCAGTGCGACTCACGCCCTCGACGCTCACTTGCAAGCGCAACTCTGCGCCCGCCGCGCGCAGATCGCGCACCAGCAGATCGACCACCTGCGTCGCCTTACCATCACAAAACAGCTGACCAAGATGCTTTTCATGCCAAGCGATTCCCGCCGCGTCGATCCGGGCAATAAAATCATCGGGCGTGTAGCGCGACAGCGCCGAGAGCGCGAAGCGCGGATTGGCCGACAAAAACCGCTGCATAGCATTTTGCCGCGTCAAAGCGCGATTGGTGAAATTGCACCGCCCGCCCCCCGAGATGCGAATCTTCTCGCCCGGCGCGCGCGCATGATCGAGCACGATAACACGGCGCCCACGCCGCCCCGCCTCGATCGCTGCCATAAGGCCTGCGGCCCCTGCACCCAGAATGACAACATCAGTGGTTTCCATGCCAGCCACTTGCCCGAGCCCGCGATCACACGCAATCGAAATTTGCACGATTTTTCCCTTGCAGCGCCGCAACTCCTTAGCTAGAAACCGCGCCAAGTTGGGATGTAGCCAAGTGGTAAGGCAACTGTTTTTGGTACAGTGTACCGTAGGTTCGAATCCTACCATCCCAGCCAACTTCCTTCAGAACGGCCAGACCTTTTCCTGACTTCGCGATCTCGGGACGCGTAGCTAGGGGCGCTGACTACGGATTTTGAATCGCCGGACGCTGGAGCGTTTCTAGGGGCAGAGCACGCTCCCAGCGGGCTTGAATTTGCAGCCCGAGCCGATGAAACCGACCGTCGCAACCCCCAAGACACCACCGATCCACGCGAAAAACCACCACCATCCTCAGCAGAAAATGGCGCGTGAACGCCTGATTGCGCTGCGCTTCGGCTTTAGGTGCACGCGGGACAAAAGTGCTGATGTCGTTAGGGCCGGGGATTTCGATAGAAAAGCGATCGATTTGCATATCGGCCTGAGACAACGGATTTGGGCCGAGGAGCGGACGCGGCCCTTCCTATTTGCGCAGCGCGTCTAAGCCTTGGCGCAGCGATTCCTCTAGCCCGGCCTGTTCCAAGGATTGGCGCAGCCGCAGATTATACCCTCCTGGAGTGGAAAGCGCTTCAAGCGTCTCGCGGCAGGGGCCCGCCTGCAAGTTCGCGCCAATCAGCGCGCGCAAAAAGGATTCGCCCTGCGCGCGTTCAACCCCCTGACGTTCCAGCCAATCTGCAGTCGATGCGATCATCAAGAGCGCGGGGGACAGCACGGCTTGGGCGCAAAGATAGGCATTCAGTTCACCGACGCTTTGCAGCGCAAAGACGTGGTTGGCGGGGCTGAATATCTCGCGCACGAGGGCGACATCGCCCAAGGTCAAAATCGGCGATCCTCCCTGTGCGATGGCTGGAAAGGGCAGCATGATCGCTGCGGCCTTTGCCGGGGCAACCCGCGTGGCGATCTCGTCCAAAGGCATCTCGGCAATGAACGAAATCACCCGCTGGCCTTTGCGAAACCGCAGACTCGCCAGAACGGCGGGGGCGTGGGCGGCAAGAAGGCCCAGAAACACGATATCGCTGCGATCTATGACGTCTTGATTGGCCGCAACGCTAACGCAATCGAACGCCTGCGACAGGCGGGCCGCATGCGTTCGGCTGCGTTCGGACACGGTGATTTGATGGCGCTCTGGGGCGAGGCCGGTGACGATCGCCGCTGCAATCGTTCCAGTGCCGATAAAACCGAGTTTCATGTCAGATCGTCCTCCAATGAGCGCGCCGCCCATGCCCGGTCAGGCACGGGGAGGTCTTGGCGCAGGTGATGCGCGATTTGGGCGTATTGCGAGGCCATCGGGCTCGATTTGCGCCAAACAAGGCCAATCGTGCGCTTTGGACGGGGCGCGGGCAGACGCGCGACGGAAACCTCTGCCGCGCGCATCTCGTTGCGCACCGCCATCTCGGGGATCAAGGTAATCCCGATTCCCGCACCGACCATCTGCACCAGCGTGCTGAGCGAGCTGCCCTCCATCAAGTCCTGCGGACCCAGCCGCGAGGGTTTGCAAAAGGACAGGGCCTGATCGCGAAAACAATGGCCCTCTTCAAGCAAAAGCAACCGCATCTCCAGCAGGCCCTCGCGGCTGGGCACCGGTTTGTCGGCATCTGCGCGCGCGCGCACCAGCGCGAATTCCTCGTCAAACAAGGGTTCTTCGTGCAAGGTGATCTCGGAGACCGGCAAGGCGACGATAGCAATATCCATGCGCCCCTCGCTGAGGTCGCGGATCAAGGTCTGCGTGATCGCCTCGCGCGGGTGGATATCAAGATCGCGATAGCGCGCGCCCAAGGCGCGGATCACATCGGGCAACAGATAGGGCGCGATGGTGGGAATCACGCCGATGCGCAGCCGCCCGCTGAGCGGGCCATGCGCCACGCGCGCCAATTCGGCCAATTCATCGACCGAGCGCAAAATCGCGCGGGCCCGATCCGCCAGCGCCGCGCCAAGGCTCGTCAGCCGGATCTGGCGCGCCCCACGTTCCACAAGGGGGGCTCCAAGAATCTCCTCCAACTCCTTGATCTGCACCGAAAGCGCGGGCTGCGAGATGGCGCAGGACTCTGCCGCGCGACCGAAATGGCCATGGCACGCGAGCGCCTCGAAATAGCGCAAATGCTTCATCGTCAGGGGCGCCATAAGCTCACGTTATCTCAACAATTAGTAAATCTAAATTTTCTTAATGACAAACACTGCTACATTCCAAGCAGAATCTTGGCACGCCCCAGCGGTTTTGGCCGCCCCCGTCAGAGTTTCAGAGGGGGCAAAAGGACCGCCAGCATGCCCGGCATCTTTGCAAATGGAGCGCGATTATGGACGGAAATGATGTGAACACGGCGGGCAAATGTCCTGTGATGCATGGCTCGAACACCGAAACGGGCACGGGCGTGATGGATTGGTGGCCCAAGTCGCTCAACCTCGACATTTTGCACCAGCATGACACCAAGACCGACCCGCTGGGGCGCGAATTCAACTATGCCGAGTCGGTGGAAACGCTTGATTACGACGCGCTCAAGAAAGACATGCACGCGCTTTTCACCGACAGTCAGGAGTGGTGGCCCGCGGATTGGGGCCATTACGGCGGGTTGATGATCCGTCTGGCGTGGCACGCGGCGGGGTCGTATCGACTGGCCGACGGGCGTGGTGGCGCGGGTACTGGCAACCAGCGATTTGCGCCGCTCAATTCGTGGCCCGATAACGCAAGCCTTGATAAGGCGCGCCGCTTGCTCTGGCCGCTCAAAAAGAAATACGGTCACAAGATCAGCTGGGCCGATCTGATCATCTTCGCGGGCAATGAGGCCTATGAAAGCCTCGGGCTCAAGACCTTTGGCTTTGGCTTTGGTCGCCAAGACATCTGGCATCCCGAGACCGACACCTATTGGGGTGCCGAAAAGGAATGGCTCGCGCCCTCAGACGAACGCTATGAGGATGTGGATGCGCCTGCGACGATGGAAAACCCCTTGGCCGCGGTGCAGATGGGTCTGATCTATGTGAACCCCGAAGGCGTGAACGGCGTGCCCGACCCGATGAAGACGGCCGCGCAAGTGCGCGAGACCTTCTTGCGCATGGCGATGAATGATGAGGAAACCGTGGCGCTGACAGCGGGCGGGCATACGGTCGGCAAATGCCACGGCAATGGCGATGCGAGCAAGCTGGGGCCAGAACCCGAGGCGGCGGATGTCGCCCAGCAAGGTCTGGGCTGGTTCAACCCCGAGATGGGGGGCAAAGCGAGCAACGCCATCACCGGCGGCCCGGAAGGGGCGTGGACCACCAACCCGCTGGAATTCGACATGGGCTATTTCGACATGCTGTTCGGGCATGACTGGGAACTCACGCAAAGCCCCGCAGGTGCCAAGCAGTGGAAGCCCGTCAACATCGCCGAAGCCGACATGCCGGTCGACGCCACGGACCCGACTCAGCGCCGGATGCCGATGATGTCCGATGCCGATATGGCGATGAAAGTGGACCCGATCTACAACGCGATTTGCCAAAAATTCATGGCCGATCCCGCGTATTTCAAGGACACGTTCGCGCGCGCTTGGTTCAAGCTCACACACCGCGACATGGGCCCGAAGGCGCGCTACATCGGGCCATGGGTGCCCTCGGAAGATCTGATCTGGCAAGATCCGGTCCCGGCAGGTGCGACCGATTGGGACGTCGCCGCGGTCAAGGCAAAGATCGCGGCCAGCGGTTTGGGCGGGGCCGATCTGATCGCGACCGCATGGGATAGCGCACGCACCTATCGCGGCTCGGATATGCGGGGCGGTGCCAATGGCGCGCGCATCCGCCTGGCACCGCAAAAGGACTGGGAGGGCAATGAGCCCGCGCGTCTGGCCAAGGTTCTGGCCGTACTGGAGCCGATTGCGGTGCAGGCCGGGGCCTCGCTGGCGGATGTGATCGTACTGGCAGGCAATGTCGGGCTGGAGCAAGCGATCAAGGCCGCAGGCTTTGACATCGCCGTGCCCTTCACGCCCGGTCGCGGTGACGCCAGCGATGAGATGACCGACGCTGACAGCTTCGACGCGCTCGAACCGCTGGCCGATGGGTTCCGCAACTGGCTCAAGAAGGACTACATCGTCAGCCCCGAAGAGATGATGCTGGATCGCGCGCAACTCATGGGCCTCACCGCGCCGGAAATGACGGTGCTGGTGGGCGGCATGCGGGTGCTGGGCACCAATCACGGCAGCAGCGATCACGGCGTGTTTACGGATCGCAAAGGCCAACTGACGACCGATTTCTTCGTCAACCTGACCGATATGGACAATAGCTGGCATCCGGTTTCGGACGGCAGCTATGAGATCCGCGATCGCAAGACCGACGCGGTGAAGTGGACCGCAAGCCGCATTGATCTGGTCTTCGGGTCGAACGCGATCCTGCGCGCCTATGCCGAGGTCTATGCCCAAGACGACAGCGCCGAGAAATTCGTGCGCGACTTTGTGGCGGCGTGGAACAAGGTGATGATGGCGGATCGTTTCGATCTGGCGGCCTAAGCCCCCTCACCCGCACAGGTGAGTGAAACTCAAAGCGGCGCGCGGCACCCCTGCCCCGCGCCGTTTCTTATCGCGAGCGACCTAAGCCCAAGCGTTTGTTCCGCGCGGCTTTGCAGGCGCGGTCGAGAAACGCCACCAACTCGCCCGAATAGGGACGCAGAGTTTCGCGCAGATCATGATCGCCCGGAATGGCCAAAAGCTGCGCGGCAGGCTGGGCCGCTTGCAGGCGTAGTGCGTCGGCAAACGCCACGGTGGTGTCGTCACGCCCATGCACCAAAAGCAACGGGCAGCGGACTTGGGTCACGGTGTTGATCGGCGCGATCTCATCAAAGCGCGCGCCGATCACGCGCTCAACATGGCGCAGGACGTATTGGCCGATCACCGCAAACGGGATGTGATATTGCGCCATCCAAGCGCGCATCACCTCGCGCGGATGGGCAAAGGCGGACAGGCTGATCACCGCGCAGACATCATCCTTGCGCGCGGCATGCAGCAACACCGCCCCCGCCCCCACCGAATGCCCCAGCAAGGCGATGGCATCGGGGGCAATCTCGGGGCGGGTGCGCAGATAGGCCAGCCCTGCGGCGATATCCTCGGCAAAGCGCGGCATCGAGGTAAAGCGATCATCATCGCTTTGCCCATGACAGCGCGCATCGACAAACAGCACCGCATAGCCCGCCGCGTGCAGCGGCGGCGCGATCTGCAGCATCATCGACGCATTCGCCCCCCAGCCATGCATCACCAGCACCGCCGGATGAGGCCCGGGCGTGGCGGGCATCACCAGCCACGCGAACAGGGATTTCCCTCTCGGTCCGGGCAGACGAATCTCTTGCACAGTCTCGCGCGGCAAATCCAGATCGGCGGGGGTGATATCATGGGCAAGCCGGGGCGCTTCCAACCCGCGCAGAAGCGCCAGATGCACCAGCCAACGCGCGCCCAAAGCGACGACAAGCGCAAGCGCCAGATAGGTCAGGATCGCTACTGTCACGGGTATCACCAATCGCGAAGGGGGGACGGTGGCCTTGATCTATGGGGCGTGCGTGTGCCGAGCAAGGCAGCAAGGCGCATGGGTGACAACAGGACGCGGGCAGGCGCTATGTCAGCTGAGCGCATCCTTGATGCGATAATGCAGCAGCGCCAGTGGCAGCGACAGGCGGCGCAAGGGGCCAAGTTCAAACCGCTGCGGGCTGCGCTGAAAGAAGTTCGGCAGATCGGTCGGCTGACCCAGCGCAAGCCGCGCCATCTGATCGCCGCTCCACGAGCCCATCGCCACGCCATTGCCGTGATAGGCGAAGGCGCCGTAAACGCGTTCGCCCTGCCCCAGCGCCCCCACAAACGGCACCAGATCGCGCGCCAGACAAACAAGGCCCGACCAGAAATGCGACGTCTCAACGCCCTGCCATGCGGGAAACATCGCATCAAAATGGGCGCGCGTGGCGGTGCGATGGGCACGCTGGCTGGCATCGCTCCAGCGCACCGCACCGCGCATCCCGAACAGCATTCGCCGATCTGGCATCAAGCGGAAATAATGCAGCAGGTTGCGGGAATCATAAGCCATCAGATCGCTCGACCAGCCCTGCGCGGCGATCTCATTCTCGCTGAGCGGGCGCGTCACGATCACCGAGGATTGCAGCGGCAGGTACCGCGACCGCATCCAGCGCGGCAACGTATCCGAGGAATAGCCGTTGGTCGCCATCAGCAGATGACGCGCGCGCAAGCGGCCATGCGCGGTGTGCAGCACATGAAACTCACCCTCGCGCGTGATCGAGTGCACCGCACTGTCAGCATGGATGCGCCCGCCGCGATCTTGCACCGCCCGCGCCAGCCCCAACGCATATTTGCGCGGGTTGAGCGCGAAACCCAGATCAAGACGCAAGCCGCCATGCATTCCTTGCGCGTTCAGCCCCATACTCGCCAGATCGCCGGGCCCGATCAGATCGGCTTGAACGCCGTAAGTCGCGCTGATTTGCGCGGCCTCGGCGCGCATCTGCGCAAACACCTTCGGGCTATGGGCGAGTTGCAATTCGCCTTCGGAATGGCGATCCACCGATAGGCCAAGCGTCGCGATGCGATCTGAGACCTGCTCAATCGCGGCGCGTTCGGCGGCATGAAACTTGGCGGCCTCAGCCGCGCCGTAGCGGGTTCGGATCTGCGCGCTGCTGGCCTTGGCCCCGCCGATACAGCAAAACCCGCCATTGCGCCCCGACGCGCCCCAGCCCGGCGGGTGGGCATCGAGAACGGCGACCTCTGCGCCCGCCTCAGACAGCCGCAGCGCCGCGGACAGCCCGGTAAAGCCTGCGCCGATCACGGCGAACTCGACGCTGCTTTCCCCTTCAAAACGCGGATATTGCGCGGGGTCTGGCGCGGTCTGCACCCAAAAGCAGCCCTCAAGCGACTTGGCCGCATAGGCTGCGGGTTCATAGATCCGCCCCGCGATTGACGGCTCGCTCACACCCGTTCGCCCTCTTGCTCTTCGCGTTGCTGCTTGAGAATCGCGCGTTTGGACACCAGCGACGCCCCGACCACACCGACCGCCACCACCGTGATCATCAGCGTCGAAAGCGCGTTGATCTCGGGCGAGACGCCAAGGCGCACCGCTGAGAATATCTTGATTGGCAAGGTGGTCGAGGACGGGCCGGTGGTGAAGGACGCGATCACCAGATCATCAAGCGACAGCGTGAAGGCCAGCAACCAACCCGACACCACGGCGGGCAGAATGATGGGCAGCGTCACCAGCCGGAACGTGGTGAAGGACGAAGCCCCCAGATCCATCGAGGCCTCTTCAAGCGAGCGATCAAAGGTTAGCAGCCGCGACGACACCACGACAGAAACATAGCACATCGAGAACGTAGTATGCGCCAGCATGATCGTGAAAATACCGCGATCCAACCCGATAGCGATAAACAGCAACAGCAGCGACAGACCGGTGATCACATCGGGCATCACGAGGGGCGCATAGATCATGCCCGAAAACAGCGTGCGCCCCGGAAACCGCCCCGCGCGCACCAGCGTGATCGCCGCCATCGTGCCCAGCACCGTGGCCAGCGTCGAGGAACTGACCGCCACCTTGAGCGTCACCCAAGCCGCATCAAGGAAGGGCTGATCATGCATCAGCGCGACATACCATTTCGTCGAAAATCCGGCCCAGACCGTCACCAGTTTCGAGGCGTTGAAACTGTAGAAAATCAAGATCAGCATCGGCAAATAGAGGAACGCAAAGCCAAGCGATAGCGAGGTGACGTTGAACCAACTCAGGCGTTTGTTCATGACTCTGCCTCCTGCTGCTTTTGCTGATTGCGCTGGAACAGGACGATGGGCACGATCAAGATCACCAGCAGCACCACCGCCACCGCCGAGGCCACGGGCCAGTCGCGGTTCGAGAAGAACTCATCCCACAGCACCTTGCCGATCATCAGCGTTTTCGACCCGCCCAGAAGCTGTGGGATCACATATTCGCCAAGCGCCGGGATGAAGACGAGAAAGCAGCCCGCAATCACGCCGGGGCGCGACATCGGAAGCGTCACCAGCCAAAAGGCCGACAGCCGCGAGGCCCCCAGATCGATCGCCGCCTCATTGAGCGATTCATCCATTTTATCCAGCGCGGCATAGATCGGCAGGATCATGAAGGGCAGATAAGTATAAACGATGCCGATATAGACCGCCTTGGGCGTGTTCATGATGTGCAGGGGTTTGGAAATCACCCCGAGCCACATCAGAAACTGGTTGAGCAGCCCCTCATCGGCCAAAATTCCCATCCACGCATAAACGCGGATCAAGAACGAGGTCCAGAACGGCAGAATGATCAGCATCAGCAGCGTCGGGCGCCATTCATCGGGCACGCGCGCCATGCCATAGGCGATTGGATAGGCGACGATCAGGGTGAACAGCGTCGAAAGCGCCGCGATTTGCAGGCTCGACAGATAGGCTTTCCAATACAGATCGTCCTGCGTGAGGAACGTGAAATTATCAAAGCTGAGCTGGCTGAGGAAATCTTTGAACCCCGCCCAGCCCTGCGCCAGATCAAATGTCGGCGAGTAAGGCGGGATCGCGATCGCCGTGGTCGAAAGCGAGATTTTCACCACGATCAGGAAGGGCACCAGAAACAGCGCCACCAGCCACAGATAGGGCACGGCGATCAGCATGATGCGACGCAGATTCATCCCGTTCCCTCCCTTAATTCGTCAACACGATGCCAGCGGTGCGCGTCCAGCTTAGCCAGACCTCGTCCTCCCAGGTGAAGGCGCGCCGCTCAAGTCTGCGCGCATTGGTCATCGTCGCCGAGATCACCTTGCCGCTGGCCAGTTCCACCCGATAGGTCGAGATATTGCCCAGATAGGCGATGTCGATGATCTTGCCGAAGGCGTGGTTGGCGCGGTCGGGATCTGGCTTATGACTGACGGTGATCTTCTCGGGGCGGATTGCGTAAAACACTCGCGCGCCCTCGGTCACCGGGGTGGTGGCAACCGCATGCACCGGGTCTTGGCCCTCGGCATAGGCGATACTCACCGCGCCTTCGGGACCGCTTTTATCGACCGAGGCATTGCCCTCGATAATATTCACATCGCCAATGAAATCAGCGACATAGACCGAATTTGGCTGTTCATAAATATCGGCAGGGGTCGCGATTTGCATGATCACGCCCGCATTCATCACCGCGACGCGCGAGGCGACGGTCATCGCCTCTTCCTGATCATGGGTGACAATCACAAAGGTCGTGCCGGTGCGTTCCTGAATATCCATCAGTTCAAACTGAGTGTCCTGACGCAGCTTTTTGTCCAGCGCGCCCAGCGGCTCATCCAGAAGCAACAGCTTGGGGGCCTTGGCCAAGGATCGCGCCAGCGCCACGCGCTGACGTTGCCCGCCCGAAATCTGGTGCGGCTTGCGGCGCGCGAATTTCTCGAGCCGGGTGAGGCGCAGCATCTCGGCGACACGTTCCTCGATACGCTCTTTGGAGGCCCCTTCGCGTTTCAGACCGAAGGCGATATTTTCCCAGACCGAGAGATGGGGAAACAGCGCGTAGCTTTGGAACATCATGTTCACGGCGCGCTTGTTGGGCGGCACTTGCGCCACATCCTGCCCGTCGATGGTGATCTTGCCCTCGGTAGGCGTTTCGAACCCGGCCAGCATGCGCATCAGGGTCGTCTTGCCACAGCCTGAAGGGCCAAGCAGCGCGAAGAATTCTTTCTCGTAGATATTGAGATCGATATTATCGATGGCGGTGAAATCGCCGAACCGTTTGGTGATCGAGCGACATTGGATCAGCGGCTTGGCCTTTGGGTCGTTCCAAGGGTCAAAAACGATTTGCGGCTTTGCCTGCGCCATGCGTGCCTCGAAGTCTTAAAGGGAAACGAAAACCGCGCCGGGAGTTGCCCCGGCGCGGATGGTCATCACATCAAATCAGGTGCCCGATTTGATCTTGGTCCACAGGCGCGTCACGATCCGCTGCACTTTCGGCGGATAGGCCGTGACCGTGTAGAGATTGTCCATTGTCGCCGCGTCCGGGTAGATCGCCTGATCGTCCAGAACGGATTTATCCAGATATTTCTGCGATTCCAGATTGCCGTTGGCGTAGTTCACGTAGTTCGACGCGGCGGCAACGTTTTTCGGGTCCATGATGAAGTTGAGGAACTTCAGCGCGCCTTCCGGATTGGGCGCATCGGCCGGGATCGCCATCTGGTCAAACCACATCAGCGCCCCCTCTTTGGGGATGTGATAGGCGATGTGAACACCGTTATCAGCCTCATCAGCGCGATCACGCGCCTGTAGAATGTCACCCGACCAGCCGAAGGCCACGCAGATATCGCCATTGGCGAGCGAGTTGATATATTCCGAGCTGTTGAATTTCTGCACATAGGGGCGGACAGCCTCTAGCACGGGCTCGGCCTTGGCGATCACCGCCGGATCTTTGGAGTTCGGATCTTCGCCCAGATAACGCAGCGCGGCCGGGATCATCTCGGTCGGAGCATCCAGCATCATCACACCGCATTTCTGCAGCTTTTCGATGTTCTTGGGATCGAAAATCAATGCAAGGCTGTCAACCGGCGCATCGTCGCCCAGCGCGGCTTTGACCTTGTCGACATTGATGCCAAGCCCGGTCGTGCCCCACATATAGTTGATCGAATAGGCGTTGCCGGGGTCATATTGTGCGGTGCGATCTTTGATCTTGTCCCAAAGGTATTTCGCATTGGGCAGCTTGGAATAGTCGAGCTTTTGGAACACGCCCGCCTGAATCTGGCGCTCGATAAACGAGCCGGTGGGCACAACCACATCATAGCCCGAATTGCCCGACAGCAGTTTGGTTTCCAGCACCTCGTTGGAATCAAACACGTCATAGATCAGCTTGATGCCGGTCTCGTCTTCGAACTTCTTCAGCAGCGACTCGTCGATATAGTCGGACCAGTTGTAAACGTGCACTTCTTCAGCGCTGACAGCAGTGGCGCAAACTGCAAGAAGAGCGGCCGGTAGGAGCGATTTGAACATTTTCATTCCCTGTTGGTTGTTCTTTACATGACAGCCTTGCGGTATTATTTGATCAAATCAAGTATCTTTCTACGTCATGTTCCATTCTTGCCCGGTGGTGTCCCGTTTTTTCAAGGAACATGATGCGAATTCGGGCAATCGGAAAAGGCGAGGATGACAGGTGACCAGTATCGAGGTGGAAAAGCGTCCTGCTCATCTGAACATCTACAGCGCATTGCGCAATATGATTCTGTGCGGCGATCTTGCGCCCGGTCAGCCAGTCACCATTCAAGGTCTCGCGGAAGTTCTGGGCGGTTCCACCACCCCGGTGCGTGAGGCGATCCGGCGGCTGACTTCGGAAGGGGCGTTGCACTTTCAGGGCAATCGACGGGTCTCGGTGCCCGTGCTGACCCTGCCCCAGATCGACGAGCTACGCTTTGCGCGCGTCGCGCTGGAGCCGGAATTGGTCCGAATGGCATCGAAAAACGTAACAGCTTCGTTGATTTCCGAGCTTTGCACGATCGACACGACGTTGGATGTCGCGATCGAGCGGGGCGATGTGAAAAGCTATCTGCAAATGAACTACCGCTTTCACATGACCCTCTATCGCGCCGCGCAATCGGATATCTTGCTATCGGCGGTGAACAGTTTCTGGCTGCGCTCTTCGCCCTCGCTGCGCGTGATTTGCGGCCGCTTTGGCACCCAGCATCTACCCGACAAGCATCAGGAAACGATCGCCGCGCTGCGTGCAGGCGATAGCGATGCAGCGGCACAAGCGATCGCGCAGGATATCGCGCAGGGCATGGATAATATCCGCGCCGTTTTACTCAATCCCAATGGCACTATCGCACCCGGCGCGCTCAAGGTTTCTTGACCTCGCAAATTTGATCATATTATGTGAAAGCAGATTGCAGGCAAGCGCGGTGGCGAGTCGCCCGCGCCCGCCTGCCCCCACCCCTATCAAAGGATGCCCTCATGTCGGAAAATCATCTGCCCACCGCCGAACTGCAAGCGCTAGACGCCGCCCACCACATGCATCCTTTCACCGATGGCGATGAGTTGAACGCCAAGGGCGCGCGCATCATCACGCGTGCGCAAGGGGTCTATCTGACCGATAGCGACGGCATCGAAATCCTCGACGGGATGGCCGGGCTGTGGTGCGTCAATATCGGCTACGGACGCGAAGAAATGGCCGAGGTGGCCGCGCGCCAGATGCGCCAACTGTCGTTCTACAATACATTCTTCCAAACCAGCCACCCGCCCGCGATTCATCTGGCCGCCAAGCTGGCCGAAATCGTGCCGGGCGATCTGAACCATGTGTTCTTCAACGGTTCGGGGTCCGATTCCAACGACACCAACCTGCGCATGGTGCGGGTCTATTGGGCGCTCAAGGGCAAGCCGGAAAAGACCGTCGTGATTTCGCGCTGGAACGGCTATCACGGCTCGACGATGGGGGCGGCCAGCCTTGGTGGCATGAAGGGGATGCACAAGCAGGGTGGCCTGCCGATTCCGGGCATCGTGCATATCAACCAGCCCGACTGGTGGTCTGAGGGCGGCGATATGACTCCCGAAGAGTTCGGTCTGATGCGCGCCCGCGAGCTTGAGGAAAAGATTCTCGAAATCGGCGAAGATAAGGTCGCCGCCTTTATCGCCGAACCCGTGCAGGGCGCGGGCGGCGTGATCATTCCCCCCGACAGCTACTGGCCCGAAATCCGCCGCATCCTTGATAAATATGGCATCCTGTTCATCGCCGACGAGGTGATCTGCGGCTTTGGGCGCACCGGGAATTGGTTTGGCAGCCAGACCTTTGATCTGCGCCCTGACATAATGACCATCGCCAAGGGCCTCTCCTCGGGCTATCTCCCGATTGGCGGCTCGATGGTCTCTGATGAGGTCGCCAGCGTGATCAATAGCGACGAGTTCGCCCATGGCTACACCTATTCCGCCCATCCGGTTGCCGCAGCCGTTGCGCTGGAAAACCTGCGCATTCTGGAAGACGAGAAGATCATCGACACGGTGCGCGCCGATACCGGCCCTTATTTGAAGGCGAAATGGGAGGCGCTGACCAATCATCCGATGGTGGGCGAGGCCAAGATCGTGGGCATGATGGCCTCTATCGCGCTGACGCCAGACAAGGCGAGCCGCGCGAAATTTGCCGCCAAAGAGGGCACCGTCGGGTTGATCTGCCGCGAGCGCTGTTTTGCCAATAACCTGGTGATGCGCCATGTCGGGGATCGCATGATCATCTCGCCGCCGCTGGTGATCTCGCGCGGCGAAATCGACCTTCTGATCGAGCGCGCGCGCAAGGCGCTGGATGAGACCTATGAGAAGGTGAAAGCGCAAGGCATGTGGGAGGTCGCGCAGGCCTGAGCTTTGGAGCTCTCTTGAAACAGGAACCGCGCGCCCGTCATTTTCGGCGCGCGGTTTTCATTTGGCCTCAGCCACCGATCAGCAGCAGCAGACCCAGCCCGAGCACCACCAACAGCACCAGCGACAGCGTCACCGTCGCAATCACCCGCGGCCCCGCCGCTGCCACCGCACGCGCATCCACCCCCAGCCCCAGCGCCGCCATCGCAATCACCGTAAAGACCGAGGCGGCGTGATCCATCGGCGCGAGTGCAGCCTGCGGGATCGCCCCGAACGAGCGCAGCGCAATCATCGCCAGAAAGCCCAAGATAAAGAGCGGCGGCATAAAGCCTTTGCGCGCAGGCGCTTGCTCCACATCCGAGGCATCACGCACCCGGCGTCCTTCAGCCGGCAGGCCCGCCGCAAGCAGCGACAGCACCACCGTGATCGGCCCCAGCATCAGCACGCGCACCAGCTTTACCAGCGTGCCGATCTGAATGGCCGCAGTTCCCATCGGCGCGGCTGCCGCCAGCACCTGAGGCACGGCATAGACCGTCAGACCCGAAAGAATCCCGTAGTGAAAAGCGGGCATGTGCAGCGCCGCCCCCAAAAACGGCAGGCCCAGCACGACCGCTACCCCCAACACTGCGGTAAACGCGATGGAGGCGCTGACATCATCGCTATCGGCCTCAATCACCGGGGCGACAGCGGCAATCGCGGAATTGCCGCAAATCCCGTTGCCACAGGCAATCAGCAGCGCCATCCGCGCAGGCAACCCAAAGGCGCGCCCCAGCAGGTAAGACCCCGGCACCACAAGCGCCACCACCGCGACAATCCCAATCAGCAATTCGGGCCCGACCGCCAGCAACGTCTGCGCGCTCACCGAGGCCCCGAGCAGCACGATCGCGATTTCCAGCACCGTCTTGGCGGAAAAGCGGATGCCGGCGCTGAACTGCGTACCCGGCGCCCAAAGCGTGCGCAGCACTGCACCAAACAGGATCGCCAGCACCAGCGGCTCCAGCCACTGCGCGCGAAAGAGCACGCTCTCAACCTGCCCCCCGAGCACCGCCAAGGCCCCAACGCCCGCGCTCAGCACAACACCGGGCGCCAGCTTGCGCATCTGCGCATTGGGGTGGCGCAGGGCTTGGGGCATGCAAAGTTCGAGAGCCATCGGAGCGGTCCTTTGTCAAAACAGGTGTCTTGCTTGGTGAGACCTTAATTGCGCCGCGCCAATCATTGTTCAAACAAAATGTTTTTGTTATTATGATCGTATTTCTCGATCAATGAGGTCGCGATGACCCCCGAACAGCTCCGAGTCTTTGTCACCGTCGCCGAGATGGAGCACATGACCCGCGCCGCGCAGGTCTTAAACATGACGCAATCGACAGCGTCGGCAGCGATTGCCGCGCTTGAAAATCGCCATGAGGTCAAGCTGTTTGACCGGGTCGGGCGTGGGATTGCCTTGACCCAAGAGGGGCGCGCCTTCCTGCCCGAAGCGCGCGCGGTGTTGGCTCAGATTGCCGAGGCCGAGGCCGCGTTGGCCGAAACACGGGGGCTGGCACGCGGCCATATCCGGATGATCGCAAGCCAGACGATTGCTGGCTATTGGCTGCCCCCCCATCTTGCGGCGTTTCGCGTGCGCTTTCCCGGCATCACCTTTACGCTTGATATCGGCAATAGCGAGGAGGCGGGCGCGCAGCTGCGCGCGGGCGGCTATGATCTGGCCTTCGTCGAGGGGCATATCGACGAGGCGCAATTGGTGCGCCGTCAGGTCGGGGCGGATCGGATGCGGCTTGTGAGCGCGCACCCGCCGCCCGAACAGCCGGTGCGCCAAACGAGCCTTGCCGCGCAGCCTTGGGTGCTGCGCGAAGCGGGCTCGGGCACGCGCTCAAACGCACAGGCCGCGATGACGGGGTTGGGGGTGCCGCCCGACGTGGTCGAGGCGGCGCTGGTCCTGCCCTCAAACGAGGCGGTGATGAGTGCGGTGGAGGCTGGTGCGGGGCTCACGATTCTATCGGCCCATGTCATCGCGCGCTCACTCGCGACGGGGGCGCTGCATGACTGGGGTGTGACGTTGCCGCCGCGCGCCTTTTACGCGCTGCGCCATCGCGATCACCATGTCAGCCGGGCGATGCGCGCCTTTATCGATCACCTTGAGGCGAATCCCCCCTAGGCCTGCAGGCGCGACCCATCGACGTGAGACTGAGAGAGCGCAGGTGCCTGCATCAGAGCTTTCAGCTTGGCCTCGATCTCGGCGGGATGTGCGGGTTTGGGGCAAATCACAGCCCCCGGGTAGCGTTCGAGCAATTCGTCCGGATTGGCATGACCGGAATGAAACACCAGCCTCACCCCCGCATCGCGCAGCCGATCGGCCAAAGCATAAACCTCCCCATCTGCGAGCATCACATCAAGCACCGCCGCGTCGGGCAGCTCTTGGGCGATCTGGGACATAGCCGCGCGCAAGGTGGCACAGGGGCCAAGAACGAGCGCTCCAAAATCTTCAAACATCAATTGCAGATCAAGGGCCACGACCGCCTCATCCTCGGCGATCAGCACTTTGCAGCGCCCGCAGTCATTCGCGGTATCTTTTTGGCACGTCACTGTCAAAGCCTGTCCTGTTTTTACCACCCCGGAAGCCTATTGTTGAACTTTTGCGCCCTCAATGTGCACGCAAATCGTTAACAAACGGTGTCCCAGACAAGTATCTATTCTGAATGCTCTGTTCGTCGAACGCCGATGTATAGAACGCGTTCCCTCAAATCGTCACTTTTTTGTCATCTGTGACATTAGGTCCCACATAGCCCGGCCTGTTTGGCGTGCGCATCCCGGCTTGGCGCAGACGCAAACCAGCCAGCCGCCGCCCGATTACAAGCGCGCGGGGGAACATATCAGGTAAGAGAGAGATGGTACCGCCTCCCCGGCTTGAACGGGGGACCTCTGGATCCACAATCCAGCGCTCTAACCAACTGAGCTAAGGCGGCACTGGCGGCGGGGATAGACCGGGCGCGCGCGGAATGCAAGCCCGCTTTGACAGGAAATTGGACGCAGGGCTTGCGGGACGGCGCACACAGCGTTACCTGAGCTTTCCGTTCCGCAGACGAGGAGAATCCGCATGGGCATCGACAAAGAAAGCGACATCGCCGCCAATATTCAGATCGGGCCGACCTCATTGGGGATGGTACGGCTGTATGTTGAGGCGGATGGCATTGAATTGCCACTGGATTTCGACCCCGACGAGGCCGATGAAATCGCCGAAGAACTGCAAGCCGCCGCGCAAGCCGCGCGCGAGATGAACAGCAAGGGCAAACCCGGCAAGCGCTAAAGCATGCCGATCCCCGGATCGCACAAACGCTGCAATCGCCTTGCGCTGGCACGGGCAAAATCCAGCGTGATGACGCGACGCCGAGCGGGGGCGAGTTTGTGAAACGGCGCCTCGCGGATCATCTCGCCGCCATAGCCATCGGCGATGAACAGCCCTGTGCCCTCGGGCAACAGATCGGTCGGGAAATCGCCATCGACCGCCCAGAAATAGCGATCACACCACTCAAGATAGCCCTGCCATTTCTTGTCGGCGCGAAAATCTGCGCGGCTTGATTTGCACTCGACGATCCAGATTTCGCCCTTATGGCCCAGCGCCATCAGATCGGCGCGCAGGCGGGGGCGCAGCTTCATCTCGGGCAGGCTGTCATAGCGCAGATCGGCCAAAGCGCGCGCCATCCCCCGGGCCAGAACCTGACCCGGCGCAAGATCGGAAAGGGGTGTCTGCAGCATCATCCCACCAAGATGAACGAAACGCGAACATCTGTCTAGCCCCCGCTACGCTGGCGCTTTCAGCCAAGCAACACCCAGCCCAAAAGCACAACGATACAGGCGCGCAAAATCGTTGTGCCAAGGCTTGCGCCGCGCGCAATCAGGGCGGCCTGTGCCAGACCCTCTGGCGGAATCAAACGCAGCAAATCCTCGGCAAGCGTGCGAAACATCTCGGCGACAAAAAGCGCCGCAACCAGCAGGAAATACAGGACATAATCAATCGCGCGCGCATGGCCTGCGACCAGAACCGGCAGCAACAAGAACGCCGCCAAGACCTCGTATCGCAGCGCCTCGACGCGCCAGATCCGCTCCAATACCGGGCCAATTCCGGCGCGCGCAGGAGGGGCCTGCGCTGTCTCTGTCTCGCTCATGGCATCATCCTGTTCGCGCGTCTTGATCGCGCTAGGATACGGGACGCGCGCGCCGTGCCTAAGTGCCAAGATGTCGCAGTGGCGACGCTTTGCTGAAGCTGCTTGCGTCCCCCTTGTCGGCGCGTGTTTGTGCGCCTATCTGTGGGGCGACGGTTACTGCTCGATGCGTGTGAGGCCCTTTTCCAGTGGCCTATACCTTTCCTGAGGGGGCTGGCTCTGTCGTGGCCCTGGCCTTGTTATCTGGCGCCCACCTGATCTTTCAGGTCTCCCGGGAACTCTCGCCTTCCACGGTTGCTGCGGTTTCCGTCACCCAAGCGCGTTCTGCGCAGCACAAAGCCCCGCCGGATCGGACGGGGCTTTTGCAATATCACGATAACGTCGGCAGTCGCGGGTATCAGCGACGGCGTTTGAGTTGCTGATCAATCTGGCGCCGCGTGCGCCCCTCTTCCACGGGGATGCGAATCGCCAAGCGTTCAGCGGCGTGCATCGTGGGAATCGCGTCGCGCTTGCCCCCCGAAGCCCCGTCATCTTCCGAGGCCATGCGCATCACCGCGATGGCAAATTGCACGCCGGAAAACACCACCGTGTTGAACACAACCAGCAGCGCGACCGCGATATAGCCGATGTCGGAGGTCGAGATCAGGTGCCACAGATTGCCAATATTGAACCACAGCAGCAGGCCGACAAAGGCCAGTGCAATGAAAAAGCCAAAGATAACGTTCTTGATATAGAGGTGGACGAGTTCAGGCATGATGAAACCCCTTTGCTTACCCTGAGAGTAACGCAGATTTGCCCGAATTCTAGTGGGGATTCGTTGAAACACCCTTAATCGGCGGCAATTGGCCCGTGGCAAGTGGTCGCAAACGCGCAAAAGGGCGGTTCAGAACGCGTCGGGGCGCAATGCATGCGCCATATGATCCAGCACGGCATTCACGAATTTCGGCTCTTTTCCCTCGGGAAAGAAGGCGCGCGCCACATCAACGAATTCGGTAATCACAACCTTGGGCGGGGTCGCGGGGGTCGACAGTTCTGCGCCAGCCGCACGAAACAGCGCGCGCAGCACCGGGTCGATCCGGTCGATCGGCCATTTCGCCACCAAGGCTTGATCCGTCGCTTGGTCAATCCTGGCCTGCCAGGTTACCGCATCATCAATCAGACGGCGAAACAGGTTGGTATCGCCCTCGGCCATCTCGCCCTGATCTTCGTAGCTTGCGCCAAAGCGATGGGTCTCAAATTCAGCGCGCACGCGATCTGCGCCCTGCCCTGCGGCCTCCATCTGAAACAGCGCCTGCACGGCATAAAGCCGCGAGGCAGATTTCATCTGGCGCTTTTCTTCCAGCGTGGGTTTGGGGCGCTTGGGCGCGTCTTCGGCGCTGTGCTCAGTCATGCGTTGCTCGATCCGTCTGGCTCGCCGGCGATGCGAAAGGACTCGGTAGGTTTGAACCCGATACCCTTCGTCCGGCGAGCCCATTTGCGCGACAATGAGATCAGATGCAAGGCCGCAGCCGCCGCACCGCCACCTTTGTTTTGATCTGCAGGGTCGGCGCGCACCGCCGCCTGATCATAGGTCTCGACCGTCAGGATGCCATTGCCGATGCAAATTCCCTCAAGTCCGAGCAGCGTCAAGCCGCGCGAACTATCGTTGCAAACGGTGTCGTAATGCGTGGTCTCCCCCCGGATCACGCAGCCCAGCGCGACGAAGCCATCGTAATCGGCCATGCGCGCGGCCATTGCGATCGCCGTGGGAATTTCCAGCGCGCCGGGCACCTCGATCAGATCGACATGCGCACCTGCCTGCTTGGCCGTGGCGCGCGCGCCCGCAACCAGATTGTCGGCGATGTCCTTGTAATAGGGCGCGACGACGATCAGCAGGCGGGGCGCACCGTCGAAGCTGGGCAGATCAAGGATGTGATGGGTCTCGTTTGACGCCATGGGTCAGCCCTCCGTAATCGGTTGTGTGCCGACGATGCGCAGCCCGTAAGCCTCAAGGCCGACATATTTCGTCTGCGGGTTATCGGTCAGCAAAATCAGGTCATGCAGCCCCATCGAGGACAGGATCTGCGAACCAAGCCCGATCTGTTTGATCGTGCGCGGGCCTTGCTCTTCCTCGCGCAGCAGCTTGGCGGAGGGGTCACGGAACAGGCAGACCGCACCGCGCCCCTCGCGCGCGACGATCTCCATCGCGCGACGCACCTCGTCCGAAGGGCCCGGACCGATGCCCAGCACATCATCCAGCACATTGAGCGAATGAGTGCGCACCAGCACCGGGTCAGGCGTGGTGATATCGCCCTTCACCAGCACGATATGATCCACACCCTCGGCCTGATCGGTAAAGACGCGCATTTCCCAATCCCCGCCATGGCTGGAGGTGACGGGCTGACGCGCGACCTCGCGCACGAGATTGTCGTGACGGCGCCGATAAGCGATCAGGTCGGAAATCGTGCCAATTTTGAGGCCGTGTTTCTGGCCGAATGCGATCAGCTCGGGCAGGCGCGACATGTGGCCGTCATCGCCCATGATCTCGCAGATCACTCCGGCCGGTTTCAGCCCAGCCAGACGCGCGACATCGACTGCCGCCTCGGTATGACCGGCACGCACCAGCACGCCGCCGTCGCGCGCGCGCAGCGGGAATACATGCCCCGGTGTTGCGAGATCTTGCGCACCCTTTGCAGGGTTGATCGCCACGGCCACTGTCTGCGCACGATCATGCGCCGAGATTCCAGTCGTGATGCCTTCGCGCGCCTCGATAGTGACGGTAAATGCGGTCTCGTGGCGCATCGAATTGGCGCGCACCATCGGGGGCAGCCCCAGTTGCTCGACCCGCTCGGCGGTCAGCGGCAAGCAGATCAGACCGCGCCCAAAGGTGGCCATGAAATTCACCGCCTCGGGAGTGCATTTCTCAGCCGGAATATACAGATCGCCCTCATTCTCGCGATCCTCGTGATCGACCAAAATGACCATGCGACCCGCGCGGGCCTCTTCGATGATCTCTTCGGTGGGCGAGATCGCATCGCGCAGGCTTTTCTCAACCGCACCGGGAACGTCGTGGGTGCCGGATTTATCCACTGGTTTGGGCGTGTTCATACCTGCCACTCCTGCAGCCGCGCGACATAGCGCGCGAGCGTGTCGATTTCGAGATTGATGCGATCACCGGCCTTGGCCTGACCCCAGTTCGTGACCTGTTTGGTATGGGGAATGATGTTGACGCCGAAACAGTCGCCATCGACCTCATTCACCGTCAGCGAGGTGCCATTAAGCGCAACCGAGCCCTTGGGCGCGATGAATTTCGCCAAACCCTCGGGCACGCGAAAGGTAAACCGCGTGCTGTCGCCCTCATCCACCATCGCCTCGATCTGCGCCACGCCATCGACATGGCCCGACACGATATGCCCGCCGAGCTCGTCGCCGACTTTCAGCGCGCGCTCAAGGTTGATCTGCTTGCCGACCTGCCAGCCACCGCTGCTATCGTTGCCGCGCCCGCCGATATTGGTCTTGGCCAGACTCTCGGCCGAGATTTCAACGTCAAACCAGTTTTGCGGCGTGCTGCCCGTGGCGATCACGGTCAGACAGCAGCCATCGCAAGCGATCGACGCGCCAATCTCGATCCCGGCCACGTCATATTGCGTGCCGATGCGCGCGCGCAGATCGCCGCGTTGCTCTAGCTCCAGCACCACTCCGATATCGGTCACGATCCCGGTAAACATCGGTCTCTCCCCTCAGATTGCGGCTTTCAACTAGCCCGCGCGCGGCCCCGCTGCAAGGTTGCGCGCGCACAGACACCCTGCAGCAATTAACCACATCTTCGCGTTTGCGCCCTAAATTTGCCGCAACAGGCGTTAAAAATAGCGAAATACCAGTGACTTCATGTCGCAAATGCGCGATTGCCAAGCGCAACCTAAGGATCTGACTTGCGATGACTGCCGCAACCGACCGCCACTTCCTGCTGTTACAAGGGCCTCATGGGCCCTTCTTTCACCAGTTGGGCAAGATGTTGCGCGCCGCAGGTGCCACGGTCTGGCGAGTCAGCTTTAACAAGGGCGACGAGAATTTCTGGTTCGATCGCGCCTCTCTGATCCGCTATCAGGGCGCGCCTGATGACTGGCCTGCCCATTTCGCGCAACTCATTGCAGACAAGGGCATCACCGATCTGGTTCTCTATGGCGACACCCGCCCGATCCACGCCCAAGCGGTCGCGGCGGCGCGCGCAGCAGGGCTGACCGTGCACGTCTTTGAAGAGGGCTATTTGCGCCCCTACTGGGTGAGCTACGAACGCGGCGGATCAAATGGGCATTCGCGCCTGATGGAGATGAGCGTGGCGCAGATGCGCGCCGCGTTGGCACGGATGGAGATCGAGTTTCCCGATGCCCCGCCGCGCTGGGGCGACACGCGCCACCATATTTTCTACGGCGCACTCTACCATTTCTTCGTGATGGTGCGAAACGGACCCTATCGCAAATTCCGCCCCCATCGCAGCCTGTCCGTCATTGCTGAATTCCGCCTTTGGCTGAACCGGCTGATGCTTTTGCCGTTGCATATGATGGAGCGCCAGATCGCGACCGCGCGGATCAAATATGGCGGATTTCCCTATCATTTGGTGCTGTTGCAGCTAGAACATGATGCCAGCTTTCAGATGCATTCGCAGTTCACCAGCCAGACCGAGTTTATCGACACCGTGATGGCAGGCTTTACCAACGGCGCGCCGCGCCACCACCACCTCGTGTTCAAGGCGCATCCGCTCGAAGATGGACGCGCCCCGATCCGCGACGCCATTTTGAGCGCTGCCGACCGGCTGGGGCTGCGCGAACGGGTGCATTTCGTGCGCGGTGGCAAGCTGGCGGGGCTGCTCTCGCAGGCGCGCTCGGCGGTTACGGTGAATTCGACCGCAGCCCAGCAAGCGCTGTGGCGCGGCTTGCCCGTGAAATGCTTTGGCCGGGCGGTGTTCGACAAGCCGGAATTTACCTCGGCTCAACCGATCGAGGCGTTTTTTCACGCCCCCACCCGGCCCGATGCGCGCGCCTATCGCGACTATCGTCACTACCTTCTGGAAACCAGCCAAGTGCCCGGCGGCTTCTACTCGGCCCGTGCCAGACGCGCGCTTTTGCGCCAAGTGGTGGATATGATCTTGGCCCTCGAAGACCCCTATGATGCGCTCTCGCAAGGCAAAGCGGCACCTCGGCAACAGTTGCGGGTTGTAAAATAGTAGAACTGGTTTTTTGTCAGCTTTTTGAGTAGCGTGGCTGCAAAACAACAAGCAGCATCCCGAAAAAGGAGCTCGAGCAGTGACAGCAAATACGACCAGGAGGGCCGTTTTGACGGGCCTTTCCGCAACGCTTTTGACGGCGTCTTGTGCCCTTCCGCGGCCCGGACCCAATAAACGTGAAATTTTCTCAGGCTCCGTAATGCGCAAAGGCGATGCCTTTGTCGTCAAGGTGAATGATTTCGTCACGCGCGAAACGGCCGTGCAACCCTCGCTCGGGTTTTCGTCGAATTTCATCAATGCCGGGCCGATCGGGTCGGATACGATCCGTCCTGGCGACACGCTGAGCCTGACGATCTGGGAAAACGTCGATGACGGGCTGCTCGCTGGCAAGGGCACCAACGCCACCCAACTGCAACAGGTGCAGGTCGATGGCGCGGGCTATATTTTCGTTCCCTATGCGGGGCGTATCAAAGCTGCGGGCAACACACCCGATGGGTTGCGCCGCGTCATCACCTCCAAACTTGACGCCCAAACGCCCGATCCACAGGTGTTGGTCACCCGCACGGCGGGCGATGGTGCGACCGTGTCGGTGATGGGCGCAATCAATGGCCAAGGCGTGTATCCGATCGAGCGCCCAACCCGCACGCTGTCGGCAATGCTGGCGCATGCGGGCGGCGTGTCGATCCCCGCCGAAGTGGCCCGGATCACCGTCAAACGCGGCAATCTTGCAGAGTCGGTTTGGCTCAAAGATCTGTACGACAATCCGAAAATGGACATCGCGCTGCGCGCCAATGACGTGATTTTGGTCGAGAAAGACCAGCGCGCCTTCACCGCGCTCGGGGCAACGGGCAGCCAAGCGCGCGTGCCGTTCGAAACGCAGACGCTCTCGGCGCTTGAGGCGATCGCGACCGTGGGCGGACTGCAATCCAACCTCGCCGATCCAACCGGTGTTTTCGTGCTGCGCAACGAGTCGGCCGATATCGCAATGAAAGTACTTGGACGCAGCGATTTGGTGGGCGATCAGCGCATGATCTATGTGCTCGATCTGACCGAACCGAATGGCATGTTCATGGCCCGCGACTTCGCGATCCGTGATGGTGACACGGTCTATGTGACCGAAGCGCCCTTCGTGCAATGGCAGAAAACGCTGTCCGCACTGACGGCTCCGATTGGCACGGTAAATACGCTCAACACGCTCGCTGGGAAACTATGAGCGCATTCCAGGAACGAAGAGCCGCCGGGAGCCACTCCCGGCGGCTTTTCTTTTATAACGGCGGGTTGCTACGCCAGAAACGCCTACGCACCATCTTGCGCGCGTCGGGCTATCAGTTGCGCGTCGGCCTGCCCAAACCCGACGATCAGGTGATGGTATGGGGCCGCTCGCCCTTTGCTGCACGCGGCGAGGCGGTTGCGGCGAAATACGGGGCTGGTTTGATCCGTCTTGAGGATGCGTTCTTGCGCTCGATCCATCCGGGGCGCGCGGGCGAGGCACCGCTTGGCGTGCTCATCGACCCGGACGGCGTACATTTCGACAGCACGACACCGTCCCGCATGGAACGCCTTCTGGCAAGCGAGCCGCTTGACGATACTGCCATTTTACAACGTGCACGCGATGGAATGGCGCGGATCAAGGCCCTGAACTTGTCGAAATACAACAATTTCGATCCTGACCTGCCTGCGCCCGAACCCGGCTATGTCTTGGTCATAGATCAGACCCGTGGCGATGCCTCGATCACTCATGGGCGTGGGAATGCCGCGATGTTTCGCGAGATGTTGGCGGTGGCGCGGATCGAAAATCCGACAGTGCCGATCATCATCAAGACCCATCCCGAAAGCCGTGACGGGCATCGCCCGGGGCATTTCGATGCCCAAAGCGGAGATGCTAACACGCGGATTTGCGACGCCCCCATATCGCCTTGGGCGCTGCTTGAGGGCGCGATTGCGGTCTATACCGTGTCGTCATTGATGGGCTATGAGGCGATCTTGGCCGGGCATAAACCGCGGGTCTTTGGCCAGCCTTTCTATGCGGGATGGGGGCTTACGCTGGATGAAAATCCCGTCGCGCGCCGCGAACGCAAAGTGACGCGCGCGCAAATCTTCGCAGTGTCCCATATCCTCGCACCAACATGGTTTGATCCGTGTCGCGGCCAGATTTGCAGTTTCGAAGCGGCTGTGGATCATCTTGAGGCCGAAGTGCGGGCATGGCGCGAAGATCGCAACGGCTATGTCATGGGGTCCATGTCGCTTTGGAAACGCGCCCATCTGCGGCAGTTTTTCGGACGCTACGGGCGGGTGCGCTTTGGTCGCCATCGTGATCCTGTCCGCCCCTATCTGTGCTGGGCCTCGCGCCAGAGCGACGCGCAGGCAGACAATGTGATCAATCTGGAAGATGGGTTCTTGCGCTCACGCGGCTTGGGTGCCGATCTGATTGCTCCGATTTCGCTGATCCGGGATCGTACGGGTATCTATTATGATCCGAGCAAGCCAAGCGACCTAGAAGCTCTTATCGCGCAAGAGCCGCCCCCCGGGGAACGGATGCGCACAGAGCGGTTGATCGCATATCTGCGCGACATGAAATTGTCGAAATACAACCTTGGCGGCGATATGCCAGACTTGCCTGAAGGCCACCGTATTCTGGTGCCAGGGCAAGTCGAAGACGACGCCTCCATTCGTCTCGGCGCGGGCGAAGTTTGCACAAATGCGATGTTATTGGCAAAAGTGCGGGCGGAAAACCCCGATGCGATTGTTCTTTTTAAACCTCACCCGGATGTTGAGGCAGGGCTGCGCCTTGGCCATTTGAGCGATGAAGAAGCGCTTAAATATGCCGATCTAGTCTTGCACAAATCCGACCCTATCGCGTTGATCGATGCGGTTGACGAGGTCTGGACCATGACCTCGCTTTTGGGTTTTGAGGCGCTGTTGCGGGGCAAGAGGGTGACCACGACTGGTGCGCCGTTTTACGCAGGCTGGGGGCTTACGCGCGATCTGGGTGTGGTACCGGATCGGCGCAAAGCGCGGCCCGATCTGGTGCAGCTGGTGCATGCCGCGCTGATTGCATACCCGCGCTATCGCGACCCGATCAGCGGGTTGCCCTGCCCGGTCGAGGTCGCAGTTGAACGCTTGGCCTCGGGTCGCCTGCCCCGGCCAGGCCCTTTCAACCGAAGCATCGCGAAACTACAGGGGGTTTTTGCCTCTTATGCGTGGGTCTGGCGACGCCAGCGGTGATAGAGATCGCCACCGATCGCCCGGCTTTCCACCAATTCGAAACGCGCCGCATCGCCAAGCCGAGCAAGACCAAGCGCCCCCAAGCCGGGCCGCCCCTCTGACCCCAAAGCAAGGCCCGCAGTGTAGCCAATCAATTCATCCACAAGGCTCGCGCGCAACAAAGCCGCACCAAACGCGCCCCCGCCTTCACAAAATACCCGCGTCAGACCGAGCGTTCCAAGAGCCTGCAGCGCAGCTTCAAGATCAAGCTGTTGATCGGAAACTGAAATCTCATGCAACTCGGCCCCCGCGCTGCGCCAGAAGGCGCGCGCCTCCGCAGGCGCATCGGGACCATGCAGCAGCCATAGCGGCGCCTGTTCCAGCGACCCCGCCAAGACGTTGCGCGGCAAGTCGAGCCCCTTGCTTGCCACCACGCGCACTGGCGCAAGTTTAGGCTGAAAGCGGCGCACGGTGAGCAGCGGGTCATCGGCGCGCGCCGTGCCGCCCCCCACTATCACCGCATCAAATTGCGCCCGCAGCGCATGCACATGGGCGCGCGCTTGCGGGCCGGTAATCCATTGGCTTTCACCGCTTGCGGTCGCTATGCGCCCGTCAAAGCTCGTGGCTAGTTTCAGGGCCAGCCATGGCCGCGCCTTGGTGATGCGGGTCAAAAATCCGGCTTGTGCGGCGCGCGCCTGAGCCTCAAGAACGCCCTCGCTGACCGCGATCCCCGCCGCGCGCAGCTTGGCGTGGCCTGCCCCTTTCACGCGCGGATCGGGATCTTGCAGCGCCGTGACGACCCGAGCCACCTTGGCCGCGATCAGCGCTTCGGCGCAAGGTGGGGTTTTTCCGTGATGGGCGCAGGGCTCAAGCGTGACATAGACGGTCGCGCCTTGCGCAGCCGCGCCCGCTTGCGCCAACGCGCGCACCTCGGCATGCGGGCGACCGCCGGGCTGCGTCCATCCGCGCCCCACGATCCGCCCCTCTTTGACGATCACGCAGCCGACAGCCGGGTTGGGCCACACATTGCCCAAACCCCGCGCCGCAAGCCCAAGCGCAAGCCGCATGAACCGACGGTCGGCCTCGCTCACTCGCCGTCGCCACCAATCGGCGGGCGCAGTTCGGAGACGAATTTGTCGAAATCGTCTGCTTCTTGGAAGTTCTTGTAAACGCTTGCAAAACGCACATAGCCAACGGTATCGATCCGCGCCAATGTCTCCATCACGATCTCACCGATGATCTTGGAAGAAATATCAGTCTCCCCCATGCTTTCCAGTCGGCGCACGATACCCGAGATCATCTGATCAATGCGTTCCGGATCAACGGGGCGTTTTTGCATCGCGATCCGGATCGAGCGTTCAAGCTTGTCACGATCAAAATCTTCGCGCTTGCCAGAGGTCTTGATGACCACCAGGTCGCGCAGTTGCACCCGTTCATAGGTCGTGAAACGACCACCACATGCCGGGCAAAACCGCCGACGCCGGATCGCAACATGATCCTCGGCCGGGCGGCTATCTTTCACCTGAGTATCGACATTTCCACAAAATGGGCAGCGCATGGCATCCCCCTTTTTCCTTGTCCCGCCGCTATCTAGGGTCTTTACGCCCCGCTTACCCACAAGACCTTAGCCCACCCCCAAAGATTTGGGTAGAAAAAATGTGAACGCGCTAGATATGGCGGCAGGATGTGGCCGGACGGACTCAACGCAACAGGGCGATCACCTCACGGAGGTGCGGGGCGGTGCGATGTTCGAAAAGGTAAATTCCTTGCCATGTTCCAAGCATCATCCGGCCAGAAATGATGGGAATCTGCAAGCTCACCGGCAAAAGAGACGCCTTGATATGGGCTGGCATATCATCGGGCCCTTCATAGGTGTGGGTGATATAGGCCATCGATGGGTCGGTTGTAGGCGGCACGAGGCGATGGAAAAATTCGGTCAGATCGCTGCGTACCTCGGGGTCTGCATTTTCCTGAATGAGCAGGCTGGCCGAGGTGTGGCGCACCATCAAACTCAGCAGCGCCTCGTCACGGTCGCATCCCGCAACCCAAGCGGCAACGTCGCGGGTGAACTCATACAGGCCCGGGCCGCGTGTTGCGATCTCAAAGGCGCGGTGCATCAGGATTTGGGCTTGGCATCAACCTTGGGTGCAGGACGGGCCTGCGTGCGATCGGTCGCCACGATTGCCAGACATTCGGGATTGATATCCATTGTCTTGCGCTCGCGAGCAAAGGCTGCGTCCAGCGCGCCGGCTGTCAGCCCCTTTTTCACAATCGCCTTGGGTGTGGGCGTGCCATCGCCGACGCCAGACACCAACGTGTAGCGCTCATTGCCCTCCTCTACTACATAGAGAAAGCAGGTGCCCTGTTGATCCATGCGCGGCGCGCCCGCAGGGGACATTCCATCCATCTGACAAGCCGCGAGGGCGAAAGGGGCGAGGAGTAGAAGGCGGGTCATGTGCAGGCTCCGTCTGGGTTTTGGCAAGGGTAGCAGCCGTATAGGCGTTGCGAAAGACGGATCATGCTACGCGCGCTTAGGGCATGTGCATCAGCCCGTCCATTTGGCAGCCAAACCGCGCCAGATCAGCGTCAAGATCGTGTTTATGGGCCTTGAAGCGCTTGTCGTGGGCGGCCATCTCGTCTTGGCTTGGCAGCTTGCCCGTGGCGCGCTGCGCCTTGGTCTCAAGCTCAAGCTTGGCGGCGGTGTCGCGATATTTGCTCTCAAAAACCACGCGAGCCTGCGCCCATTTTGCAGCTGCCTCATCTTTCGAGGCAGCCTTGCAGGTGAAGAGGTAGATCAAACCTGCCGGCTTATCGGGGATGTAAAACTGCTTTTTGGCATCAGCTTGCGCGATGCCCGCGAGCGATGCGCAAGCCAGCGAAATGGCAACCATCAAAGCTTTCATTTTGCCCCCGAGGATTGAAAACGCCCCCTCGCGGGGGCGCAATTCTTACTGATCCAAGAAACTCCGCAGCTTGCGGCTCCGGCTGGGATGCTTCAGCTTGCGCAACGCCTTCGCCTCGATCTGGCGGATCCGTTCGCGGGTCACGCTGAACTGCTGGCCGACCTCTTCCAGCGTGTGATCAGTGTTCATCCCGATCCCAAAGCGCATCCGCAGCACACGTTCTTCGCGCGGAGTAAGGCTAGCCAGAACGCGGGTCGTGGTTTCCTTCAGGTTCTCCTGAATGGCGGAATCCAGCGGCAGAACTGCGTTCTTGTCTTCGATGAAATCGCCAAGCTGGCTGTCTTCCTCGTCGCCGATCGGCGTTTCAAGACTGATCGGCTCCTTGGCGATTTTCATCACCTTGCGCACCTTCTCAAGCGGCATTTGCAGCTTTTCGGCCAATTCTTCGGGCGTGGGTTCGCGACCGATTTCATGCAGCATCTGACGCCCGGTGCGCACCAGCTTGTTGATCGTCTCGATCATATGGACCGGTATGCGGATCGTGCGGGCCTGATCCGCGATAGACCGCGTGATCGCCTGACGGATCCACCAGGTCGCATAGGTCGAGAATTTATAGCCGCGGCGATATTCGAACTTATCGACGGCCTTCATCAGGCCGATATTGCCTTCCTGAATGAGATCAAGGAATTGCAGGCCGCGGTTGGTGTATTTCTTGGCGATCGAAATCACGAGGCGCAGGTTGGCCTCGACCATTTCTTTCTTGGCCTGTCGGGCCTCTTTTTCGCCCTTCTGCACCTGATTCACGATGCGGCGGAATTCGGAAATGTCGACGCCGACATATTGGCCGACCTGCGCCATCTCGGCGCGCAGCTCCTCAACTTTGTCGGGAGAGCGTTCGAACAGCATCTGCCAACCACGGCCGGATTTCGCCATCATCCGCTCCACCCAAGTCGGGTCGAGTTCGTAGCCGCGATATTCCTCGATGAATTCGCGACGGTTGATGCGTGCCTGATCGGCGATTTTCACCATACCGGAATCGATCGACATGATCTTGCGGTTGATGCCGTAAAGCTGGTCGATCAGCGCCTCGATCCGGTTGTTGTGCAGGTGCATCGAATTCACCAGTTCAACAATTTCCGAGCGCAGTTTTTGATAGGCGGCTTCGGCGTTCACCGAGAAGGAGTCATCCTCATTGAGCGTCGCCGACATCCGCAGATCCTGCATTTCGGCCAGCTCGCCATAGTGACGCGCTATGATCTCAAGCGTTTCCAGAACACGCGGCTTGAGCGCGGCTTCCATCGCGGCCAGCGACAGGTTCGCCCCCTCATCCTCATCATCGTCGTCAGACTGAATCGGGTTGCCATCGGCATCGAGTTCCTGCTCAGAGGATTTTTCCTCTTGCGCGGACGCTACACCATCGACCACCGGAGCGGTGACGACATCTTCGCCCTCTTCGTCCAGCGAATTGCCGAAAGTGGTTTCAAGATCGATCACATCGCGAAGCAAAATCTCTTCGTTGAGAAGTTCGTCGCGCCAGATCGTGATGGCCTGAAAGGTCAGCGGGCTTTCGCACAGGCCCGCGATCATCGTATTGCGGCCAGCCTCGATGCGCTTGGCGATCGCGATCTCGCCCTCGCGCGACAGCAGCTCGACCGAGCCCATCTCGCGCAGATACATCCGCACCGGGTCGTCGGTGCGATCCAGCGTTTCCGTGGTCGAACTGGACACCGCAACCTCGCGAGAGCCCGCGCCCGTCGTCGCCACGGCGCCACCGCTGCTCGCGTTTTGGCTTTCTTCTTCATCGGCCTCATCGGCCTCGATCACGTTGATGCCCATCTCGGAGAGCATCGACATCACATCTTCAATCTGGTCGCCCGAAACATGTTCGGGCGGCATCACCTTGTTGAGCTGGTCGTAAGTGATGAAGCCACGTTCGCGCGCCTCGGCGATCATCCGTTTCACGGCGGCTTGGCTCATGTCGAAAGAGGTGGCGTCGTCGCTTTGAGCGTCGGATTTGGTGTCGTCGGTATCTTTGGCGGCCATGTGGGCTCCTCGGTCAGGCTTGCGTGCACTCAAGCTATGACGAAAGCGAATCATATTTCATCTATGTAGCGAATCGTTGCGGCGAATCACAGGGGCGCGAGGCATCTGGACGGAAAGTTGATGTGCCCTGTGACAGCAATGATTCGGTTTTAATCGACCGGAGCGTGCAAACCCCCGGCCTGTCAGTGTTTCTTGCGCCAGATTTGCCCGTCGATCATGGCTTGTAACTGCGCCGAAAGGGCGGCGCGATCCTCACCAGTATCCGAGTTATCCTCTAGCTTCGATCTTTCAGCCTGATGACGTAGCGTTGCGGCTTGTGCAAGTCGCCACGTCACACCCTCATCTGCCAATCCCTCCAAATCCTCCATCGCATCGGCAATCTCATCGCGCATCGCTCGCGCTGCTTCAAGCTTGGCCAACTCCTCGGCCAGACACATCCGCGCCAATTCGATATCGTCGACTTTAACAATCGGGGGTGCTGATCGCAGGTGGGGCAGCGCGAGCAGCTTTTCAAGGTCTGCACCGACCTGCGCGCGCAGTTTTTCTATGATCTCCTCGGGCGGGGTTGCGGCTTGGGCCAGCATCAGGTGGCGCAAACGGTCATGGGTCTGATCGCGCAGATCGACCGCTTCTAGCTGGGCTTCGAACGGGGCGATCAGCGCGGGATGGATCGTGCAAATGCCCAGAATCATCGCCCCGCGCAGATGTTCGGACAAATCATCCACCGCGGCGCCCAGCAGTGAGGCGCGGGTTTCAGGCAGCGCGTTGGGCGGCGGGGTAAAGCGACCCTTGCCGCGTGCGCCCGGCTTGAAATCAGCGCGCCGCTGCGGGGGTTTGGTTCCACGCTGGCCTGCGCCAAACAGATCCCAGCGCAGGCGTTTGATTTCCTCACCGTAATGGGCACGGATCGAGGGATCTGCGATGCGCTTGATCGCGGCGCGCAAGGATTTATCCAGCATGGCGCGCCGCTCGGGGCTGTCAAACACCTTGCCCTCGATTTCGCGCTGCCACAGCAGGCTGACCATCGGCTTGGCCTCGGCCAGCACCTTGGCCATCGCCTCTTTGCCCTGCGCTTTGATCAGATCGTCCGGGTCAAGCCCCGCAGGCATCACCGCAAAGCGCAGCGCCTTGCCCGCCTCCAGCAGTGGCAGCGCCAAATCAACCACCCGCAGTGCCGCGCGCATGCCCGCCGTGTCGCCATCCAGCGCGATAATCGGCTCGTCATGGATGCGCCACATCAGGCGCAGTTGATCTTCGGTCACGGCAGTGCCAAGCGGGGCCACCGCACCGCCAAAGCCTGCCTCGACCATCGCGATCACGTCCATATAGCCTTCGCAGACCACCAGCGGCGCATCCTTGCCGCAGGCCTCACGCGCGGGCCCGTGGTTATAGAGCGAGCGTCCCTTATCGAACAAAGTCGTTTCAGGACCGTTAAGATATTTCGCCCGCGCATTGGGGTCCATTGCGCGCCCGCCAAGGCTGATCGCGCGGCCCCGCCCGTCGCGGATCGGAAAGATGATGCGGCCGCGAAAGCGATCATAGGGCGCACCGCCATCGTCGGGTCGGGCGCAAAGCCCCGCCTCGACGATCAGATCGGGCGCAAAGCCCTTGGCCGTGAGCGCCTGAAACAGCCCCTGTCGCTGATCGGGCGCGAAACCGATCTCAAAGCGCTTTTGCGCCTCGCCATCCAGTCGGCGCCCTGCCAGATAGTCGCGCGCGCCCTGTCCAACGGCAGTGGACAGCATCAGCCGGTAGTGCTGAACGCCTGCCTCCATCACCTCGGCCAACTGGGCACGGCGATCGGATTTTTCCTGCGCCTTGGGGTCGCGCGCGGGCATCGTCATCCCGGCTTCACGCGCCAGAATCTCGACCGCCTCCATGAAGCCCACATTTTCGGTTTCGCGAATGAAAGACAGCGCATCGCCTTTGGCATGACAGCCAAAACAATAGTAATAGCCCTTGCGATCATCGACGTGGAAGCTGGCGGATTTTTCCTGATGGAACGGGCATGGCGCCCACATATCGCCCTTGCCCTGATTGGACTTGCGCATATCCCAAATGACCTTGCGCCCCACGACCTGAGAGATCGAGGTGCGGGTGCGCAATTCGTCAAGAAATCCGGGCGGCAGGCTCATGGCCCCTATATTGGGCGGCGCGCGCGCGGAGTCGAGAGGGGGATTGTGCGAAGCTGCGCCTGATTCGCCTTTTGAGGCTGCGCGTGGCGCCATCCCCGCCTTATTTCCTGCGTTTTCGCCGCAATTCCTTGTGTGGGAGTTAACAAATTAATGTCGATTGTCTGCATTTCAGAAACCAAACTTGTCAGGATAACCGGCTTCCCCCCTCAACCAGCGACAATCGCTTCATCTTTGCCCCACCCCCGCCTTATTTCCGCCTAAAGCATTAGTCACTTTAGATCCTTGAAGACGTCCGTCTCACGCGGTTGAGGCTTGGGGCCTGCCTGTGGGCAAGGAGTATGACTGATGAAAAAGCGTATTTGCGAGATTTTTGCGAACAACACCAGCAGCCGGCTGTCTCGGCTGCGCCAATTCGCAAGAGACGAAGATGGTGCGCTCATCATTCTGAGTTTGCAGCTGTTCATCATCATGCTTGTGGTGACCGGGGTCGCGATCGATCTCGTACGTCAAGAAGAGCGACGCACCGTGATTCAAGCCACGCTTGACCGCGCCACGTTGGCAGCCGCCGATCTTGACCAAAGCTTGTCACCCGAAGCTGTGGTTAACGATTACATCAACAAAGCGGGCCTCTCCTATCTGGATATGACTCCCGTGGTCGAAGAGGGTGCGCATGGCGAATACCGCCGCGTGACCGCTGCGGTGACAGACAATATGCCAACGATTTTTGGTGAACTTTCAGGCATCAAATCTTTAAGATCGAATGCCAAATCACAGGCTGAAGAATCGATTGGCAATGTCGAAGTGTCGATGGTGCTCGATATCTCGGGCTCAATGAATGATTACGTTTCGGGATACAAAACCCGGATGGATTTGCTCAAGCCGGCGGCGAAAAACTTTGTCACCAAGGTGTTTGATCAGGTCCAACCCGTGGGCGCGCCCGCTGGCCGTCTTGCGATCTCGATCGTGCCCTACAACCAACAGGTGACTTTGGGCTCGACGCTGGGCGGAATCTATCACCTCAGCACGGATCACACGCAAAACACCTGTGTGGATGTGCAGACGCTTGGCTTTGGGTCGCTGCCGATCTCGCCCACTGCAACGCTGCAACGCACGATGTATGGCGACAGCTTTGACTACTGGGGCAATAACTTTGGCCTTTCAACCTACAAGAACATTAATAACTGCCAAGAGAACTCTGACGCCTCTGTCATGGCATTCGAGGATAACGAAGATCAGGTGACGTCCAAGATCGACAAATTGACGCCTGGCGGTGACACCGCGATCGACATCGGGGCACGCTGGGGTCTGGCTCTTTTGGACCCATCTGCGCGCCCGGTCTCAGCGGCGCTCGTGAACAAAGGCGCCATCGGCGCAACGATGAACAAGCACCCGATGGATTATACCAGCGCGACCTCGACCGCAGACGACACTGCGCTCAAAATTCTGGTGCTGTTGACCGATGGTCAGAACACGCGGTCTTTCTCGACCAAAATGGAATATCGCACTGGTCCGTCGGACTTCTTCTCGACCTCAAGCAGCACAGCTTTCTCAACGAACAAAATGAGCAGTCTGTATTGGTTCTCCCAAAGCCGCGCGACAGATGGAGAGGATCCGTATTACAGTTTCGCCACGGGCAAATGGATGGCCGAAAAGGATATCGGGACCAGTCAGACAACCTGCACCGGATATGGGTGGAACAGAACCTGTACCACCAGCTTTCAGAAATTAGATCTGCATTCGATCTCTTGGGAGACCATCTGGGCTCAAAATTACACGCTGCAATACTTTATCTCGAAGTTCCAATACCCGCCGCGCAAGGCAGAAAACTGGAACACCTCTTCGACAGGCATCTACGACGAGATGGCGATCCAGTCGCAATTTGCAACGAAGGACGCGAATTTGAGCGCGCTCTGCACTTTGGCCAAATCGAAAGAAATCCGTATCTTTACCCTTGCGGTGGATGCCCCGCCAGAAGGCGCTGCGGTTCTTAGCAAATGTGCGACCGGTCCAAGCTATGCCTATGAGGTTTCCTCCGACGATATGACCGATGCGTTCAGCTCGATTGCCTCTGCGATCAATGCCCTGCGCCTCACCAACTAAACCTAAGCTGGGCCACGAAATCGGCCCAGCCATCCCCTTCCCGACCCAATGCGGACAAAGACAATGAGCAGCACCGTCCCAAATAAGAAACACAGCAAACGCCTTGGCGCGCTCGCACGGTTTCGCCATGACGAAAGCGGTGCGGTCACCATTCCCACTTTGCCTTGGATCGTCTTTTATCTGTTCCTGACATTTGGCGCGATCGAGATGTCCATCATGATCATGAAGCAAACGCTGTTTGATCGTGGCGTCGCGTTGACGGCGCGCATTATGCAGCTTGGTCTTGATTCCAAACCCGATGAAGAAACGCTGAAAAAGACGATCTGCTCCAATCTCGTCTTCATTTCGAATTGTATGGACAAGCTCTCGGTTGAAACCTTCTCGGTCAATCAATCCGATTGGAGTTCGACCCTGACGGGCAAGGCGCTGAACTGCGAGACCAGTTCAGACAACACCACGCCGCCGCCTTCGAATGTCGAATACGGGACGGATGACCAGATGATGTTGATGCGTGCCTGTGTGCGCGTCCGCCCGATGATGGAAGCTTCGCCCTTTGCCAAGGCGCTGACTGCCGCTTGGCCTTGGGGCGATGAATATGCGCTGGTGGCAACCACCGCCTTCGTGAACGAACCGCGTGTGAAGGATTGAGCATGAGCAGCTTTCACAAAATCCGGCAGCCAAAGAAGCGCGGGGGCCTCAAGGCTTTTCGCAAAGATGAGTCGGGGTCGGCCGCGATTGAGGGCGTGATGGGCGCGCTTTTGTTGATCGCCTGGACGCTGATCGCCTTTCAGATTTATGATGCCTTTCGCCTGCGCTCCGAAGCAACGCGCGCCACTTACACGATCGCGGATATGATCTCGCGTCAGCGCACCCCAATCGGACCCAAATATGTGCAAGGCCTGCAAAAGGTCTTCAACTTCCTCACGCGCACGAATGCGACAAACCAGTCTTGGCTGCGTGTCACCTTGTTCAAATGCAAGGCCGCAGCCGATGACAAGCCTGATGTCGTTTGCGATGGCGTGAACAAAAAATTCACGCTGGTCGATTCCTATGCGACCCCCGGCACCAATAATATCATACTCGCGCAGCCCTATACCCAAGCGGGGCTCGACGGGGTGGCAAACCGTATTCCGATGATGGCCGTGGGCGATATGGCCGTCATCACCGAGTCGGTTTATCGCTTTAACCCGTTCATCGGGCTCGGCAATCGCAGCCTCGTGACCACAAGAACCACGCGCGATGGCACCAAGGTGACAGATACGCTGTGGCACAAGGCTGGTCTTGCCACCGGCCTAGCGTTTCCGTCCTTCGTTGTGACCCGCCCGCGCGAGCCGCGCCTGATGTGGGATCCCAACAGCTAAGCTCACCCGTGCTATCTGTGCGCGCATCCAGAGGGTCTGTGCCAGAACGCGGAGTTGCGCCGTCATCGCATCCGCCTATTTGATATGGCAACAGCAGGCTGCATCTTGCGGCCTGCCCCCATCTCAGAAAACGGAGCGCTCCAATGTCGATCAGACCCGTCCTAGAGACCCGCCAATCCCAACATTTCATCGAAGGTGCCGGGGTGCATTTGCACCGCGCCTTTGGCTTTGGCGATCCGTCCGAGGCCGACCCCTTTCTGCTGTTTGACGATTTCCGGGGCGATCATCCCTCGGACTACACAGCGGGATTTCCCTGGCATCCCCATCGCGGGATCGAAACGATCACCTATGTTCTGGCCGGCGAGGTCGATCATGGCGACAGCCTTGGCAATCGCGGCACGCTAGGCGCAGGTTCGGTGCAATGGATGACCGCTGGCTCGGGGATTTTGCATCAGGAAATGCCGCGCGGGAATGCCGCCGGGCAGATGCACGGGTTTCAGCTATGGGCCAACCTGCCCTCGGATCTGAAAATGACCGCGCCGCGCTATCAAGACATCCAAGGTAGCGATATTCCCGACGTGACCGATGATGACGGCACCGTCGCGCGCATTATTACAGGTGAGTTTTGGGGGCAGCGCGGCCCGGTCGATGGCATTGCCGCCGATCCGCAATATCTCGACATCTCGATCCCGCCGGGGGTGAAAAAGCGCCTCAAGGTCGACACCTATCGCCAGACCTTCGCCTATGTGTTCCAAGGCGCTGCCGCCTTTGCCGAGGCGTCAGACCCACAAGGCGTGTTGCTAGAAAAAGAAGTGCGCGGACAAGAAGTCAACATCCGCGACCTGTCGGGCAACCGCACCTTGGTGCGCTTTGGCACCGGCGATGAGATCGTCGTGCAGGCCGGCGAAGAGGGCGTGCGGTTCCTGTTAATCTCGGGCGCGCCAATCCGCGAACCCGTCGCGTGGCACGGGCCGATCGTGATGAACACACGTGAAGAGCTGATGACCGCGATGGCGGAGTTGCGCAACAACACCTTCATCAAGCCCGCGCACTAGGCCGGGCGGTGGCGGTCGGGGGACTAGCCCTTGACCGCCGCGACCGCCTCAAGGATTGCCGTGGCGATATAGTCCAGATCCGGGCGGGCAAGGCGCGCAGGCAGCCGCGTGTCGCAAGCCCGCATCAGCATCGCACGGGTCAGCGGCAGATCGCGCTGTTCGCCCAAAAATTCCCAATTCCAGAAAGCACGCGCGTTATCCTCGCTTAGCCCGAACACCGACACGCCCACGCCGCGCGCCTTGGTTTCAGCCTGTAGCTTACGCGCCTCGTCATCCGACCAATCGCCCACAAGATTGAATTGCAAGGAATCCGGCGCGCGGATTTCAGGGGCCAAGGGCGGAGGCACATCCAGCCACGCGCTGCTGTTGAGCCGCTCGGCCACATAGTCATGATTGGCGCGCCCGTCATTAACGCGCCGCTCGACCTCGGGCAGTTGCGGGCGGATCACAGCCGCCGACAGGTTCTGCATCCGGCAATTATACAGCGGCAGCTTGTTTTGCCACTGAACGTAAGAGTTCTGCAGGCCGGGATGCTTTTTCCAGTTATGCTCGTAAGCGCCCGACATGATCACCGCACGCGCGGCCAGTTCAGGATCATCGGTCAGCAAGATGCCACCCTCGCCCGCATTGACCAGCTTGTAGGATTGAAACGACAGGCAGCCGATTTTGCCAATCGTGCCGATCTTGCGACCATTCCAGAGCGTGCCAAGCGAGTGCGCCGCATCCTCGATCACCGGCACACCGCGCGCCTCGGCCAGCGCCATGATTGCGTCCATATCCGAGGTGTGGCCGCGCATATGACTGATCATCACCGCGGCGATGCTATCGTCGAACTTGGCCTCGAAATCGGCGATGTCGATGCGGTAATTTTTCCCCACCTCGACCAGAACCGGCACGCAATCGGCATGCACGATGGCCGAGGGCACGGCGGCGAATGTAAAGGCGGGGACCAGCACACGCGCGCCGCGCGGCAGATCCAGCGCCTTGAGCGACAAGAACAAGGCCTGACTGCACGACGACACCGCGAGCGCGTATTTCACCCCCATGAGGGCCGCAAATTCCGCTTCGAGCCGGGCCACTGGCGCATCTTGTGAAGTGTAGCGAAACAGATCCCCGCTGCTTAGAAGGCGTTCAATCTCGGCGCGCGCCTCCTCCGGGATCGGCTCGGCGTCATAGCAGTTGGGGGCAGTCTGACCGTCACGGGGCATGGCAAGAAATCCTGAAACTGACTTTCAGCATTTCTTTACACCCGCCGCGCTCATATGAAAAATGAAACTTTCATGATTGCAGGCGCATGCGCGAGGCCCCGCCCAAGCCGCTAACTCTCACCCAACCCGGATCAGTGCAACGAACGCAGCGAATCGAGGGCGCTTTTGTTGGGGCAGTCATTGGGCAAAACATTGGGCTCTTCGCCCCGCTCTGACAGCAGCGCCAAACAGAACTCGCTACGCCCGCAGGTCCGGCAGGCAGTGATCATTTCCGCGAAATCGGCTTGCGTCAGACGACCGTCTCGCATCGCATCGGACAGGTTCACACCCATCCGTTTGCCCATACTGCGCGTGATCCAGTAATGCAGATCGAAATTGTCTTGAACTCCCATCACATCCCTCCTTCGGATTGGACTTCCAATATCCGCCTGGCAGCTTTCTCAGCGTGCAACCGCTTCATCATCAAACGATTTTCGCAATAGTGCGGGCTTTCGGTGGCCGGGGTTTCGCGCTCAGGGCCATGCGCGGATAGCCACAGCGTGCACTGCTCGGGCGCGGCACATCCGGTGCAGCGGATCAGCGCGTCTTTCCAGTCACTCCCAGACATCCGACCCTGCGCCATCTCGGCAGTCAGATCAATGCCAAGCACCTGCGCCATACGGTTCATCATCGCGGCATGGCGATTGAGGTTTCGGGCGTCAGACATGGCACATCTCCCCAGTTTATTGGGACGAGTGTGGCGCGCGCGGCCCCTGCCAACTATGATTCAGATCAAGACGACATGCCTCACCCGCAGGCGCTAGCCGCGTGGCTCGAACGTTTGCGACGGCTCTTCCCCCTTGGCCAGCGCCTTGGCGGCGGCGGTGATGCGCGCGCGATTTTCGCCAAGCGGCAACGCCGCCTCCGATTGCAGCGCCGCTTGATGCGCCTGTCGGGCTGCAGGGCGCGCGAACTGTTCGGGCGTGATCTGCGCCAAAGCCGCCAGCACCTTTTGCAAACGCAGCGCCACCTCGAACAGCCCCGCGCCATCGCGTGCAATCGCGGAAAACGCATCGTCAATCAACTGATCGGAGGAAATGCTGCGCACATAAAGCCGGTCGTTGCGTAGATCGGGCTGCTCAACCGGGTTCCAGTCCGCCAGAACGCGCATCAGTCGACCTAAAATATCAATCCCCGTGCCCGGGTCGTTGATGCCAGGCGAGAGCGCGCGCGAGGCGATCTCGGCCAGTGCGATCAGGCCAAATTGCGGATCTTGCTCAAAATCGCGGGCGTGATCGACGGCGAAACTGTCGATGATCACCTCTTCCAGCGCTTCGCGCGCGCCCGCATCGGTGGGCAGCGCATCACACAGCACCAAATCGGCGGCGGGATGCACGAAACACCCCGGTTCCGCACTTAGCCAGATCCGGCACTCATGCCTCTGTGCGATGGCTTGCAACTGATGAACATCGACATGCTGCACATGGCCCGTGCGCGGCGATTTCACACGAAACACTCCTGTCGGCGGGTCCTGCCACGGGTGCGCCCCCATAAACGGGTCCGCACAGCGTTGCTTCAACGCGCTAGCCGCTGCATCTTCAACCCGCGAAATCACATCGCCCAGCCGCCCGAACTCGCTCAGATGCTGCACCCAACGCAACAGCGAGATCACCACGACCGCCACCACTCCAATCGTCACCACAAGCAGCAAGAACCGCCCCGAAGAATCATAGATCGGCGTTTGCAGCGCGATGATCCCGACCAGCGAAAATACGAAGGAGCCGATAAAGCTGGCCAGAACGTTTTGCGTGATCTGATCGGTCTGCATCAGTTTGATCGCGCGCGGGGTTGCTCCGGTTTGGGCCGCGCCAAAGGCGGTGATCATGATTTGCAGCGAAAAAGTGGTCACGGTGAGCATCGCCGTCGCCATGATCTTGAGGATCGGCTCAACCGAATCCGCGCCCATCTTGAGACCTAAATCCCCGGGCAGCAGATGGCCAAACCCGGCCGAGCCCAGCGCCGTTATGATGCCCAGCACTCCGAATGCGGTCACGCGCACCCAGATTTCGCGCAAGATCACGCGCAGCCGCCAGTGCAGACTGGATAAGCTCATCATGCGTCCCCCTGTTACGACGCGTCTGTCGCGCGTCTCACTTCAGCAATCCCCCAGAGCCGGTTATGGTTCCCGCGCGCAGCTCGGCGACGGTCTTGGCGACCACATCCAGACGCAGCGCATTGGCCGGATGCGTACCCAGAACGGTTTCTTCCGGGTCCGGCAAACGGCGGAAAAACGCAGCCCCCTTGAGCGGATCATACCCCGCATCCCATGTGATGATCGTGCCCAGCCTGTCGGCCTCCAACTCATAATCCTTGGCAAAAAGTCGGCTGCCCATTTCCGCACCCGCCTTGCGCGCCTCGGCCACGGTGCGCGGATCCGCCCCCTGCGCACGCACCATCTTGGCCAAGATCTGCGCCCCTTCTTGGGCGTCGCGCTCACGCGATGAAATATGGCCCGCAATATGATGCGCCGCCTCATGGCCCAGCACAAAGGCCAGCTCATCGGCGCTATGCACCTCGGCAATCATCGCCAGCGTCACGCCGATCACCGGGCGACCACGGAGATCCTCGGTCTGAAAGGCGTTGGGGGGCAGATCGACGCGGTCATCAACCACCAGACGATAGTTGCAATTGCGCCCCCGCGAGCGCGCCCGGCATTCGGTTTCGATCACCGGCTCCATCCGGCGCGCCACGCTGACCAACTGATCCACCGCGCGCTCGGCTTTGGCCTGCACCTCGGGGGAGATCGGGGGCAAGGGGGCGGGCTCGGTCGGCGGCACAGGCAGCGCACAGCCCGCCAAAACCGCCATCAGCAGCACGGGGATCAAACGGGCAGCAAGGCGCGGCAAGGTCATGGGACACTCATGGGGCAAAAACGACGATCGCAAGCGCACTCTATCGCCTCTGGCAGGGCGCGCCATCCCCAAGCCCACGCGCTGGTGTTTTTCGCTTCCGGCGCGGCGCGTGGCACGCTAGCATGGTGGTATGTTTACCATTGAACACGAATTCGACGCGACCGTAATCACCCTTGTCGATGAGGGCACAGATCCACGCGACTATCTGCAAGAGGATGTGACAATCACCTCCTTTGAGGATTGCGTGGTGGTTGAGCAGCTTGATGAGCAGACCGATCAGGTGCAATCCATTACCTTCTCGCATGCGCAATTGCGCGAGTTGGCAGCGGCATTGAACCTGCCCGAGGGTGTGTATCGATTGCGCCAAGCCAACGAGACAACCGAGCCTGACGCAAAAAGCTGACGCTCAATCTAGGCGAAACACCTTGTCGCGCGCGGTTTCGCCCCGAATCAGGGTCAGGCGCGTCTTGGCCACGCCCAGCGCCTTGGCCAGCATCTTTTGCACTGCAGCATTGGCTTTGCCAGCTTCGGGCACCACCGTCACATAAGCCCGCAATCCGTCTTCACCCACGCGAATCTCATTGCGCGAGGCTTTCGGTGTGACCCGCAGCGCAATTTCAGCGCCCGAGATCGCAAGATGGGACAAATCCGTCATGACCCCAACAGCATAGCCCCAACACCTGCGCACACAAGCTAACGCCTGCTCACATAAGAAAGCGCGCCCTGCGCGGTTGCAATTTGTCCCGCCCCGTCCGATATCGAAGCCAAATCAGTGGAGAGTTCGATGCCCGAGACCCAAACCGTGAACCCTGCCACGCGCAATCAAACCGCGCTGGATTTCCTGCTGTCGCGCCGCTCACGCCCGGCCAAAACCTTGGTGGCCCCTGCCCCCGATGCCACGCAGTTGCATGAGATTTTGCAGGCAGGCGCACGCACGCCCGATCATGGCAAGCTGGAGCCGTGGCGGTTCATCGTGATTACGCGCGCGGCCGCGCAACGTTTGGGCGCCGAGGCCGAAACGCGTGCGCGCGCGCAAGGTCTACCCGAAGAGAAAGTCGCCAAGGCCGGCAAGCAATTCTTGGACAGTCAACTTTGTGTCGCGGTGATCTTCTCGCCCAAAGCCAGCGAGAAAGTCCCGGAAATCGAACAGGTTTTGTCCGCCGGTGCGGTATGTCTATCGCTTTTGAATGGCGCGCTGGCTGCGGGTTGGGGTGCCAACTGGCTGACCGGCTGGGCCGCACATGATGTCGCTTTTGGCGAAGATCTATTGGGATTAGCGCCGGGCGAACTGGTCGCGGGCTTCGTTCATCTGGGTACCGAGGGCGTAACGCCGCCCGACCGCCCGCGCCCCGATCTCAACGCCATCACTAGCTGGATTTCGGAATGATCATCACCAGTTACGTTAAGGCTTGGGGTGATTTACTGCGCCCCGGTGCGATGAAAATCGTTGGCATCGGCGTGGCCCTGTCGTTGGGTCTGCTGATCGCGATCTATCTCGCGATGGTGTGGCTGATCGGCTGGCTGGTCCCGGACAGTTTCTCGCTGCCTTTCATCGGCGAGATCGGCCATATCGACACCGCACTTTCGATTGTGTCGGCCGGGATCATGCTGTTCGCCTCGATGTTCTTGATGGTGCCCGTCGCCTCGGCATTCACCGGGTTTTTCCTCGAGGATGTGGCGGAATTGGTCGAGAACGAACACTATCCAACGCTCCCCCCAGTGCGCAAACTCAGCCTAACCGAGAGCTTTGCCGACACGCTGCGCTTCTTTGGGGTGATCGTCGTGGCGAACCTGATCGCGCTGATGATTTATCCCTTCGTCATCCCGCTTGCGCCCTTTCTGTTTTTTGGCCTCAACGGCTATTTGCTGGGACGGGAATATTTCCAAATGGCCGCACAGCGCCGGATGGAGCGCGACGCAGCGCGCGCCTTGTATCAGCGTCACAAATTGACCGTCTGGATGGCCGGGGCGCTGATGGCGGTGCCGCTGTCGATTCCGATCCTGAATCTCTTCGTGCCAGTGCTGGGCGCTGCTGGGTTTACGCATTTGTTTCACGCGGTCACTGGGCGGCGCGGTTGACGTTTTTCAACCTTTAAAGCCAGGAAACGCGGTCGAAAACGGGGCAGAGCTTAAATTTTTCAACCTTTTCGCCACGCGCCCCTTAATGGCGCAACTGGCCGAAAAAGTCGATATCCTCAAGCGTGATGATCCCCGACAGCAACACCGTCGCGATCACCGCCCACAGCACGACCGTCACCACAGTAGTGATTTTCACCTTGGCCCCGAGATGCGCCTCATGAGGGGCGCCCGCCTGCGTGCCCGGCACGATCTGATCCACATCGCCCTGCGTCTTGAGCCGAAGCGGCAGCACCACGAAAAACACCAAGAACCAGATCACTGCGAACAGAATGATACCGCCGGTAAGGTTCATCAGACCTGCTCCAATTCAACGAGGCAGCCGTTGAAATCCTTGGGGTGCAAAAACAGCACCGGCTTGCCATGCGCGCCGATCTTAGGCTCGCCCGTGCCCAGCACCCGCGCGCCCTGATCGCGCAGCTTGTCGCGCGCCGCCAGAATATCCTCGACCTCGTAGCAGATGTGGTGGATGCCCCCGGCGGGGTTCTTGTCAAGAAACCCTTGGATAGGAGAGTTCTCTCCAAGTGGATAGAGCAGTTCGATCTTGGTGTTGGGCAGTTCGATGAAGACCACGGTCACGCCGTGATCGGGTTCATCTTGCGCAGGCCCCACCTGAGCGCCCAGCGTGTCGCGATATTGCGCCGAGGCGGCCTCGAGGTCGGGCACGGCAATGGCGACATGGTTCAAGCGTCCGATCATCTGGGCCTCCCTTACATGCGGATCGCACCTAGGGGTAAAGGCGTGTGCGCAACAGCGCAAGTGTGGCGAAGTGGCGTTAACCCGCTGTTAGGCAGTTTACCCCCTACTGTAACGGAATTGGCGAATCTGACTGGGTGACAAAATGGCAGATGATCTCACGACCTTTCTTGTACCGCGCAGCGCAACGGCTGAACGCCCGCTGATGGGCCTCACCGTTTTGCTTGTGGAAGACAGCCGCTTTGCGTCTGAAGCAGTGCGCTTGTTGTGTTTGCGATCAGGCGCGCGCATCCGCAGGGCGGATTGTCTGGCCTCGGCATATCGCCATTTGCAGGTCTATCGCCCCAGCGTGGTAATCGTCGATATGGGCCTGCCCGATGGCTCGGGCGGTGATCTGATTGCGGCAATCCGCCAGATGGTGCCGGCTGTGCCCGTGGTTTTGGGCATTTCGGGCGATAGCGGGTTGCGCGGTGATGCGATGGCGGCGGGGGCAGATGGGTTTTTGGAAAAACCCGTCGAAAGCCTCGCCGAATTCCAGCAAGCCATTCTGAATGCGCTGCCTGCGGAGTTGCGCCCTCAAGGTCTGCGCGCCCTCAGCGATACGGTTGTGGAACCCGACCCGATCGCCTTGCGCGATGATTTGCAACATATGGCAGAGGTATTGCGCGAAGGTCCAAACAGCCATGTAATGCCCTATGCGGCGCATTTTTTGGCAGGGGTCGCGCTATCGGCTCATGATCTGGCCTTGGGCGAGGCCGCGCAACGGCTCGCACGCAAAGGGGGCCCGTCGCGCGAGGACTTTCGCCATGTCAGCGGGCTGGTGGCCGATCGCCTCGCCGCTGGCGCTACGTTCTAGGGCAAATTGCGGCGCGCCGTTGCGATGTTACTCGGGCGGATCTGCAAGGATCGGATCGACGTGCACCAAACGCGGTTTGGTGAGATCAGACAAGCGCTTGCGCTGCCTTCCCGTGGCATCAAAATTCGAGGGGTCCAGCCAAGTCTGATAGGCCACGCTCAGGGCAGGCCAGTCGGCATCAATCGCGGCAAACCAAGCCGTATCGCGGTTGCGCCCTTTGTAGATCGTCGCCTGACGGAAGGTGCCCTCATAACTCAGCCCCAACCGCTGAGCTGCGCGGCGCGACGCAAGATTAAGCGCATCGCATTTCCACTCAAACCGGCGATAGCCCGCCTTGAAAGCCCATCGGATCGCGGCAAGGAACGCCTCGGAGGCCGCACACTTGCCTTGCAGCGCAGGCGCAAGCGTGATCCAGCCGAGTTCGATCGAGCCAATCTCGGGGCTGATACGCAGGAAGCTGAGAACGCCCAAAGGACGGCCGCTTTGAGCCTCGATCACCGCGTAAAACCACGGATCGCGCAATGTGGAGGCCTGTGTGATCCATCGCGCCAAGTCATCCAGATGCGGAAAAGGGCCATGCGGCATGTAATCCCACACGGCGTCTGCCCCCTCGAACGCGGCGAACAACCCCGCAGCGTGATCAGGGCGCAACCGCTCAAGGCGCATGAAACGGCCCGCGATCAGGACGGCATCAGGTGCATCCGCGGGATGGGGCGGTGCGTGCCAATCGCCCAATGCCGCGCCAAATTCATGATCCCATTCCAAGCCCATAGCCGCCTCCTGCAACCCCATTTCTCCGTGCATTTGCCCCGCAATCGCACCACTTCTTTCCAAGTTCTGCCTTAGTTCAGCGCGAGATTAAGCGCCATACCCACTGCCAAGGGAGTACGGAAATGAGCAAACGAATGATTCAATTGATCGAAAATCAGCGCCTCGTGCAAGCGGCGCATTGGACGGCGTTTTCGCTTGGCGTTCTGGCACTGGCTGCCTCGATTACGGCCACTGCGGTGCACGCGCTCTTCTCCTGATAGGCTTATGACAACTCGATTTGCGCATGGCGGGAACTGTCCTGCGCACCATGACGTTACCTCCGTAATCGACACATACTCGATGGAACGGAGGAATTTCCATGACCTCGATCTACGATGCAATCAAGGCAGATCACGACAATCATCGCGATCTGATGGCCCAGATCGCCAAGACCGAAGGCGCCAGCGATGAGCGCAAGAAAACGTGGAATACGTTTTATTACGACATCAAATCGCATGCGGCTGCCGAAGAAGAGACGTTCTACTCCAAGCTGATGAGCAAGATTTGGGGCCAAGATGCCGCACGCCATTCGGTTGAGGAACATGCCGAGTTGGATGAATTGCTTGAAGAGCTGAACGAGATGGACATGTCGAGCCCCGGCTGGCTCAACAAATTCCATAAGTTACAGCACGATTACAATCATCACATGGACGAAGAAGAAGATGAAATCTTTGCTCAGGCGAAGAAGGTCATCGACGAGTCCGAGATTGCAGGTTACGGCGAAAAATTCCACGCTCGCAAAAAGAAAGAGCGCGAGATCGTGGACAAGAAGCGCGAAGAACAGCTTGAGGATTGACCCGGGAGGCGGATCAAATGCGTTGAGGGGGCGCTGCCCCCGCTGGCTTTGCCAGCCCCCCGGAGTATTTTCGGCCAGATGAAAGCATATAAAAAGGGCCCCGCCAGATTTTGGGCGGGGCCTTTTTGTCTAAAAATGCTTGGATCAGTCCTCTTTGGGCAGAACCCGCAGGCGCAATTCGCGCAACTGTTCGTTCATCGGCTCGCTCGGCGCGCCCATCATCAGGTCTTCCGCGCGCTGGTTCATCGGGAACATGATGACTTCGCGAATGTTGGCGGTGTCGGCAAGGATCATCACGATCCGGTCGATGCCGGCCGCACAGCCTCCGTGGGGCGGAGCGCCGTATTTGAACGCCTTGACCATGCCGCCAAAGCGTTTCTCGACTTCGGAGGCCGGATAGCCCGCAATCGCGAACGCCTTATACATCGTCTCAAGCTTGTGGTTGCGGATCGCGCCCGACAGGATTTCATAACCGTTGCAGGCCAGGTCATATTGATAGCCAAGCACGTCGAGCGGATTGCCCTCAAGTGCCTCGATCCCGCCTTGGGGCATCGAGAACGGGTTATGGCTGAAGTCGATCTTGCCCTCGTCATCGGCCTCATACATCGGGAAATCGACGATCCAGGCGAATTTATGTACCGATTTATCGGTCAGCCCGAGTTCCTCGCCGATCACGTTGCGCGCACGCCCCGCGACGCCTTCAAAGCTGGACGGGTTGCCGCCCAAGAAGAAGGCCGCGTCGCCCTCGCCCAGACCCAGTTGCTGACGGATCGCTTCGGTGCGCTCGGGGCCGATGTTTTTGGCCAAGGGACCTGCCCCTTCAAGCGCGCCATCCTCGGCCTTGCGCCAGAAGATATAGCCCATGCCCGGCAGGCCCTGTTCCTGCGCGAATTTGTTCATCCGATCGCAGAACTTGCGCGAACCGCCGGTGGGCGCAGGAATGGCGCGAATCTGCGTGCCCTCTTGTTCCAAAAGCTTGGCGAAAATCGCGAATCCTGAGCCTGCGAAATGCTCGGATACGATCTGCATCTCGATCGGGTTACGCAGATCGGGTTTGTCGGAGCCATATTTCAGCAGCGATTCCGCGTAAGGAATACGCGGCCAGTTCGGATCGACCTGACGCTCGGGATCGAATTCCTCGAACACGCCCTGCAACACCGGCTGGACCACGGCGAAAATATCTTCCTGTTCGACAAAGCTCATCTCGACATCAAGCTGGTAGAAATCGGTGGGCGAGCGGTCGGCGCGCGGGTCTTCATCGCGGAAACACGGCGCGATCTGGAAGTATTTATCGAAACCGCCGACCATGATCAGCTGTTTGAACTGCTGCGGGGCTTGCGGAAGCGCGTAGAATTTGCCCGGATGCAGGCGCGAGGGCACGAGGAAGTCGCGCGCGCCTTCAGGGCTGGAGGCCGTGATGATCGGCGTCTGGAATTCATTGAACCCCTGATCCCACATCCGCTGGCGCATGGATTTCACCACGTTCGAGCGCAAAATCATCGAGTTATGCAGGTTCTCGCGCCGCAGATCGAGGAAGCGATAGGCCAGACGGGTTTCTTCCGGGTAGTCTTGCTCGCCAAAGACCGGCAGCGGCAATTCCTCGGCCTCGCCCAGCACTTCGAGGTCGCGCACGTAAACCTCGATCTCACCGGTCGGGATTTTGGAATTGATCAGGCTTGCATCGCGCAGCTTGACGGTGCCGTCGATGCGGATCACCCATTCCGAGCGGACTTTTTCCAGCGCTTTGAAGGCCGGGCTGTCGCCATCGCACAGCACCTGCGTCATGCCGTAATGGTCGCGCAGATCGATGAACAGCACGCCGCCGTGGTCGCGCACCCGGTGGACCCACCCGGCAAGGCGCACGGTCTCGCCGGCATTGGCGGCGCTCAGATCGGCACAGGTATGGCTGCGAAAGGCGTTCATCGGTGGCTCCCGGATCGTGTATGGCGTTAAGGCGCCGATACACAGGCTGGGCGGGCAAAAGTCAAGCTGTGCGCAGATTCACAGAGGGGTTCGCGCTTGGGAAACTTGGCGTAACGCAAAAAGATGTTAATTTTTAGGGGCTGACGACCGCGTCAGGGAACCCGCACGCGAAATTCGCGTTCGGAAAAGATAGGATGATTGCACAGAGTACTCGTAAAGCATTTGCCACTTCGGAGACTGCCATGAGAGCCTGGGATGCCCTTTTAGATCGTATGCTACGCCACTTGATCCGCGTAGGCACCTTGCAACTGACCTATCATAATGGCGATTTGCGCCGCTATGGCGATGGCACCGGCATCCCCATAAAGCTCACGATCACCTCTCCCGATATCGTCAAGAAAATCGTGCTCAAGCCCGATCTCGGGGTGGGCGAAGGCTATATGGATGGCGATTATACGATCGAACAGGACGATCTGCGCGGCTTTCTTGCCCTTGTTATCCGCAATCAGACCGGATCGGGGATGCCGTGGTTTGAAAAGCCGCGCGAAGCCTCGCGGTTCTTTGGACGCAGGCTTGCGCAGTTCAATCCGGTCAACAAAGCGCGCACGAATGTGGCGCATCATTATGACTTGTCGGGCGACCTGTATGACCTGTTTCTAGACGCTGACCGGCAGTATAGCTGCGCCTATTTCGAGCACGCCGATATGTCCCTTGACCAGGCGCAAGAGGCCAAAAAGCGTCACATTGCCAAGAAGTTGCTGATTGAGCCGGGCATGCGCGTGCTCGACATTGGCTGTGGCTGGGGTGGCATGGCGATCACGCTGGCGCGCGATTTTGGTGCGCATGTGGTGGGGGTGACCCTGTCGAGCGAGCAGCACGCGCTGGCCACTCAACGGGTGCGCGATGCCGGCTTGCAGGATCAGATCGACATTCGCCTGTGTGATTATCGCGACGTGCGTGAGACCTTTGACCGGATCGTATCGGTGGGGATGTTCGAACATGTCGGCGTGCCCCATTACCGTCAGTATTTTGGCAAGGTCCGTGAGTTGCTCAAGCCGGGGGGCGTGTCGCTTATTCACTTCATCGGCCGCGCAGGTACTGCTGGGGCGACCGCTGATTTCATTACCAAATACATCTTTCCCGGCGGCTATTGTCCGGCCATGTCCGAGGCGTCGAATGCCATAGAACATGAGGGGCTTGTGGTGACCGACCTCGAGGTCTGGCGTCTGCATTACGCCGAGACCCTGCGCCATTGGTGTGATCGGTTTGACGCCAATATCGACAAGGCGGTTGCCCTTTATGATGAGAAATTCACCCGGATGTGGCGTTTCTATCTGATCGCGTCCGAGATGGCGTTTCGTCATGGTGGTCAAGTGGTCTTCCAATACCAACTGGCCCATGAGGTCGGCGATGTACCCCTGACGCGCGATTATCTGTATCGCGCGGATACTGACCAAGACCTGCGGCTGGCTGCGGAATAAAGCGACAGGCGCGCTTTGCACAGTCCCGCACAGAATTGGCGCGCAGCCTTAGGCCTGCGCGCCTAATTTTATCCAGCTTCGAAACAATCGCCTTATTTTCACCAGAATAGGCCGTCAAAACGTGTCAACGAATCTGACTGACGCCCTATGCTGAGAAATCCTATGTTTCAATCGACGCTCCGTTCTAAACCTGACGCCGCCGATTCCTTTGACGCCTCGGAGCGCCACCGGTTCTTGGCGTTTTTCTACACGGCGCGCGCCGACAGGCTGGGTTTGGTTTTGCTGGTGATTTGGGCGGTCTATGCGTGGTTTGTCTATCGGGCACATTGGGGCAATGATTTAGCCGCCCTCTGGTTCGCGGGGCATTTTCACGCCTTGGGACAAGACGGGCTGATCTATGTCGCTCCGCCGCAATTCTTCGGCGGCATTCCCGATGAATGGCGCGCGCTTCTGGCCCAAACGCGCCAAAACGTTCAGGATAATGCATTTCCCTATATTTATCCCCCGCTCTGGCTGGCGTTTCTGGCGCCTCTGACCAAAGCGTTCTCGCCACAGGGTTTCCAAGCCTTTTTTCTCAGCCTGCATATCGTGATGCTGTTTGCCTCGGTTTTGCTAGCCGAACAGATTGCGCGCCCCGCAAAGATGCCGCGCATTGTGTTTCGGCTGTGGGGGCTCGCGACGCTGAAGCTGACCGCGCCTATAGCTGCGGCGCTGTGGCTCAACCAGCCGTCCATCATCGTCGCTTTTCTGATCCTTCTGGCAGGCGCCCTGATAGTCAAACGCCCTGCCCTATCGGGCGCGGCCATCGCGTTGGCGAGCGCGATCAAACTGACGCCCGTGGTTTTTGCGGCGGTGTATTTCATGCTCCCGCGCGAGAATGCGGCACAGCGCAAACGTGCCCTGATCGCGGTTCTGTTTAGCGGGGCAATTCTGGCCGGGCTGTCAATCGCGCTCTTGGGCTGGCCGCTCCATCGGGCTTTCCTTGATCAGCTTCATCTGGCTTCGGGCAAATCGGTCTGGGCTGCGGTGAACCCCTCGGCACGGATCCTGATTCAGGACCTGGCAGGAATTATCGGGCTGAGCACGCCGCTGAATGTCCCTACTCCTCTGCCCAATATGCTGCTGGTCATTCCCCCGCTCTGGACAAGTCTCGTGATCGGCGGCCTCGGGTTTGTGCTGGGCGTATTTGCGCTGCGCATTGCTGCGCGGCGCCACACTGCGCCTGCCCGTGCCCTCGCATTGCTGGGCCTTTCAATCGGGCTTTTCCTGTTTGGCCCGCTCAGCTGGCTGCATTACCTAATCGTGCCGCTCTTGCTTGCGCCCGCTGTGTGCGCAGGGCTGTCGCGATGGGCAGGCGGGGCAATTTTGGCGTTGATTCTGATTGGCAACAGCAATCAGGTACTGTCCATTTTTGCGCTAAGCGGCCTCCATCTTTTGCCCTATACCGTGCTGATGGTTACGATTTGGGCGATTGTGCTTGGGGTGACCTATCATGCGCTGGCAAAGCAGCCGCGCGACTAAGCCTTTCCCCCTTGCACCGAGCGCCCGGCGGACTATAACCCGCAACAATTTGCGTGGGGGCAGCCGTCCCCGCCTGTTTTGCATACGCAACATCAAGGGGTCCGTCATGCCGAAGAGAACCGACATCAAGTCCATCCTCATCATCGGTGCCGGGCCTATTGTGATCGGGCAGGCCTGCGAGTTCGACTATTCGGGTGCCCAGGCCTGCAAGGCGCTGCGCGAAGAGGGCTACCGGGTGATCCTGGTGAACTCCAACCCAGCCACGATCATGACCGATCCGGGTCTCGCCGATGCGACCTATATCGAACCGATCACCCCGGAAATCGTCGCCAAGATCATCGAGGACGAGCGCCCCGACGCGCTGCTGCCCACGATGGGCGGACAGACGGGGCTGAACACTTCGCTGGCGCTGGCCGATATGGGCGTGCTGGAAAAATTCGGCGTCGAGCTGATCGGGGCGAACCGCGATGCCATCGAAATGGCCGAGGATCGCAAGCTATTTCGCGAGGCGATGGATCGGATCGGGATCGAAAACCCCAAAGCCACGATCATCGCCGCCCCCAAGCTGGCCAATGGGCGCTATGACGTGAATGCAGGCGTCGCCGAGGCGATGACCGCCTTGGAACATATCGGCCTGCCCGCGATCATCCGCCCCGCCTTTACCCTTGGCGGCACCGGTGGCGGCGTGGCCTATAACCGCGACGATTACGAGGCGATCTGCCGATCGGGGCTCGATGCCTCGCCGATGGCGCAGATTTTGGTCGATGAATCGCTACTGGGCTGGAAAGAATTCGAGATGGAGGTCGTGCGCGACCGGGCCGATAACGCGATCATCGTGTGCGCCATCGAAAACGTCGATCCAATGGGCGTGCATACCGGCGATTCGATCACCGTCGCTCCGGCCCTGACGCTGACGGACAAGGAATATCAGATCATGCGCAACGGCTCGATCGCCGTGCTGCGCGAGATTGGCGTGGAAACCGGCGGCTCGAACGTGCAATGGGCGATCAACCCCGCCGATGGCCGTATGGTCGTGATCGAGATGAACCCGCGCGTGTCGCGTTCCTCTGCGCTGGCCTCCAAGGCGACCGGTTTCCCGATTGCCAAGATCGCGGCGAAGCTTGCAGTGGGCTACACGCTTGATGAGCTGGACAACGACATCACCGGCGTCACGCCCGCCAGCTTTGAGCCCTCGATCGACTATGTCGTCACCAAAATCCCGCGGTTCGCGTTTGAAAAATTCCCCGGATCGAAAGCCGAACTCACCACCGCGATGAAATCGGTGGGCGAGGTGATGGCGATTGGCCGCTCCTTCCATGAATCGATGCAAAAGGCTCTGTGCTCGATGGAGACGGGCCTGAGCGGCTTTGACGAGATCGACATCCCCGGCGCGCCCGAAAAGGCCGCCGTGATCAAGGCGATTTCCGCCCAGACGCCTGACCGCATCCGCCTGATCGCGCAGGCGATGCGCCACGGGCTGAGCGATGAGGATATCCAACACGCCACGTCCTATGACCCGTGGTTCCTTGCCCGCATCCGCGAGATCGTCGATGCCGAGGCCGATATTCGCAAACAGGGCCTGCCGCTGGATGCCAAAGGGCTGCGCATGCTCAAGATGATGGGCTTTAGCGATGCCCGTCTGGCCACGCTGACGGGGCGCGAAGAGGCCCAGATACGCCGCGCGCGCCGTAATTTGGGCGTGTTCGCCGCCTTCAAGCGCATCGACACCTGCGCCGCCGAGTTTGAGGCCCAAACCCCCTATATGTATTCCACCTACGAGGCCCCCGCGATGGGCGATGTGGAATGCGAGGCCCGCCCGAGCGATCGCAAAAAGGTCGTCATTCTGGGCGGTGGCCCGAACCGGATCGGCCAAGGGATCGAGTTTGATTACTGCTGCTGTCACGCCTGTTTCGCGCTGACCGATGCGGGCTATGAGACGATCATGATCAACTGCAACCCCGAGACGGTCAGCACTGATTACGACACCTCGGACCGGTTGTATTTCGAACCGCTCACCTTGGAGCATGTGCTGGAAATCCTGCGTGTTGAGCAAGATAACGGCACGCTGCATGGGGTGATCGTACAGTTTGGCGGGCAGACGCCGCTGAAACTCGCCAACGCGCTTGAGGCCGAGGGCATCCCGATTCTGGGCACCACGCCCGACGCGATTGACTTGGCCGAAGACCGCGAGCGCTTCCAGCAACTCCTGAACCGGCTCGAGCTCAAGCAGCCAGTCAACGGGATCGCGCATTCCGATGCCGAAGCCTTTGAAATTGCAGGCCGCGTCGGCTATCCGCTGGTGATCCGCCCGTCCTATGTTCTGGGTGGGCGCGCGATGGAAATCGTGCGCGATCTTGACCAGCTCAAGCGCTACATCACCAGTGCCGTGGTCGTTTCGGGCGATAGCCCCGTGTTGCTCGACAGCTATCTGTCAGGCGCGATTGAGGTGGATGTCGACGCGCTGTGCGACGGGGAAACCGTGCATGTCGCGGGCATCATGCAGCACATCGAAGAGGCGGGCGTGCATTCGGGCGATTCAGCCTGCTCGCTGCCGCCCTATTCGCTCGATGCTGCGACCGTGGCCGAGCTAAAGGTGCAGACCGAAAAGATGGCCTTGGGGCTGAACGTGGTCGGCCTGATGAACGTGCAATTCGCGATCAAGGATGGCGTGATTTACGTCCTTGAGGTCAACCCGCGCGCCTCGCGCACCGTGCCCTTCGTCGCCAAGGCAACCGATAGCGCGATTGCCTCGATTGCCGCGCGTCTGATGGCGGGCGAGAAAATGTCGGCCTTCCCGCTGCGTGCGGCCTACCCCGCAGGCGTTGGCCCCGACACGCCGCTCCCCTTTGCCGATCCGCTGACGCTGGCCGATCCGATCACGCCGTGGTTCTCGGTCAAAGAGGCTGTGATGCCCTTCGCGCGCTTCCCCGGCGTCGATACGCTACTGGGGCCAGAGATGCGCTCGACCGGCGAAGTCATGGGCTGGGATCGCGATTTCCCGCGCGCCTTCTGGAAGGCGCAGCTTGGCGCAGGCACCGTGCTGCCCGATGCAGGCCGGGTGTTCTTTTCGATCAAGGACAGCGACAAATACGAAGAATTGGCCGAGGCCGCACGCGATCTGATCGCGATGGGTTTTGACATCTTGGCCACCAGCGGCACGGCGAAATGGCTGGCCGAACATGGGGTGAGCGCGGATTCGGTGCTCAAGGTCTATGAGGGCCGCCCCAATATCGTGGACCGGCTGAAAAACGACGAAATCGCACTGGTGTTCAACACCACCGATGGCTCTCAGGCGATTTCCGATAGCCGCGATATCCGCGCCGTCGCGCTTTATGACAAGATCCCCTATTTCACGACCGCCGCCGCCTCTATCGCCGCCGTCGCCGCGATCAAGAGCCACAAAGAAGGCGATGTGAACGTGCGCAGCTTGCAGTGATGAGAAAAGGCGAGCAGAGTTATCCACAACCTCTGCTCGCCCCATCCGTTTCCTAAATGTTCATGTTTGCTCATATTTCGTAGCGCCTTTAATCGATTTTATCCACAATATATCCCCTTTTCCTGTTGACGACACCTACATGCTGCGGTACATCCTCTCCAATGGGGCAGATTAGCCCATCCTTGCTATATGTAGCGAGGCGATTGACTCTTCTTAGAAATTGCAGCAACGTATAAAAGCATTGGGATTCCCAGTGTGACATACGAAATTTGCGCGAAAAGGAGAGGGGCAAACAGACATTTTCCACAAATGAAAAGGCCGACCAAAAGGCCGACCTTCCCAAAGAAATCAAAGCGGGCGGACCCGCCATGAATTTAGCGTCAACAACTGGATTCTACTTATCCGCTCGCTCCAATGCAATGTATTCCTCAAAAAAAGGAGCGAGGAAATGGGACTATTTTACCTGAATAAACGGCAGACGAACGACATTGACTATGAGGTTCATCTCGACGGCTGTTATTGGCTGACGCTTGTCACCGACAAGGAATATCTCGGCAATTTTGTTGAGTGTTCCGGCGCCGTGGCGGAAGCCAAACGGCAGCACCCAACTTGGTATCGCATCAACGGCTGCAAGCATTGCAGCCCTGCATGTCATACGAGCTAAGGAGCAACCCTTATGGCAACTAACCCTCCCTCAGGAGACGGCCATCGCAACGGCATGGTCAAAGGTCGCTCTCAAACTAAAACACCTTCGGGTAATTGGGTAAAGCGCGACACAGACTCTGGTCGCTTCATGGACCAGAAGACCTCATCCAAAACACCTTTCAAAGGCGTTCGGAAAGAAAAGTGACGTTCAGGGCGGCCCGTCGGGTCGCCCTTTTCCCTCACTGCCGCCGTGTCGCCAGCCAGTTCTGCCATGCCGCGGGCGAGCCGTGAAACGCGTTCATGTCGACCGTGCCGGGCACGCCGGGGATGACTCCGGTGCCGCTATATTGCCAGAAGGTCCAGCGCGCATCGCCGTAGCGCGCACTGGGATGGCCCGCGACCGAGCGTAGCCAGAAATCATAGCCGCGAAGCTGCTCCAACCCGTTATCCTCCCAGAAATCGACCGTGGTGTAGATCACAGGCTTCGTGCCGTAATGCGCCTCGAGCGTACGCAGGAATATCCGCATCTCGTTGCGCACATGGGCGGCTTCGGGGCGACGCTGACAGCTGGGTGAGGTATGGTTCCACTCGATATCAAGCACCGGGGGCAGATCGCCCGCGTGGCGTTTGACTTGCTTGATGAACCAGCGCGCTTGTTCGGCAGCGGGGCGGCAGAAATAGAAGAAGTGATAGCCCCCCACCGGCACGCCCGCCGCGCGCGCTGCCCGCGCATTCAGCCGGAACCCAGGGTCGATATGATCGCCCCCTTCCGAAGCCTTGAGCCAGGCAAAAGACACCCCCGCCGCGCGCGCACGCCGCCAGTCGATCACGCCCTGATAGCGCGCCGCATCAATGCCGTGAACCGGCAGGGCGGCAGGTGCTAGGCCGGACCAGCCATGGGGCGCGGTATCGCCAAAGCGCGCCGGAATACCCGGTGCCCGATACTGCGCCGCATCCAACATATTCGGAGCCATGAGGCGCGCAGATTTCGGCTTGGCCCCACATCCGGCAAGCGTCAGCGCCGCCCCCGAGAGGAAAATCCGCCTTGAAAGGTCCATACGCCGCTCCCTGATACTGCACTGCCTCACGCTTTCATGAGACGGCCCGACTGTCACGGGGCACCCGGGCCTTTTTCTGCGCCACCAGCAAGAGCCTGCCGGTTGAGGAAAGGTCCGCAAGTTTACTGGGCGTTTCCGAAACCCGCAGCGATGATCATGCCATCGCCATTGAGATCCCATTGCATCATGAAGTCTTCGCCGGGCACAAAAGCTCTTGGCTACTTTGCGCCATGATCGGGCTTGCGAAGAAGGCCAAAGTGATGAGGGCGGCGACAGGTGCGAGATATTGCACCAAATTCGGCCTTGTGAATTGCTCTTGGGAGCCAAACGAAGCGGCCCGCGGCGGAAGTCGCGGGCCTGACAACATGTCACAGATTTCGAAAAGATCAGCCCTTGGCTGCCGCCAACTCGTCCCAGCACGCCATGGCATGCCCGGCATACATCACGCCCGGGCCACCGCCCATCTGGATCGCCATGGCCAACACATCACCCAATTCCTCACGCGTTGCGCCCGTTTTCATTAGCTCTTCGGTGTGGAACATGATGCAAGGTTCGCAGCGCAGCACGACGGCCATGCCCAACGCGATGAATTCCTTGGTTTTAGCATCAAGCGGGCCGTTGTCTTTGACCGCTTTGGACAGCGTGGCAAAGCCGCTCATCGTCTCGGGAATCGACTTGCCCATAACGCGCAATTCGTTGCGCATCTCGTCAATCTTCGCTTTGTAGCTCATGTCACAAATCCTTTTCGTTTCGCTTGACGTTGGTGTCGCATGTCATGGTTACCACCGCGTTGACTTGCATCAAGATTTTCATGCAGCCCCGCTATACCGCTGCCGCATGGCCACCCACGCACTTATCCCTCAGGCGTGACCGGCCGCCGCAGACAGCGTGCGCGGATCAACCCCGATCGCGGCAAGCGCGCGCGTCCATTTCGTGGCGTATTCGTCATCCAGCGCCAGATCGGCATCTCCCTCGCTCGTCAGCCAGCCATTATCAAGAATCTCCGCCTCAAGCTGACCTGGTCCCCAGCCGGCATAGCCCAACGCCATCAGCGCACGATCCGGGCCACAGCCAGCGGCGATATCTTCCAAAATATCGCGCGTGCCGGTCATGCGCAGCCGGTCGGAGATCCGCATCTGCCCTTCGGGTGTGCCCCAATCGGGCGAATGCAGCACAAAGCCGCGACCGGTCTCAACCGGGCCGCCAAACAGAATCGGCGCGTGGATTGCATGATCGGAATTGGCGGGCGTGATGCCGAGATTTTGCAGCAGTTCGGGCAAGTCTGGCGAGGGCAACGGCTTGTTCACGATCAACCCCATCGCCCCCTCGGGTGAGTGCGCACAAATAGCCACAACCGCATGTTCAAAGCGCGGATCGCCCATTCCCGGCATCGCAATCAGCAGTTTTCCGGTCAAATCCATCGCCAAACACCTCTCGCGCGGGATGCGCCTACTCTTAAGGTGGTCCGGGCGGGGCGTGGGTTCAAGTCCAGATGACGCAGGAACCTTGTGAGACTGCGCGTCGCGCGCCGGGTGCTGCGGCCTGCCCGGTGCGCGCAATTGTTGCAGTCTTCTGTCGCGTTTGTGACTTTGGTCGCGCGCAATGTGAGTCTAACCAAGACAGATGACCCGCATCTTACCCGTTCTCGCCCTCACCCTTGCCGCGCACGCCCCTATGGCCTCGGCCCAGCAAAGCCAAGAGCACCCCGCCCCGCCGCCCCCGCCGGGGCTGGAGGGCGCGCAGTTGCTGAGCGGCTGGATGCGTGTGGATGGCACCCGTGTCGCGGGTCTCTCGATTGCGCTTGAACCGGGATGGAAGACCTATTGGCGCGCGCCCGGCGATGCCGGAATCCCGCCGCAGATCGACTTCCAAGACTCTGAAAACGTGGCAAATATTGCGCTGCATTGGCCTACGCCAGAGGTGTTTGACTCTGCCGGAATGCGCACAATCGGCTATCACGGCGACCTGCTTTTGCCGATTACGATCACCCCCAAGGATGCGAGCAAACCCGTCGATCTGGACGCGCATGCGACGATTGGCATTTGCGACCAGATATGTGTGCCTGTCTCGCTGAATTTGCGCGCCCATCTTGATGGCAAGGGCCAGCACGACCCGCAAATCGAGGCCGCGCTGGATGCCGAGCCGAAAACGATTTCTGCTCAGGCGCATTGTGAAACCAAACCGGTGCGCGATGGTGTCAATCTGACCGCGCGTCTTGAACTGCCCCCGGCAATCGGGCCCGAAGACACCTTGTTCGAGCTGCGCTCAACCCCGGTCTGGGTGTCAGAAAGCAGCAGCCATCGCGAGGGCAATATGCTGATCGCCTCGGCCGATTTCGTGCCGCCCGAGGCGAAACCCTTTGACCTCGATCTCAGCGATCTGCGTATCACCGTGCTGTCAGATCGCGGCGCAGTGCAGATCGACGGCTGCACCGAGTAACTGCGTCAGGCCCCAGCCCAAGCCTTAAGCTTCGGGTGGCGCAATGTGGCGAATATGACCGCGCAGCAACCGCGGTGCGATAATCCCCGCCCCGATCACGATCATCGCAGAGATCAGCGCGAAGCCTGCGAAAGCGGGCATCAAAGCCCCGCCATCCAGCATCGCCCGCCCCAGCGTGATCGCGAAACCAACCACCAGCAGCGCGGCCACTCCGGCCAAGACGCCGCGCAACCGCAGCACCCGCGCGCCATGGCGCACCGCCGTGATCTGACGCCCGAAATCAAGCTGAATGGCCAACATCGCGGGCACCACGAACAACACGATGATCATCCCGAATCCAAGCCCATAGACCAGCGTGATCACCGTGGATTTCAGAAACAGCGCCGAACTCGATTGCTCATAAAGCAGCGGCGCAAGCCCAAGAACAGTGGTCGCCGTAGTTAGCAGGACCGGGCGCAGACGGTCTGATACCGCATCTACGATCGCGGGCACCATGCCGCGTTTTTCGGCATATTCATCCACCGTCGAGATCAGCACGATAGCATCGTTGATGATGATCCCAATCATCCCGATCCCGCCGACGACGGCAAACATCGACATCGGCATCTGCCAGACGTAATGGCCCCAGATCGCGCCGACCGCTCCAAACGGGATCACCGACATCACGACGATAGGGCGTGTCCAACTGGCGAAAATCCACGCCAGCACGATATAAATCCCGACAAGGCACATGGTCAGACCGACCAGCGCATCCGACATGAAATCGCGCTCTTGCTGAGCCTGTCCTGCCATCACCCAAGCCACGCCGCGTTCTTCCGCGATACGGGGCAAGATTTGCTCTTCGATCTGGCGGGTGATCTCGTTGGCGCGGGCCGGGTCATCCTCGGAGATATCGCCCGTGACCGAGACCTGGCGCACCCCGTCTTCGCGCCGGATCGTGGAAAACCCGGTTTGCGAACGCACCGAGACAATATCGGCCAGCGGCACCCATTTGCCCGCAGGCGTGCGCAGTTGCATCCGTTCGATGAAATCGGCCGCCAATTCGCGTTCGGGCAGTTCCACCCGAATCGTGGCAGAGCGCACCCCGTCGGGGAAACTCGCCGCCTCGGTCCCGTTCAGGCGCGCGCGCAACTCACGCCCCAAAGTCGCAATATCAAAGCCCAGCGCCTCGCCCTGCGGCGTCAGATCCAGCGTCAGTTCCTGCTTGTCATAAGCGAGGTTATCTTCGACCGCCGACACTTCGGGGAATTGCGCCAGCGCCGTTTTGAAATCTTCGGCGGCGTTTTTCAACTCACGCGTGCTGGCCCCCGCGAATTGCACGGCAATCCCGTCATCCGCCCCGCCCGCGCGGAAGCGGCGAAAGCTGATCTCTTCGACCAAGGGCAGGCGCGGCACCTCGTCTTGCAGACGCGAGACGAAATCAAAGCTGGAATAGGGCCGGTAATCGGGGTCGATCACCTCAATCGAGATCGAGCCCAGCAAATCGGTATCCTTGGTATCCGCCGAGGCCAAACCACGCCCCGACGCCCCCCCGATCTGCGCAATCGCATATTCCACCGGATTGACGCCGTATTCATCGGCGAATTCCTTGGCGACGCGGTCAATCGTGACCTGCATCATGCGCATCATTTCGACCGTATCCGCGCGTGTCGCCCCTTCGACCATGGAAAACGCGCCGTTCACCGTGCTTTGTTCGGGCGGGTTAAAAAAGCGCCATTGCACCTTGCCCGAAATGACGAAAGACATCTGCCACGCCAGCAACGCAATCGCCGCTGCAATCACCGGATAGCGCAGCTTGACCACCGCGCGCGTCAGCGGCTTCATCACCCGACCACGGAACCAGTCCAGCCCCGCATTCACCTTGCGCGAGGGCCAGTCATACCATTTCTGATCCGAACTATGGGCCAGCGCATGGCTCATGTGATTGGGCAGGATCAGGAAACACTCGACCAACGAGGCCAACAGCACCGCGATCACGGTATAGGGAATATCGACAATCATATTGCCCATGCGTCCGCCAATCACGGTCAGCCCGGCAAAAGCAATCACCGTCGTCAGCGTCGAGGCAAAGACCGGGGCCGCCATGCGCCGCGCGCCGCGTTCCGCCGCAATCACCGGGGCCTCGCCCAGATGGCGCGCGCGGAAATCGGCATGCTCGCCCACCACAATCGCATCATCGACCACGATCCCCAGCGTCAAAATCAGCGCAAAGATCGAAATCATGTTCAGCGTCATGCCGGAAAAATACATCACCGCCAAAGCCGCCGCCATCGAGGTCGGAATCCCCATCGCGACCCAGAACGCGGTGCGCGCATTGAGAAATAGGAACAGCAGCGCCAGCACCAGACCCAAGCCCAAAATGCCGTTGTTCAACAGCAGATCCAGACGTTGCGTGATCTTATCCGAGCGGGTGCGCACCAGATCCATCGAGGTGCCCGCAGGCAGCGTTGGCTGCATCTGCGCGATCACGGATTCGACCTTTTTCTGGATCGCAATCGCATCGCCCGCCGCAGAGCGCGCGACATTGATCACCACCGCCGGGTGATCGCCGACATAATAGGCGCGCGCGCGATCGCCGCCATCGACGCGCACCGTGGCCACATCGCCCACAGTTAGCTGAGAGCCGTCCGCCTCGGTGCGGATCACCAATGCGGCGATCTCGGGGGCCGTGCGCCGCTCGGTCCCGGTGGTGACGCGCGCGGCCCCGCCCGCGACATCGCCAGCAGGATCGGTGGCGGATTCGGCCGCGATCACGTTGATGATCTGGGTCAGCGTCACGTCATGGGCCATCATCGAGACGGTGGGCACTTCGACCACCGTCTCAGGCGCGGCAATCCCGGCCAGCGAGGTGCGCGTCACCCCTTGCTGATACAGCCGCACGACCGTCTCATCGCCCAGCCGCCCCAGCTGTTCGGGCGACAGCGGCCCGGTGATCACCAAATCGGTGACCGTATCGCGCCAGACGCCACGCGCAACTTCGGGGTCTTCGGCGCCTTCGGGCAGGTCGCCCGCCGTGGCCAGCGCGTTTTCCACGTCATTGACGGCGCGCGACATATCCCAACTGGGTTCGAAATCCAGCGTGATGCGCGCCGATCCTTCTGAGGCCCGGCTTTCGGAGTTTTCCACCCCCTCCACCGAGATCAGCGAGGGTTCCAGCACCTGCACAATCGCGCGGTCCACCTCTTCGGCGCCCGCGCCATCCCATTTCACCGAAACGGTGATCGATTCCTCGACCGAGTCGGGGAAGAATTGCGCGCGCATCCGTGGCACCGCCACGATCCCGGCACAGAGCATGATCACCAGCACGATATTGGCCAGCGTGGCGTGGCGCGTGAACAGGCCGATCAGGCCGCGCGATTCGGGCAATGCTTTGGTTTTATTTGGATTAGCCATGCTACCCCCCGATCCGCGATTCAAGTTTTTCAACGGTGGCAAGGGGCACTTCGTCTTGCGTCAGCTCTGCCAGAAGGCGTTTCTTGGCAGTGTCGGGCATCTTGGTATTACTTTGGACAAAGGCGACCAGCTTGGCGCGACGTTGATCGTCAAGCTTGACCTTGTCGACGGGCGCGGGCGTGTCGGACTGGCCCGTGCGCATCGGGCGCAGCTTGATCCCACGGCCCAAAAGCGGCGTACGTTCGGTCACAATCTCGGTCCCGGCTTTGAACGCGGCGCGAATGATCACATTGTCGCCCTGACGGCGCAGCACGTCGACGGGCGCGCTTTCGAGGCGGTCTTCGAGGCCCAGCACCAAAACCGTGCTTTGCGCATCCACCGCCGCCGCCGGAATTTCAGCCACGTTCTCCAGCGCCGGCTCGTCCAGACGCACAGTGACGAAATCGCCGGGGCGCAACCCGCGCGCGCCCTGCGCGATCGTTGCAAACAATAACCGCCCCGTCACCCCGGCCTCGACCGCAGCCGACACCCGCGACAGCACGCCTTTCGCCTCTACCGCGCCATCGGCCCCATCCAGCGAGATCGTGACCGCCAGATCGCGCAGATCGCCCAGCGCGTCGGTCAGGCGGAAAAATTGCCCAGTCGAGACGCGAAACGCCACTTCCAGCGCATTCGGATCAATCAGCGTTCCAAGCATTTCATTGTTGGACACCAGCCCGCCCTGAACACCCGTCACATCCGCCAGACGGCCGGTGAATTCGGCCCGGATTTCAGTGTCGCGCAGTTTGCGCTCGGCCTCGCTCAGGGTGATTTTGGCGCGGGTCAGCCCGGTGCGCGCGCTGTCTAGCTGTGCCTGCGCGGTGGACAGTGCCGAGCGCCGATTGAGCACCGCTTGCTCTGCCGCCGATACCGCCAGCTCCGAGGTTTCCAACGTCGCCGTCGCCCCCACGCCCCGATCTGACAGCGACTGTTGACGCGTCAGCGCCTTGAGGCGCAGATCGGCCTGACGCTGCGCGGCCACCACATCATCGCGCGAAATCGCCAGCCCGCGCTCTGCCTGCGCCAATGCGGCCTCTGCTTCCGAAACTGACGCCACCGCACTGTCGCGTGCCGCCTTGGCCTCGGCGGGGTCCAGCTTGACCAAAAGCGCGCCCTTCTCGACACGCGCGCCGTCTTTGAAATCGGGGGCCAGTTCAATGATCGTGCCGCCGCTGGCTGCGCGCAGCTCCAGCTCGCGGGTCGATTGCACCTCGCCATAGGCGGTCAGGGTGGGTGAGAGCGTGGTGAACTCCACGGCCATCACATTGGCCGCGAAGACGCGTTCGCGCGCGGTTGGCGCGCGCCCTGCACTGGCCTTGCGCGCCTCGCTCGCCTTGAAAATCGAAAACCCGCCCATCGCCAGAAGGCCAAGCGTCAAAGCCAGCAAAAACAGCCCCATCAGGGAGCGGGTCAGGAACCGCATGTTGTCTCCAGTTTCATCCATGGCAGGCGTCAATCACAAACACCCACGGTCGCGCGAGAACATGTTACCTTGCTGAAATAGGGGCAGGGAACATCTTTCTCTACGCGGCAAGGCGCCACGTCCGTCACTTTTTCACAATTATGCGACTGTTTGGCGCGCCCTAGCCCTGCTGATCAAGCCGCGCGCGCAGCGAAAGCAGGTCCGCCCAGGCCTCGCGCTTGGCGGCCGGATTGCGCAGCAACTGGGTGGGATGCACCATCGCCAGCGCGGGTCGCCCAAAGGCCTGCGCCCATGTGCCGCGCAGCCGGGTGATGCCGCGCTTGCCCAATCCCGCTTGACAGGGCGCGTTGCCCATCAACACCACCAGATCGGGATCGACCAGATCGACATGGCGCGCAAGGAAAGGCAGCATCCGCGCGATATCCTCGGGCTCGGGATCGCGATAGCCCAGCGTGCGCCACGGCACGACGGTGGTAAGATACAGCGCGCTTTGCGCATCCGCCGCGTCACGCGCCAAACCGATTGCGGCAAACATCGCAGCCAGCATCGCGCCCTCGCGCCCGACAAAGGGCAGCCCTCTTTGATCTTCCTCTCGCCCCGGAGCCTCGCCGATCACCATCACGCGGGCACTGGGATGGCCATCACCAAAGACCGTGCTGCGCGCGCCTTTCTTAAGATCGCACAGATCATAGCGATCAATCGCGTCGCGCAATGTCTCGAGCGAGTCTGCCTGACCTGCCAATTCGCGCGCCTGCGCCAGCGGATCGGGGCCAGACATTTGCGCGGCCTCGGCCACGGGGGGCAAAGCACTCGCACCGGGCGCGGCATCGGGCGTGTCGGGTTTAGCCTCAATCCGCTTTTCGGGCAGCGCGTAGCAATCCACCGGATCATCGCCAATCGCAGTATCCACGCCCATCTCAAGCTGCCACTCAAGGGCAGCCAATGCGGCGTAATAGTCGAGTTCGGGTGGCGCGTGAGTCTCCATCGCGCCAAGTTACGCGCGCGCGCTGCTGCGGTAAAGCGGCTGGACGCGCGCGCCCCCTTTTGCCATAAGCGCCCTTAGTCCAAAACGGAGCATTCGCATGGCCTTTCGCCCACGCCACCTTCTGGGGATCGAGCATCTGAGCCCCGAAGATATCCGCACCGTTCTCGACTTGGCCGATCAATATGTCGATTTGAACCGTCGCACGGTGAAAAAGACCGATGCCTTGGCGGGCATGACACAGATCAACATGTTCTTTGAAAATTCGACGCGCACGCAGGCGAGTTTTGAGCTGGCGGGCAAGCGGCTGGGCGCGGATGTGATGAACATGGCGATGCAGACGAGCTCGGTCAAAAAGGGCGAGACGCTGATCGACACGGCGCTAACACTGAACGCGATGCATCCCGATCTGCTGGTGGTGCGTCATGGTAGCTCGGGGGCGGTGGATCTGCTGGCGCAAAAGGTCGAATGCGCGGTGATCAATGCCGGTGATGGCAAGCATGAACACCCCACGCAGGCGCTACTGGATGCGCTGACGATCCGGCGTGAAAAGGGGCGCATCCATCGCCTGACCGTCGCGATTTGTGGCGATGTCGCGCATTCGCGTGTCGCGCGCTCTAACCTGTTGT
>NZ_CAJYBT010000020.1 GCF_913064665.1 uncultured Thioclava sp.
CTGTTGGGCTGTGTGTGACAGGTATGAGGTACAGAGGTCATGTGTATAAGGATAATGTTAGTTTTGTGTTCGTGGGTGCGTGGCAGTTGTAGGTAGGAGATCGTTGTTGGAGGGTAGTGAGAGTGTGGCACGTAATGCTTTTTATTATAGTAGGAGGTATGACGATGCTGGTGAGTTTGGATTCTATGAAGTATGGGGCAATTGTCATTTTTGTTGTTTTTTATTTTTTTTTTTTTTTCAAGCAGAAGACGGCATACGAGATCGTTTCACGTGACTGGAGTTCAGACGTGTGCTCTTCCGATCTGATCGTGATGATCGGCGGGCGCGTGATCAATTCTTCGGGCTTGTCATCAACGGTGTCGATCACCTGTTCCACATCGGCATCGGACACACGCACAACTTTGTGGCCGAATTCCTCGATCACAAGCTCGGCGGTGTCGGCGTCGATGGTCTGGTTGCCCGTCACCATCATGCCCATGTTCATCAGCGATTTGACAACGTCAGCACCGCGTTCTGCCATCCGGTTGGCCAGTTCCGAGACAACAATCGTCTCGGGCAGGCGCACGTCGCGCACCTGCTTTTCAGCGCGGGTAGAGCCACCCATCGCCTTCTGGCGCTGGCGTTCCTGCTTGCGCTTCATCGCGGCCATCGAGCGCTGACGCCCTTCGCCACCACCCAGTGCATCATTCAGCGAAAGCTTGCCGGTGCGACGGTTGCCGCCATCGGTCTTGCCTTTGGTCGCGCGGGCGTCGCGTTCGGTGCGGGCGTCACGCTCACGGTCGGTCTTGCGCGGACCCGAGGCGACAACGCCCTTGGTCTCGGCGCGCGACGCCGCCGCTTCGACAGCCGCCTGATCCTGCACGGCGTCGTCCTTTTTCGGAGCGCCCTTGCGGATCTCTTCTTTCTTTTTGTCACGAAGTTCGGCTTCGCGCTTTTTGCGCTCGTCTTCTTCGGCCTTAGCCTTCAGCGCCTCTTCGCGCTCACGATCTTCGCGTTCCTTGGCCTCGGCCTCGGCACGACGGCGCTCGCGCTCTTCTTCGCGGGCCTTCTCTTCGGCTTCGCGGTTCGCGGCTTCTTCGACTTCGCGGATCTTGGCGGCTTGCAACGCCTTCATACGGCGATCCATCTCGGCATCGGAAATGCCAGCTGGACGCCGCGACGGATCACCGCCTGCAGAATTATTGCCACCAGGGCCTTTGGCGGCCCCGGCGCTTGGCTTGTTCAAGACACGCTTCTTGCCCTTCGTCTCGACCACAACATTTTTCGTGCGCCCGTGCGAGAAGCTTTGCTTCACCTGCCCGGGACGCGACGCCGCGCCAAGTCCGAGAGTCTTTTTGCCGTCCGTATCGCTCATGCCGTCTTCGTATCCTTCATAGCGGTCTTGCCGCCGTCCTGCCTGCGCAATCCCGCAAGCCTCGATATCTCTTCAATCACGCGAGGAGTGAGGCCACCGGCTGCAAGCGCGCCGTGTATCGCACGATCGCGACCGAATGCCAAACCCAATTCCTGTGAGGTGAGACAGCCGAACCAGCGCCCGCCCTCGGGCGTCCACAGCTTGCCTTTTCCTCTGTCCGAGCCGTCGCTGGCCTGAAGCAAAACTTTTGCCCGCCCATCTGCCAGCCAACCCTTGACCTTTTCGAACCCGATCACCGCGCGACCGGATTTCCGAACCAGAGAGATAAGCTCGACAACGCGGCTGGCAAGGGCTGATTCTACCATATCTGCCATATTTTCCGGGGTTTTCGCGGGCGCCTTGGCGGCGCGGGCAAAAAGCCCCTTCTTTATGGCCGTCTCCAGCACGTCGCGATCGGCTGTCACCCAGATCCCACGACCGGGCAGCTTCTCGGCGATGTCGGGATAAATCATCCCGTCAGGGCCAAGCACGAAGCGCACAAGCCCGGCCTTCGGCTGAACATCGCCAGTGACGATGCAGCGCCGTTCGGGATCATCCCGATCTTTGGCTTTGCCTGCGCGACTCATCTCTCTCTCCTGCCTGAGGCGGGGCCGGGGCTTACGCCTCGGCCTCCTCCTCGGTTTCGTCTTCGGCCTCGCCTTCCAACTCGGAGGGATCAACCCACCCCAGTTGAATGCGCGCGGTCATGATCAGATTTTGCGCCTCTTCAAGGCTCATGTCGAACTTTTCGAGCAAACCGTCATCCTTGACGCGCGCGCCATCCACGGTGGTCCAGCCGCCGGCCAGTTCCCAATCCGCGCAGGTCGCGAAATCTTCCAGCGTCTTGATGCCGTCTTGCGCAAGCGCTTCGGTCATCTGCGGGGTCAGACCCTCGAAATCGAACAGTGACTGCTCGACGCCCAGTTCCTTTGCCGCTTCCAGAGCCTTGCGATTTTGCTCTTCGATCACGTCACGTGCACGCGCCTGCAATTCGCTGGCGGTGTCGGGATCGACGCCCTCGATCGACAACAGCTCATCGAGATCGACATAGGCCACCTCTTCGAGCGAGGTAAAGCCCTCTGCGACCAGCAGCTGCGCGAAGAACTCGTCCAGATCGAGCGAGTTGACGAACAGTTGGGTGCGCTCGGTGAATTCGGCCTGACGGCGCTGCGATTCTTCGGCCTCGGTAAGGATGTCGATATCCAGCCCGGTCAACTGGCTTGCCAGCCGCACGTTCTGACCACGACGACCGATGGCGAGCGACAACTGCTCATCGGGCACCACGACCTCGATCTTGCCCGCTTCTTCGTCGATCACAACTTTCGACACTTCGGCCGGTTGCAGCGCGTTCACAAGGAAGGTCGCCTGATCTTCGTTCCACGGGATGATATCGATCTTTTCACCCTGCAACTCGCCAACAACGGCCTGCACGCGCGAGCCGCGCATACCGACGCAAGCGCCGACCGGGTCGATCGAGTTGTCATGGCTGATCACGCCGATCTTGGCGCGCGAACCGGGGTCACGGGCCACGGCCTTGATCTCGATGATGCCATCGTAGATTTCGGGCACTTCCATCTTGAACAGTTCGGCCATGAACATCGGATCGGTGCGCGACAGGAAGATCTGCGGGCCACGGGCCTCGCGGCGCACGTCTTTGACATAGGCGCGGATGCGGTCGTTGGGGCGATAGCTTTCGCGACCGATCTTTTCGTTGCGACGCAGAATCGCCTCGCCACGGCCCACATCGACGATGATATTGCCGTATTCTTCGCGCTTGACGACGCCGTTGATGATGGTGCCTGCGCGGTCTTTGAATTCTTCGTATTGACGATCGCGCTCGGCCTCGCGGACGCGCTGCAAGATCACCTGTTTGGCGCTTTGCGCGGCGATCCGACCAAGTTCGACGGGCGGAACTTCGTCAACGACGGTGTCGCCCACACTGGGGGTATCAAGATATTGCTTGGCCTGAGCAACGGTCAGCTCTGCCTGATAGTTTTCCAGCAAATCATCCTCGACCACGGTGCGCACACGGGTAAAGCGGGCGCGGCCGGTCTTGCGGTCAATCGTGACGCGGATATCCATTTCGGCGCCGTAACGCGACTTTGCAGCCCGTGCGAGGCTGTCCTCCATTGCTTCGATCACCAGCTCGGGGTCGATCATCTTCTCGCGTGCAACCGCCTCGGCGGTCTGCAGAAGTTCCAGCTGGTTGGCAGAGGTGATTGCCATGACTCAGGTCTCCTCGTCGGGGGATTCTTCAATTTCGTCAAAGTCGTCTTCGTTAATGCTGCCTTCGGCCTTTTTCTGCCGGAGCATCTCGGTGATCAATTCGTCGGTGAGCACCAGTTTCGCATCTGCAAGCCAGTCAAATTGCAGGCCAATGACGACCTGCGCGCCCTGATTCTCAATCTCGATCAGAACTTCATTGCCCTCAGTGCCGCGCAATTCGCCCTTAAAGCGTTTGCGCCCGTCAATCAGCTCAAAGGTCTCGAGCTTGGCCTCATGGCCCTCGAAACTGTCGAAATCCTTCAGCCGGGTCAGCGGCCGGTCGATCCCGGGGGAGGACACTTCAAGCGTGTAATTCTCTTCGATCGGGTCTTCCACATCTAGCGTGGCCGACACCGCAGTCGAAATCTTGGCGCAGTCATCCACCACGATCCCACCGTCGGGACGGTCGGCCATGATCTGCAAATTGGGGGTCTCGCCGCCTTGTAGGCGCAAACGCACCAGTTCAAAGCCCAGCCCCTCAATCACGGGGGTGACGATATCGGCCAAACGCCGGTCAATGGCGGTCTTGGCGATTAGGTCGGTCATCGTTTCCGATCCTCTAACACAAAAAAACGGGCCGCTGCGGCCCGTCACACGTTTCCGGTGGGCGCTGAGTTTGGACCTCAACGCACCGCTGTTGAAGGCGATATAGGCTTTTGCGCCCGAGTCCGCAAGCAGAACTTCATGCGGCGGGGTTATCGCGCCAGATCCGCCAGTTCAGCGCGCCCGCCAGACTAAGCCAGATGATATAGGGCAAGACCAACAGTCCCGCGATCAGATCAAGCCCGATAAAGGCAACCCCCATCGCCGCCACCGCGACCCACAGCAGCGCCAGCACGATCATCGCAAGACCCAGCCGATGCGCCCCGAAAAACAGCGGCGTCCACAGCGTGTTCAGCGCGATCTGCACGGCAAAAAGCGCCAGCGCCAACTGCGCGCCATCCTGCCCTGCCACCCGCGCCGTAGCGTAAGCGACCGAGATATAAAGATAGGTCCAAGCGATGGGAAATAGCCAATTGGGCGGTGTAAATCCGGGTCGGGTGAGCCCCTCATACCAATTGCCCGGCTTGAAAACGATGCCAGTGGCAGCGGCGGCAGCCGATGCGGCGAGAAAGAGCAGGAAAAAGATCAGCATGTGAGGCGTCCCGATCGAATGGTGTCGCGAATAAAATCGTGACTATGATCTAAGCGCGTCCATCGCCCGGACAAGCCCTCGGGTGATCCCCGGCTCGCTCAACGCGTGGCCAGCCGCCGGAACGAGATGCAATTGCGCCCGCGACCAGCCATCTGCCAGCCGGTAGGCCGAGAGGGGCGGGCAGATCATATCCAGACGCCCCTGCACGATCGTGGTCGGAATGTGCTCGATTCGGGAACGATCGCGCAGGATTTGCCCGTCCACCTCAAGGAAGGCGCGGTTCTGGAAATAGTGGTTCTCCAGCCGAGCAAAAGCGCGGGCGTAATCGGGGGATGCCTCACCGGGAGGGCCATCAAAGCCCACGGATGCCAGCGCATTCTCCCAGACCGCCCAATTTCGGGCATAGCGGGTTTCTTCCATATAATCGCCTGAGAACAGACGTTTATTATACGCGCCGATCAGGTCATTTTGCTCATCTTCGGGGATAAGCCTGCGGAAATTGGCCCAGAGATCAGGATAGAACTGCCCCGCGCCGCCGCCATAAAACCAATCAAGCTCTGCCTGCGTGGCGAGAAATACGCCGCGCAGAATCAGCGCCTGTGCACGCTCGGGATGAGTCTGGGCATAAAGCAGCGCAAGCGTTGCGCCCCAACTGCCGCCAAACACCATCCAGGAATCAACCCCCAGCGTTTCGCGAATCAGTTCCATATCGGCGATCAGATGCCAGGTCGTGTTGTCGCTCACGCTGGCATGGGGGCGCGACAGGCCGCAGCCGCGTTGATCAAACAGGATGATGCGATAATGTGCCGGATCGAAAAACCGCCGCATCGTGGGGCTGCACCCGCCGCCCGGCCCACCATGGCAAACAATAACTGGCTGCCCCTGCGGATGACCCGACTGCTCGACATACAGCACATGGCCACCGCCAACATCAATCTTGCGCTGATCGAAGGGTTCGATCGGCGCATAGAGCCGCGCTTCGGATGCGCGCTTTTGCCCTGCATTTCTGTCCATCCCTGCACTATATAGGTCAAACGAGACGCCCGCCATGGGCGTTTAACAGGGAAAACGGGGTAGCGATGGCAGAGGCTGCAAACAGCATCGATCTAGGCGAGGTCGCGAAATTTGAGGCGATGGCGGCCGAGTGGTGGGACCCAAACGGCAAGTTCAAACCGCTGCATATGCTCAACCCCTGTCGGCTGGATTACATCACCTCGCAGATCGCCACGCAATTTGGCCGCGACCTGACATCGCCCGAGCCGTTCAAGGGGCTGACCCTGCTTGATATCGGCTGCGGTGGCGGGCTTTTGTCCGAACCGATGGCGCGCCTTGGCGCAACGGTTGTGGGGGCCGATGCGGCGGGTGGCAACATTCCCGTGGCACAGCTTCATGCCGAACAATCGGGCCTCGAGATCGACTACCGCCATTGCGCTGCCGAAGACCTGGCCGCGCAAGGCGCGCAATTTGACGCCGTTCTGGCGATGGAAATCATCGAACATGTCGCTGATCCGCAGGGCTTCGTGAACACGATCGAAAGCTTGCTCAAACCCGGTGGTTTGATGATCTGCTCAACCCTCAACCGAAATCCCAAAAGCTACATGATGGCAATTTTCGGGGCTGAACGCGTCATGCGCTGGCTGCCTGTGGGCACGCATGAATGGTCGAAATTCGTCACTCCCGACGAGCTATATACCTTGGCGCAAACGGCCGGGATCGATCCGGTGGATCGGCGCGGCATGGTGTTCAACCCGATCAGCTGGCGCTGGTCGCTCTCAGATCGCGATCTGTCAGTGAATTATGCCATCACGGCGGTCAAAAGATAGCGCGAGGGGCTCTGCCCCGCCGAGGCGATGCCTCGGCCCCCGGGATATTTCGATCAAGAGGAAGCTAATTCCGCCGTCCCACTTCCTCTTGATGAAAATATCTCGGGGGAAGCTGCGTAGCAGGTGGGGGCAGCGCCCCCTAGTTACTTCGCCTTGGGACGAAACGCTTCGATCCGCGTGGGATCGGTCGCAAGATAAGCTGCGCCGATCAGATCAAGACAATAGGGGACAGCGGCGAAAACCGCATTGAGACAGGTCGCGATGGCCGAGGGTTTACCCGGCACCATGATGATCAACGATTTGCCCGCGATGCCCGCTGATTGGCGCGACAGAATTGCGGTGGGCACTTCGAGCAGGCTCGCGCGGCGCATTTCCTCGCCAAAACCTGCCAATTCTTTCTCGATCACTTCTGCGCAGCCTTCGGGCGTTTCGTCGCGTGGCGCGGGGCCGGTGCCACCGGTCACGAGGATCAGGTCGGCCTCTGCAGCGACCAATTCACGAAGCATGTTGGCCACGCTTTCGCGTCCGTCGGGGATGATGTGGCGCGTGATCGTTAAGTCCGATGTCACCACGTCACGCAAGTATGCTTCGCAGCCCGGGCCACCCTTGTCTTCGTATTCGCCGCGACTGGCGCGATCGGAGACGGTGACAATTGCGGCATGGGGCTGCGAAACGCTCATTTCTTGACCCGGGCGTTGCGCGTCGCGATCAGTTTCAAGCGCAGCGCGTTAAGCTGAATAAAGCCCGCCGCGTCTTTTTGATCATAGGCGCCCGCGTCTTCCTCAAAGGTCACATGCGCCTCGGAGTAAAGCGAATACTCCGACCAGCGCGCCACGGTGCGGGCCGCGCCCTTGAACAGCATCAGCTTGACGGTGCCGGTGACATATTCCTGCGTCTTGTCGATCAGGGCTTGCAGCGCCTCGCGCTCGGGCGAGAACCAGAAGCCATTATAGATCAGCTCGGCATAGCGCGGCATGATCGAATCCTTGAGATGCCCCGCGCCGCTATCGAGTGTGATTTGCTCGATCCCGCGATGCGCCTCTAGCAGGATCGTGCCGCCGGGGGTCTCGTAAATGCCGCGCGATTTCATCCCGACAAAGCGGTTTTCGACGAAATCGAGTCGTCCGATGCCGTGCTTGCGGCCCAATTCGTTAAGCTGCGTCAGGATCGTCGCGGGCGACATCGCCACACCATTGATCGAAACCGCATCGCCGCGCTCAAAGCCGATCTCGACATATTCGGGGGCGTCGGGGGCCTCGGTCACCGGATCGACGCTGCGCTGATAGACGTAATCAGGGGCCATCTCGCCGGGGTTTTCCAGAACCTTGCCCTCGGACGAGGTGTGCAAAAGGTTCGCATCAACCGAGAACGGTGCTTCGCCGCGCTTGTCCTTGGCGATCGGAATCTGGTTGGCCTCGGCAAATTCCAGCAATTTGGTGCGCGAGGTCAAATCCCATTCCCGCCAAGGCGCGATCACCTTGATCATCGGATCCAGCGCATAGGCGGCCAGTTCAAAGCGCACCTGATCGTTGCCTTTACCGGTCGCGCCATGCGCCACCGCATCCGCCCCGGTCTCATGCGCGATCTCGACAAGCCGCTTGGAGATCAGCGGACGCGCGATCGAGGTGCCTAGCAGATACAGCCCCTCATAAACCGCATTGGCGCGAAACATCGGAAAGACGAAATCGCGCACGAATTCTTCGCGGACATCTTCAATATAAATGTTTTCCGGCTTGATGCCGAGCAACTCGGCCTTCTTGCGCGCCGGGTCCAGTTCTTCGCCTTGGCCCAGATCGGCAGTGAAGGTCACGACCTCACAACCATATTCGGTTTGCAGCCATTTCAAGATGATCGAGGTATCGAGGCCACCCGAATAGGCAAGCACGACTTTCTTGGGCGCGGACATGAAGCAACTCCTGATGCGGATTTTAAGTCGCGCTTAGCGATTTTTGACGCCGAGGGCAAGGTAAGCGCGTTGACTGGGGCAATCGTGGCGCTCTTGACCTTTCGAGGCATCAAGACCGGAGTATTTGATGTCGCGATTGGCTGGCTCACGTCGATCCGATGGCTGGCGCACAAGACCATGCTTTGCGGCCCTCGTGCCAGCGCGCGCCAATGCGATCCGCCAGCATGCCGCAGAGTTTACCGTCACGTCTATTGGTTTGGAAAAGCATGAAGATTAGGATTTCGCAAATTTTAAAGTCTTTTTGACCGAAGGAATGTCCGATGCACCCATGGCATATACTTCAACATTCGTGGCGGCAGGTTTTTGGAAATTTTGGGTCGGCGACCCAGATCGTCTTTCCGCCTTTTGTCCTCGGGGCCTTGTGTAATCTATCTTTTCAAGAGGGGCTGCGACGGGCCGCACATGTGGGTCACAGTGTGGCTGTGCCACCGTCTAGCGCGCTGCTGTATTTTCTTCTCTTTGTGATCGCGCAGTTTGTGTTGGCCACTGCATCCGTGAACTGGCACCGCTTTATCCTGTGCAACGAAAGCTGTGGCTGGCTTCCTCGGATCAATCTGCGGCGCAGTCTGCGATATTTCCTGCGGGCTTTTATAATTGTGGCGATGCTGACGCTCGTCGGCATTCTGTTAGGTGTGGTGGTTATTGTCCTTTTAATGCTGTTCGAGAAGATTATCGGATCTGACACAGCGGGCCTGATCGCAGGCGGAGTGAGCACGGTCATCATTCTTGTTTGGATGGTGGCGTTGTTCCTGCGTTTCAGCGTGGCGCTGCCCGGCGCGGCGCTTGATACGCTTGGGCTGCGTGCGGCGCTGCGCGCGACCCGCGGCCAAGGTTGGCTGTTTGTGACGCTCAGCGTGATCGCAGTGCTCGTGGTGTTTCTGGGCGCGATATTCAATCCTTTGGTTGCGCTCTTGCCGGGGGTTGCGTGGGATGTCGGGTTTGTCGCCCAACTCGGGGTCGATTTTGTCGTGACTATGCTGGGATTGTCGCTGCTGACCACGCTCTATGGTGTTTTTGTGGAAAACCGTAAGCTGGTCTAAGCTTGCCAAACTGCTTGGCGCGCGTCACATCTGGCCTATGAGTGAATTTGCCCTCTCCGCCATTGCCGCGACGCGCGCCCTGCGTGCGCTGTTCGAGCCCACGCCCCTGCAGCGCAACGACCACCTGTCGGCGCGCTTTGATGCCGATATCTGGCTCAAGCGCGAAGACCTGACCCCGGTGCGCAGCTACAAACTGCGCGGCGCGTTTACCGCGATGCGAAAGCGGCGCGAGGTTGACCCGCAGGCCGATCATTTCGTCTGTGCGAGTGCGGGAAACCATGCGCAGGGCGTGGCCTTTGCCTGTCGTCATTTCGGGGTGCGCGGCACGATCTTTATGCCGGTGACGACGCCGCAGCAAAAGATCGACAAGACCAAGACCTTTGGCGGTGATGCGATCAAGATCGTGCTGACGGGCGATTATTTCGACGACACCTTGGCCGCAGCGCAGAGCTTTTGCGCCGAAGCGGGGGCGCAATTTCTCGCTCCCTTCGACGATGCGTCGGTGATTGAAGGGCAAGCCTCGGTCGCGGTGGAAATTCTTGATCAGATGGGGGACACGCCCCCGGATCTGGTGATCTTGCCGGTGGGTGGTGGTGGCCTTGCTGCTGGCGTGACAGGATATCTGCGCGCGACCTCACCGCAAACGGAGTTTCGCTTTGTCGAGCCGATGGGCGGGGCCAGTCTGACCGCCGCCGTTGCCGCTGGTGAACCGGTCGCCCTGCCGCAAGTCAATAGTTTCGTGGACGGCGCGGCGGTGGCGAAAATCGGCGCGCGCCCGTTTGACAATCTGCGCTGGGTCACACCCGAGCTGGTTTTGCGCGCCCCCGAAGACCGGATCTGCGTGACCATGCTCGAGATGCTCAATGTCGAGGGGATCGTGCTCGAACCGGCGGGGGCCTTGTCTATCGACGTTCTGCCCGAACTGGCCGAGCAGGTCCGCGGCAAGCGCGTTGTCTGCATCACTTCGGGGGGCAATTTCGATTTTGAACGTCTGCCCGAGGTAAAGGAACGCGCGCAACGCTTCAGTGGTCTGAAGAAATATTTCATCCTGCGCCTGCCGCAACGCCCCGGTGCCTTGCGTGATTTTCTGGAAATGCTGGGCCCGGATGATGATATCGCCCGGTTCGAATATCTCAAAAAATCCGCGCGCAACTTTGGCTCGGTTCTGATCGGGATCGAGACCAAACAGGCAGACGATTTCACCACACTGTTTGCCAAGCTCGACGCTGCCGGTTTCGTCTGGCGCGACATAACCGAGGATGAAACTCTTGCGGAATTTCTGATCTAGGCGCTCAGGCGGCGGTCGTGAATTCCTCGAGACGGGTCATGAAGCAAGTCTTGGACGCGCCATAAACGTCTAAGATATTTGAGACATCAACCTCATCCGAGCGTCCAGCGGCGGCCAGTTTCTCGCCGATCTGACACTGCGCCCCAAAGGCCCGAAACCCGAGGTTGAGCGCCGATCCCTTGAGGAAATGCAACTCGTCTTCAAGCTTTCCAGGCTTTTGGCCAAGCGCCATCACCACGGCCTCCACCTCATCAAGAAACAGTTCGACGACTTCGGCAAACCCCTCTGCCCCAATTTCCGAACGCAATTCGGCCACACGTTCCCAATCAATCATTTCACCCTCCAAGGTGCCCTTGGTTCACTCACCGCGCATCACATTAGCCTGCAAAGCTTGCCGAACCTTTAAGGCCGCATGTAATCAGGGATTCAGGAATTGTTAGGTGAGTTGTGAAACAACGGGGCAGTTTTGCCGATCGGACACCATCTATGTCACTTGCTCTGAAACCTCATATCATCTCGGACCCGCGGTTGAATGAAACCGTGCCGCGGCGCGTTTTGGTGGTTGATGACAGCCGGATGCAGCGCCGGATTCTGACTGCGCAACTTTCGCGCTCAGGCTATGAGGTGATTGAGGCGGCAAGCGCTGAAGAGGCTTTGCCGATCTGTGCAAAATGTGAGCCCGATATCGTGATTTCCGACTGGATGATGGCAGGAATGAACGGGCCGGATTTCTGCCGCGCATTTCGCCAGATGACCCGGTCCAGCTATGGCTATTTCATTCTGCTGACCTCAAAGACAGACAAAACCGATGTCTCGCACGGTCTCGAAAGCGGCGCAGACGATTTCCTGTCCAAGCCGGTTAATGGCGAAGAGCTGCGCGCAAGGCTTGTCGCGGGGCGGCGTATCCTTGCCATGCAAGAAGAATTAAGCGCCAAAAATGCCCTTCTGCGCGCCTCGCAAGACGCAATTGAGCGCGATTTACAAGAGGCGCGCAAGCTACAGCAAAGCCTTGTGCGCGAACGCCACCGTAGTTTCGGCTCTGCGGAAGTCGCGTTGATGTTGCGCCCGGCGGGGCATGTGGGGGGCGATCTGGTGGGGTTCTTCCCGATCAACGCGCGCCGTGTCGGGCTGTATGGGATCGACGTGTCGGGCCATGGCATTACCTCGGCGGTGATGATGGCGCGGCTTGCGGGCTATCTGTCCGGTGCGATGCCCGCGCAAAATATCGCAATGGTCGAATCCGAATTTGGCATTTACGAGGGGCGCCCGCCAGCGGAATTGGCTGAGATGCTCAATGAACTTGTTCTCGAAGAGATGCAGACCGAAAGTTATTTCACCCTCGTTTACAGCGATATTGATCTGGTGACTGGCCGGGTTGAACTGGTGCAAGCGGGCCATCCCTATCCGGTCGTGCAACGCCAATCGGGGGATATCGAGTTTTTGGGGGAGGGAGGCTTGCCCGTGGGTCTGATCCCGGGCGCGCGCTATCGAAGTATCAATACCGTTCTTGCCCCCGGTGATCGGCTGATCCTGCTGTCTGATGGCATGACCGAAGCAACCAACCGCGCTGGAAAAATGATTGATCACGCCGGACTGAGCGCAATTTTTACCAAATTCGCGCAATTGCGCGGGCGCGCCTTTCTGGATGCGGTGTTTTGGGATCTTGAGAATTACACAGATGCGCAAATGGAAGATGACGTTTCTGCGGTCATCTTCAGTTTTGATGGCGCGAAGATGTATCGCGATTAAGGCTCGCGCGATTTGTAGAACGGCTTCAAAGGGATCACAGCACGGCCTTCTCGCCAGTGTGCAATTCAACGGTCGCTTGCATCCCGGGGCGGATTTCCGGATGGCGCAGCCGCGCGTTCAGATGGCTCAGATCGACCGTCACGGTCACTTCAATCAGTGGGGCCACGCCTTTTTCATACATCGCCTCTGTCAGATCGAGCTCTTGTCGCGCCTGAACCTTGACGTTTTTCGTGCCGGTTTCGCGCCCATAATCGCATCCAGCCCGCTCAATGCCGCTTTGACGTTGAGGTCTCCGCGCGAGCGTTCCCGCCAGTTGCGTCAGAGGCGCTCGCGTGCGCGAGGGTAGAATGCTGATCGTGATGATCGAGCCCACGGTGAAATCGCCTGCGAGCACCTTGTAGGTGCCGATCACCGCGGCAGCGATATAAGTGGCCTGCTGCACCATTTTCGCCCAATAGGTCAGCGCCGATGCCAGCTCGCGTTGCTCGAAACTCTTCGCAGCCGTCCGGGTTATGCGGTCCTCCTAGATCCGCATGACCCGGACGCCGCCGTGCGCAGTGGTCACGGTCATGTTCATAATCGCCTCATGCAGCACGGGCGAGGCGCGGGTCGAAGCACCTTGCGTGGACTGTGTCAGCGCGATCATCTTTTTCTGAAACAGAACACCGGGCACCACCATCAACGCCGAGCACGCCAGTTTCAGCCCCATCTCCAGCACCAGTGCCAGACCTGCGGCGACTACGACATCGGCAAATTCGCGTTCGGCCTTTTCGCGCCATCCAGTTTTTCGAACTTGCCTTGGCCGTCAGGCGGGCAGCACCGAGCGGCGCGCCGCAAGGCGCGCATGTCTGATGCCCATCGAGTCGATGATTGGTGTTTGAGCCCTCCCCACGCGCCCCGATCAGATCGTCAGGTGGCTGATATCGTCATCCACAATAAGTGTGGCATCGCCCCGCGTATACACGCTGTTGCTATGCCCAGCTGTGATGCTTGCTTGCTACTGCGTGAGAGGCGCATGAATTCATGCAGTATTGCTAGACTACCTCATTCCCTTAACGTCAACTTGTAGCGCGCAATATTATACGTTGAATTTGTGACGCCTAGCGCCTTGCAATCTGCAAAAATCTTTGCAGAAAGTGACGATCTCCATCATTTCCAAGCGCTTCAACGGCCTCTTCGGGCGCCATCCAGGCAGCGCGATGGTCGGGCTCGCTGGGCAGGCCACGCCGGATCACCGGGCGGGCGGCGTAAATCGTGCAAAGTTTCTCGGCCCAGACTTCGTATTCGGGCATGTAGGCAAATCGGCGGAACGCCCCGATCCTGATGGGGGCGGCGATAGCCCAGCCGGTTTCTTCAAACACCTCGCGATGCAGCGCTCTGATAGCGCCCTCGCCAGGATCAACGCCACCGCCGGGCAATTGATATTCAGGCAGCGGCGCGCGTTGATGGGTCAGCAAGACCCGACCTTCGCGCATCAAGACACCATACGCACCGGGTCGAAGTTTGTAGCGCTGTCCTGTTTTCATGCTCTCGCCAAATCTGCGGATCATGATTGCCCCCTTGGGTCTATGGTTGCCTCGCCTATATAGGGTCTATATGGCAGGCCGCGCGCCGCCCGAAAACCCCATTGAGCCCGTCAGGAGCACCATGTCGAAGCTTTCCCAAATCGCCTGGGACGATACCGTTCTGCCGTTCCAACTTGACCGATCCGATATTCGCGGTCGGGTCGCGCGTCTTGATGGGGTGCTGGAAGAGGTGCTCTCGCAGCATGACTATCCGCGCATCGTTGAAATGCTGGTTGCCGAGGTGGCGTTGCTCACCGCGATGATCGGCCAGACAATCAAACTGCGCTGGAAACTCTCGATCCAAGTGCGCGGCAATGGCCCGATCCGTATTATCGCCACCGATTACTACGCCCCCACCGCTGACGGCGCGCCAGCGCGCATCCGCGGCTGGGCGAGTTACGACGCGGAGGCGCTTGATCTGGCAGCTGATCCGTTTAGCCAGATCGGTCAGGGCTATTTCGCCATTCTGATCGATCAAGGTCAGGATACCACGCCCTATCAAGGGATCACGCCTCTGACCGGTGGTTCGCTGAGCGCCTGCGCCGAGGCCTATTTCGCCCAATCCGAGCAACTCGCCACCCGGTTCGAGCTGTCCTTCGGGCGCTCGATCTTGCCGGGGCAGGGCGAAAGCTGGCGAGCAGGGGGGGTGATGTTGCAACATATGCCGCCCGCCTCGCCGCTGCATATTGTCCCTGAAGGATCGGGCGATGAGAGCCTTCTAAACCCCGAGGATTTGCTGGAAGGCGAAGAGGGCGAGAATTGGGTGCGCGCGAATGTGCTGCTGGATACCGTCGAGGACATGGAGCTGATCGGCCCGACCGTGCAGCCCACCGATCTGCTGGTGCGGCTGTTTCACGAGGAACGCCCGCGTGTCTTCGATCCGCAGCGCGTGGAATTTGGCTGCACCTGTTCTGCTGATCGCGTGCGCAACTCGCTCTCGATCTATTCGGCGCGCGACATCGCCACGATGACCACGGATGACGGACGTGTCACCGCTGATTGCCAGTTCTGCGGCGCGCATTATGAATTCGACCCTGCGACGCTGGGATTTGAGGCCGCGAAAAACCCCGATGGTAGCCCGCGTGAGGGTGATGATGACTGATCCGCTCGCCCCGGTTCTGGCCGCGCTGGGCCGGGCGGGGCGGCCCTCGTCGGACTATGACCTGAACCCCGAAACGGTTCTGGCGGAAGGGCGCACGCTGCGTTCGGCGGGGGTGCTGGTGGCCTTCGAAACCTCTGGCCCCGAGCCGCTGCTCTATCTTACCAAGCGCAGCTCGCATCTGCGCCACCACCCCGGCCAGATTTCTTTTCCCGGTGGCAAGGTCGATCCCGGCGACGCTGGGCCCGTCGGGGCGGCTCTGCGCGAGGCACACGAGGAAATCGGCCTTGATCCCGCCAATGTCGAAGTGTTGGGCACGCTTGAGCCGCATGAGACGGTGACCTCGTTTCTGGTGACGCCGGTGTTTGCGCGCATCAAGGCGCCGTTCACGCCACGCCCGGAAGCAGGCGAAGTGGCCGAGGTGTTTACCGTGCCACTGTCGCACATCGCGAACCCTGCGAATTTCCGCGTTGAATCGCGGCGCTGGCGCGGTGCACGGCGCTACTATTTCGTCGCGCCTTACGGACCCTACTACATCTGGGGGGCAACCGCGCGTATGCTGCGGTCCTTGGCAGATGGGATGGCGGGATGAAACTGACAGGCGATTGGCTGCGTGCGGGGCATGTGCAAGCCGTCTTGGCGATGCTTTCGGCTGGAGGGCATCAGGCGTTGCTGGTGGGCGGATGCGTGCGCAACGACGCCATCGGCGCGCCGGTCAGCGATATTGATATTGCCACGGATGCGCGCCCCGAACGGGTGATGGAGCTCGCCAAAAGGGCGGGGCTGAAATTCGTTCCAACCGGATTTGAGCATGGCACGATCACCGTGATCGCCGAAGGCCACCCACACGAGATCACCACATTTCGCCGCGATGTCGAAACACATGGCCGTCATGCAACGGTCGCGTTTTCCGAGGATCTGGTCGAGGATGCTGCGCGCCGCGATTTCACGATGAATGCCTTATATGCGCGCGCCGATGGCGAGGTGCTTGACCCGCTCGGAACCGGAATTGCGGATTTGCGCGCGCGTCATGTGCGATTTGTGGGCGACGCGCAGGCGCGCATCCAGGAAGATTATCTGCGGATCTTGCGATTTTTCCGCTTTACCGCGTGGTTTGGCCACGATCTTGATCCCGAAGGGTTGGCTGCCTGTGCAGCGAATTCCGCTGAAATAGAGACGCTTTCGCGCGAACGCCTCGGCGCTGAGATGAAAAAATTGCTGGCTGCGCCCGATCCTGCGCCTGCTGTCGCGGCGATGGCGCAAGCCGGTATCCTGATGGCGGTTTTGCCCGGCGCAGATGCGCGCGCTTTGGCCCCGCTGATCCATCTTGAGGACCGCCCAGCCAATCCAATGCGGCGTTTGGCTGTGCTGGGCGGTGTCAACGTCGCGCACCGTCTGCGCCTGTCCAAAGCCGAAGCACGCCAGTTGGCGCGATTGCGCGAGGCAATGGTGTCGCCCGAACGCCCCGAGGTTCTGGGCTACAGATTAGGGGCGCAAGAGGGCGCGGATGCGTTTCTGCTCCACCACGCGCTGATCGGTCAGGAACTACCACAGAACTGGCAAAACAGGCTCTGTTTCGGCGCAAATCAGGTTTTTCCAGTGACGGGTGCCGATCTGATGCCAGCGCTGCAAGGCCCGGAACTGGGCGCGCGTTTGCGCCAGATCGAGGCGCACTGGATTGCGTCAGATTTCACGCTGACCCGCGACGAGCTGCTGGCGTGATCTTTGCGGCGCTTTCCCCCGCCTGATCGGGGGCTATATTGCAGTCGTGAAAGCGAGCCCGCATGTTTGATCCATTCCAAAAGGCCGACGGCCCGCCCCCGCAAAGCCTTGCTGCATTTTTCCGCTGGTGCCTGAAAGGCGCCGGCACTCTGATCGTGATTTCTGGGGCAGCCTCCGTGTTGGCTGGCGCGATGGAGGTGGTCTCGGCGTGGCTGTTGGGGCGCGTGATCGACGCAGCCCTTGGCAGCGCACCTGCTGAGGTGATTGCCCGGAACGCAGGGCTTCTGGTGCTGTTCGTGAGCTTCTATCTTATCATCCGGCCCGCGGCTTTCGCGCTGAGTTCGGCGACAACCAACCTGCTGATTGCTCCTAACGTTCTTCCGCTTGTGCTGTCGCGCCTGCATCGCTGGACGATGGGGCAATCTGTGACGTTCTTTGACAATGATTTCGCAGGCCGTATTGCGCAAAAGCAGATGCAGACCGCGCGCGCCGTGACGGACACGGTTTCCGAGGTGATCAATACCGCGCTCTTTGCGCTGGCCTCGATCCTGGGGTCGGTTTTGCTGCTGATCGGGATTGATCTGTGGGGAGCCTTCGCGCTGGTGATCTGGACGCTTGGCCTTGGGGTGCTGATCCGGGCTTTCCTACCCCAAATCCGGGCGCGATCGCGTGCGCGCGCCGCGTCGCGGGCGATGGTGACCGGGCAAGTCGTTGACACGATCACCAATATCAAGACGGTGAAGCTGTTCGCGCATGCCGCGTATGAGGATCGCTCGGCACTTGCTGCGATGTCGACGTTTCGCACGCGAACGATCCGTTTTGGGCAAGTTCAGAGCCTATATCGCACCGTCCAGATGGCGTATTCCGGGTTGCTGCCCGTGATATTGGTTGGCGGAGCGATCTGGCTTTGGTCGCGCGGGCAGGCAAGTGCGGGCGATATCGCCACGTCTGGGGCGATTGCGATCCGATTGGCGCAAATGTCGGGCTGGGTGTCGAACGCGCTGATGGGGCTTTGGACCAATATCGGCGAGGCTGAGGACGGGATGCGCACGCTTGCGCGCCATCACGGGCTAACCGACGCCCCCGATGCGCGCGATCTTGGGCAAGTGGCCGGGGCGATCCGCTTTGATCATGTGGGCTTTGCCTATGGGCGCGAAAAAGGGGGCGTCGAGGGGCTGGATTTGCACATTGCCGATGGCGAGCGAATTGGGATTGTGGGCGCATCCGGGGCCGGGAAGTCGACGCTCGTGGCTTTGCTTCTAAGGCTCTATGATGCCGAAACAGGCTCTATTTTGATCGACGAAACCGATATTCGCGACGTCACCCAAGAAAGCCTGCGCCGCCAGATCGCGATGGTCACGCAAGAGACGGCGATGTTCAATCGCTCGGCCCGTGAAAACATCCTGTATGGCCGTCCCGATGCCAGCGAGGCGGAACTGATCGCAGCGGCGAAACAAGCCGAGGCGCATGAGTTCATCCTCGCGATGCAAGATCACGAGGGAAACCGCGGCTATGAGGCCAAACTGGGCGAGCGGGGCGTCAAACTGTCGGGTGGTCAGCGCCAGCGGATCGCCTTGGCCCGCGCCTTTCTGAAAGACGCACCGATTTTGGTACTGGATGAGGCGACCTCGGCGCTTGATTCCGAGGTTGAGGCCTCAATCCAATCGGCGCTGCACCGGGTGATGGCGGGCAAAACGGTGCTTGCGATCGCGCATCGGCTGTCCACGATTGCCGAGATGGACCGCATCATCGTGCTGGAACAGGGTCGTATCGTGGAGCAAGGCAGCCATAATGACTTGCTGGCCGCGCAGGGGTTGTATGCTCGTTACTGGGCGCGCCAATCCGGTGGGTTCCTGAATTGCGATGAGGACAGTCAAGCGGCGCAATAGCCCAAAACAGGGCCTTTCCAGTGCCGCCCCATCCCGCTATGGCACATCCATGACATATACGATCGACCGACTTTCGCTCCATGCTGATGGCGTGGCCCATGGTCCCGAGGGGACCGTGCATGTCGCCATGGCGCTGCCCGGAGAGGTCGTGTCGGGTGAGCCGATAGCCGGTCGGATCGCCGCGCCCAAGATCGTCACGCCCAGTGCGGATCGGGTCTCGGCCCCTTGTCCGCATTACCGGGCTTGCGGGGGCTGCGTGATGCAGCACGCCTCGGATGCTTTCACAGCTGGCTGGAAGGTTGACGTCGTGCGCCACGCACTGAGCGCGCGCAATGTCGCGGTGCCCGAAATGACGATCGCGACCTCGCCGCTCCACTCGCGCAGGCGCGCAACTTTGGCAGGGCGGCGTACCAAAAAGGGGACGTTGGTCGGGTTTCACGCCCGTGCTTCGGACACGCTGGTCGAGGTGCCGGGCTGTCTGATCTTGCGGCCGGAACTATTGGCAGCGATCCCGATCTTGCATGAAGCTACCGCGATTGGCGCCTCGCGCAAGGGCGAGGTCGCCTTTGCAATGAGCCTGTCGCAGAACGGCCTTGATATCGCGGCGACCGGTGGAAAAGACACTGATCCCGCCCAATTCGAGGCCTTGGCCGATCTGGCCCGCCGCCGGGACTTGGCGCGGCTCACTTGGAATGGTGAGGTGATTGCCGCGCGGCGCGCGCCACTCCAAAGCTTTGGTGCGGCCAAAGTTGCCCCGCCGCCGGGTGCGTTTTTACAAGCGACCGCGCATGGCGAGGCGGCGCTGGTCGCCTTCGTGCGTGAGGCGGTGACCGGGGCCTCAAAGGTCGCCGACCTGTTTGCAGGGTGCGGCACCTTCGCCCTGCCTTTGGCCGAGGATGCAAGCGTGCATGCGGTTGAAAACGCGACGGCGATGATTGAGGCGCTTGATCTGGGCTGGCGGCAGGCCAAAGGGCTGCACCGCGTGACCTCGGAAGTGCGCGATCTGTTTCGCCGCCCGCTTTTGTCCGATGAAATCGACCGCTACGATGCCGTCGTGATCGACCCGCCCCGGGCCGGGGCCGAGGCGCAGGTTGCACAGATCTGTGCGTCGCGCCTCAAGCGATTGGTGCATGTGTCGTGCAATCCGGTGACTTTCGCGCGCGAAGCGGCGGCGCTGATTGATGCTGGCTTTACACTGGATCGGATCTTGGTCGTCGATCAGTTCCGCTTTTCTGCTCATGTTGAGGTCGCGGCCTGTTTCAGCCGCTAGAATCGGCCTTGGAAATCGCGTATGACTGAACAAAACAAGCAGTTGCGAACAGGCAAATCATGAACCGCAGAACTCTATTTCTGGGCGCCAGCGCCCTTGCCGCTTTGGCCGCCTGTGGCGATTCAAGCAAATTCTTATCCTATAGCGGGCCGCAAGTGACCCAGATTCAGGTCTTCAAGGGCAAGCGGATGATGTATCTGCTGCATGGCGACACGGTGCTGGAAAGCTACAAGATCAGCCTTGGCGGGGACCCGATTGGCCCCAAGCATTTCGAGGGCGACGGTAAGACCCCCGAAGGGCTGTATTACATCAACCGGCGCAACCCGAATTCCGCCTATTACCTGTCGATCGGGATCAGCTATCCCAATCCGCAGCAGGTGGCCTATGCCGCAGCTCAGGGCAAAAAGGCCGGCGGTGATATCTTCCTTCATGGTCGTGATGGCAAGAACAAAGGGCGCGGGCGTGATTGGACGGCGGGCTGCATCGCTGTGAAAGACAAGGAAATCCGCGAGATCTACGCGATGGTGCGAGAGAACACGCCGATCTTTATCTTCCCATGATGTGCAAAGGGCCCCGCGTTGGGGCCCTTTTGATTTAGTTGCCGGTGACCATCGTCCACCAGATTTTTCCCGAAGGTTCCTGATACCACGAAAAGCCCATTTGCGTGGCCGCCGGGTTCAAGATCACGTCACGGGTGTCGGGCACATTCATCCATGCCGACAAGGTTTCCATCTCGGTCTCGTAGGTCTCCGAGATATTCTCGCCCAGCACGGTGCCGGTATAGCCCGCACGTTGCGCGCGTTCGAGGGGCGAGGAGCCGTCAGACCCCCAGTGCCACGGCCGATTCTGCGCGGCCATGTCCTTGGAATGGGCCAGCGCGGCCGTGGTGAGCGAGGCGTTCAGCACCAATGGGGCCGCCCCGCGCGCCGAGCGCAGCGAGTTGACCGATTCGAGAACCCGTTGCGGGATCACCTGGGCTTCGCGCCCGGTGATCGAATACACCTTGGGCAAAGGCAGGCCATCGGGGCCAAGCTTGGGCTGTTGATCGACAGGATCGCAGGCCGCTAGGGCGAGCGTGGCGGAAATCGCAAGGAAAGTGGCGCGCAGCATGGTCTTGGGGGCCCCCTGATAAAGCTGCGTTTCCCTTTACACGTTCGTCCTTGGCCGCGCAAACCCTCCTAGCACGCGAAAGACACATCTTTCAGGGTTTGATTTGCACCAACGCCGTACTCACACTATGTTGATGCTGGTTTCTGACGCCAATAGTTCCGCCACATTCGGAGGGCATGATGTCCAACGCGCGTACCAAATTCGATCGCCGCGCTTTTCTCGGCGCGGCTGCACTTAGCGGTGCAGGGCTTGCGCTGCCAGCATGGGCCCAAACGCCCGATGCCGGGGCGGAGCAATTCGAGACCAACGCCTATACCAATCAGCGGCGCAATATCTCAAGCTTTCAGGCGCGCCAGTGGCAGCCCTATTTCAGCACGCTGCGCAATGGGGCGATCCTTGTGGATACGACCTCGCGCGATCTGCATTACTGGTCGGAAGATCAAACGATCTATCGGTTGTATCCCACGTCGGTGCCAGTATCAGAGGATCTGACGCGACGCGGCCGCACAGAGGTGATCCGCAAGGTCGAGGGGCCAAGCTGGGCGCCTACGCCTTCGATGAAACGGCGCAACCCCGAATGGCCGTCCTACGTGCCGCCCGGACCTGACAATCCGCTGGGCACCCATGCGCTTTATCTGTCGTGGAAATATTACCGCATCCACGGCACGCATGACACGCGCAAGATCGGGCGCAAAAGTTCGAACGGATGTATCGGGCTTTATAACGAACATATCCAAGAGCTGTTCGGGATGGCCAAGATTGGCACGCAGGTTCTGTTGATTTAGCATCTGTCAAAGCGTGACGTTTCAAAGGGCCCTCGCGTGGGCCCTTTTTATTGCGCCAGCGCCAGGGCTTGCGCGGTGATCCAAGCCAGCGCCGCATACCGCCCCGTTTTGGCGATGAATACGAGCGACAAGAACAGCCACAGGTTCATGCGCAATACGCCCGCGACAAGGCAGATCAGATCACCGCCGGGGGCCCAGCTGAGCAGCAGCAAAGGCGCGCCCCATCTGTCCAGCCAGCGATGTCCGCGCTCAAGCTGTTTGCCTGAGGCAGGAAACCATTTGCGGTCTTTCCAATGGTTCATGCCGCGGCCCAAAGCATAGGTAATCAGTGCGCCCAGCGTATTGCCGATGCTCGCGACCAAGATCATCTGCCACACTGCAACCCCGCCCGCAGTTTGCAGTGCGACGAACAGAATTTCGGATTGCATCGGGATCGGCGTTGCGGCGAGCATTGCCGAGACAAACAGGCCGATCAAAGAGGCGCTTAAAGCCATAAAGGTCCTGTTCGCTCAAATGAAAAAGGGCGTGCGGGGCAATCCGCACGCGCCTTGTAGCGTAAACTTCGATGACACGCGATCAAGTCTCGGAGGGGTAGTCCTCTTCGCGCGGCTCGCGCGGCGGGCGCCCGATGACATCGCGCAGCGCGTCCAGCTCGATGAAGTTGTCGGCCTGACGGCGCAGCTCATCTGCGATCATCGGCGGCTGGCTGCGGATCGTTGAAACGACCGAAACGCGGCAACCCTGACGCTGCAGACTTTCAACCAGCGGGCGGAAATCACCATCGCCCGAGAACAGCACGATATGATCAAGGCGCGGCGCAAGTTCCATCGCATCCACGGCCAGTTCGATATCCATATTACCTTTGACTTTCCGCCGACCCATCGAATCGGTGTATTCTTTGGCAGGTTTGGTCACCATTGCGTAACCATTGTAATTTAGCCAATCGACAAGCGGACGGATCGGTGAGTATTCTTCATTTTCCAGAAGCGCAGTATAGTAGAAGGCCCGCAATAATTTGCCGCGCCGTTCAAATTCCTGACGCAATAATTTATAGTCGATATCGAACCCGAGCGCTTTTGCAGCGGCATACAGGTTTGAGCCATCAATAAACAATGCGAGACGTTCGTCTTTGTAAAACATGCAACCCTCGTGCTGATGTGCCCGCCTTGTTCACTCGGATCGCGAAACGAATTTGATCATATCGCTTGCTCAAGAGAACAGGGCCGACGAGATATGTCTACTGACATATGCATTACGCAAGGAATTTGGAGCCTGTCTAAATGGACATGTCAGTGATTTGCGCCCTTGGGGCGAACCTGTCAGGGTCGCAGGGCGGCCCGCGCGACACGCTTTGTGCTGCGGTATTGCGGTTAATAAATGCAGGTTTTTCAGTCCTTTCGGTTAGTCGCTTTTGGCGGACACCCGCATATCCAGAAGGCTCGGGGCCGGACTTTGTTAACGCGTGTTGCAAATTGCAAACCACCCTTGGCGCAGAAGCCACACTTGCTGCGTTTCATCAGATTGAAGCGCAGCTTGGCCGAGAGCGATCAGCGCGGTGGGGTGCGCGCGCGATTGACCTCGATCTGCTTGCATATGGCAATGCGGTGTTGCCGGATCAATCTGAGTATGAACACTGGCGCGATCTTCCACTGGACGCGCAGCAAACCGCCGCGCCAGACAATCTGATCCTGCCCCATCCACGACTTCAGGATCGCGCTTTTGTGCTGATTCCCTTGGCCGAGATTGCGCCGCTCTGGCGCCATCCCGTCTCGGGCAGGACGGTCACGCAGATGCTCGCGGCGCTGCCAGATTCGGAAAAAGCGGGAATACGCCCGGTTTGACTGGGTTTTGACGCGATTGCGCGCTTGTCAATGTAGACCCAAGCGCCTAAGTAGGGCCTTCGATCGAAAGTCCTACTGGAGTTGCCCATGGCCCGCGTGACGGTTGAAGATTGCGTCGATAAGGTTCCGAACCGATTCGAGCTGGTAATGCTCGCGTCCCATCGTGCACGTGAAATCGCCGCTGGTTCCTCGATCACGGTTGAGCGTGATAACGACAAGAACCCGGTTGTGGCGTTGCGCGAAATCGCGGACGAAACCCAATCGGCGGATGATCTGCGCGAGCGCCTGATCGAAAGCAACCAGACCCAGATCGAGGTTGACGAGCCCGAAGACGATTCGATGTCCCTGCTGATGGGCGGCGAAAGCCCCGATCGCGCTGTCGAAGACGATATGTCCGAAGAGCGCATGTTGCGTGCCCTGATGGACGCGCAGGGCCGCGAATAAGCAATAGGGGCGGAAACGGGCGCGCATGATCGACGTCGAAGACCTGATCGCGCTCGTTCGCAACTACAATCCGCAGACAGATGCCGATCTGATCCGCCGGGCCTATGCCTACGGGCTGGAAATGCATGCGGGTCAACTGCGCCATTCCGGTGAGCCCTATTTCACCCATCCAGTGGCTGTTGCCGCCATCTTGACCGAACAGCGGCTGGATGATGCGACCATCGTCACCGCGCTTTTGCACGACACGATTGAAGACACTCGCTCGACCTACACTGAGGTGACCGAGCTGTTTGGCGAGGAGATCGCCGAACTCGTCGATGGCGTGACCAAGCTGACCAATCTGCAACTCTCCAACGCCGCCTCTAAGCAGGCCGAGAATTTCCGCAAGCTGTTCATGGCGATGTCCAAGGATTTGCGGGTGATCCTCGTCAAGCTGGCCGACCGTTTGCATAACATGCGCACGATCCGCTCGATGCGGGTGGAAAAGCAGGTGCAAAAGGCGCGCGAGACGATGGAAATCTATGCGCCGCTTGCTGGGCGCATGGGGATGCAATGGATGCGCGAAGAGCTTGAGGATCTTGCCTTCAAGGTCATCAACCCCGAGGCGCGCACCTCAATCATCCGCCGCTTTGTCAGCCTGCAAAAAGAAACGGGCGATGTGATTCCGAAAATCACCGCTGATATCCGTGCGCTTCTGGAAGATGAGGGCATCGAAGCGATGGTGTTCGGGCGCGCCAAACGCCCCTATTCGATCTGGCGCAAGATGGAAGAGAAGCAACTCGCCTTCTCGCGGCTTTCCGATATTTACGGATTTCGCGTCATCACCGACTCCGAAATGGATTGCTACCGGGTGTTGGGGTTGATCCACCACCGTTGGCGCGCCGTGCCGACCCGGTTCAAAGACTATATCAGCCAGCCCAAGACGAACGGGTATCGCTCTATTCACACCACAGTCTCGGGGCGCGATGGCAAGCGGGTCGAGGTGCAAATCCGCACCCGCCAGATGCACGAGGTCGCAGAGGCCGGGGTGGCTGCGCATTGGTCCTATCGCGATGGTGAGCGGGCGAAAAACCCCTTTGCCGTGGACCCGGCGAAGTGGCTGGCATCGCTGAATGAGCGGTTTTCGGAGGGTGATGGCGAGGGCGATCACGATGAATTCCTCGAGAACGTCAAGCTCGAGATGTATTCCGATCAGGTGTTTTGTTTCACCCCAAAGGGCGATGTGGTCAAACTGCCCAAGGGCGCAACGCCGATTGATTTCGCCTATGCGATCCACACCCGCATCGGCAATAGCTGTGTGGGCGCCAAAGTCGATGGCATCCGCGTGCCGCTTTGGACACGGTTGAAAAACGGTCAATCGGTCGAGGTGATTACAGCGGCTGGCCAGCGTCCTCAGATGACCTGGCTTGATATCGTGGTCACCGGGCGCGCCAAGGGGGCGATCCGCAAATCCCTGCGCGAGGAAGATCGCGATCGCTTTATCAAGCTGGGGGCGGAACTTGCGCGCGTGGCTTTTGAACATGTCGGGCGCAAGGTCACGGACAAGGCGCTGCGCACCGCCGCCAAGACCTTGGGTCTGCCCGATGAAGATGAGGTGCTTGCCCGTATCGGATCGGCGGAAATGGCGGCCTCAGAGGTGTTGGCCGCTCTCTATCCCGAACTGGCCGCACGTCAAAATGAAGGCGAGATCGAACCGACCCGCGCCGTCTTGGGCCTTGAGGCGGATCAGACGTTTACCCGCGCGAATTGCTGCCAGCCCCTGCCCGGAGAGCGGATCGTTGGCATCACCTATCGTGGGCAAGGTGTGGTTATTCACGCCATCGACTGTCCCGCCCTTGAGGAATTTGAGGATCAACCCGAACGCTGGGTCGATCTGCATTGGAAAACCGGGCGCCATCCGCCCGCCTACACCGCGACGCTCAAGGTCACAATTTCCAATGATGCGGGCGTTTTGGGCCATATCTGTACCTTGATCGGGCAGCAAAAGGCCAACATTTCGGATCTGAAATTCATTGATCGAAAGCCCGACTTCTATTCGCTTCTTGTTGAGGTCGAACTGTGCGATGCCGAGCACATCCACCGTTTGCTCAATGCACTCGAAGCGGAAAGCGATGTTGCACAAGTGGCGAGAATCCGCGAATTGTCACGCAAGCCATAGCCGTTTCGGCGGCGCGAAGGGGAGAGAAGCGTGGTTTTTAGGCGGCGCGAAAAGCGAAGCGTTCTAGAGAACCTGCGCGAGGCGGTCTGGCCGCGCTCGGGGTGGGGCCGTGCTTTTCAATACGTCAAACACCGCGTAAATCGCCTGCCAGATCGACCCCACCGCATTGCGCGCGGCGTCTGGGCCGGGGTGTTGGTGTCGTTCACCCCGTTCTTCGGGTTTCACTTTCTGTCCGCCGCAGCGGTCGCGTGGATCATCCGCGGCAATATCTTGGCGGCATTGCTGGCGACCTTTTTTGGCAATCCGATAAGCTTTCCCATCATCGCGGTGTTCTCGGTCAAGCTGGGCCACTACATCCTTGGAGGGCGACTGGATAGCGGGCATCCCGAGGGCTTGCTGCGCACGTTTCAGGCGGCCAGCCATGATTTGCTGCACAATTTCTGGGCCATGTTCACGCCAGATCATGCGGAATGGGGTGGGCTGGAGCGGTTTTTCACCGATGTCTGGCTGCCCTATCTGGTGGGGGGGATTGCGCCGGGGATCATCGCGGCGACGATTTGCTATTATGTCTCGCTTCCCATCATCACCGCCTATCAGAACCGCCGTCGTACCCGGCTGAAAGAGCGGCTGGAAAAAATCCGCGCCAAGATCAAACGCGACGATAAAAACGGCGAGAAAAAGCCCCGCGAATAGGCTTTTTGCCGATCAGGGTCGGCCCTTGGCCGCCCCCGCTTCACTAAGGCGATAGCCGCGCGTCTGGGCGTGGCGCCGGGCCGTTTCGGCGACGCTCACCGCGTCGCGCAGATTGGAAAACCAGCGCAAGCATTGGCGACCCGCGCGCCCATGCTGGCCCCATTCGCGCAGCACTGTGTATTCCCCGAACAAATTGTCGGAGATCTCAACGCGGTAGAAACGCCGCGTATTCGGCGTGTGCAATATGAGGTTGAGCATGGCAGTGCTCCCGCATCCCAGTTTTGTGAACTGAATCAGAGACGCGCGCCCTTTGCCAGCGAAAAAGGGTTAACGAAAAGGGCCGCGCGTTCTGCGACCGAACCTTTTGCGACATCGGTGAAATCGCCCAGATTGTCGCCCATCAACAGCGCGACGCGGTAATCCTTGGTGCGGTTGGGGATGTAGAAAATCTTCACGCCTTTGGAAGTCGCATATTTCAGGAAATCGACCGCGCAGCGCCTCAAAAAGGCACTGCAGATGCAAGAACTGCAAGCGCGCGAGTTGCCTTGGCGTGAGCCTAGCTCCAGCGAACCTCGCCCAAAAAGATATAGCCTGCGCCGTAGATCGTCTTGATCAGTCGGGGATTTTTCGGATCTTCCCCAAGCTTGGTGCGCAGTCGTGAGATCCGCACATCCATCGCGCGATCAAAGCTGTCGCCTGCCGCACCGCCTAAGCTTTCCTGCATCTGCGCGCGGCTGATCAGGCGGTTCGGGCTTTCGAGAAATAGACGCAGAACCTCGCCCTCGGCATGGCTGAAGGAGGTCTCGTGTCCGGTCTCATCGACAAGCATATAGCGGTCGAAATGCGCCTTCCAGCCCGCGAAACTGGCGCTGTTGGCCGTGTTCGCCGCCCCCGAACGCCCCTTGCGCAGCCGGGCGCGAATGCGCGCGACGACCTCGGCGGGATCAAAGGGCTTGATGATGTAGTCATCCGCGCCCAGCTCAAGCCCCGTCACCCGGTCTTGCACTTGCGCGCGCCCCGAGATGATGATGATCGCCGCCCCGGATTCCAGCGCCAGACGATGCACCAGCGCCAGCCCGTCGCGATCGGGCAAACCCAGATCGACAAGGCAGACATCGGGCGCGGTGCGGCGCAGCGCGGCCTCGAACTCGGTCGCGCGCCCGTAACAGGTGGTGCGAAACCCCGCCTCTTGCAGCGCATCCGACAGCATCCGGCGAATTTCCGGCTCATCATCAAGAATCGCGACATGGGGTTGATCGGCGGTCATGGTCTGGGTCCAGCAAGAAACGCGCCAAGATGTGCGGCGTCAAAGGGTTTCTGGATGACGGGGCAGGGGGCCGCCAAGCGCAGCGCATCCCCCGGAGGCAGCGACGTCATCAAGATCACTGGCACCTGATCGCCGATTGCGTGTGCAAGGTCCACCCCTGTGCGCGATCCGGCGAGTTGAATATCTGATAATACGAGATTGATATCAGGCAGCGCCATCAGGGCCAGCGCCTCGGTCACGTTGCGCGCTTCGATGATAGTGTGGTCCATCGCGCGCAACATATCGCGGGTCGTGGTGCGAATATCTTCGTCATCCTCGACCAACAGCACCAGCATCGGCGTGGTGGACACCGCCGCAGGGCGCAAAGGCAGGCGCAGCGTCACTCGTGCGCCTTCGGGCATGTTGGTCAGCCGCACCGTGCCGCCTGCCAGCTTGGTTTGATCATAGACCATCGACAGGCCCAGGCCCGACCCCTCGCTACCCTTGGTGGTAAAAAACGGATCGAGTGCATGGCTGAGCGCCGTCGGTGAAAACCCGGGCCCCTCATCGCTGACGGAAATTTCCACCCAAGTATCGCGCACCGGATGGGCCGCGATGCGGATGCATCCGCCCGTGTCGCGCATCGCGTCATTGGCGTTCAAGATCAGATTGAGAATGCTGTCTTGCAACGGGCCGGGGTCAAGCAAGACCGGGCTGTCCAGCCCATCTATCGCGATCTCAAGGCGGACCGCCTCGCGCAAGGTTGGCCCCGCCATCGCGGCCAGATCGTCAAACAGATCGGCGAGGACAACAGCTTGTGGACGCAATTCGCGCGGGCCGGAAATCGCGGCGAGGCGGTCCAGCAAAGTGCCGCCGCGCCGCGCCGCGCCCAAGGTCGCGCGGATCGCGTCTTGCGCGTCTTCCGGCAGGCCTTCCATGCGCTCCAGCCGACCTTGCAGCCCCAGAATGATCGTCAGCAGATTGGCGAAATCATGCGCGAGCCCTGACGACAGTTTGGCGGCCAATTCGCGCTTGGCGGTCTGGGCAAGGGCGGCACGCGCCTGCGCCTCATCGGTCACATCGGTGGACAGGATGAACACGCCCCCCACCGGGCCCGTACCAATTCGGTCGGGCGTCAGCGCGATGCGGATGCGCCGCCCCGAAGGGTCATGCGTAATCTCGATCACGCTCGCCTCGCCATCCAAGGCGCGTTCAAACGCGGGGCGAATTTTGGCGAATGTCGCAACCCCCAGCGCATCGCTTGCCTCTTGTCCAACGACATCGGCATGGGATCCGGGCATCACCGAAGACAGTTTGCGATTGGAAAACGTATAGACGAAATTGCGATCCATATGGGCGATATGGGCGGGCATCATCTCGGTTACTTGTCGGGTGCGCGCCTCGGTGATGGTGAGCTGGCGCTGGGTCTCTTGCAGCGCGGCATTGGTCGCGCCCAAGGCGCGGTTGGCGGCGCCCAACGCCTCGGCATGATCGAGCACCTGTTCGGACAGTTCCTCAGATCGGGCACGCAGCAACGCCTCTTGGCGTTTGATCTCGGTGATGTCGGTATAGACGGTGATCCAGCCGCCTTGCGGCAGTGGTGCGCCCTCAACCGAAATTGTGCGGCCATTGGCGCGGGTGCGCTCCATGTAATGCGGGGCGAAGGCGCGCGCGGTTTCCACGCGGTCGCGCACGGCAGCCTCGATATCGTCCACCGGGCCATATTCGCCCTGCTGCACCAGATAGCGCACGGTATCCTCAAACGAGGCCCCGGGCTGGGTCAGCGGATCGGGGAGGTTGAACATTTCCTTATACGGCGCGTTTGACACTGCCAGGCGTAGATCACTGTCAAAGATCGACAATGCCTGAGCGATCAGGTTCAGCCCCGCCTGTGTCAGCCTGTCATGTGCGCTTTCAGCCACCCGTTTCCCCCCTTGGCGTGATCATGGCTAACACCCCACCGGGCCCTGCGCAAATTACGTCTTTCGAAGTTGAGCCGCGCTGTAAGAATTCGTTACAATCACGAAAACATCACGAAAACTTTGACAGCGAGCCTAGCGCCATGCCGAACTGGGCGCGGAGGATTCGCCTTGGGCGGAGAGGGACGCCGGTCAACCGGCGCGAGGGAGGATAATTTGGCTGAGGCAGTCACGAAGGGGCACGAGTCTGCCCAATCGATTCCTGCGCTGTTGGCGCGCAACGTAGCCCGTTTCGGGGGCTATCCTGCCTATCGCGAAAAGGAATTCGGGATTTGGCAAAGCTGGACATGGGCCGAGACCGCCGATGAAATCCGCGCTATGGCGCTTGGGTTTCTCAGTCTTGGGGTCGAGCGTGGCGATCATATCGCGATTATCGGGCGCAACCGCCCGGCGCATTACTGGGCGATCGTGGCGGCGCAGATGTGCGGTGCTATCCCGGTATCACTGTATCAGGACGCGGCCGCCGATGAGATGGCCTATGTGATGGACCATTGCGGCGCGCGCTTTGTTGTGGCGGGCGATCAAGAGCAGGTCGACAAGATCCTTGAGATCGGTGATCGCATCCAAGACATCACCCATGTCATGTATACCGACAAGCGCGGCATGCGGAAATATGACCACTCGCAGATGAACGCGCTTGAAGACGTCAAGGCCGAGGGGCGCGCGGGCCATGCGCGCTATGACGCAGAGCTGGATCGCCGCATCGCCGAGCTGACTTACGACACCACCTGCGTGATGCTTTATACCTCGGGCACGACCGGTAAGCCCAAGGGCGTGGTGCTTTCGAACCGCAATATCATCGAGACCGCCAAGGCGAGTTCCGACTTCGATCATCTGGATCACAACGACGAGGTTCTCGCCTATCTGCCGTTGGCTTGGGTGGGCGATTTCATCTTTTCCATCGGGCAAGCGTATTGGACGGGCTTCACCGTGAACTGCCCGGAATCGCCCGAGACGATGATGACGGATCTGCGCGAAATCGGGCCGACCTATTTCTTCGCCCCGCCGCGGGTATTCGAAAATCAGCTGACCACCGTGATGATCCGTATGGAAGATGCCGGGCGGGTCAAGAAATGGCTGTTTGATCACTACATGGAGGTCGCGCGCAAGATTGGCCCAGATATTCTTGATGGCAAGCCGGTCAGCTTTGGCAAGCGGCTGTCTTATGCGCTGGGCAATCTGTTTGTTTATGGCCCGCTCAAGAACACGCTGGGCTATTCGCGTATCCGCGTCGGCTATACGGCGGGCGAGGCGATCGGCCCCGAGATCTTCAGCTTTTACCGCTCGCTCGGGATCAATCTGAAACAGCTTTACGGGCAGACCGAAGCGTCGGTGTTCATCACGCAACAACCCGATGGCGAGGTGCGCGCCGATACCGTGGGCGTTCCAAGCCCCGGCGTCGAGGTGCGGATCGGCGAGAATGGCGAGGTCTATTATCGCAGCCCGGGCACTTTCGTGGCCTATTACAAGAATGCCGAAAGCACCGCCTCGACCAAAGATCCCGAGGGCTGGGTGGCGACGGGCGATGCTGGTTTCTTTGAGCCCGACACAGGCCATTTGCGCATCATCGACCGCGCCAAAGACGTTGGTAAAATGTCCGATGGTCGGATGTTCGCGCCGAAATATGTCGAGAATAAACTGAAATTCTATCCCGCGATTCTGGAATCCGTGGTGTTTGGGGCGGGCCGTGACCGCTGCACCGCTTTCATCAATATCGACCTTGCGGCAGTGGGCAACTGGGCCGAGCGCAACAACATTTCCTACGCCTCATATCAAGAGCTGGCCGGTCATCCGCGTGTCTATGAAATGATCCGCGAGCATATCGAAGAGGTGAACGAGAGCGTCGCGCAAGACCCGATCCTGTCGGGCTGTCAGGTGCATCGCTTCTTGATCTTGCACAAGGAACTGGACGCCGACGATGGCGAGTTGACCCGCACCCGCAAAGTGCGCCGCAACATTATCGCCGAGAAATTCGCCGACCTGATCGGCGCGCTCTATGACGGTAGCTCGGACATCTACACCGAAACCGAAGTGACCTACGAAGACGGCCGTAAGGGCGCGATCAAGGCCACGTTGCGGATCGAGGATGCCAAGGTCATGCCGATCAAACCAATGGCGGAGGCCGCGGAATGAACGATATGAGCGACGGTTACATGACCGCGGATGGCCGCCAGATTGGTGGCGTTCTGATGGAGTTGAAGAACATCACGCTGAAATTCGGCGGCGTGACCGCGATCGAGAACATCTCGTTTGACATTCGCGAAGGCGAAATTCGCGCGATCATCGGGCCGAACGGCGCGGGAAAATCTTCGATGCTGAACGTGATCTCGGGGTTCTATGTGCCCACCGAGGGCGAGGTTTGGTTCAAGGGCTACAAGCGCGGGCCGATGAAGCCCTATGAAATCGCACGCCTTGGGATTGCTCGCACGTTCCAGAACATCGCCTTGTTCGACGGGATGTCGGTGCTCGATAACATCATGACGGGCCGCTTGACCAAGATGAAGAAGGGCCTTCTGGCGCAAGCCGGTTGGTGGTGGACGGGCGCTGCCAAGGAAGAACATGAGAACCGCGAAAAGGTAGAGCGGATTATCGACTTTCTGGAGATCCAGAATATTCGCAAAACGCCCGTCGGTCGCCTGCCTTACGGGCTGAAAAAACGGGTCGAACTGGCGCGCGCCTTGGCCGCCGAGCCGAAAATCTTGCTGCTCGATGAGCCGATGGCGGGAATGAACGTCGAAGAGAAAGAGGACATGTGCCGCTTTATCCTCGATCTCAACGATGAATTCGGCACCACCATCGTCTTGATCGAGCACGATATGGGCGTGGTCATGGATATTTCGGACCGCGTCGTCGTGATGGATTACGGCAAAAAGATTGGCGATGGCGCGCCGACTGAGGTGCGCAACAATCAGGCCGTGATCGACGCCTATCTGGGGGTGGCCCATGACTGATTTCTCACAAACGCAACGCGGTCAAACCGGGGAGGCGCATCATGCCTGATCAACTCGTCTATGCGATGGAAGTGACGCTGAACGGGCTGATGGCGGGGGTGTTGTACTCGCTGGTTGCGCTTGGCTTTGTGCTAATTTTCAAGGCCTCGGGCATCTTCAATTACGCCCAAGGGGTGTTGGCGCTGTTTGCCGCGCTCACGCTGGTGGGCATCCAGAACGGCCAAGTTCCGTTCGCCCATATGATCAACGCAATGACGGGCGGGCATCTGACCAATTTCGGCTGGCAAGTGCCATCGGTGATTGCGATTTTGTTGACGGGCGTCGTGATGGTTCTGCTGGCGATCGTGATCGAGAAGCTGGTGCTCAAGCACCTCGTCAACCAAGCGCCGATCATCTTGTTCATGGCGACCATCGGCATGGCTTATTTCCTCGAAGGCTTCGGCGATGTGATGTGGGGGGCTGATATCAAAACGCTTGATGTCGGCCTGCCCCAAGGCATCAACGAAACCATTGAGAGCCTGACCGACCGCTGGTTCGGCTATGGGTTCTTCATCGACAATCTCGATATCGTGGCGACGTTGCTCGCGATCTTGTTGGTCACCGCGCTGACGCTGTTTTCGCAATATTCCAAGCAGGGCCGCGCCTTGCGCGCGGTGGCCGATGACCATCAGGCCGCGCTGTCAGTGGGCATCTCGTTGCGCTTTATCTGGGTGCTGGTCTGGTCGATTGCGGGCTTTGTCGCGCTGGTTGCGGGCATCATCTGGGGCACGAAGTCGGGTGTTCAGTTCTCCCTCAGCCTGATCGCGCTCAAGGCGTTGCCGGTGTTGATGCTGGGCGGGTTTACCTCGATCCCCGGTGCGATTGTCGGCGGGTTGATCATTGGCGTTGGCGAAAAGCTGTTCGAATTCTCGATAGGTCCGATGATCGGTGGCGCCACCGAGAACTGGTTTGCCTATGTGCTGGCGCTCGTCTTCCTCGTCTTCCGTCCGCAAGGGCTGTTTGGCGAAAAGATCATCGAGAGGGTCTGAACAATGTCACGGAGCTGTGAGAATTTTCTTGATCGGGATGCGGGGCTGCGACAAGCTGCCGCATATCGTAGCGTCAAGGCAGGGGAGGCCCGTCGTTGCGAGAGCGTAACGAGCAAAGGGAGGACCGTTGCCCATGAAAATCTGTGCGACCGTATTCACCATCGGTTGGGGGGCCGCGCTTGCCTTCGGCTGGATCGCATTGGCGGCCCCGCCAGAAGAGGCGTCACAATTGCAAACCATCAATATCGCACTGGCCGCCTTGGGCGCCGGGGCCGGGCTTTGGGCTTGGCTCAGGATACGACGCGGCTGCTGACGGAAGAGATCGCTCTCTTCCCAAATAAGGGGAGAGGCTAATGTTTTACCGCGAAGCTGGTGATTTCAAGACGTCGTATAGTGAAGACGGGCAGACCTTTCCGATCAAATTCGATCGGTTGCGGTTTTACGCCGTGCTGGCCGTGGCCTTCGGGGTGATCCCGCTTTTCATCAATGATTACTGGGCCAACGCAGTGGCGGTGCCGTTTCTGATCTACGCAATTGCGGCGATCGGGCTGAACATTCTGGTGGGATATGCCGGTCAGGTGAGCCTTGGCACGGGCGGCTTCATGGCCGTCGGGGCCTATGCTGTTTACAAGCTGATGACTGCGTTCCCCGAAGTGTCGATCTTCATTCACGTCATTTTGGCGGGCCTCATCACGGCCGCCGTTGGTGTGGTGTTTGGCCTGCCCAGCCTGCGCATCAAGGGGTTCTATCTGGCCGTCGCTACGCTGGCGGCGCAGTTCTTCCTAGTCTGGCTGTTCAACAAGGTGCCGTGGTTTTACAACTACTCGGCTTCCGGCCAGATCAACGCGCCCGAGCGCACGGTGTTTGGCGTGTTTGTGACGGGCGCGCAGACCTCGGCGATGGCGAAATACATGTTCTGCCTCGTGATTCTGACACTGGTGGCATTGGTCGCGCGCAACCTGACGCGCGGCACCGTCGGGCGCAAATGGATGGCGATCCGTGACATGGATATCGCCGCAGAAATCATCGGGGTGAACCCGTTGACCACCAAACTTACCGCTTTCGCCGTGTCCTCGTTCTTCATCGGTATCGCAGGGGCGCTGTTCTTTGCAGTCTATCTGGGCGCGGCAGAGGTGGGCGAGTCCTTCGGTATCCAGAAATCGTTCCTGATCTTGTTCATGGTGATCATTGGCGGGCTTGGCTCGATCTTCGGGTCTTTCGCGGGGGCTGCGTTCCTCGTGCTGCTGCCGGTGTTCCTCAAGAACGTGCTGGTGGGAACGCTGGGTTGGCCGACCGATCTGGCCGCGCATATCGAGTTGATGATCGTGGGCGGGCTGATCGTGGTGTTCCTGATCGCCGAACCCCATGGCATCGCGCAGCTTTGGCGCGTCGCGAAAGAGAAACTCCGGCTTTGGCCCTTCCCGCACTGACGCGAAGGCGCTGCCCAACATCGAAGAACCGGGATCAACCCGGCAAGGTATTCGACTGACTCTCTGGGAGGAGATGCATATGAGAAAGACACTAACCGCCTTGGTGGCCGCCGCGATGACGCTAGGCGCTGCCCCGGTCATGGCCGAACTGGTCGTGCCGAACCTGAGCTACCGCACCGGGCCCTATGCCGCGAACGGCATTCCCTACGCGGACGGCTTTAACGACTATTTCACGCTGCTGAATGAACGCGATGGCGGGATTGGCGGCGAGATGATCAAAAGTCCCGAATGCGAGACCGCCTATAACACCGAGAAAGGCGTGGAGTGCTACGAGGCCACCAAGGGCGAAGGTGCGCTGGCCTATAACCCGCTCTCAACCGGCATCACCTATCAGCTGATCCCGAAAATGGCCGAAGATGGCATCACGCTGTATACGCCCGGCTATGGGCGCACCTCGGCGGCCAATGGCAAAGTGTTCAAATGGGTGTTCAACTACCCGGCGAACTACTGGGATGGCGCTTCGGTCGCGGTCAAATACCTGATGGATCAGAACGGTGGATCGCTTGAGGGCAAGAAGATCGCGCTGGTCTATCACAACTCTGCATACGGCAAAGAGCCGATCCGCACGCTCGAAGAACTGTCCAAGAAACACGGTTTCACGCTGTCTACCTTGCCGGTCGATCACCCGGGCCAAGAGCAGAAATCGCAATGGCTGCAAATTCGTCGCGAAAAGCCTGACTATGTCATCATGTATGGCTGGGGCGTGATGAACCAGGTCGCCATTCAAGAGGCCGTCAACATCCGCTTCCCGATGGAGAACTTTATCGGCATCTGGTGGTCCGGCTCTGAAAATGACGTTCAAGCCGCTGGGGACAAGGCGACTGGCTACAAGGCGCTTTCGTTCCACGGTACTGGCATGGATTACCCGGTTTACGCGGACATGAAAAAATATGTCGTGGATACGGGCAAAGCCAGCGGTGCGGGCGATCAGGTCGGCACGATGCTGTATTCGCGTGGCATGTATGCGGCGATCATCATCTCTGAGGCGATCCGCAAGGCGCAGGAACTGGCGGGCAAATCGGCGGTGAACGCAGCCGAGGTGCGCGACGGTTTCGAAAACCTCGATCTGACCGAGGCACGCTTGGTCGAACTTGGCCTGCCCGACTTTTCGCAGCCGATCAAGGCAAGCTGTGAGAACCACGGTGGTCCGGGGGCTGCGCGCGTCTTCCAGTGGGATGCGGCGAGCAAGAAATGGAACGCAGCTTCGGATTGGATCACGTCTGACAAGGACGTGCTGGATCCGCTGATCGCGGAAGACTCGGCTGCTTTTGCCAAGGAATCCGGCATTGAGGAACGCTGCAAATAACAGACTGGCTCCCGGCCTGCGGGTCGGGAGCCACCTCTAACCCCTCGGAGTTTTTCCCATGCTCGATGACGTCAAAACCGATGCGGCCCTGCTTGAGGTCAACAATATCGAAGTGATCTACAATCACGTCATCCTTGTTTTGAAAGGCGTCAGCCTCAGCGTGCCCAAAGGCGGGATCACTGCGCTTCTGGGTGGCAACGGCGCGGGCAAGACGACGACGCTCAAGGCGATCTCGAACCTGCTGAGATCCGAACGCGGCGAGGTCACCAAGGGCAGTATCATCTACCGTGGCGAGCGGGTTGAAGATGGCGCCCCGGCGGATCTGGTGCGCAAAGGCGTGATCCAGGTGATGGAGGGTCGGCATTGTTTCGAACACCTCACCGTTGAAGAGAACCTGCTGACCGGGGCCTATACCCGCAAGGATGGCCGCGCCGCCGTGCAGGCAGATCTTGAGATGGTCTATAATTATTTTCCCCGCCTGAAAGAGCGCCGCAAATCGCAAGCGGGCTACACTTCGGGCGGCGAGCAACAGATGGTCGCAATGGGCCGCGCGCTGATGAGCCGCCCCGAGATGATCTTGCTGGACGAGCCCTCGATGGGGCTGGCGCCGCAATTGGTTGAGCAGATTTTTGAGATCGTGAAATCGGTCAATGAGAATGAAGGCGTGACCTTTCTGTTGGCCGAACAAAACACCAATGTCGCGCTACGATACGCGCATTACGGCTATATTCTGGAAAGCGGGCGCATCGTGATGGACGGCCCGGCCGCCGATCTGCGTGAAAATCCGGACGTGAAAGAGTTCTACTTGGGCGTTGGCGATGACGGGCGCAAATCGTTCCGCGATGTGCGTAGCTATCGTCGCCGCAAACGCTGGCTGGCGTGACTTTAAGTCTTTGAAATTGAACAATTGCTGCGCAGAATTTCTGAGCGGCAGGGGGCAGTTTGCCCATAACAGGAAAAGGGTCGAGAGATGGGTAAGCATTTCGACGAATTGGAAACCCGATCGGCTGATGCGCGTGAAGCCGCTTTGGCTGCCGCTCTTCCGGGCGTGATCGCCAAGGCGCTGCAAGCCCCGGGGATGGCCGCGCATTTGGCGGGCGTGGATGCCTCGCAAGTCACATCGCGTGCGGCGCTGGCGTGTCTTCCCGTGCTGCGCAAATCCGATTTGGGCGCGGCCCAGAAAGGGGCGCCCCCCTTGGGCGGGCTAATCACCAAACCACTGACCGCTTTCGCCCATATCTTTCAATCTCCCGGCCCAATCTATGAACCCGGCGATGTCAGCCATGACTGGTGGCGGCTGGGGCGCTTTGCCCATGCCGCGGGGGTGGGCCCCGGTGACATTGTGCAAAACTGCTTTGGCTATCACCTGACGCCCGCGGGCATGATGTTTGAAAATGCCGTGCGGGCGGTGGGTGCCGCTGTGCTACCTGCGGGCACGGGTCAGACCGAGCTGCAAGTGCGTGCCGCCGCCGATATTGGCACGACCGTCTATGCGGGCACGCCCGATTACCTGCGTATCATCCTCGAGAAGGCCGACGAGATGGGCGAGCGGTTGGCGCTGACCAAAGCCACCGTTTCGGGGGGCGCGCTCTTTCCCAGCTTGCGCCAGCTTTATGCCGATCGCGGCATCGCCTGTCTGCAATGCTATGCCACTGCCGATCTGGGCAATATCGCCTATGAAAGTGCCGCGATGGAAGGGATGATCGTCGATGAAGGCGTGATCGTCGAAATCGTGCGTCCCGGCACGGGTGACCCGGTCGCCCCCGGCGAAGTGGGTGAGGTCGTGGTGACAACGTTGAACCCCGATTATCCGCTGATCCGTTTTGCGACGGGCGATCTTTCGGCTGTGATGGAGGGCGCCTCCCCCTGTGGACGTAGCAATATGCGCATCAAGGGGTGGATGGGGCGCGCCGATCAAACGACCAAGATCAAGGGCATGTTCGTGCGCCCCGAACAGGTTGCTGCCTTTGTCGCGGCCCATCCGCAGGTGCAAAAGGCCCGCGTCATCGCCAGTCGTTCGGGCGAGATGGATGTGATGACCGTGCAGGTCGAAACCGAGAGCAGCGATGCAGCTCAATTCGACGCTGGCATTCGCGCTGCACTCAAGATGAAAGGGGTGATCGAACTGGTTGCTCCGGGCACTTTGCCCAATGACGGCAAGGTCATTGACGACCAACGCAGCTATGATTGAGGAACTTTTACGCGTGCTTCTGTGTTAATCCGTTTAGAGAGACGGAGGATAGCATGCGTAAACTATTGTTGACGGGGGCCGCGATTGCGGCGCTTGCCGTGCCTGCGAATGCGGCCGATTTGGCGCTGATCTTGGGCAATGCGAATTACGACCGAATGGGCGATGTCAAAGCGGGGGATGCCTCGATTGCCGCCCAGTCGGGTTTGAAACAGGCCGGGTTCGCGGTTTTCGATCAGGACAATGCCGATGCGGGCGAGATCCGCGCGCGCTTTCGCGATTTTGTCGCGGAGTCGCAGGGGGCGGACACGGTTGTCGTCGCGCTGTCTGGGCGCTTTGTCCACAGCAATTCCGAGACGTGGTTTTTGCCCGTGGATGCGCGCGATGCCACTTTGCCAGAAGCGGTCAGCGAGGCTTTGCCGCTGTCCGCCGTGATGACCGTTTTGGCGGCCCATCCGGGGAAAGCGGTGTTGCTGTTGGGCGCGTCGGACCCCGAGGGGGGCATGTCCGGGCTGACGATGCCGGGCATTGGCATGCTCGACATTCCTCAGGGCGTGAGCGTCCTGCGTGGAGAGCCCAAACAAGTGGCTGCCGTTATGGGCGGCGCGCTGGTGCAACCCGGCATGCCCCTTGCTCAGGCGGCGCGCGAAGCGGGGCTGACGGCCTCGGGGTTTGTGATGCCGGAACGTGCGTTAGTCAATGTGCAAAGCCAGCCGAACACCCCTGCACCTGCGCCGGTCAAAACGCCCGCCGCCGATCCAGCCTCACCTTATTGGGATCTCGCGAGCTCCGAAGACACGATTGACGCCTATCAGCTCTATCTCAAGCGCTATCCCAATGGCGCAAACGCGGCGGATGCCAAGGCGCGCATCGCGACGCTCAAGGCGGAACCCGAGTTGCAGGCCAAGGCGGTCGAAAAGGCGCTCAACCTGTCGCGCGATCAACGCCGCGAGGTGCAGCAGAATCTGACCATCCTTCAGTTTGACCCGAAGGGCGTTGACGGGATTTTCGGCCCCGGTTCGCGCAGCGCGATTTCGCGTTGGCAGCAGGCAAACGGGTTTGATGGCACATCCTATCTAAGCTCCGAGCAGCTGACCAAACTGTCTGCACAGGGCGAAAAGCGCTCTGCCGAACTGGATGCCGAAGCCAAGGCGCGTCAGGCAGAGATTGACACGCAGGATCGCGCCTATTGGGAGCAAACGGGCAAGGCCGGGGATGAGCCGGGCCTGCGCGCTTATCTCAAGAAATATCCCGATGGGCTGTTTGCGGATTTGGCGCAAGAGCGGCTTGATACGATCGAGGCCGCTCGTCGGGCGGATGCGCAATCGGCGGATCGTGGGGATTGGGATGCTGCGCGCAAGGCCGACACGGTCGCGGCCTATCGCGAGTATCTCTCAAGTCGCGACAAACCTGCCTTCCAAGCCGAGGCCGAGGCCCGCATCTCTGAACTGCAGCAGGAAAACCAGGACAGCGCACAGGTGGCCCAAGCCAAGGCAACCGAAGATGCCTTGGGTTTGCCCAGTGTAGCGCGGCAGTTGGTGGAACAACGGCTATCGCAGATGGGGTTGAAGCCGGGCAAGGTGGACGGCGCCTTTACCCCCGAAACCCGCCGCGCGATCCGGCGCTATCAAACAGCCGGCGGGCTGCCTGCGACGGGCTATCTGACACAGGCAACCGTGGCACAGCTTTTGGCCGGTGCCATCGGGTTTCGCTAAGGCAAAAGGGGCGGCTTGGTCGCCCCTTTTTCATGACGATTTCGGGCGCGCGCAGCGACGCCACGGCAAGGTCTCAATACACTCCGCTTTATTTAGCATACCGATTGGTATATTAAATATGTATGCATGATTCTAACCCCTCGTCCGCCAAGCCCCGCCCCCGTGGTCGCCCGCCCCTTGCGCCTGATGCGCAGGCGTCGCGCAAAGCGTTGCTGCGCGCGGGGCTCGCGCAGCTGACAGAGAGGGGCTATGTCGCGGTGCGTCTGGACGATGTCGTCTTGAGTGCGGGTGTGACCAAGGGCGCGTTCTATCATCATTTCCGCTCAAAGGCGGACTATGGCACGGCGCTGATCGCGGAATATGACGCGTATTTTCAGGCCCAGATCGCGCGCAGTTTGGGGCGTGCCGACCTAACGCCACTGGCGCGTTTGCAGGACTTCGCCACGATGGCCGAGGCCGGGATGGCCCGGTTCGGATTTCGGCGCGGCTGCCTGATCGGCAATCTTGGTCAAGAGATGGCCTCGCTGCCCGAAGACTATCGCGCCAAGCTGATCGCGGTGCTTGAGGGCTGGCAAGACATGACCGCAACCTGTCTGCGCGCCGCTCAAGACGCAGGTGAGATCGCATCAGATCAAGACCCAGAGACCCTTGCCGCGCTGTTCTGGACCGGCTGGGAAGGCGCGGTCCTGCGCGCCAAACTCGAACGCAACCCCGCGCCGCTGCGGCAGTTTACTGCCGGATTCCTGCGCCTCGTATCGAAATGACGGAGTTCCCCATGACCAAAGCCATCGTGATTGAAAAGACTGACGAGACCCAAAGCGTTTCGTTGCGCGACATTGATCTGCCGCCGTTGGCCGAGGGCGAAGTGGCCGTCGACGTCGCCTATTCCACGCTGAATTACAAAGATGCGCTGGCATTGACCGGGGCCGCGCCGGTTGTGCGCAGCTTCCCGATGGTGCCGGGGATTGATTTGGCCGGGATCGTGCGCGAAAGCCTGCATCCCGATTATGCGCCCGGCGACCGCGTTGTTCTCAACGGTTGGAGTGTGGGTGAGAAATACTGGGGCGGGCTGGGTGCGCGCGCGCATCTGCGCGGCGAGTGGCTGGTGCCGCTGCCCGAGGGAATCTCGATGCGTCAGGCGATGGCGATCGGCACGGCGGGCTATACCGCGATGCTGTGCGTGATGGCACTTGAGGCCAATGGCGTGACGCCCGAGAGCGGCGAAGTGGTTGTGACCGGGGCCTCGGGCGGTGTCGGCAGCGTGGCCATCGCGCTGCTCGCGGCCAAGGGCTACACCGTGGCTGCGGTCACCGGGCGCGAAAGCGAGGCGGAGTATCTGAAATCGCTTGGGGCGTCGTCAATCGTGGCGCGCGAGGAGTTGTCGGGTAAGCCGCGCGCCCTCAACAAAGAGCGTTGGGCAGGCGCGATTGATGTGGTGGGCAGCACGGTTCTCGCCAACCTGATCTCGATGATGAAATATCACGGCACGGTCGCGGCGTGCGGTCTGGCAGGCGGGATGGATCTGCCCAGCTCGGTTGCGCCTTTCATTCTGCGCGGTGTCACCCTTGCCGGGGTCGATAGCGTGATGTGCCCGCGCCCCCGGCGGATCAAGGCGTGGCAACGCTTGGCGCGTGATCTTGACATGGCAAAGCTGGAATCGATGGTGGTCGAGGTCGCTCTGAAGGATGTGATCGCCACGGCCCCGAAATTCCTCGAAGGGCAGGTGCGCGGCCGGATCGTCGTACCCGTCGCCCCCGAGCTTGGCTAAGAGGGGGCGATGAGCGACACCAACCCGCCCACCGAAATAGAGGCCGCGCAACCGGGGCAAGCCCGGTTGCGTGACTGCCCGGCTTGGACCTACCTGTTGCAAGAATTCCACGGCATCTACGCGCGGGGCTCTGCAGGGGGCAGCAAGGCGATCCGCGGGCATCGAAAGAAGGTGCGCGACAGCCTGTCCTACACGATTGATTCCAATCCGCTCATTGCGCCGCGTCAGCCGGTGAACAAACCGGTCACTGCACATTTGCCGCGTGCTTTCGACCTCGCGGCGAGCGGCCCAATGGCCAGAATGAGCCGGGCGTTAGAACGCGCCAGCGCGCAGCTGACGTGGGATTATGGGTATGAGCGCGTGCCACAGCATTTGGCGCAGAAATACGCCTATTGCGAGGTGCTCGGCCCGCAAGGTCCGATCCTGTCAGAGCGGCTGACACTGGGTTTCGTGCTGTTTGCGCCGCGCACCACCTATCCTCAGCACAGCCATCTCGATATCGAGGAAAGCTATATCTCGATTGCGGGCGATTGGTCGGAAAACGAGTTTGCGGTGTTTGCGCCGGGCTCGCTGATTCTGAACAAGCCGGGGCATGAACATCGCATCACTACGGGTGATTTCGACCCGTGCCTGCTGGCCTATGCCTGGATCGGTCCAAGCGACAAGTTGGCGACACCGGGGATGAAATTTTCCAAGACACGCAAGCGGAGTGTGCAGGGGATCTAAGCGGGCGCTTTGTTCAGTTCAGCGTCTCGGGCAAATCCAATCCGCGCAGAATGTCTTGCGCGGCCATCGGGCGCTTGCCGGGGCGCTGGGCCTGCAACACCTCCAAAGCACCGATGCCGCAGGCGATGGTGAACCCATGCAGCACGCGGCCAGCCGGGCCGTTCCCCTCGGTCAAGGCGGCATGAAGCAGCTTCACCCGTTCGTCTCCAATCGCGACCCAAGCGCCGGGGAGCGGGGACAGCCCGTTGATATGGCGCACCAGCTCGGCGGCGGGGCGGGACCAGTCGATGCGCGCCTCGGCTTTGTCGATCTTGGCGGCGTAGGTCACGCCCGTCTCGGGCTGCACCTCGGGTGTGAGGCTGTCGATCCGCGCGAGCGCATCCAGAATCAACCGCGCACCCATGTCCGACAGCCGGTCATGCAGCACGCCGGTGGTTTCGGTTGCGCCGATATCGGTGGCTTCGCGCAGCAGCACAGGGCCGGTATCCAGCCCCGCCTCCATCTGCATGATACAGATCCCGGTCTGCGCATCGCCCGCCATCACCGCGCGGTGGATCGGTGCCGCCCCACGCCAGCGCGGCAACAGCGAGGCATGAATGTTCAGACAGCCCTTCGCGGGCGCATCCAACACCGCTTGCGGCAAGATAAGCCCATAGGCGACGACCACGGCGATATCGGCATTGAGCGCGGAGAAAGCCTCGCGATCCGATGGCGCTTTGAAATTGCGCGGCGTGCGCACCTCAATCCCCAGCTTCTCGGCGCAAAGCTGCACCGGCGAGGGGCGATCTTTCTTGCCGCGACCAGCAGGGCGCGGAGGCTGCGAATAAACCGCGACGACATCATGGTCGCGCGCCAGAGCCTCGAGCACCGGAACCGAGAAATCGGGCGTGCCCATGAAGATCACCCGCATCAGGCTTTCCTCAGTTTCTTAGATTTCTGCACCAGCATTTTGCGGCGCAGCGGCGTCAGGTGATCGACGTAAAGTTTGCCGTTGAGATGGTCGATCTGGTGCTGCACCGAGGTTGCCCAAAGCCCGACAAAATCGCGATCTTCGCTTTCGCCGCTTTCGTTGAGAAACCGCACCGTCACCGCGCGCGGGCGTTCGATCGCGGCGAAAACTCCGGGCAGGTTGGGCGAGGCCTCGTCATGTTTGCGCATCTGCACCGAGGCATGCAGCACCTCGGGATTGGCCATGCGCACGGCTTGCCCGCGCTTGTCCGAGGCGTCGACAACGGCCAGACGCAGGGTGATCCCGATCTGCGGTGCGGCCAAGCCAACACCGGGCATCGCATCCATCGTTTCGACCATGTCGTCCCAGATCATGCGAACGGTTTCGGTGATCGCCTCGACCGGTTCGGCGGGGCGATGCAAGCGGCGGTCGTCATAAGGCAGGAAGGCGCGCACGGCCATCAGGAAAGGAAATCCTTCGAGCCCGCTTCACGTGCGCGCTCGCGTTTCAGCTTTTCCATCTTGCGGGTGATCATCTTGCGTTTCATCGGGCCAAGATAGTCGATGAACAGCTTACCGTTGAGATGGTCGAATTCGTGCTGCGCGCAAGTTGCCCAGAGCGCGTCGAACTGCTCTTCGTGGCTTTGCCCATCCAGACCCAGCCAGCGCATGCGCACCTCGGCGGGGCGGGTGACTTCGGCATATTGCTCGGGGATGGACAGACAGCCTTCCTCGTAGACATTGCTTTCGTCCGAGACCCAGCTGACCTCGGGATTGATCAGCACCATCGGCTCGGGCGTGGCGTCTTGTTCCTTGACGCAATCCATCACGAACAGCCGTTTCATCACGCCAACCTGCGGCGCGGCCAACCCGATGCCGGGGGCCTCATACATGGTCGCAAGCATGTCATCGGCGAGTTTGCGGATCTCGTCGGTGACCTCGGCCACGGGGTCGCACACCTTTTTCAGGCGCGGATCGGGATGGATCAGGATCTGTCTTAGCGTCATGACAGGGGATTTAGGCGAACTGTTCCGTCCTTGCAATGGCACGCGATTGTGTCTGAGACAAATCGGGGTTTGAACCTGTCTGCGCGATTTGCTCTGTTGCGCGCGTAACATAGGAGAGCCCGACATATGACCGCGCCCAATTTCGACGAGATGATCGACCGCATCGGAACCCATTCTGCGAAGTGGGACGCGATGGAGGGGATTTTTGGCGTAGCCCCCGAGGACGGGATCTCGATGTGGGTCGCAGACATGGATTTCCGCCCGCCTGCCTGTGTGCAGCGCGCGCTGGAATCGATGACGGCGCATGGGGTTTATGGCTATTGGGGCGATATGCGCGATTATCACGCAGCCATTCAGTGGTGGATGTCCAATCGCCACGGCTGGCAGGTCGAACCCGAATGGATTTTCACCACCCATGGGCTGGTGAATGGCACGGGGCTGTGTGTCGACGCCTTCACCAAGCCCGGCGAAGCCGTGGTGCTGATGACGCCAGTTTATCATGCCTTCGCACGCACCATCAAAGCGGCGGGGCGCGAGGTGCGGGAATGTCCGCTGGCGCTGGAAGATGGCCGCTATGAGATGGATTTCGATGCGTGGGACGCCCAAATGACGGGCAACGAAACCATGCTGCTCTTGTGTTCGCCGCATAATCCCGGCGGGCGTGTCTGGAGCCAATCAGAGCTAGAGGCCACGGCCGCGTTCTGTCGCCGCCACAACCTTGTGCTGGTCTGCGATGAAATTCACCACGACCTGGTGATGCCCGGCCACACCCATATTCCGATGACCGTGGCTTGCCCTGACCAACCGGTCGTCATGATGACTGCGACGACGAAGACATTTAACATTGCGGGCACGCATACGGGCAATGTGATCATCGCCGATCCCGCGCTGCGCGAACGCTTTGCCGCGCGGATGATGGCGCTGGGGATCTCGCCCAACAGCTTTGGGCTGGCGATGGCGACAGCCGCCTACAGCCCAGACGGGGCGGCTTGGGTTGACGCGTTGACCGCCTATCTTGAGGGTAATCGCCATATTTTCGACGCGGGTGTGAATGCGATCCCCGGTCTGCGCTCGATGCCGCTGGAATCGACCTATCTGGCTTGGGTCGATTTTTCCGGCACCGGAATGGCGGCTGAAGACTTCACGGCCCGCGTCGAGAAAGACGCGAAAATTGCCGCCAATCATGGGGAAACCTTCGGGCGGGGGGGCGAGAGCTTCCTGCGCTTCAACATCGCGACCCCGCGCGCGCGGGTGCAAGAGGCCGTGGGCCGACTGCAAGCCGCCTTTGGTGATCTGCAATAACGAAAGGCGCCCGTTCGGGCGCCTTTTTCCAAAGCCATTCAGGGGGCAACGGCGCGCCCCGCCTTAGGCTTTTGACAGGTAGCCTGCAATCTCGGGCCCTTCGAACACGAAATCGAGCGGCGCGCGATCGGCGACAGCGGTCTCGCGTTTGACGTTGCAGATCAACTCGCCGTCAGCAACCTCTGAGGCGATGATCAGGCAGGTCGCGATATGGGTCGACCCGTCATATAGATCGACATACCCCCGCAGATGGCTGACCCGATCCGCATCAAGCGCAAACCCGCCTTTGAACCTGCGCAGCACCCGCCAGCTTGCGCCATCCGCCAAGACGCGCAGACGCGATGTTTTCGCCGACTTGCGTTTCTGCGCGACGCGCAGCCCTTCGAGCAGTTCCTTGGGCAGAAATTCCATCACAGCCTCCAGCAGCATCCCCGCACTCTATGCTGCTCACGCGAATGTAAAATTCAAGTTAACCATTTGTCCGATCTCATGCCGCACCTGCATGGAGTGCTGTATTTGCAACGTCTTGGCTGTTGTCGGACCTGTGAGTGCGCGTTAGCCTCTCGGTAATCTCATAAGAAAGTCTGCTCATGCGCCTGCCGATTCTCGCCCTCAGCTTGTCGATTCTTGCCGCGCCCGTGATGGCACAATGCGGAGGGAGTTGGTCTGGGTTTCTCAGTGGCATCCGCAGCGATATCCGTGCCGCTGGCCTGAGCGCGGCGCAGGCCGATGCCTTTCTCAATGGTGCGCGCCAAGACCCAAAAGTGCTGCGGGCTGACCGCGCGCAGGGCGTGTTTCGCAAGGATTTTCTGCAATTTTCCAGCGCGGTGATCAGTCAGAACCGCCTCACCAACGGGGCACGCAACGCCAAGCGCTACAAATTGACTTTTGATCGGATCGAGCGGGACTACGGCGTCTCGCGCGGGGTGCTGCTGGCGTTTTGGGCGCTTGAGACCGATTTCGGGCAGGTGCAGGGCGATTTCAACACCCGCAATGCGTTGCTGACGCTCGCCCATGATTGCCGCCGCCCCGAGCTGTTTCGCCCGCAGGTGATCGCCGCCGCCAAACTGTATCAACGGGGTGATTTTGATCCCCAGCGCGAAAAAGGCGCTTGGGCCGGAGAGATCGGGCAAGTGCAGATGCTGCCTGATGACATCTTGCGCAACGGGGTGGATGGCGATGGCGATGGGCATGTACGGCTGAAAACCTCTGCGCCGGATGCGCTGATGTCGGGGGCCAAGATGCTGCACGATCTGGGCTGGCGCAAAGGTGAGCCGTGGATGCAAGAGATCGTGCTGCCCGCCACGCTTGATTGGTCCAAAACCGGGTTGAACACGCAAGCCTCCACCGCCGATTGGGCGCGGATGGGTGTGCGGGCACGCAGCGGGAGACTGGCGCAGGGGGTGCCGGGTTCGGTGTTGCTGCCGATGGGGCGCAAGGGGCCGGCCTTTATGGTCTATCCCAATTTCCGCGTGTTATTTGAGTGGAACAAAAGCTTTGTCTATGTCACCTCGGCGGCCTATTTCGCGACCCGGCTTGAAGGCGCGCCGCGCCTTGACCCCGGCCATCCCGATGCGGGGCTCAGCAGTGCGCAGATGTCGGCGCTGCAACAAAAGCTGACGGCGCGTGGTTATGATGTGGGTAAGGTTGACGGGATTTTAGGGGCGAAAACGCGCCCCGCCGTCCAAAGCGAACAGAAACGGTTGGGCCTGCCTGCCGATGGTTGGCCCACCAAGGCGCTGCTGAACGCGCTTTGAATTCAGGTGGCGCGACTGCGGAGTTCCAGAATTGTACAGCCCTTTTCATTGCGAGTGAGGGCTGCGCGCATTATGTCAAAGGGCCGGGGCACCCCGTGCTGCTCTGGCGGTAGGGTTCGAAAGGGGATCGTGTGACAGGTACAACCACCCAGCGCCTTGGCATAAGGACACTCGGGATTGCGACGTTGATCCTGAGCATGGCCGCAGGTCTTGCCGGCTGTGGGCCCGCCCCGCGCGGTAGCGGCATCAACGATCCATATGAGGCGTCAAATCGCCAGACCCACGCGTTCAACAAAAAGGCGGACAGCGTGCTGTTTCGCGCGCCTTCGTCGGATGATACCCGTCCCCCCGTGGGGCCGGTGGGGCATGCGATTGGCAATGTGGGCAACAATCTTGGCCTGCCAAGCATGGTTCTCAATTCGCTTTTGCAAGGCCGCCCTGAACCGGCGATCAAGAATACCTTCCGCTTCATCATCAATTCGACGCTGGGTCTGGGTGGCATATTTGACCCCGCTGGCACCCGTTTCTCGCTTCCCGAGTCCACTACGGATTTCGGCGAAACGCTGCATGTTTGGGGGGTGGGCGAGGGCACCTATCTGGAGCTGCCGATCTTTGGCCCCTCGACGGAGCGTGACGCACTGGGCAAGGTGGTTGATCTGGTGATTGACCCGCTCAACGCGCTGGACCCCGATCCGCGGTTGGTGGCCAAGGCGTTCCGCTTGGGCGCGCGCGTCGAAACCCGCAAGAAATATAGCGCTACCGTCGATTCGGTGTTGCATGACAGTGCCGATAGCTATGCGCAAAGCCGCCTGTTGTATTTGCAGAACCGGCGCTTCGAACTTAACGGCGAGGAGAGAAACGATGCCGCAGCCTATGATCCCTATGACGACCCTGCGCTACAATAGACGTTTCATTTTGGGGGCCGGGGTTGCCGGGCTGGCCGGGGCGCTGGTGCCGGGTCAGGCTTTTGCGCTGAATGATTCACAGGCGAGGGCGCTGATTGAGCGCGCCGTGACCGATACCAACGCAGCCATCCGATCTGGCAAGACGGGCCCCGCGCTTTATGCCATGTTCGAGCGGATTTTCTCGAAATATGCGGATGTGAACGTGATCGCCCGCTCGGCGCTGGGGGTCGCGGCGCGTCAGGCGAGTGCTGCGCAGATGGCCGCCTTCACAAAGGCCTATCAGGGCTATCTTTCGCGCAAATATGGCAAGCGGTTCCGCGAATTCATCGGCGCGCAATTCGAGGTGAAGGGCGCGCGTGCGATCAAGACGTTCTATGAGGTGAAAACCACAGCGATCCTCAAGGGCCAAGCGCCGTTCGAGGTGCTCTGGCAGGTCTCGGATCGGTCTGGCCAAGACAAGTTTTTCAACCTGATCGTTGAGGGCGTGAATATGCTGGCCTCTGAGCGCGCCGAAATTGGTGCGATGCTTGATCGCCGTCGCGGTAACATCGACGCAGTGATTCAAGATTTGAAAACGGCTGGCTAGGGCTTGCCTTACGGCTGATATGACAACGCCCGGTGGAGACACCGGGCGTTGTCATATCAAAGCGCCGTCACACCTCAGTTTCGATTGCCGCCAAACACGCCCAGCAGGCTTTTGAGAATCGAATCAGATGGGTTACGGCGTTGTGCTTGGGGCTGAGGCTGCTGGGGTTGCGCGCTTTGCTCGGGCAGTTGCCCCGCACTTTGCGAATCGCCCGAATATTGCTGCGTCTCTGCCTGCCAATCCGAGGGCTGCGCCATCGGCAGTGGTTTTGCGGGCTGGCCGTCTTCCACGCGCGCCATCGTTTCGTGGAAGATCTCGGCGGGCAATCCACCGCCCGTGACGCCCTTCAGCGGCGTGTTGTCGTCATTGCCCATCCAGACGCCGACGACATAGTCCGCCGTAAACCCGATAAACCAGGCATCCCGCGAGCTTTGCGTCGTGCCAGTTTTCCCAGCAATTTCATAGCCTTTGATATTAGCCCGCCCGCCCGTGCCATGCAGCACAACCTGACGCATCATATAGATCAACTCGCGCGCTGATTTTTCCGAGATCACGCGCTCGCCAATGCCGCCGGGTTTGCTGAAAAGCGGGTTGCTATCGCCCTTGAGCGTAAGCGTGTTCAGCCCGTAGGGCGTCACCGAAGAGCCGCCATTCAAGATGCCTGCATAGGCGCCCGTCATGTCCAGCAGATCCGATTCCCCGACCCCCAAAGCGACAGAGGGCAGGTTTGGCAGGTTCTGCGCAAAGCCAAGCCCCTCGGCGACCTTGATGACATTCTCGCGCCCCACCGCCTCAGAGACACGCACCGTTGCAACGTTTACCGAATGCTCAAGCGCGGTGGTCAGGGTGATCGGGCCGCTGAAGTTGCGTTCATAGTTGCGCGGCGTCCAGTCCGGGGAGCCGGGCATTTTCACGGTCAACGGGGCATCATCTACCATCGAATCGGGGGTGTAGCCCAGATCCAGCGCGGTGGCATAGACAAAGGGCTTGAAGGTCGAGCCGGTCTGGCGCTGCGCCATCGTGGCGTGGTTGAACGCGCCGGTCACCTTGGTTGCGCGCCCGCCCACCATGCCACGCACGGCCCCATCGGGCGACATCACGACGATCGCAGCCTCGGCGGTGCTGTCTTTGGCGACCTTATCGCTAAAGACGGACTGCATCGCCTCTTCGGCGGCGGATTGGATGCGCTGATCCAAAGTCGTGTGAATCACCACATCTTCGGTCGTGCCGCGTGACAGGAAATCGGGGATCGTATCCATCAGCCAATCGGCGAAATAGCCCCCCGCGCGACGTTGCGCAGCCTCGCTCAGAGTGGCGGGATTGGCCTTGGCATCCAGATATTGCCGGTCCGTCAGATAGTGTTGCTGATGCATCAACATCAGCACGGTTTCCGCCCGCGCCTGAGCGCGCTCAAGGCTGTTGGTGGGCGCGTAATAGCTTGGCGCTTTGAGCAGGCCCGCCAGCATTGCAGCTTGCTGCGGATTGTCATTGGCGGCCGAAATCCCGAAATACCGCTCGGATGCGGCCTCAAATCCGCGCGCCCCGGCGCCCAGATAGGCCCGGTTGAGGTAGATCGAAAGAACTTGGTCTTTGGTATATTTCAGATCCAGCGCAAAGGCATAGGGCACTTCCTTGATCTTGCGCTTGAGCCCGCCAGAGCGGCAATCATCTTCATAGGCGGATTCGTTTTTCCATTGCTTTGGGTCGAACTTCACACCAAGGCACAAAAGCTTTGCTACCTGTTGCGTGATCGTCGAACCGCCATTGCCCTGAAACGGGCCGCGCCCATCCTTGAGGTTGATCGCGATCGCCGAGGCGATGCCGCGCGGGCTGATCCCGATATGGTGGTAAAAACGGCGATCCTCGGTCGCGATTACCGCGTTGCGCAGATGGGGCGAGACGTTTTTGGCGTCGATCAGCCCGCCATAGGTTTCGCCGCGCCAGGCAAAGACCTTGTTTTGATCGTCAAGCATCGTGACCGACCCACGGGTGCGCCCATCCAGAAGCTTTGTGTAGTCAGGCAGCGTCGAATAGAAATACAGCGTCGCCGCGCCCACAACGAGCGCGATCACCATGGAGAAACGCCAGAACGCCCCCCAGAGGAGGCGCCAGATAAACCGCACCATCCCTGCGATTGCGCCGCTGAACCCACCGCGCCGGGGCGGGCGCGGTTTTTGCCCGCGTGGTTTGCGGGGTTTCGGCGTCTTCGAGGGGCTCGCATTTTTCGACGTGGCGTAGCGCTTATCCGCTACCAACGACCCGCGTCGTCCGCCCTTCTGTGTCATTTGCCTGATCCGCTGCCTTGTTTTCGTTGGCGCCAATTTACACGCAGCTTCACAGGATGTGGACCCGCATAAATTCACGTTTCAGTTTCACATTTCGCCCAATAATTAGCCGATGCGCCTAAAATGTATAATTATTAGGCAGATTACTGGCAAGCTTCCCGATCTCTCTGCCTCTGTTTCCTTGTGCGCGTGCAGCGAACTTGGCCTTCTGACGCCAGATGGTGTCGATCGCTCACGACATTGAGATGTGCTGAACAAGGAAGGGACGACAGTGAAACTCATCATTGCAGCAATCAAGCCGTTCAAGCTCGAGGAGGTGCGCGAAGCGCTCACCACCATCGGCGTGCGCGGTATGATGGTTACCGAGATCAAAGGCTTTGGCGCACAGTCGGGTCACACCGAAATCTATCGCGGCGCGGAATACGCCGTGAACTTCGTGCCCAAGGTGAAACTGGAAATCGTGGTTGCGGACGGCCTGGCAGACGAGGTCGTCGATACGATCCTCAAGGCCGCCAAGACCGACAAGATCGGCGACGGCAAAATCTTCGTGCTCGATGTGGGGCAGGCAGTGCGCGTGCGCACGGGCGAAACCAATGACGACGCGCTCTGAGACGCGACAGAGGGAAAGTAGGACAATGAAAAACCTTTCTAAAATTGCAGGTCTCGCCGGGGTTCTCGCCCTTGCTGGCCTTCCGGCTCTGGCGCAGGATGCTGCGGCCCCGGCTGAAGTCATCGACAAGGGCGACGTGGCGTGGATGATGACGTCTTCGTTGCTGGTTCTGTTCATGATCATTCCGGGTCTGGCGCTGTTTTACGGTGGCCTCGTGCGCACCAAGAACATGCTGTCGGTTCTGATGCAGACCACGATGATCGCGTCGATCGTGATGATCGTCTGGGTGCTGTGGGGCTATTCCTTTGCCTTCGGTGGCGGCACATCGCCGTTCTGGGGCGGTTTGGGGAAAATCTTCCTCTCGGGCGTGACGATGGATTCGACCGCAGCGACCTTCACCGATGGTGTCGTGCTGCCGGAATATGTCTTCATCGCTTTCCAGATGACCTTTGCAGCCATCACCCCCGCGCTGATCGTGGGTGCTTTTGCCGAGCGCGCTAAGTTCTCGGGCATCGTGCTGTTCATGATCTTGTGGGTGACCTTCGTTTACTTCCCGATCGCACATATGGTTTGGGACGGCGCCGGTCTGATCTTCAACTGGGGCGCTATCGACTTTGCTGGTGGCACCGTGGTTCACATCAATGCTGGTATCGCCGGTCTGGTCTGGGCAATCGTCCTTGGTCCGCGCCTCGGTCTGGGCAAAGAGAACATGGCTCCGCACTCGATGACGCTGACGATGGCTGGCGCTGCGATGCTCTGGGTCGGTTGGTTCGGCTTCAACGCGGGGTCCAACCTCGAAGCGACGGCGAATGCGACGCTTGCGATGCTCAACACCTTCGTGGCCACGGCGGCTGCGGTCGTCTCTTGGTCGATCGTCGAAGGATGGGTGCGCGGCAAGGCCTCGGGTCTGGGGGCTGCGTCGGGCATGGTTGCGGGTCTGGTTGCGATCACCCCGGCTTGTGGCACCACCGGTCCGGTTGGTGCGATCTTCCTGGGCCTTCTTGTCTCTCCGATCTGCTTCTTCTTCGTCACCGCCATCAAGTCGAAGTTCAAGTATGACGACAGCCTTGATGCTTTCGGTGTCCACGGTGTTGGCGGTATCGTCGGTGCCATCATGACCGGTATCCTCTGCGCCCCCTCGCTTGGTGGCACGGGCTTTGTGGTCGAAGCTGGCACCATGGGTGCGCAGGTCTTCGCCCAGATCAAAGCGGTTCTCTTGACCATCGTCTGGTCGGGTATCGGGTCGCTGGTCATCATCTACATCGTCAAGGCGATCACCGGTATCCGGGTCAGCGCCGATGATGAGCGTCAGGGTCTCGACCTTACGGCGCATGGCGAAAGCGCCTATCACAGCTAAGACGCGATAAGATCAACAAAGAAGGCCCGGAGTTCGCTCCGGGCCTTTTGCGTTGTGAGGGTAAGGCGCTTATTCCGCAGTCACAGCTGCGCCGCCTTTCTGTGGGGCAGAGCTTGAGTAATCGGGTTTGCGCAAGAACACGACAAGCGGGATCGCAGCGATCGTGATCCACATCATGAACTTGAAATCATCCAGATACGCGATCATCGCAGCCTGTTGCGTCGTCAGCGAATTCAGCACCTCATAGACCGCTGTTTCCCCATAATGCGCCAGCGAAGAACTGCCCGAGGCCAGCCCTTGCAGGTTCTGCGGGTTCATCCCCGAGGCCAGCTCGGAATGGTTGACCGCAATCATATGGGTCAGCAGCGCCGTCACGATCGAGATCCCGATCGACGAGCCGATATTACGCACAAGGCTGAACAGCGCCGTTCCGTCGCCGCGAAATTTCGGCTCGAGCGTGGCGAAGGTGAGCGTTGAAATCGGCACAAAGACCGAGCCCAGACCAAAGCCCTGAACGATCCCCGAAATGACGAACCATTTTGCCCCCATCAGCGGCGAGAAAGTGGACATCATATGCAGAGAGTAGGCGGTCAAAGACAGCCCGACCACCACCAGAATACGCAGGTCGACAAATTTCATCAGCCGCCCGATCAGCAGCATCATGATCATCGCCCCGACACCGCGCGGCGACATCACCAACCCGATGGTCAGCGTTGGATAGCCGTAGATGCTGGAGAGCATTGGCGGCAGGAGCGCAAGCGATGCCAGCAAGACGATCCCGACGACAAAAATGAACAGCAGCCCCATCGACAGGTTGCGATCCAGAAACATCCTCGGGTCCAAGAAGGGTCGCTCTGCCCCCAAGATCCAGACCACGAAAATCCAGAACCCGGACACCGACAGCGCCAACTCGATCCAGATTTCAACCGACGAGAACCAGTCGACGTCAGAACCGCGATCAAGCATCAACTGCAACGCCCCGATCCCCACGGCAAGGGCCGCAAAGCCGAAGAAGTCGAACTTGATCTTGCGCTTGGGCATCTCGGGCAGAAACGACCACGCCCCCGCAATTGCGATCATCCCCAGCGGCACGTTGATATAGAACACCCAACGCCAGTTGAGCGACTCGGTCAGATAGCCCCCGAGCGTCGGCCCGATGATCGGCCCCAGCATGATGCCTGCGCCAAACATAGCCATGGCTTGCCCGTGGCGTTCCCGCGGGTTGATATCGAGCATGAAGTTCTGCGCCAGCGGCACGATTGCAGCGCCAAACACGCCCTGAACCAGACGAAACGCAACCATCGTGTTGAGGGACCATGCAGCCCCGCACAGCATCGAGAACACAACAAAGCCAACCACCGAGATCATGAAAATCTCGCGCCGTCCAAACTGGTTGGACAGCCAGCCCGACATCGGCGTGATGATCGCAGCGGCCACGATATACGAGGTCAAAACCCAGTTGATCGTGTCCGTCGACGCGCCAAGATCAGCCCGCATGTCGGGCAGCGCCACGTTGGCGATGGTGGTGTCAAGCACCTGCATGATCACCGCCAGCATCAGCGCCGCCATGATCAGGCCGCGATGAGGCACGTTATAGGGGTCGATCGCCTTTGGCTGATTGGCCTGCGGGCTCTGCGTGGCAGCCTCGGCCATAGCTTATTGCCCCTGAGTCGCGGGCGTGGCCTGAGCCTTGTCGCCGATGAGTTGAGCGAGATTCGATTTGACCTTGGTATCCACATTCACCGTCGCCGAAAGACCCGCGCGCAAACCGGTCAAGTCCGAGCCTTTCGCGAGCCGCAGCCGCACGGGAACACGCTGGGTCACCTTCACCCAGTTGCCGGTCGCGTTTTGCGCCGGAAGGATCGAGAACTCGGCCCCGGTGCCTGCGCCGACCGCTTCGACGGTGGCTTTGTAGTTGCGACCGGGGAAGGCGTCGAACGTGACCGTGGCGGATTGCCCCGCGCCCATATGGGTCAGCTCGGTTTCCTTGAAATTCGCGATCACCCAGACATCGGTGGTATCAACCAGCGTGAACAGGCTTGATCCCGCACCAACCATTTCACCGGGCTTGAACGAGCCGGCTTGGTAGATGACGCCGTCGGCTGGCGCGAACAGTTCCGTTTGCGAAAGGTTATATTTCGCATCGTTCACGGCGGTGATTGCAGCTTTCACCGTGGGGTGATCCTCGACAGCGATGTCGGGATTGCCGTCAAGGGCAACCTTGGCGGCTGCAACCTTTTGCTGGGCGGCGGCAAGCGTGTCTTGGGCCGCGATTGTGGTCGTGCGCTGCGCATCAAGCGATGTCTGCGTCGCAGCCCCCGATTTGGTCAGCGATTCTTGCCGGGCAAGCTGCTTGGCTTGGTAGTCTGCATTGTCAGAAGCCTGTTTTTCATCCGCCAACGCGGCCTTATACGAGGCGCGCAGCTGTTCGACCTGAAGCTTGGCCATCGACAGCCCGGCCTCAGCCTTGGCCAAGGCCAATTCATAGGGTTTCTTGTCGAGTTCGAACAGCGGGTCGCCCTTTTTGACATGCTCGTTTTCTGAAACGAACACCTTCGTCACCCGGCCCGAGATTTGTGAGGCCACCGGAATGCGCGCCATCTGGAAGTTGGCGTTTTGGGTGGACTCAGATCCGCCGGAACTCAGCCAATAATACGCGCCGCCAAGCACGATCAGCGCAGGCACAAGGACCAGCAGCCATGTTTTTGGCCGCTTTTTCTTTTTCGTTTCGATGTCTTGCCCATTGCTCGGGGCAGATTTTTTTTCTGTTGCGTCACTCATGATTGGCCTCGGAACTCTGGGAGGGGCTCTCCTCATCGGAGAGATTTTCGATTATTTTGTTCAGGGAACTCATGACCTGTTTGACCGCACGGTCTGACAGGCCATTGAGGGCTTTGGCGTAAATGGCTTCGGCGATGTCATGCGCCTCTTCAAAGGCAGCACGGGTCTTCGCCGTGGGGTGGATCAGCTTGACGCGCCGGTCGTTGGAATCGTGCTTGCGCAAAACCCAATCGGCCTCTTCCATCCGGTCGACAAGGCGCGACACCGAGATCGGCTCGATCTCGAGCAACTCGGCCAGACGCGCCTGTGCCAGCGGTCCTTCGCGCTTGAGATAGACCAAGAGACGCCATTGCGCGGTGGTCAAACCCAGCTCATTGGCACGTTTTTCAAAGCGACGCCGGATCAACCGGGTCGCGTCATGCAACAGGAAACCTAGGCTTTGTTCGGACATAGCGGGCTCCGGGTCAATGCGTATATCATAAGCCCTTACATTATAAGCTTGCTTACTATTTCAAGGGTAAAATGAAAAATTTTCCAAATAAAAAGACGGAAGCCCGAAGGCTCCCGTCTTAAATCGTCAAGCTTGGTTGTAGGTTCCTTAGACGCCCGCGTCGATCAAGGCGCGCGCCAGCAGCGGTACCGATTTTGTATTCAGCCCGGCGATGTTGATGCGCGAATCGCCGACCATATAAATCCCGTTTTCGGCCTTCATCTTGGCGACCTGCTCGGGGGTGGCCCCGAGGCGCGAGAACATGCCGCGATGCTCGGCCACGAAGTCGAAGCGATCCGAGTTGGTCAGACGCCGCAATTCATCGGCAAGCTGTTTGCGTAGGTCCAACATGCCCGTGCGGACCTCTTCCAATTCGGCCTCCCATTCCGCGCGCAGCGCCGGATCGGTCAGCACGCGCGCGACCAGCGCCTGCCCGTGATAGGGTGGGAAGGAATAGGTCTGGCGGTTGAGGTACGACAGCACGTCTTGCGTCACCGCGCGCGTGGCCGCATCGCCCAGAACCATCAGGCAGCCGGTGCGCTCGCGGTAAATCCCGAAGTTCTTGGAACAAGACGCCGCGATCAGCACCTCAGGCAAGCGCGACGCAATCAGACGGGTGCCTGCGGCGTCTTCTTCCAGCCCATCGCCGAAGCCCTGATAGGCCAGGTCGATCATCGGGATCGCGCCGGTCTGTTCCAGGAGGTCTGCGACCGCGCCCCACTGCTCGATCGTCAGGTTTGCGCCGGTCGGGTTGTGACAGCAGCCGTGCAGCAGCACGATGTCACCTTTTTTGACCGCTTTCAGATCTGCCATCATCGCGTCGAAATCGACGCTGCGGCTGGCGGCATCGAAATAGCGATAGGATTTGAACGCCTGCCCCATGAAGTTCAGGATCGACAGGTGGTTCGGCCATGTCGGATCAGACACCCAGACCGTGGTTCCTTCACTGGCCATGCGCGCCAGTTCAAAGCCCATCCGGCACGCGCCAGTGCCGCCCACGGTGGACAAGCAGGCGAGACGGTCGGCTGGGTAACCCTTGCCCAGCACCATTTCCGCCATCGCGGCGTGGAATTCGGGCTGGCCGGCAAGGCCCGCATAGGATTTCGTGGTCTCGCTGTCCCAGACCTGTTTTTCAGCTTTGTGAACGGCGGTCATGATCGGGGTTTTGCCGTCGGCATCTTTATAGACGCCGACGCCCAGATCGACTTTGTTGTCGCGCGGGTCAGCGCGATATTCGCCCATCAGCGCGAGGATTTTATCCGGCGCTTGCGGTTTGAGATTGTTCAGCATCATGCGTCTCCGGTTGCGACCTTGAGGTCGTTATACATGCCCCATTCGGCCCATGATCCATCATAGAGGGCCCAATCCGACTTGCCGATCAGCTCCAGCGCGAGGGCCAGAATGGCCGCGCTCACGCCAGATCCACAGGTGGTGATCGCGGGTTTGGACAGATCGACGCCCGCGCCTTCAAAAACCTTGCGCAGGGCCTCGGGGGATTTCATCGTGCCCTCTGGCGTCAAAAGGCTTTCCCACGGCACGTTTCGCGATCCGGGGATATGGCCTTTGCGCAGGTTCGGGCGGGGTTCAGCGTCTTGACCGATGAAACGGCCATGCGCGCGGGCGTCGATGATCGCATAATCACCCAGCTTAGAGGCATGGGCCACTTGCGTCACGTCTTTCACCAAGCCGGACTGGCGCTGCACGGTCATGTGACGGTCGCGCACCATCGGCGGCATGTCTTCAAGCGGGTGGCCCTCGGCCTCCCATTTTGGCAAGCCACCGTCGAGCACGGCCACATCGGTCTTGCCCATCAGCCGGAACAGCCACCACACGCGCGGGGCCGATAACATCGAGTGTTGGTCATAGACCACGACCTGATGGCCGTCGCCCACACCCATCGCGCGCATCCGGGAAATGAACTTCTCGGTCGGCGGCGCCATATGCGGCAAATCCGAACGGTTATCAGCGATCTCGTCGATATCGAAGAAGCGCGCGCCGGGGATATGTTTGGCATCATAGGTCGCCTTGGCGTCCAGCCCCATCTGGGGCAAGAACCACGAGCCATCCAGAATCCGCAGATCGGGATCGTTCAGATGGGTGGCAAGCCAGTCCGTCGATACGAGCGTTTTCGGGTTGTCCATCGCGGTGCGCCTCTCTCTATCGGTCAGAGTTGATTAGACTCAGCACCGCAGGGGACGCAAGGGCAGGGCGCCCAAAACCGCGCCTCAGCTCATTGATTCTGCTTGAGCAGCCGTTGTTTCTGGCGGTTCCAGTCGCGCTTGGCCTCGGTTTCGCGTTTATCGGCCAGCTTTTTGCCCTTGGCGATTCCGACCAGCAGTTTCGCGATGCCCTTGTCGTTGAAATACATCTTGAGCGGCACGATGGTCATGCCCTCGCGCTGGGTGGCGTTCCACAGCCGGGACAATTCGCGTTTGGACACCAGTAGCTTGCGCTTGCGCCGTTCCTCGTGGCCGAAATGCCCCGCTTGCATATAAGCTGCGATATAACTGTTGATCAGCCACAGCTCGCCATCTTCAACCGAGGCATAGCTTTCGGCGATATTGGTCTGGCCAGTGCGCAGCGATTTCACCTCAGAGCCATAGAGCATGATCCCCGCCTCGAGCGTATCCTCGACGGCGTAGTGATAACGCGCTTGCCGGTTTTCGGCGATCAGCTTGGAGTTGGGATCAGAATGTTTTGCCATGGTCGCCCCGAAATAGGGCTTGGATGCCGCTCTGTCCAGTGCGGCACTGCGGCGCTTGACGCGAGACGGGCTGCGCGCCTAGCTGGGACCGTTGCTGTCGAAAGGATTACCATGCTCCACCAGATCGCTATCGGATCGCTGATGATGCTGATCACGGTTTCTTTCGCTGCGACGACAGCTTGGGCGATGGAGGCGATGTTCGTGCGCTCTGCCCGCTGGGTGATGCGTGAACCCCACGGGCCCAAGATGTTGCTTCTGGTGATGGCGTCCGCGCTATGGGCGCTGGGGATGGTGACGGCCAGCGTCTGGGCCTGGGCGGCCTGCTTTCGCGTGCTCGATATCTTTCACACGATGGAAGAGGCGGTCTATTTCGCGCTCGTCGTCTATACGACGCTGGGCTATGGCGACATTCTTCTCAGCCATGACTGGCGTATTCTGGGGGGCATGGCGGCGGCGAACGGGTTGCTCAATATCGGGTTTCTCACCGCGATGATGGTCGAGACCCTGCGCCAGACCCGCAACAGCCAGATCGAAGCGCGCAGGATCAAGGCGCATTTGAATATGCACCTGTAAATCCCGCGCGCGCCGCTTAGTCGATCATCAAGGCGTCTTTGACGATCCCCGTCAGCATATCGGTCACCGGGTCCATCGTGTCCTTGGGATAGTCACGAAAGCCGACCGTGATCTCGCCCGCGTTTTCGGGGGTCTCATAGACAAAGATCGTATAGGGGCAATATTGCACATTGGTGATGTCGCTGGTCATCACCTCGCGCGATACCTTGGCCGAGCAGAACGAAAAGATATCTGCGCCTGTAAACAGGGTCTTGGTTTCGCCCACCGCGTCTTTGGTGCGTTCCAGCATGTCGCCGGTATGGCTGACGTGATCAACCACAAGCCCCGCGCCGACGATCGCGTTTTGCACCGCGAAAGTGACGTTATCGAACGTGTCTTCGGTGGTCCAGGTATGCGCCTCTTGTGCCGAAGCAGCCTGCGCACCTAGCATGAATGCCGCCGCAACTGCGGCGCTGATCAGATGTTTCATCTGTGTCTCCCTTATCTCCCACACGGGTCACGCCGGATGGCGCCCAGTGATCCAATCCCGAGTTTGGCGCGTATTTTTCTTTATGCCTAGGGGTAACAATGTCGCCCCCTCTTGCGAAAAGGGATGCACAGGGCACGCCCCGCACTCATAGTGTGGGCCTAAAGGAGGTATTTCCATGCGCAAGATCAGACCCGGTGACCCAACATGGGCCGACGTGACGCCAAAGGCCGATTTCCTTAACCGTCGCCAGATCATGGCGGGCGCAGGCGCGATGGCGCTGGGTGCAATTGCGGGGCCGGCCTTGGCCAAGATCAATGCAGCGCCATCGAGATATTCGACTGATGCTGCGCCGAATACGCTTAAAGACATCACGCATTACAACAATTTCTACGAATTCGGCTGGGACAAGACCGACCCGGCGGCCTATTCGAAGCAGCTTGTGACCGACCCGTGGTCCATCGAGATTGACGGGCTGGTAGATAAGCCCGGCAATTACGCGCTGGATGATATTCTTAAGCCGGTGACGCTGGAACAGCGCATCTATCGGTTTCGCTGTGTCGAGGGGTGGTCGATGATCGTGCCGTGGATCGGGTTTGAGCTGGCGGATCTGCTGAACCGCGTGGGCGTGCAGCCCGGAGCGAAATACGTCGCGATGCAGACCTTGCTGCGTCCCTCGCAAATGCCGGGGCAGAAACAGGGCGGTATCGACTGGCCCTATGTCGAGGGCCTGCGGATCGACGAGGCGATGAACCCGCTGACGATTTTGGCGACCGGGCTTTACGATGAAGAGATGCCCAACCAGAACGGCGCTCCGATCCGGCTGATCGTGCCGTGGAAATATGGTTTCAAGTCGATCAAGAGCATCGTGAAAATCTCGCTGACCGACAAGATGCCGCGCACCACGTGGAATCAGCTTCAGCCGCGCGAATACGGTTTCTATGCCAATGTGAACCCCAAGGTGGATCACCCGCGCTGGTCGCAAGCCACCGAACGGCGTGTGGGCGCAGGGCTGTTTGCCGGGCGCGAACCGACGCTGATGTTCAACGGCTACGAGGATGAGGTCGCGAGCCTCTATACCGGCATGGACCTGCGGAAGAATTACTGATGACCACCGCAAGCCTGTCGGCCCCGATCAATGGTGCGTTGCGACATGTGCCCAGTTGGGTTGTCTATCTCGCAGGGCTGATTCCTCTGGCCTGGGTGGTCTATCTGACCTTCACCGGGGGGATCGGGGTCGATCCCGTGAAAGGGATCGAGCATCGGCTGGGCAAGATCGCGCTGTGGTTTCTGGTGGGCGGATTGGCGATCACGCCCGCGCGGCGCTGGCTGGGGCTCAATCTGATCCGCTATCGTCGCGCGATCGGGTTGCTCGCGTTCTTCTATATAGCCCTGCATCTGACGGCTTGGGCTGTTCTGGATATGAGCATGCTGTGGGCGCAGGCCTTGTCGGGCCTCGTGAAGCGGCGCTACCTGTTGCTGGGAATCAGCGCCTTCATCCTGCTGATCCCGCTTGCGATCACCTCAAACAATGCCTCGATCCGCAAGCTGGGCCGCAATTGGCGCAAGCTGCATTGGCTGGTTTACCCTGCCGTGCTGCTGGGGGTGATTCATTATCTGCTACAGATGAAGGTGATCTCCACTCAGGGCTGGCTGTGGTTGGCAGCGGTATTGCTGCTTTTGGGGCTTCGTTTCGCCCCCCGATTCCGCTGACCCGGCGGAATGCGCGTTCAGAGGTTTCGTTGAGTCGGGTGTTTTGCGAAAGATTCTTGCGTAAGCGTGAAATTGGACCGGTTAGACAAAGAATCTAACAAGGTAAGACCGTTATTTTTCAAAGGCCTAAGTGGTTCTTTGCGGAAATGTGGAAGTTTTTTAAAAAAGTGGTTGCGGAGGTCGGGGAGTATCCGTAGAACCCCCCTCACCGAAGCAGCAAACGACGCAGCGACGGTAGCCGGAAGTGCTGCAAGGTGCTGAAAAGCGAAACAAAATTTGGAG
>NZ_CAJYBT010000021.1 GCF_913064665.1 uncultured Thioclava sp.
CCGCCGATGATGACGGTGGATTGCCCCGAAGGCACGACCAGATCGACGCCGCGCAGCACCTGCTTGGAGCCGAAGGATTTGGTGAGGGCGGAGAGCTCGATCATGCGGAGAAGAACGCTTCGGTGAGAAGGTAATTTACGGTCAGGATCGCGACCGAGGCCGCGACCACGGCGGATTTCGTGGCCCGCCCAACGCCTTGCGCGCCGCGCTGCGAATGCATCCCGTAATAGCAGCCCATGATCGCGACGATAAAGCCAAAGGCGGCGCCCTTGACCAGCCCCGAGCCGACATCCCAAAACTCCAGGAAATCCCAAGTATTCTTGAGATAGGTGGTCGAATTAAACCCCAACCGCGAGGTGCCCAGCATCCAGCCACCCATGATCCCGATCACATCGCCCACGCCCACCAGAACCGGCACGCACAGCGTCGCGGCCAGCATCCGCGGCACGGTGAGATATTTCATCGGATGGGTCGACAGCGTGGTGAGCGCATCGATCTGTTCGGTGACTTTCATCGTGCCGATTTCAGCCGCGATCGAGCTGGTGACGCGCGCCGCCACCATCAGCCCGCCCAGCACCGGCCCCAGCTCGCGCACCATGCCGATCGCGGTGATCGAGGGCACGACCTGTTCCGCCGAGAACCGGGCGCTGCCTGCGTAGATTTGCAGCGCCAGCGCGGCCCCGGTGAATAGCGCGGTCAGCCCGACCACGGGCAGTGACAGCCAGCCGATATTGAGGCACGCGCGCCAGAACTCCGCGATGTAGAAGGGCGGACGGAACAGGTGGCTGATCGCTGATCCGGCGAACATCGCCAGACGTCCTGCTGCGGCCATCAATCCTAAAGTGGCGCGTCCCAGCGCGGCTAGCGGGGTGGTCAGGCTTGCGCTGCTCATGTGCCGCGCTCGGTATAAAAGCGCGTGTAGCGCGGCCCCAGCGCGGTCAGGATTTCATAGCCAATCGTGCCCGCGATATCTGCCAGCGCGTCGATTCCCTGCGCGGCGCAAATCAAATCGAGCGTGTCGGGAACCTCGTCGAGATCGGTGACATCGGCGGTGATCAGATCCATCGAGACCCGCCCGCGCACCGGGCAGGGTGAATCGCCCGCCCAGAGGTCGGAGATATTGGACAAGACGCGGTGAATCCCATCGGCATAGCCCGCCGCGACCGTCGCAATACGCGTCACACGCTCGGCCTGCCAGAGGTTGCCATAGCCCACGGTCTCGCCCGGCTGGACCTCGCGGGTCTGGATCACGGGCAGTGACAACGTGGCGACCGGCAGTGCGGCCTCGAACGGACGCCCGCCGTAAAGACCGATGCCGGGCCGCGTGAGGTCAAAATGATAATCCGGCCCCAGCAGGATGCCCCCGGTGGCCGAGAGCGAACGCGCCACGCCCGTGCCATCGCTCATGCGGTGAAATTCAGCCAGTTGTTGCGCATTCATCGCATGGTCGGGCTCATCGGCGCAGGCCAGATGGCTCATGATCAGGGCAGGGTCTTTGGCCAGCAGCGCCGGGGCAGCTTGCGCCCAATCCTCTGCCTCAAGACCAAGCCGGTTCATGCCCGTGTCCAGTTGCACGCCAAAGGGCGCATCGGGCAGGGTCTCAAACTGGCGGGTGATTTGGTCAAGCGAGTTGAGCACGGGCGTCAGATTGGCATCGCGCAGGGTTTCAAAATCTCCCGCCATATGGCCGGAAAGCACAAATATCTGCGCATCCGGCGCAAGGTAGGGACGAATTTTGGCGCCTTCTTCGGCGACTGCGACAAAGAATGTGCGCGCGCCCGCAGCGTAAAGCGTCTGCGCCACACGCGCGGCCCCCAGCCCGTAGCTGTCGGCCTTGACCACGGCGGCGGTGCGTGTGCCTGCGCCAGAGCGCGCATCAAGCGCAGTCCAATTCGCAACCAAAGCGTCGAGGTCGATATTCAATGATGCACTAGCCATGGGTTCTTTTTCTGCGCGCGCGGCCCGAGGTCAAGCCCAAAGCATCACGGAAAGCGCGCGCCTGTCTCCAAACGCAGCTTGATGGCGTCCGTCCCACCCTTATGCGCGGCCCAAATCAGCACCGCGCAGGCGGCCTGCGCGTAAAGCCCGTTGTCGCGCCCCGCGCGCGGTGCCCACTTAAAAGGCGAGGCGGGCAGGTCGGGCTGGGGCAACGCCTTGCAGCGCTCCATCCCGGCGCGCCCGGGGTTGAGATAGCGCGGATCGTCAGACACCAGCACCGACAGCCCCTCATCGAACCAGGCTGGCATCTGGCCCCGGATCTGGCCAAGTGCGCCCAGACGGGCATGGGTCTCGGTATGGGTCAATTCATGCGCGAGGATCGTCTTGCTCAGCCCACGCGGGGCAAGTCGCACAATCGCCAAAGGCCCCAGCGAATAGGTCACCGCCGCAGCCCCGCGCCCGCCAAGGCGGCGATTGCAGGCACTGGTGACGCACGCCAGCATAAGGCTATGGGCGCGGCGGTCGGGATAAAAGGTGGCGACCTGCGCGCGCGCGGATTTTGTCAGCGCATTCAAGGTGCTGCGATCGGCTGCGGGCATGCTCGCCTCGACATACAGATCGGGCGCTAAGCGTTGCAATCCAAAGCAACGCGGACAAATCCCCGCCGCCAGCACCGGATAAAACCACATCAGCGCGGCTGCACCCAGCGCGGCGCCCGCAACAATCGCCAGTAAGGATACGCGCATCACTCGCCACATGGCGCGTATGATGGGCCAAGGCGCGCGCTTGGCAAAGCCCTAGTCGCGGGCGCGGAAAATTTGTCGCAGCGCACCGTGCAGCATCTGCACCTCCGAGCGCGTCATCGCAAAGCGCGTCCACATGTTGCGCAGGTTGCGCTTCATCATCGGGACTTTCTCGGGCGGATGGAAAAACCCGACCTCTTCAAGGCGGCTCTCGAAATGATCGCCCAGTTTCTCGACATCCTGCGCGGTGGCGGGGATGTGGGCGGCCAGCCCCGGATCGCGCGGCGTGGCCTGCAAGCTGTGGCGCGAATATTCATAGGCGCTCAGCAGCACGGCCTGCGCCAGATTGAGCGAGAAGAATTCCGGGTTCACCGGCACTGTGATGATCGCATTGGCCCGCGTGATGTCGTCATTTTCCAGCCCCGTGCGCTCGGGGCCGAACAGAATGGCGATCTTTTGGCCCGCCAGAATACGCTGGCGCGCCTCAAGCATCGCAGCCTCGGGGGTGTAGATCGGCTTGGCCAGTTCACGCCCGCGGGCGGTGGTGGCAAAGACGAAATCGCAATCGGCTACGGCTCCGGCCACATCGTCAAATACGCCCGCGAAATCCAGCACCTGTCCCGCCGCGCCCGAGGCCATCGCCACCGCTTTGGGGTTGGGCCAGCCATCGCGCGGTTCCACCAGCCGCATCCGCGACAGCGAAAAGTTCAGCATCGCGCGCGCTGCCGCCCCGATATTCTCGCCCATCTGCGGGCGCACGAGGACAAAAACGGGTTGGGTGGGCTCGGCAGGGCTGGGATCGGGCAGATCGGGCATGGTCTCTCCTTGTCTGGCGGCTCAATAGGGGCGCGCGTGGCCTCTGGCAAGGGCGCGGCGCTTGCGTTATGAGGCGTGCAAGCCGTTAAAGGAGCCACGCCATGGCCGAAGATCGTCCGCAGATTTACCTGATCACCCCGCCCGCGTTTGATGCGGCGGAGTTCGCCCCCAAACTCGCCTCGGTGCTCGACGCCCATGAGGTCGCCTGCATCCGCCTGTCGATCGCGCTCAAAGATGAGCTTGAGATCGGGCGCGCCGCCGATGCGCTGCGCGAGGTGGCCCATGCGCGCGACGTGGCGCTGGTGATCGAAAGCCATGTGCAACTGGCGCAACGCCACGGTCTGGATGGGGTGCATCTGCTCGATGGCGCGCGCCAGATCCGCTATGCGCGCAAGACCTTGGGCGAAGAGGCCATCGTGGGCAGCTATTGCAGCGCCTCGCGCCATGAGGGGCTGAACGCAGGCGAGGCGGGGGCCGATTACGTCTGCTTTGGCCCGATCGGGGAAACCGCACTGGGCACCGCCGAGCGCGCCGAATTCGACCTGTTCGCCTGGTGGTCCGAAGTGATCGAAGTGCCTGTGGTGGCCGAAGGGGCGCTGAGTGAAGAGCTGATCGCGCAATTCACCCCCGTCACCGATTGGTTCGCGCTGGGCGAGGAAATCTGGCGCGAAGACGATCCGGCTACCGCGCTGGGCCGCTACATCGCCGCGATGAGCTAAGGGAAAGCAGATGATCGACTGGCTGGGCGATAGCGACGGGCCAATGGGCGATCACGGGGCGTTCATGCATCCCGAGCTTTGCGTGCCTCGCGCCGATCTGGCCGCCCATATCCGCCAATTGGAGGGGGATCGTCTGTTGATCGCGCTGGTCGGCGCCCCCGGTTCTGGCAAATCCCATCTCGCGCAGGAATTGGCGGCCGCACTTGGCCCCGAGGCGGCGATTGTCGCAATGGACGGGTTTCACCGCGACAATGACTGGCTGGATGCCCAGGGCCTGCGCGCCGTCAAAGGCGCACCGCAAACCTTTGACATCGAAGGCTTCGCAACCCTGCTTGCCCGCATGAAGACGGCGCAAACCGATTGCCCTGTGCCGATCTTTGATCGCGATATCGACGGCGTTGTCGAGGGCGGCGCGACCGTGCCCGCAACTGCGCGCATCGTGCTGGTCGAGGGCAATTACCTGCTGCTTACCCAACCCGGCTGGCGCGATCTCTACCCGCTGTTTGATCTCTCGATCCGCATCGACACCCCCGAGGCCGAATTACGCGACCGCCTTGTCCAGCGCTGGCGTGCGCAAAATCTGGATGCGGCTGAAATCACTCGCCGGGTTGAGGAAAACGATCTGCCCAATGGCCGCGTAATCACCCGCGAGGGCCGCCCCGCCGATCTCGTGATCCGCGACTGAATTTCCAAATTCCTGAAATATCCCGGGGTGAATGGCCGCAGGCCAGAGGGGCAGCGCCCCCTCTAGCGCGTTTCTTTCGGCCGCATCACCAGCCAGATCAGCGCCGCCCCCGCCAGCGTCAGGAAGGGTAGCATCGCTAGGTTCACCGCCTGCCAGCCCGCTTGCGTATTGCCCGCCCCCGAACAATTCATCAGCCCGCCCGAGGATAGCGAGGCCAGAAACACCCCGCCAAAGACCACGAAATCATTCATCCCTTGGACATGACCGCGCTCAGACGGAGTATGCGCCGAGGCCAGCATCGCGGTTGATCCGATGAAGCCGAAATTCCAGCCCACTCCCAGCAGCATCAGCGCCAGATAGAACTTGTCCAGCTCCACCCCAGTCAACGCCACCGCCCCCGAGCACGCCAGAATCACCAGCCCGACGCCGACGATCACCTCTTTGCCAAAGCGCGAGATCAGGAAACCGGTGAAGAAGCTCGGCAGATACATTGCCAGCACATGGGCGGACACGATATTGGCCGCGTCTCCCTGTTCAAAGCCGCAGCCCACCACGGCCAAAGGCGTCGAGGTCATCACCAGATTCATCAGCGCATACGACACCATGGCGCAAATCATCGCCACCACGATCACCGGATCGCGCAGCAATTCGCGCCGCGTGCGGCCCTCGTGATGTTCGTGTTTCTTGCGACGACCGGGGGCGGGAATGTCGAGGAAGGCGAATAGAAATGGCCCCAGCGCGTTGATCGCAATGATCACCAGATAGGTCGCCATGAACGGCACCAGCATCGCCTGACTGGTGGCCTTGACCAGTTGCGGGCCGATGATCGCGGCCACCAGACCGCCCGCCATGACGTAGGAGATCGCCTTGGGCTGGAATTCCGGCGTTGCGGTATCGGTCGCGGCAAAGCGGTAAAACCCCTGCGCCGACATATAGATACCCGTCAGGAACGACCCCATCATGAAGACCGGGAACGACCCAATATATAGCGCATAGGCCGCCACCGCCGCGCCCGCAGCCCCCGCCGCATTGGCCAGAATGAACCCCGCGCGCCGCCCATAAGCGGCCATGAATTCCGACATCGGCTGCGCGCTCAGCACCGAGCCCAGCACGATCAGCGACAGCGGCAGCGTCGCGAAACAGGGATTCGAGGCCAGCATCTGCCCCGCCAGCCCGCCGATCGTAAAGATCATCGGCATCTGCGCGCCCAAAAGCGCCTGCGCCAGAACCAGCACGATCGTGTTGCGCTTTTGGCGCGAGGCGGGGGGAGAGGTGATATCGCTCATATCCGCTTGCTAGCGCGGCGTGAGAGGATGAGCAAGCGGGGGGCTGGCAAGCGGGGCCGTGATCGGGCAGGGTGCGGAAATGGTTGGACGTATCATCACCTGTGACGACGATATCGCGGAGGGCACAGCGTGGCTCTGCGCCACCGAGCCGCGCTTTGCGCAGGTCTGCGCGCAGACCGGGCCTTGGCCGCTGCGCCGACGCGAGGACGGGTTCGCCGCGCTGCGCGATGCGATTATCGGCCAGCAGGTCTCTGTCGCGGCGGCCAATGCCATTAAGAGCCGGGTGATCGAGGCGGGCTTTGGCGCGCCGGATGCGATTGCAGGCGGCACGGAAGACGCTTTGCGCGCCTGTGGTCTGTCACGTCAAAAGGTGCGCTATTTGCAGGCGCTGGCGGGCTCGGGCGTGGATTTCGACGCCCTGCGCAGCCTGCCCGATGAAGAGGTGATCGCGCAGCTTTTGCCGATCCCGGGCATCGGGCGCTGGACGGTCGAGATGTATCTGATGTTCGCGCTGGGCCGGGCTGATGTCTTCGCGGTCGACGATCTCGCGCTGGCGGAAGCGGCTCGCTTGCTTTTCGATCTGGCAGAACGCCCCAAGCGCAAGGAATTCAACGCTTTGTCTGCCGCTTGGTCGCCGTGGCGCGCGGTTGCGGCGCGCGGGCTTTGGGCCTATTACGCAGCGTGCAAAAAACGCGAAGGAGTGGCGCCATGACACGCAAACTGCAAGCCGGCCGCAAGGCGCCGCAATCGGGCAATGTAAAATCCATCATTGTGCTGTTGCACGGCTATGGCGCGGATGGCGCGGACCTGTTGGGGCTGGCCGATCCGCTGGGGCCGCACCTGCCCGACACGTTGTTCGTGGCCCCCGACGCGCCCGAGCCCTGTAAAGGCAGCCCGATGGGGCGGCAGTGGTTTCCGATCCCGTGGATCGACAATTCGACCGAGGAAGCCGCCGCGCAGGGGCTGCAAATGGCGGCCGCAGATGTGAACGCGTTTCTCGATGATCTGCTGGAAGAACATGGGCTTGGCGCGAAGAACCTTGCCGTGATCGGGTTCTCGCAAGGCACGATGTTGTCGCTTGAAGTGCTGCCGCGTCGCGCCGAACCGGTGGCTGCGCTGGTGGCGTTTTCGGGCCGGTTGTTGCGCCCCGAGGCGCTGGAAGCCGATGCGGTCTCGAAGCCGCCCGTTTTGTTGGTGCATGGCGATCAGGATCCGGTCGTGCCGTTTGAAGATATGTCCAAGGCGGGCAATGCGCTGGTCGCTGCCGGGTTTGAAACCTATGGCCATATCATGGAGGGCACGGGCCACGGCATCGCGCCCGATGGCTTGCAAGTGGCGCTGGCGTTTCTGCGCGACAAGCTGGCGGGCTAAGCCGCGCGGCGCGTCACACCCCTGTCACCTTTCTCTGCCATCCATGCCGCAGGGCAGAAATTCGCGACATCAAGAGGCTTGCCAGATCGCGAACGCCATATATAGTCGATGTTAAGGCAGGGGCGGACCCCGCCCCTGGGCCAAACGCGGCAACAGGGCGAGGACGGTTGAACCCATGCTGGACCATAGCGACAGCACCGATTTTCGAACGCAATTCACGCGTGATCCGGCAGCATTGCGCCGTCATCCCGCGCTTGTGCTCAACGCGGATTTCAGGCCGCTTTCCTATTATCCGCTGTCGCTTTGGCCCTGGCAGGAGGCGATCAAGGCGGTTTGCCTCGACCGGGTCACGATATTGGCCGAATATGATACGGTGGTGCATTCGCAGCGGCAGGCCATAAAAATCCCCTCCGTCGTTGTTCTCAAAGATTATGTTCGACCCCAGAAGCGCGTGGCATTCACGCGCTTTAATCTTTTCCTGCGCGACGAATTCAAATGCCAATATTGCGGGGCCAAGGGCGATCTGACCTTTGATCATGTGATTCCGCGCTCGCGCGGGGGGGTGACGAGCTGGGAGAACGTCGTCGCTGCTTGCTCGCCCTGCAATCTGCGCAAGGCCAACAAGCCGCTGGCGCGTTCGGGGTTGAAATTGCTCAAACCCGCGCGCCAACCCAGCCCCGAAGAAATGCAGCGCACGGGGCGGCGCTTTCCGCCCGGGCATTTGCACGAAAGCTGGATGGATTTTCTCTATTGGGACACCGAACTGGAGGCCTGAGGCCCCCTTTGTGCGCCCCATCCGCGTCTGTCGGCGATAAAATAATTGTGCGAGGGGCTGACGGGGAAACCGCTGGCGAAAGCGTCGTTGCGCCCCATCTAAGGGGCACACCCGGCGCTTGCCTGCCGGGCTCTGACACAGAAAAAGGACAGTTTCATGCGCTATAAACGTCTTGGCCCAAGCGGGCTGTTCGTCTCTGAGCTTTGCCTTGGCACAATGACCTTCGGGGGCAGCGATGGCATCTGGGGCCAGATCGGGCAACTGGGCCAGAAAGAGGCCGATGATCTGGTGAAAACCGCGCTGGATGCGGGCATTAACTTTATCGACACCGCCAATGTCTATGCAGGCGGAGAGAGCGAACGCATCCTTGGCCAGTCTCTGAAAAACCTTGGTGTGGCGCGCGAGGATGTCGTGATTGCCACCAAGGTTCTGGGGCCGATGGGCGAGGGCGTGAATGCGCGCGGTGCCTCGCGCTATCACATTATGGATCAGTGCAAGGCCAGCCTTGAGCGGCTCCAGCTTGATCATATCGACCTCTATCAAATCCACGGGTTTGACCCCCATACGCCGATCGAAGAAACGCTGGAGGCGCTTGATACGCTCGTGCGTCACGGGCATGTGCGCTATATCGGGCTGTCCAATTGGGCGGCGTGGCAGATCGTGAAAGCGGTCGGGATCGCGCAGGCCCGCCAGCTCGCCCCGATCCTGTCTTTGCAGGCTTATTACACGCTGGCCGGGCGCGATCTGGAGCGCGACATCGTGCCGATGCTGAAGGATGCCGGGATCGGCTTGATGGTCTGGAGTCCGCTGGCCGGTGGCTACCTGTCGGGCAAATATGACCGCGAGGGCAAGGGCAGCGATGGGCGGCGCGCCAATTTCGACTTCCCGCCGATCAACAAGGATCGCGCCTATGACGTGATCGAGGCGATGCGTCCGATTGCCGATGCGAAGGGCGTGTCGGTGGCGCAGATCGCGCTGGCTTGGCTGCTCCATCAAGACGCGGTGACCAGCGTGATCGTGGGGGCCAAACGCGTCGATCAGCTGCGCGACAATATCGCGGCGAGCGAGGTGAAGCTGAGTGAGGACGATCTGAAAACCTTGAACGCAGTCAGTGCGCTGCCGGCGGAATATCCCGGTTGGATGCTAGAGCGTCAGGGCGCCTATCGCGCGCAATGATCTGTGAGGGCAGGCCGGTTCGCCCGGCCTGCCGCTCGGCTTACAGCCGGATCGGGTCGTCCTTGGCCAGACGGTCGAATTGCATCAGCACCTCGACCAGTTTCGGCATTTGATCGAGCGGGATCATATTGGGACCGTCCGAGGGTGCGGTGTCGGGCGCCTCATGGGTCTCGATGAACACGCCCGCAATCCCAAGGCTGACAGCGGCGCGCGCCATCACCGGGGCGAATTCGCGCTGCCCGCCGCTCGATCCGCCTTGCCCGCCGGGCTGTTGCACCGAATGGGTGGCGTCCATGATCACCGGATAGCCCGTGCGCGCCATCTCGGGCAGGGCGCGCATATCGGCCACCAGCGTGTTATAGCCAAACGAGGTGCCCCGCTCGGTCAGCATGATCTTTTCATTGCCGGTCGAGGCCACTTTCGCGGCCACATTGGGCATGTCCCAAGGCGCAAGGAATTGCCCCTTCTTGATATTCACCACGCAGCCGGTTTCCCCCGCCGCGATCAGCAGATCGGTCTGGCGGCACAGGAAGGCCGGAATCTGGATCACATCGACCACCGCGCCCGCGATCCGGGCTTGTTCGGCGTCGTGGATGTCGGTCAAAACCGGGCAGCCAAGTTCGTCGCGCACGTCCGAGAGAATTTTGAGCCCCTCGTCGATGCCAAGACCGCGCACACCTTTCAGGCTGGTGCGATTGGCCTTGTCATAGCTGGCCTTGAAGATGAATTGCGCGCCCGCCTCGTCGCAGGCCCGCGCCATCGCTTGTGCGATCATCAGTGCATGATCGCGGCTTTCCAACTGGCAAGGCCCGGCAATCACCGTCAGCGGGCGATCGTTGGAGACGGTCAAACCGCCGATCTTTACGTCTTTCATTGGTCTTCTCCGCAGCTTTGGGGCGGCTCAGCTTGAGACCTGTTCGCGCAGGATCGAAGCAGTGAGCGACAGCATCAGATAGATGCCCGAGAAGATCAGGAAAGCCAACACTGTGTTCGAAAATGAGCGCGGGTAGGTCGCCTCATCGGGGGCCACGGGGCGCACGCCCATCTCAAGGTAGCGCACCTGTTTATTGGCCTCGATCCGCGCGGTTTCCATCTGTTGGGCGGCTGCGGAAAGCAGCATCTGGCGGGTCTGCAATTCGCCCTGCGCGATTTGCAACTGGCCCGTCACGGCAGCGAGGGATTCGCCGGATCCCTTGGCTTGCGTCAACTGGTTTCGCAGCTTTTCGATGACGCCTTTCAGACGCGCGATGTCGCCCTTGACCCCTTCGACGCGGGCTTGGTTCGGGCGCGGGTTATCCAGCAATTGCCCCAGCTCAAGGTTCTTCCTTTGCAGCTCGGTCTCAAAGCTGGATACCTGCGCCATCACCATCGAATTTTCACTGACCGGATCCAGAATTCCGACCTTTTCCTGCAGTTTTTGCACCTTGGCTTGCGCGGCAAAGACCTTGGCTTCGGCATCTTCATAGCTTTCGCGCGCGCCCTTCATCTGATCGCCGCGCAGCCGCGAGGTCAGCTGGTCAACCTGCTGTTCCGCATAAGAAATAAGGGCTTCCGAGAATTTCTGGGACTCGGAGGGATTGGGCGCGACCACCTCCATCTTGACGATGCCTTCAGAGGGGTCATAGCCGATTTTCACCATCTTTTCATACAGCCTGTAGGCTTGCTCATCGCTGGAGCCTTTGGGCAGGCGCTGCAGCGGGTCAATCGAGGGGTTTTCAAACACCGTCTTAAAGCCGAGATCCTTGTCGAGACGCTGCATCGCATCGCGCGACTGCAGGTAGGATTGCACGGTGACGGAATCCTGATTGGTCGCAAGCTGCGTGCCCGAGAACAGGCTGCCCAGCCCCGATTGGCCCAGACCTTCGGCCTTCTGAATCACGAAGGCGGATTTCGTCGCATACATCGGCGTGGCCATGACGTAGTAGTAATAGCCCGCGATGAGCGTCGGCAAGAAGACGAAAAACATCAGACGGGCCGTCAAAAGGGCCAGTTTGCGGCGGCGACGTTTCGAGATATCGCTTTGAATTTTAAAGATTTGTGCGGCGCGATGATCGGATGAGTTCACATCGGTCGAGGGCAGTTGCCCGGGTTGGGTCGTTTGCGGCAGTTGCACGCGCGTATCGGCCCCTGCGCCATCGGTGCGCGCCAGCGCGCGCGAGGTTGCTTCTTCCACCTCATGGGGCTTGATGAGCGCCACGATATTGGAGCGATCAAACGGGTCGATCCCGCGCCGCCGCAGCAGCAGCACCGCCTCAAAATCAGAGGTCGCCTGAATGCCGTGTTTCTGCGCCATCCGGCGCGCCAGACGCAATTGGCGCCCCGTCAGCCCCTCGTTGCGCACGCGCGCGATCTCTTCTTCAAGCGTCAATTCGCCCGCAGCGATTACATCGGTCCCGCCAGCGGCGCTTGGGAATTTCTGATCGCCAAAGCCATCATCCTGAGGTTCAAAAATCGATGCAGGATCATCGGTTTGTGCATTTTTGGGTGGCGTGTTCGGGGTGGCTGCCTTGGGCGAAGGGGGGGCTGCGGGCGCAGGCGCTTTGGGCGCAGATTTGCCATCGGCCAACACGGGTGCGTCGCGACGGATGCGGTATTTCTGAGCCTTAGGATTGGTAGTCATACATCCGCTTCGCTTCTTCCAGAGTGTCAAACATATATAGCTGGCCATCGCGCAGAACGGCCGCCGAGCGGCAGAATTTTTCGAGCGTAGCGGGCTGGTGTGAGACCACGACAACGGTGGTGTCGCGCAGCCGCTCGCGCAAGATCGAACCCGCCTTGCGGTTGAATTCGACATCGGTGGTGGACGGCATCCCCTCGTCGATCAGGTAGATGTCGAATTCCAGTGCCAAAAGCAACGAAAACGTGAACCGCGAGCGCATTCCCGAACTATAGGTGCCCACGGGCATGTCGAAATATTCGTCGATTCCGGTGAGCCAGCGGCAGAACGCCTCGACATAGTCGGGATCCAGCCCGTAAAGGCGTGCGATAAAGCGGGCGTTTTCGCGTGCGGTATGCTTGGTCACGACGCCGCCCATGAACCCAAGTGGAAATGAGACGCGGCAGGATTTGCGAATCTCGCCCTCATCGGGTTTTTCCAAGCCCGCCATCATGTTGATGATCGTCGTCTTGCCCGTGCCATTGGGGGCCAAAATGCCAAGCGAATTGCCCAATTCCACGCGAAAGCTGGCGCGATCAAGGATCACCTTGCGCTGCTTACCCGTCCAAAAGGACTTTGAGACGTTTTCGAATTCGAGCATGGCTTTGTGGGTCCGGCACTTTCTGTGCGCTAAAACAGCATGAGATGAGTTGGTTAATAAAGTAACCTAAGCGTGGAATTGGGCATCATTATGTCTATTTACGAGTAGGTAAGGCAATGGAGAACGGTTTGTTTCGGGTTCAGAGACGATGAGCGCCACAATTCACGATGAGATCCGCGCCTGCCGTATCTGTGCTCAGCGATTCCGGGCGAGCCAGACGCACCATGAGCCGCGCCCGGTGGTGTGGTTTGAACGCGGCGCGAAGGTGCTGATTGTCGGGCAGGCGCCGGGGCTGCGGGTGCATGAAACGGGGCGGCCCTTTACTGATCGGTCCGGCGATCGGCTGCGTGACTGGATGGGGCTGGACGAGGCGACGTTTTACGACCGCGCGCGCATCGCGATCGTGCCGATGGCATTTTGCTTTCCGGGCTATGACGCAAAGGGCGCGGACCTGCCGCCGCCTGCGATTTGTGCGCAGACGTGGCGGGCCAGTGTGATGGCCGAGCTGGGCACGCCCGATCTGACGCTGTTGGTGGGGGGCGCCGCGCAACGCTGGCATCTGGGTACGCGCAATGTGACCGCCACCGTGGCAGGCTGGCGCGATCATGCGCCGCGCGTCTTTCCCTTGCCTCATCCGTCGTGGCGCAATACGGGATGGCTCAAACGCAATGCGTGGTTTGAAACCGATCTGATCCCGGCGTTGCGTGCGAAGGTGAAGGAGCTGACATGACCCCCTATGACCGCGCCCATGCGCTGATGCAGGCCGAACCCGAGAACGAAGCCAAGCGTCTGGCTGTGTATGACCGTCTCGCCGATGCCGAGCTGTTCTTGTTGCTCGAAGAAGAGCCCGAGGATGAAAACATCAAACCACAGGTTTTTGCCGCAGATGAGGGCGATTTCGTGCTGGTGTTTGACACCGAAGAGCGCATGGCGGAGTTCGCCGATGCCGCTCAGCCCTATGCCGCGCTCCCCGGTCGCGTGATCGCGCAGCATCTGGTGGGCGAGGGGATCGGCCTTGGGGTCAATCTGGGTGTGGCGGAATCTGCGATGCTGCTGCCGCCCGAGGCGCTGGATTGGTTGACCGAGACGCTGGCCAACACGCCCGCGCAGGCGCAGGGCCGCCCGGTCTCGTTCAGCGCGCCTGCGCTGTCGCCTGCGGTGCTGGCGCTGTTGATGCCCGCCTATCAGGCCAAGCTGGATCAGCTTGCCGGTATCGCGCAGGCGGCGGTGCTGGGGGGCGTGACCTATGATGATGGGCATCGTGGCCATGTGCTGGCCGTGATCGGCGCGCATGAGCATTTCCGCCCCGGCATTGCCAAGGCGATGGGCGAGGCGCTGACTTTTTCAGGCCTTGATGCGGGCGAACTGGATGTGACCTTTCTTGAGCCAAACGACGCATCAGCGAAAATCTTACTTGATCAAGGTCTTGTGCTGTATATCCCCGAGCCGGTCGAGGAAGAGGTGCAAGAAATCACCCCCGGCGCGGCCCCCGGCATGGACCCAACCAAGCCGCCGATCTTGCGCTAGGGGTTAGTCGCTTTCGACCTCGTTCTTGACCTGACCCCAGGTGAGCAGGGTGAACACGGCCGTACCCCCCGCCACATTGCCCGCCAGCACCGGCAAAAAGAACCGCCCCAGCGCCTCGGAGATCGTCAGATCACCGTTCCAGATCAGCAGCCCCGCCTCGACCGAGCCGGCAATGACATGTGCCGATCCCGAGGCCGATAGCAGCCACGTCATCCCGAGGATCACGAAAAACGCATTGCCTTGCGCGGCGGGGATGATCCAGACCACGGCGGCGATGATGATCCCGGCGGGGATGGCGCGGTAGAAATTCGCGCTCGCCGTGCCTTCGGTGGCGTGGCGCGCCACGGCTAGCAAGCTGTCGCCCATTTGCGGGCTCAAGACATTTGGCAGGCTGAGAAAACCCGAGGCAATCGCGCAGCCCACCACATTGGCAAGCAGCACGATCCCCCAGAGCCATAACATCTTGCGCAGACATGACACCGAGCGATCGGCCACGACGGGCAAGACCGTGGTGATCGTATTTTCGGTAAACAGTTGCATGCGGCCGAAAATGATTACCAGAAAGCCCACGGAATAGCCCAGAGATTCCACCAAGATCGCCCAATCGGCGTTGGGCAGATGGGCGTGCAGGGTAGCTTGTGCGAGCACCGAAAGGCTGATGAGCACCCCCGCCGCCAGCCCCGACCAGATCAGCGAGACGGTGGGGCGGTTGAGCTCTTCTTCGCCATCGCGGCGGATGACCTCATAGACCAGCCGGGCCGAAAGCCGCGAGGCGTGAAAGACCGATCTTTCCTCGGCGGGTTCACGGATGGCTTCGCGGGAGGCGGACTTTTCGGCGCGGGGGGAGGGGGTGTCGCTGTTCATGCGATCTGAACAGGCGAGGCGCGAAATTGTTCCCTGCCCTGTGTAATCCCCCGCGGCGCGCGCCTAGATCTCGCTTGCGCGCACCAGATCAATCATCGCCTGCGTGCCGCGCGCGTCCTCTAGCGTCCAGGGGTAGGGCGCGCCCTCGCGGATATGGCGCACGAAACTCTCGACCTGCAAGACATAGTGGTTCACGCCGGGAAAGCGCTGCACGCAATCGGGCTTGCCCGCGCGGATCAGCGTCACCTCGGCTTGGTCGAACACATTGGGGTTGAACGGGCAGTTCAGGCGGATCAGCCCGTCGCTGCCTTGAAACGTCACCTCTTGGCGCGGATGCAGCCGGGTCGAGGTGATCGCGGAATAGGTAAACGCGCCCTTGGCGTTTTCCATCGCGCCGGTGACTTGGGTGAAGGTGTCGACCGCGTTCTCGCGATGGATGATCGCGCGCAGATCGCGCGGCTCGGCGCGCGCGGCGTAGCGTACCGATGAATAGGCGTAAACGCCGATATCAGGGATCGAGCCCCCGCCGGTTTCGGGCTTGTTGCGGATGTTTTCGGGGTCAGAATTGTTGAAGCTGAACACCACATCGGCATGGCGCAACTCACCGATCTGGCCCTCGTCGAGCCACTGACGCGCGAGCTGCCATTGCGGGTGATGCACGATCATATAGGCCTCGGTCGCGAATTTGCCCGACGCATCGCGCGCTGCGATCAGGGTGTCGATGTCATCCGCCTGCATCGCGATCGGCTTTTCGCACAGCACATGCTTGCCCGCCGCCAGCGCCTTGGCCGTCCACTCGACATGCAGCGTGTTGGGAAGCGGGATATAGACCGCCTCGATTTCGGGGTCCGCCAGCAGCGCGTCATAGCTGTCATGCACTTTAAGATCGGGCGCGAAGTTGATGAAATTCTGCGCTTTCTCGGCGCTGGAGGTGGCAAGGGCCGCCAATCTAGCACCACGCGCGGCGTGGATTGCGGGGCCCATATGCTGGCGGGCGAAATTTGCCGCCCCAAGTATTCCCCAGTTCATAACATCCATAGCGGTCCCCTTGCGTTGCTCGGGTCATGCTAGCGCAAACAGCGCCGGGTGCAACATAGCTGTGCCGCGTTGCGGGCACAGGCGCGGCGCGACGAAAAAACACCGCCCCCGGTCGGGAGCGGCGTGAATACTCGTTACGATACAGCAAGAAACAGAGTTTTAGGCGGGCACGCTCATGCCCTTTTCGCGCGCCAATTCGGTCATGCGCTTTTGCAGTTTTTCAAACGCGCGCACTTCGATCTGGCGGATACGTTCGCGCGAAACGTCATATTGGCCCGATAGCTCTTCGAGCGTGAGGGGATCATCGCGAAGGCGGCGCTGCATCAAGATGTCTTTCTCGCGCTCGTTGAGAACATCCATCGACGCCATCAGCATCGCGCGCCGGGTTTCCAGCTCTTCGTTTTCGGCATAGGCCTCGGCTTGATCGGCATCCTGATCTTCCAGCCAATCCTGCCATTGTGCCGAGCCGCCGTCATCGCCCGCCCCGACCTGCGCATTCAGCGAGGCGTCCGCGCCCGACATTCGCCGGTTCATCGAGATCACCTCGGCTTCGGTCACGTTCAGATCATGCGCGATCCGGGCCACGTTTTCGGGGCGCATATCGCCGTCTTCATAAGCCCCGATCTTGGATTTCGCCTTGCGCAGGTTGAAAAACAACTTCTTCTGCGCGCTGGTCGTGCCCAGTTTCACAAGGCTCCACGAGCGCAGGATATATTCCTGAATCGCCGCGCGGATCCACCACATCGCATAGGTCGCAAGGCGGAACCCCTTTTCAGGGTCAAACCGCTTGACCGCCTGCATCAGACCGACATTGGCCTCAGAAATCACCTCGGCTTGCGGCAGACCATAGCCACGATAGCCCATCGCGATCTTGGCGGCCAAGCGCAGGTGGCTGGTCACCATCTGGTGGGCCGCTTCGGTGTCTTGATGATCGGCCCAGCGTTTGGCCAACATATATTCCTGCTCTGGCTCCAGGAGGGGGAATTTCCGGATCTCTTGCAGGTAACGATTCAACCCCTGTTCGGGGCTGGGGGCCGGAAGGTTGGTGTAACTGGTCATCTCTGTTCCATGTCTCCCTGTGTCGGCCGCTCAATATGAAGACCGTGAGCGGACGTTTCAAGGTCAACGCATTACGGAGCATATTGGTTCAATTTGGCACTGCGGCGCGGTGTCGCATATTTAGATGAACGGGAGATGAAGCGGCTTCCGTCGTCTAATATGCGATTATCACGCCCTTGTGAGGTATACTACAGTACCGGCGCAAGGATCGACACAAGGTTATTGGCCAGTCGGCGCGCAAGCGACCATTGTGCAAGGCTATCACTATCAATGCGCACCGAGTGCTCAAGCCAGCCGTCCTGCGCAGCGGCCAGATCGCGCGCCAGAGCCGGGTCGCTCATCAGCACGCAGGCCTCGTAATTCAGCTCATAGCTGCGCCGATCCAGATTGGCCGAACCAAGGATCAGCGCGTGATCATCGGCCAGCAAGGTCTTGGCGTGCAATATTCCCGGTCCGTGTTCGTAAATCTGCACGCCCGCGGCGATCAGGGCGGGATAATAGCTGCGCGAGGCCAGCGCGACAAAGCGGCTGTCATTGCGGCGCGGCACAATCAGACGCACCACCACCCCGCGCCGCGCGGCGGCCCGCAAGGCGGCGTCCAAGCCCTCGCCGGGCACGAAATAGGGGGTTGTCAGCGTCAGGCTGTCACGTGCGGCCCCGATGGCTGCGTCAAACACATCCGGGATCGCGCGCGCATCCAGCATCGGCCCGCTGGCAAAGCAAATCGCGGGTGCGCCGAGGGCGGCTGTGGGGGAGGGTGTGACCTGCGTCTCGGGCGTGTCGGGCTCGGCCTCAAGCGCGCGGCCGGTATGGGTCATCCAATCGGTGGCGAAGATATGGGCATGTTGGGCGACGATTGGCCCCTCAAGGCGCAGCAAGATATCGGTCCAAGGGGCAAAGCGGGCTTTGATCTTGAACTCGGGGGCCGCGATATTGCGACTGCCGATATAGGCGATGCGCGCGTCGATCACCGCCAGTTTGCGGTGGTTGCGCAGGTCAATCCGGCTGGTGGCGAGTTTGAACAGCGCCCAATGAAACGGAAAAGCCACGCTGGTTTGCACCCCGGCGGCCCGCATCGCTTGCCAATGGGGGGCCCGCAAGAAGGTGCGCGCGCCCAGGCCATCGACCAGCAGGCAGACCTCGACCCCGCGCTTGGCGGCCCGAATCAGCGCCTCGGCCAAGGCGCGCCCGACGGGATCATCCAGCCAGATATAGCTGATGATGTGAACCGAGTCGGACGCCGCCTCGATATCCTCGATAAGGGCGGCGATCTGGTCTTGGGCGGGCACCAGAAGACGCGGGGCGCAGGCGTGGCTGATGGCATAACCGTTCACGCTGGCGGCACGCGCGAAGGCTGCGCGCCACGCCTCGGGCGGGGGATCAAAGCGGTGCCGCGCGCGCGGCGGGGGCAGGGCGGCCAGCGTCTTGCGTTGCCGTTGCGCGATGCGAAAATTCAGCCGTGTCTCGCCCACCAGTAAATATAAAACCACCCCCGCCACAGGCACGGAGAAGATCAACACCAGCCAGCCTGCGCGCACCGCCGGGGGCTTGTCAGGGCGGGCCAGCACGCGGATCGCCGCCCCGATCTGCGCCAAAAGATGCAGCGCGACCGCAAGGTTGAGCGTGCCGAGCGCCTCGATCATCACGCCCCCCTGCGCAGGCTTTCGATCAGGGCCTGCATATCGGCGGGTAGCGGGGCCTCGAAGGAGAGCTCTTCTTCGGTCACCGGATGGATAAAGCCCAACGTCGCGGCATGCAGCGCCTGACGCGGGAAGGCGCGCGCAGCCTCGGCCCCGTGTGCGCCCACGGCTTTTTCGCTGAGCTTGCGCTTGCCGCCATAGGTCGGATCGCCCAGCAAACCGTGCCCGGCATACGACATATGTACCCGGATTTGATGCGTACGCCCGGTCTCCAGCCAGCAATCGATCAGCGCCGCGGCCCCGTGAAAGCCCTCAACCACATGGGTGCGCGTCACCGCATGTCGCCCGCCATTGGCCACGACCGCCTGTTTCTGACGGTCAGTCTTGTGGCGCGCAAGCTGGGTCGCGATTTTCAAAATGCCGCCATGTTCAAAGCTGACGCCCCGCGTGCCGCGCAGACGCGGATCGGCGGCGTCGGGGATGCCATGACAGACGGCTAGATAGTGGCGATGCACGGTGTGGGCCTCAAATTGCGCGGCCAGCCCGTGATGGGCGCGATCTGATTTGGCGACCACCAGCAGCCCAGATGTGTCCTTGTCGATGCGGTGCACGATGCCGGGGCGGGCCTGCCCGCCGACCCCCGACAGATTGCCGCCGAAATGGTGCAGCAGCGCGTTGACCAGCGTGCCCTCGGGCGTGCCCGGCGCGGGATGGGTGACCATGCCCGCAGGCTTGTTGACCACGATCAGATCGGCGTCTTCCCACAGCACCTCAAGCGGGATATCTTGGGCCAGCGTCTCGACCGCTTTGGGCGGCTCCAGCGCGATGGCGTAGATCTCGCCCTCGGTGACCTTGGCCTTCTGATCGGTGACCGGCGTGCCCTCACGGCTCACCGCGCCCTCTGCGATCAGCCGTGCGAGGCGCGAACGCGACAGCGCCGCTTCCTCTGGCACAGCGGCGGCCAGTGCCTTATCAAGGCGCGGACCCATGCCCGGCCCGATCTCGACGTTGAGGATATCTTTTACCATGTCCGACCTGCCTGACGATGATGTCCCTGCCACGCTGCCCCCTGATCTGCGCTTTCTCAAGCTGCTGGTCACGGTGCTGGCGGGCGTGATGATTTTGGGGCTTGTAGCGATTGTGACGCTGCTTGTCATCCGTCTGCAAACACCGAGCCCCTTGCCGCAAATTCCAAGCCAGATCACGCTGCCCGCAGGCGCTCATCCTGAGGCCGTGACATTCGCGCGCGGCTACACGGTTGTGGTGACCGATCAGGGCGATGTGCTGGTTTATAGCGCGACAGGGGCGCAACTGGCGCAGGTGGCGATCACGGGGTTGCAGGATGGACATTGATATCGAAATCGAGGCTCCGGCTTGGGAGGCGCTGGACCTGCCGGCCTTGGTTGCGCATGTCGCGCCCTTGGTGTTGCGCGATCGCGGGCTCGACCCTGACATATGCACGCTGTCGATTCTGGCCTGTGATGATGCCCGTATCGCCGAGTTGAACGCTGATTTTCGCGCCAAGCCTCAGGCGACCAACGTGCTAAGCTGGCCTGCGCAGGAACGTGGGGCGGATCAGCCCGGGGCCGAGCCCGACCGCCCCGCACCCGATGTCTTTGGCGAGATCGCGCTGGGCGATGTCGCGATTGCCTATGAAACCTGTCAGCGCGAGGCGGCCGATCAGGGCAAACCCATTGAAAATCATGTGACGCATCTGATCATTCACGCTATTCTGCATTTGCTTGGTTACGATCATATTCATGAGCAAGATGCGCAGTTGATGGAACAAATCGAAGTTCGCCTGCTTGAAAACGAAGGGATAGTTAACCCATATGGACAAGACTAAGCCCAAACGGGTCAAGATTTTGGAAAGGGACGATGGAACAGGTCACTGACGCAGCGCAGCAGTCCGCCGACACTGAGGACGCGACTGAGGGTTCAGACAACGCTGAACCGGGACAGTCTTTTGAGCCCGCCGCGCGCGGGCTATTGAGCCGATGGTTCGGGGGACGCTCCTCTGCTGATGAGTCCCAGATCGAACAGTCCCATCCTCCAGCCCCCGTGCCGCCGCCGGGGCTGGGTAACCTGCGCCGGATGCGTGTTGGCGATGTTGCGATCCCCAAAGTCGAGATCGAGGCCGTGCCGGTCACTATCTCGCGCGACGAATTGGTGCAGAAATTCCGCGAGCATGGTTATTCGCGCCTGCCGGTCTTTAAAGAGACCTTGGATACGCCTTTGGGGCTTGTTCACCTTAAGGACTTGGCGCTGGAATACGGCTTTGGCTCGGGCAATGGGCGGTTCAATCTGCGCAAGCTGATCCGTCCGTTGCTGTATGTGCCCCCGTCCATGCCAATCGGTGTGCTGCTGCAAAAGATGCAGGTGCAGCGCATTCATATGGCCTTGGTGATTGACGAATATGGCGGGGTCGATGGTCTGCTGACACTTGAGGATCTGATCGAACAGGTGATCGGTGAGATCGAGGATGAGCATGACGAGACCGACGACGGTTACTGGCGCGAGGAAAAGCCCGGCCAATGGATCGTGCAGGCGCGCGCGCCAGTGCATGAATTCGAAAGCGTGACGGGCATTCGACTGGCTGATGCCGAGGCTGATGACGAGATCGATTCAATGGGTGGGCTGTTGTTCATGCAATTGGGCCGGGTGCCCGCGCGCGGTGAGGTCGTGGTGACCGAAAACGGCGTCGAGTATGAAGTGATTGATGCCGATCCGCGCCGCATCAAGCGGCTGCGGGTGCGCCTGCCCGGCGTGGCAGCCGCCGAATGATCGCAGCGATGCGGGCCGGATTTCGCGCGCCATTGCGCCCGCGCTGGCAAGGCCTGCTTGGCGCGCTTGTGCTGGGCGCCTTGGTGGCGGCGGGGCAAGCGCCGCTGGGCCTGTGGTGGATCGCACTGCCCGCATTGGCTGGCGTGGTCTGGCTTGGCTCGGGGCAGCGTTGGGCGGCTTCGGTCGCGTGGATCGGATTCGCGGCGGGATTTGGCTATGCGCTTGCGGCGATGTTCTGGATCGTCGAACCCTTCATGGTCGAGGCCGAGGTTTACGGCTGGATGGCCCCCTTCGCGCTGATCCTGATGTCGGCGGGGATGGGCGTGTTTTGGGCGCTTGGGTTTGGCCTTGGCGCGCAAATCGGGCCGGGGCCGGGGCCGGGGGCGCGTGGCTTGGGGATCGCGCTGGGCATGGCGGCGTCGGATGCGTTGCGCTCGTATGTGTTTACCGGATTTCCTTGGGTGCTGGTCGGGCATATCTGGATCGGCACGCCCGTGGCGCAAGCGGCGGCCTTTGTCGGGCCTCTGGGGCTGAGCCTGCTCACGATGGGGATTGCGGCCGCCCCGGCGATGGCAGCAAGCCTGCGCGGTGGGCGCGGGGGGGCGCTGCTTGGCGTGGCGCTGCTCAGTTTGGGGGCGATCTGGTTGGCTGGCGCGGCACGTCTGGACGCGCCGACACCGGCGCGCACGCCCCCCGTCCATCTGCGTCTGGTGCAACCCAATGCGGCGCAAAACCTCAAATGGTTGCCGCAATATCGGATGAAATTCTTTGATCGGTTGCTGCGCCTGACCAGCACGCCGCCCGAACCCGGCACGCCTAAGCCCGATCTGATCGTCTGGCCCGAAACCGCAGTGCCGTTCCTGTTGGATCGCCCCGGTCAGGGCCTTGAGCTATCGGTTCAGGCGGCAGGGGGCGTGCCGATTGCGATGGGCATTCAGCGCAGCCAAGGATCGCGCTATTACAACTCGCTTGCGGTGATTGGGCCGGACGCTGTGGTGCGCGATATTTACGACAAATCCCACCTCGTGCCCTTTGGCGAATACATGCCCTTTGGCGATTTTCTGGCGCGCTTTGGAATGACGGCCTTTGCGGCGCAGGTGGGCAATGGCTATTCTGCGGGCACGGGTGAGAAGCTGCTGGACCTTGGCACTTTGGGCAAGGTTGCCCCGCTGATCTGCTACGAGGCGATTTTCCCACAGGATTTGATGCATTTCCCGTCGCGTCCCGACTGGATTTTGCAAGTCACCAATGATGCGTGGTTTGGCACGTTGAGCGGCCCTTACCAGCATCTCGCCCAAGCCCGGCTGCGCGCGATCGAACAGGGCCTGCCGCTGGCGCGCGACGCCAATACCGGGGTGAGCGCGCTGATCGACGCCAAGGGGCGCATCGTGGCCAGTCTGGGAATGGACCGTGCAGGGGTGCTCGATGTGACCTTGCCAGCCTCGCTGCCCAAGACGCTGTATGCCAAGCTGGGCGATGGGCCGATCATTGCGCTGATTGCGGCGTTATTCATCGTTTCCTTACTGATTGCGCGCATTTTCATTGACCGCAGCGTCAAGCGGCACTAGCTAAACCGCTACCCGCTCCAACGGCTTCCTGACGGTGCGGGGTAATTCACAACGGAGCACGTCCCATGACACGCGAAAGCTATATTTTCACTTCCGAGTCTGTCTCGGAAGGCCATCCTGATAAGGTCTGTGACCGGATATCGGATGCAGTTCTTGATACATTTCTGGCTGAAGAGCCCAATGCCCGCGTCGCCTGCGAGACGTTTGCCACCACCAATCAGGTTGTTGTCGGCGGCGAGGTTGGCCTGTCGGACAAAGAAAAACTGGCCGAATATATGGGCCGGATCGACGGTATCGTGCGCGAATGCGTGAAAGATATCGGCTATGAGCAGGATGAGTTTCACTGGGCTACGCTGAACGTCTCGAACTTCTTGCACGCGCAATCGGCCCATATTTCGCAAGGCGTCGATAAGGACGGGGCGGGCGATCAGGGCATCATGTTTGGCTTTGCGACCGATGAGACGCCCGAGCTGATGCCCGCGCCGATCCATTACAGCCACGCGATTTTGCGCCGTCTGGCAGAGGCGCGCAAATCGGGGGCCGAACCCACGCTGCGCCCAGATGCCAAGTCGCAGCTTTCGGTGCGCTATGAGGGCGGCAAACCGGTCGGGGTCAGCTCGATCGTGCTGTCGACCCAGCATTCCGATGCCAACCAGACCTCGGAAGATATCCGCGCGATTGTCGAACCCTATATCCGTGAAGTGCTGCCCGAGGGCTGGATTTCGCCCGACACCGAATGGTGGGTGAACCCGACGGGCACGTTTGTGATCGGTGGGCCGGATGGCGATGCGGGCCTGACGGGGCGCAAGATCATCGTGGATACATATGGCGGTGCCGCGCCCCATGGCGGAGGTGCGTTTTCGGGCAAAGACCCGACCAAGGTGGACCGCTCGGCCGCCTATGCCGCGCGGTATCTGGCGAAAAACGTGGTCGCCGCCGGGCTGGCCAAGAAATGCGTCATTCAGGTCAGCTATGCGATTGGTGTGGCCAAGCCGCTGTCGATCTATGCCGATACGTTTGGCACCGGCGTGGTGCCCGATGAGCAGATCGAAAAGGCGGTTGGCGCGGTGATGGACCTCACGCCCAAGGGCATTCGCGACGCGCTGGATCTGTGCCGCCCGATTTATTCGCGCACCGCAGCTTATGGGCATTTCGGTCGTGCGCCGGAGGCCGATGGTGGCTTTAGCTGGGAAAAGACCGATCTGATCGAGGCGCTCAAAAAGGTGATCTGAGCGGTTGCAAGGGATGTGGCGCAGGCGGGGCAATGCTCCGCCTGTTGTCGTTTCGAGGGGGCGCTGCCCCCTCTGGCCTGCGGCCAGCCCCCCGGGATATTTCGATCAAGAGGAAGGGGGCTTGAGGCGCGCCTCGTTCCGGGTCACTTTCAACGGCAATTGGAGGAGAGAACGATGCCTGATTATCTGCGTTACGCTACCATCATGCTGTCTGCGGGTTTGGGGATTCCGGTTCTTGCAGCGCTGAATGCGCAACTGGGCGCGCGCATCGGATCGCCCGCCGTCGCGGCGGTGGTTTTATTTTGCGTGGCGCTGTCTGGCGCGGTGGCGGTCATGTCGGTGACAACCGGGCCCTCCGCGATTGCGCGCCTGCCGAGTCAACCGTGGTATTTGTTTCTCGCAGGGCTGTTGGTGGCGTTTTATGTGCTGTCCGTCACGTTCATTGCGCCGCGCTTTGGCGTTGGCAATGCGGTGTTTTTCGTGCTGCTGGGGCAGATGATCTCGGCGGCGGCGATTGATCAATTTGGGCTGTTCGGGGCCTTGGTGCGCCCGCTCACTCTGGCGCGGGGGGCAGGGATCGGCGCGATGTGTTTCGGGCTTTGGCTGATACAGAAGGCTTGAGTTTTGCGCCCCCTCTCGTTAGAGGCCCGGCCATGACACAGCATGATGACACCGCCCCGCGCGGCGAGACCTCTCACTCCGACCCCAACACCGCCCCGTGGCGCAATTTCTACGGGCGCCGCAACGGCAAGACGCTGAATAAGGCGCAACGGGCCTATCTGCGCGAAGATTTGGCGCAACTGTCGCCCGGTGCCGTGAGTTGGGCTGAAAACCCCGACCGCGTGCCCCTTGATATGGCCACGCGGTTTCATGGCAAACCGGTCTGGCTGGAGGTCGGCTTTGGCGGGGGCGAGCATATCGTGCATATGGCCTCGACCTATCCGGGGGTCGAGATCATCGGCTGTGAGCCCTATGTCAACGGCGTGGCGATGCTGTTGGGTAAGCTGCGGCGCACGCAACTGCGCTCGATTGCGGTGCATCCCGGCGATGCGCGCGATCTGATGGATGTGCTGCCTGAGGGCAGTATCGACAAGGCGTTTTTGCTCTATCCCGACCCTTGGCCGAAATCGAAACATCACCGGCGTCGCTTTGTGACCCAGGAACATCTGGAGCCGCTGCACCGCGCGCTCAAACCCGGCGCGGAATTTCGCGTGGCCACCGATATTCCCGACTACGTCCGTCAGGCGGTCGAGGAAATCCCCAAAGCCGGGTTCGCGCCGCAATTCGAGGTGCCGCCCGCGTTTGATTTTGACGACCCCCAGCCGACCCATGGCGATTGGGATGCGCCTTGGGAGGATTGGCTGTCGACGCGCTATGAACAAAAGGCGCTGCGCGAGGGCCGCAAGCCCCATTACCTGACCTATCGGCGGGTTTGAGGAGGGCCAGGTGACCTGCGCGGCGCGCGCTGTTAAGCGATGCGCCAGATTTTCGCAGGCAGGCCTTGGCGCACGGCGGTGCCCGAGACCGGATCGACCCAGACGCCGGCTTTGTCGCGCGTCGGATCGATCAGCCCGAGATCATTGAGCAACACGCCCGCCGCCAGTCGCGGATCGCCCGGTTTGGTCTCGCCGTCGATGGTGATGTCATGCGCACCAAAGCCGCGATGACCAAAGCCGTGCTCGATTGCGACCGTGTCGGGCGCGATGCCCTCGCGCACCACCGCGACGCTTTCCAGCATGCCCCCCGGCGTTGTCAGGCGCACCATATCGCCGGTGCGGATGCCATGGGCGCGCGCCAATGCGCTGCCCACGATCACCGGGTTGGAGGCGACGATGCGCAACAGCACTTCGGCCCCGACAGAATACGAGTTCTGCAGTGGAGATTTGTAGCTGAAGACCCGGATCGGCCAGTCCTCTTTGGAATAGTGATCGGAGACTTTCGATCCATCGGCGAATTCCGCCTCGCGCCAGGACGGGGTGCCGGGCACGCGGGTGCCGGTGGTGGCGCGGCGGAAGCTGCCGAGTTCCTCGTTCCAGATCATCATTGGTTTGTCGAACGCATAGGTCGCGCGCGCGCCGTCGTAGCTGCGCTCGATATTTTCATAGCGCCCGCCCTTGGCATAGATCGTCGCGGCGCGCCGCCATTCGTCGGGCTTGAGTACGGCTTGCAGGTCTTCCGCGATCCGCGCGACGTTGGACAGCGCGATATCTTCGTCGCTGGCGGGTGCCACCGGGGTCTTGCCCAGCATCGCGACATTGACCGCCCCGCGCAGATACCAATCCTCGGCTCGGTTGAGCGGATGCAGCACGCCCTGCGCATCGGGAATCGCCTCGTCGCCGAAACCGGGCAGGCCCATGCGTTTGGCCGTCGCGATCAGGAAGGTCTCCATCCCGACGCGGTCTCCTTGCGCATTCTTCTCCATCCTTGGTTCGATCACCGGCCAGCGCGCGCAGGTCGCTTTGGTCGCCACGCCACCCCATGGCTTGGTGAAGCCCCACGTTTCATACATCACCGAATCCGGCACGATATAGTCCGAGATCCCCGTGCTTTCATTGATGAAGGGATCAATCGAGATGATCAGCGGCACGACCTTGGGATCTTTCAGTTTTTCGACCAACGGCGCGACTCCGGGGATGCCATAGACCGGGTTGGTGTTGCGAAAGATCAGCGCCTCGGCCCCGTAGGGATAGTGGTTGACCATTGACGAAATCCACTCGGTCGCAAGGCCCGGCGCGTTGGGATACCAAGGGCCATCGGCGGGGTAGGGATTGCCCGCCGCTTTCTTGCGTTTGAATTCGCTGGTCTTTTCATAAGACACGTTGCGCCCCGCAGGCAGGCCTTTGGCTTTCACCGCGCCGGGGAAGCTGGCGAGGTCATAGGCCGGGCCCTTGTTTTCGGGGAACCCGCCGCCCGCGATCATTGCGCCGCCTTTCCAGTTCAGGTTGCCGATCAGCGTGTTGAGCATGCTGAGCGCATAGGCATTGGCAAAGCCCGACCCGCCCATCATCCCGCCATGGCTATCAACGGCGGCGCGGCGTCCATGGCTGGTGAATTCGCGCGCGAGGTCGATGATTTTGGCTGCGGGGATGCCGCAGGCTTCGCTATAGGCCTCAAGGCTTTGGCGATGGGCTTCGTCGCGCAACAGGCTGAGCGAGGTCTTAGCCGCGACGGGGCCGTTAGTGGTGTCCACCTCACCTTCAAAGAACAGCGGCGCGGGCGCGTTTCCGGCGGGAACGGGGCCATTTGACGACGCCACGAGATGGGGGTCGGCGTCGCAATAGGTGTCGCCCTCAACGGTCAGCCCCAGATCCGAGCCGCGCAGGAAATGCCCAAAGCGCGGATGGGTTTCGTCCACGATCACCAGATGGGTCGCGTTGGTCCAGCTTGCTTCACCCGCGGCATCGGCGGCGGCTTGCGAAGGCTGGGCGAGGTAGTCGTGATTGATCCGGTCATTGTCAAACATCCACGCCATCATCGCCATTGCCAGTGCCCCATCGGTGCCCGGTTTGATCGCCATCCAGCGCGACCGCTCGCCCGAGGGGCCGTTCTGCGCGTTGTTCAGGATCGGGTCGATCACCACATAGCTCAGATCGCCATCTGCGCGCGCCTTGGCCACCAGATTGCCGATGCGCTTGAACGGGTTGCCCGCATTGCCCGGCGCGGTGCCTGCGAAGATGATGAACTCGGCATTGGAAAAATCCGGCTTGGCATGGGGCATCGCCTTGAAGTCGCCAAACAGCGCGCCTGAGCCCGAGCGGAACGCTCCGCCGCAATAGCTGCCATGGCGGGTGAAGTTATTCGACCCGAAACTTTGCTTGAGCCAGCGCAGCACAAGATTGTCGCGCCCGTCATCGACGCAGTTCATCCACATCAAGCGGTTTGCGCGCGGGCCGAATTCGGGTGCACCCTCGACTGCTGGCGTTTCAAGGTCGCGAATTTCGCGCAGACCGGCGATGCGGCCCTCGCCAAACAGATCGCCGCCCTCGACGACCTCTTCGACAAGCTGTTCAAAGCTGATCGTCTGCCATTGTCCCGAGCCGCGCGGCCCGACCCGTTTCAGCGGTTTCAGCACCCGGCGCGGGTTCTCGACCTGTTGCAGCACGGCATTGCCGCGCCCGCAGGCGGTAGAGCGGTTGAGCAGCCCGTTGCCCTTACCAGCCTGCGCCATCGCAGCGAAACTTTCCGCGACCGAGCTTTCATAGGGGATGAAGGGATCGGTGCTCATCGGGGAATAGGGGTTGCCGGTGACGCGCAGCACCTTGTTGGCCGTCTTGTCCACCCGCACGCGCACGCCGCACATCGTGGTGCAGCCGATACACATCGTATAGCTCATCGCCTGATCGGGATTGAGCGCGATATCCCCGGTCTGCGGATTGACGCTGTATTCCGCCGGGCTCGAGTTGCCGGTGAGATGTTCGTTGCGCGGCACCGCGCCCGACCACTTACCCTTGGCCAGCTTTTTCACGGTTCCGGCATAGCCTACTCCGAACGTGGCCAGTGCCCCGGTCGCGACGGCACCTTTGAGAATGTTGCGGCGATTGGTCATGGCGGTCTCCTCAGACAGAGCGAGCAGGATGAGCGGGCGCAGAAGGGCGACGCCCGGCGGGCGGGGTCGCATCGGCCCAGGGGAAGAAGGTCGTGTAGGCGATGAGCAGGAAGATCCAGAGCCCGAAGGTGCCGATCACCCCCATCAGCCCGTCAAAGCCACTGGGCAGCAGCGCGTCATACAGGCCAGAGCCGACTTTCGGCACCGCCTGACCGCCCATGAAGACCGTCCAGCGAAACATCCAAGCGGCGTGGATCGCGATCAGCCCGGTCGCCCAGCCGGTATTGCGCGGCGCGACAAGCGCCAGCACGAAGGGCACAACGATGGCCAGCGCGCCCCAAGCCGCGATTTGCTTCCAGATCGGGAACCCCGCGACCGAGGCCAGAGCTTGGCTATGGGCGGGCGACAGGCCCGAGCGGGCAATCGTGAACCAGATGATGCCAAGCCCACCAACCACGGCCAGCGCAAAGACCAGATCGCGGTTGAGCGTTTCTTCGAGCGCGCCGTCGCGGTTCAGAACGCGTTCGAGCACCAGCATCACCCCCAGCGCGCCGACAAAGCCGGTGGCGGCGAATTGCAGCGGCAGCAGTGGTGAGTTCCACAGCGGGCGGGCGCGCACCACGGCGACCTCGGTGCCAGTGTAAAGCAGGATCCCCAGCGCCGCGAGCCCCGCGCCTAGGCCAAGCAGGCGGGCAAAGCCATTCGCCTCACCCTTCAGCGCCAGCAGGCGAAACAGCCAGGCAAAGCGCCAGTTTTCCTGCCCCATCGCATAAAAGGCGGGGCGGTGAATGGCCCATGCAAAGCCCAGCAACAGCGCGACGTAGCTCGGCACGATCCACGCGCCCCACGCCATCCAGGATGTCGTATGGGTGTAGACGAAGAACTCCCAAAAGCGGAACGGCTGGTGTAGATCGGCCAGCAGCGCGACGGGGGCGACAACACCGGTGGTGACGGCCACCATCAGCGCCAGCCGTGCCTTGGGAAGATCGCCCGCCCGTCCCAGCACGAAACCGGGCAGCGCCATCAAAAGCGCCGTGCTTGAGATCGCGATCAGGAAGAAATATTGCACTGCCCAAGGCAGCCAGGCGGCCTCATGCACGGCTCCGACGAGTTCGTGGACTTGAACCTGCATCACAGACCCTCCTTATGGCTGCTCACGCTATCGGCCATCTCGGGATGATAGGCGGCCTCACCGGCCACCCGACCGTCCAGCAGGTCATCCAGACCGATGTAATAGACATTGGGATTGGTGTGCATCTCGGGGCGTAGCACCGAGACCTCGTTCTCGCGCAGCATCCGCGACACCTCGCTGCCGGCATCGTTCAGATCGCCGAAATTGCGCGCCCCGCCAACGCAGGTCTCGACACAGGCTGGCAGCAGCCCCGCCTGTGTGCGGTGGAAACAGAAGGTGCATTTATCCGCCACCTGCGTCTCATGGTTGATGAAGCGCGCGTCATAGGGGCAGGCCTGCACGCAATAGGCGCAGCCCACGCATTTGCTGGCATCCACCAGCACTTCGCCATTCTCCGCCTTGAAGGTCGCCTCGACCGGGCAGACCGGCAGGCAGGGCGGATCATCGCAATGGTTACACAGCCGGGGCAGCATCACCATTGCCGGGTCCTGACCGTCCTTGACCAGTTCATAGACCGAGACATGGGTGCGAAACGCGCCTTCGGGGACGGCGTTTTCCATGATGCAGGCGACGGTGCAGGCCTGACAGCCGATGCATTTGCGCAGATCGACCACCATGCCCCAATGCGGGACGGCGGTGGGCGTGTCGGATTGCGCGGCTTCGGCGGCTTGGCTCGCACCTGCGATTGAGGCGGCGGCGCCGATGGTCACCTTGCCGATCGCGCCAAGAAAGCCGCGGCGGGTCGTGTCCATAGGGCTGATCCTTTCTATGCTGGGTCAGCCCGAACTTTACGTTGATGCCTTGCACCGCTCTATCGGTGCAAACCCCGAAGGGTCTGGGGGTTAACCCCTAATCCGCCTGCCATCCCGCCGCGACAAGGCGTCGCACCAGATCGGCAGCGCTGCTGGCTTGCATCTTGTCCATCACGTTGTGGCGGTGGTTTTCCACTGTTTTGAGACTGATACCCAGATCATGCGCGATCTGCTTGTTCTGCCGCCCTGCCAGCACGGCGCGCGCCACTTCGGCCTCGCGCGCGGTCAGGCTTTCGATGCCCCGGGTCAGCTGTTCGCGCCCGCCCAGCGATTGCGCGCGTTCGCCGCTGACACGCAGCGCCTCGTTGATGCGCTCGACAAGGGCCATGCCATTGACCGGCTTTTCAAAAAAATCCATCGCGCCAGTCCGCATCGCGCGCACCGCCATCGGCACATCACCATGCCCCGTGATCATGATCACCGGCAGCGGGCAGTCCCGCCGCCCCAGCTCGTCCAGCAGGTCCAGCCCCGTCATTCCGGGCATGCGGACATCGGCAAGAATGCAGCCCACAATCTGATTGCCCAGCGTGGCCAGCAGATCGGCGGCGCTGGCATGCGATGCAATCGTCAGCCCCAGCGAGGACAGCAAGAACCCCAGCCCCTCGCGCGCGGCGCGGTCATCATCGACGATATGGATCACGGGCGTGTCGTTCATGCGGCATCCTCACCGATTGGCAGCCAGATCGCCACCCGCAATCCCACCCCATCCGCCGGACGCTGCGCGCGCATCCAGCCGCCATGCGCCTCAATGATCGAGCGCGACAGGGCCAGCCCCAGCCCGATCCCTTCGGGTTTCGTGGTGTAAAACGCCTCGGCGAAATGGGCCATCGCGGTCTCGGACATGCCCGTGCCGCGATCGCGCAGCGACAGGCAGATCCCCGCGCCACGACCGGGTTCTTCGGCGCGTTCGGCAGTGATGAGAATGCGGCGCTGGGCGGGCTCGGTCTGTGCCATCGCGTCCACCGCGTTCTGCACGAGGTTAAGGATCACCTGCGTCAGATGTACCCGGTCGCCGATCACTTGCGGTAGCCCCTCGGCGCACAACACCTCGACGCGCACGCCCGCGCGGTGGGTCTGGGCGTGATACAGCGCGCTGCATTCCGCCAGCAGTTCGCAGATGTTGATCGGGGCGCGCTGGCTTTCGCGTTTGCGCACGAAGGCGCGGATGCGGCGGATCACGGTGGCCGCGCGCTCGGCCTGCGCGGCGATCTCGCCCGAGGCGGTCTCCATATCGCCCTGCGAGAAATTGCCCGTCTTGAGCCGCAGCAAGCAGCCCTGCGCATAGTTGGAAATCGCCGAAAGCGGCTGGTTCAGCTCATGCGCGATGGACGAGGCCATCTCGCCCAGAATCGAGAGCCGCGCGACATGTTCCAGCTCGCGCATATGCAGCCGGTCGGCGGTTTCGGCGCGCTCGCGTTCGATCATCTCTTGCTTGAGTTGGGTGTTGGCCGCGTCCAGCGCCCGCGTGCGCCGCCGCACCAGTGTCTCGATGCGCACGGAATAAAGCGCCCAGAACATCAGCGCCACGGCCAGCGCGATCAACCAGTCGCGGTAATCGGCGATAAAATCGCGCAGGTTGACCGGGCCGGTGCGGGCATAGGGGCCAAGCTGCAACTGGCGCAGCAGATCATGCACCGGCTGGTAATCCAGCGGCACCGTCCAGCGATTGCCCGAGGGCATCTGCATCAGCGCAATCGCCACCTGCTTGGCCAGTTCGGGCGAGGTCGCGGGCGTTTTCGCAAAGGGCCAACCGGGATAGACCCTGCTCGAGAGCGCACATTGCGTCTGGCCAGATGGCTGAAGGGCAAAAGCGTGCAGCGCCCCGTAGCGCACCGGGTCGTCGCGCTGCAATTGCTCAAGCATGCAAGGGCGCAGCACCGCCGCATCGGCGCGCCCCTCCAGCACCGCTTGGGCGGCGCGCTGCATCGGATAGCCCGTCACCTCAAGCTGCACCTTGGCGGGCAGTCGGGGATCGGCTTTCAGCATCTCGGACCAGATCACCTGAAACCCACCAAACGCCTCGGGGGCGGTGATCGCCATCTTGCGCCCGGCGAGATCATCGAGGGTTTTCAGGTCTTGGGTCGTGACCAGCGTCGAGCCCACCGGCTGATCGGACTGCGCGGTGGCGATGCGGCTGATATGATGGCGATATTCCAACTCGGCATAATTGCCCGGATTGGTGATGACGAAATCCAGATCCTGCGCCGCAAGCGCCGCGTCGAGCTGATGGATATCAAGCGGCTCGAAGCGGAAATCATAGCCGGGCAGGGCCGCATCCAGCGCGGCTTCGGTGGGCTTCCAATGGCTGAGCGAGTGATCCGAGCCGAGGTAATCCAGAACCCCGATCCGCAGCGTCTCTTGCGCCTGCGCTGCCGGGGCGAGCAGGATGAGACAAGGGAGCATCGCCAGAACATGCCGCCCACCAACCCGCAACCGCGCGGCCACGATCTTCAATGTCACATCGCTATTCCCACAATCACGCGCCTGAGCCAGATCCGTTCGCCCAGCTTTCGGGATGCCAGAATGCTTTGGCGCGGTCAAATGGCACGCATCTCGGTTGCGCAGGTGATACGGCCTCAATCGCTGCAGAGGGAAAGAAAAAGGCGGCCTGGACCGCGCGATCATTGTTGGGGGAGAGGCCATGAAGCCATTCCTTCCCGAGACACAGCGCCAATCCATCTTGGGCCGTTGATCGTCTCCACGCGTCACCCCGATGGTTGGCGACAATGGGAAAGGGCGCGGCGTGCTGCGCGCCCTTGTCACGCCTGTGCGCTTCTGTAGCGCCCCGTGTTGGTTTCGTCGGTTTCGACGGCACGTATTTATAACGCAGGGGAGGCGAGAAAACCTTCACGGTCGAACACGGAGGCGGTCTCAATTCCGCCAGAGGTCTTGCGGAATGTCGATGTCACAGGCTTCTTGGGCCGAGAGGGGAATAAGCGACTTGTGCGGCAGGGCGCGCAGCAGCTCTCGGGCGCCTTGATCCTGTTCCGGGTCGGGCATGCGCCGCATATCATCTGCGACCAAAAGTGCCGGCGGCATCGAGATGCCGTTGAAAACGCAGGCGCGGCTGCCGCTGTCGCTATTCACCAAGGTTCGGAGTGTGTCAGTTGAAACGGAGGGCATGTCGCCCAATACGAACAGCGCGCGTTCCGCGTGCAGCGTCATAGCGCAGTCGCGCGCCATTCGCCACGTCCGAGAGAGCGGCAGGCCCCGCTCAATCTGATGCACTTGGAACGACGCAGGGAGCGCTGCGCCCACCCTCTCGGAAGAGACGAGCGCAAGAAGCGCGTCGCACCCCGCTGCCTCGAGGGAGCGCGCAGCTGCAAGCACCAGAGGCGCGCCGTTCCAGTCTGCAAGAAGCTTGTCCTGAGAGCCGAAGCGACGAGAGGCGCCAGCGGCGAGAAGGATGCCGAGCGTGCGCATGGTGACTTGCGCCCGGTTCAGTCAAGCGGAGAGAAAGCGGCGGGTTGCAGGAAGATGCTTTCCTGATGCACGAGATAGGGAAGGATCTTGGGCACGAAACCCTGCCAGTCCGAGTCTGCGCCGAGCTTGGCTCTTTGTGCGCTGCGGTGGCCATAATCTTCATAGGCCCAAAGGAAGGTGACCGCGTTCAGTACGCCACTGTCACTGACCCAGCATCCGGCGAGCTTCGCGTATTGACTGATGATATGAAGCCCCTCGGCCTCATAGAGCTTGAGGAATTCAGGCGCTTTCCCGGGCGTGATGCGGTAGGTTCTTTGTTCATAGATCATGATGCGCTCCGGCATGAATGGCTTTGAATCTTAGGCACTGGTGCGCCACGATGTGTTAAGGCTATGACCAAATTCTTGGTGCACGCAACATTTAAGTCGTCACTCGACGAAAAAAGCTTTGCCCGCGCGCGTCGTGGGCTACTATGCAATATTAAGGGCGTTGCGTCCGACGTCATGGTTAAGAACAACGGATGCGAGGGGGATAACGTGCAGGCCAAATCGACAGCAGCTCGGGGTGCGCCAAAAGCGCGCGGCACCGGAAACAAGCCTGGTTCGCCGCAGGGTTCTGTCCGGATGCCGTTCAACAAGCGCCGCGCTCAGATTCTGGACGTCGCGACCGACTTCTTTGCCGAGAATGGCCTTACGGGGCAGACGCGTCAGCTGGCGGAGAAGTGCGGCATTTCGCAACGCCTTCTCTACCGCTTCTTTCCGACGAAGGAAGATCTGCTCAAGGAGGTCTATAACCAAGAAATCCTTGGCGCATTCAAGGCAGTCTGGTTCGTGGATCTTCAGGATCGTTCGCGGCCGGTTTCAGAGCGCCTCGAGGCTTTCTATCGCGACTACCTTCAGTCTACATTGACGCGCAAGTGGTTGCGGCTGCTCCTTTACGCCTCTCTGGCCGAAGCAAATATGGCGCCTGACTACATCGCGGCGATCATCATGCAGGTGCTAGAGGTCGTAATGCGCGAGGTGGCGCATGAGAAGGGGGTGTCCCTGCCCGAAGAGCCTGCATTGCTCCACGAGATGGCATGGACGCTGCATGGTGCGATCTCTCACTACGCGATTAGGCGTCACATTTATCAGAGCAGCCTGTCCCTGTCCGAGGACCAGGTGGTGTCAATGCATGTTCGAGTGTTCCTTGCGGGCTTCGGGGACATGATCGACGTGTGTCGCGGCGACTGACCGCCACAATCAGCTACATTTCTTACGTTTTCAGCTGCGGCGATGGCCACGGATGCTGAAAATTTGTGCAATTTCCGTCGGGGAAGGTGAATCTTCACTTTTTCGTTTGTCGTCAATTGACGAATTAATAAATCGCCAATAGCGTCGATTCTTACAAACAAGTTCAACGGGAACGGTGCGCTGCGAAGGGACCTCAATCGAACTCGGGGCGGGCGGCCATGCAAAAGGAATCGAATGATGCTCAAGGATAAGATGCGCCAGCTCGGGCGCCGGGATTTCCTCCGCTATTCGGCGGCGGGTGCAGGGGCGCTAATGGCGCCGGGTCTGGTTCGTCCGGCGCGCGCCGAGACCGCAGGGCTGACGATGCACACATGGTCCGCCGCAGTCGACACCGTGCAGAGTCACCTCAGCGCCTTCACGGCCGAAACCGGGATTCCCGTGAATTACGGAAATTCGCCCTGGGCGCAGTATCGCGAGGGCATGGTCGCAAAATTCGTTGGCGGTGCGCCGCTCGACGCGATGTGGGTGTCGGATTCGTGGCTGCCGGAATGGGCCGAGGCTGGCTGGATCGCTCCGGTCGATGAATTCGACAGCCTGATGAAATACAACGCTGAGGCCGAGGATTTCTGCACCCAGTCGATGACCTATGGCGGTCGGCAATACGGCCTGACCTATTACACCGACTACATGGCGTTCCTTTATGACGAGGCGAAGCTCAAGGAAGCTGGCTTTGATGCGCCGCCGTCGAGCTGGGATGAGCTGGTGGAGCAGTCCCGGGTCATGAAGGAAAAGGGCATTGCCGAATATCCGATGATGCTCGCGATGGCGCAAGAAAGCTGGCTGATCGAGTTCATCTCGACGCTGGTCTACTCGCATGGCGGCCGACTGGTCGACGACAGCGGCTCGGCCGTTATGCAGGACTCGAAGGAAGGTGCTGTCGAGGCGCTGCAATGGGTGGTTGATGCGGTAGACAAGCACAAGATCGTATCGCCCGCCTGCGTCGAAACCGGCGAACTGGCTGGCTTGAAGTCGTTTGCGGCGGGGAACCATGCCTTCGCGATGGTCGCAAAATACCGTCTGCGGATGCTCAACGACCCTGCGCAATCGCAGATCGCGGGCAATGTGAAGCAAGCGATGATGCCGCAAGGCGCGAACGGCTCTCACGCGACAGTGGGCTGGATGCGTTTCCATGGCATGTCGACGCAAGCCGCGCAGGACAAGGCGCGCGCCGAGAACACCGCGAAGCTGATCGAATGGTTCGGCGGCAAGTCGGACGGAGCCTACACGTTCCAGAAGCTCCTGTTCCTCGATATCGGGGCCGGGTTCGGTGTGAAGCCGCTGTTCGAGGATCCGGAGATCCGCGCGGCCTACGACTCTTATGGTGATGTCAATATGATCCAAGCCCAGCAGGCGCTTGCCCGCAAGAAGGACACGATCACCCCGTGGTTCGGTGAGTGGAACGACACCAATGGTTCGGCCTGGCAATCGGCGATCCTTGGAAATGTCGATGCCGCCGGGGCGGTCAAGAAATCTGCCGATCTGTGGAACGAGCTGAAGGACAGCTACTAAGCAGGCGAGGCGGGCCTTGTAGAAGGCCCGCCGACTGTCGGGCAGGGCAACGGGAGAGCATGACGTGGCGGATACAATGATTGGGGCGACACGCCCGAGATGGCGGCTAGGATACGAGGAGCGCAGCGCTATGCTGTTTCTTGCTCCGGTGATGGCTGTGCTGGGCGCGGTCGCGGTCTTCCCGATCGCCTATTCGCTTTATATCAGCTTCTTCAGCATCAAGCTGACGCGCCCGAACCGGACCCCTTTCGTTGGTCTCAAGAACTATACCGATCTTTTGGGGGACGAGGCTTTCTGGGGCGCGGTCTGGCGCACGGTGAGTTTCTCGCTCGTCTCAGTCAGCGCGATCGCCGTCATCGCATTGCTTGTCTCTCTGCTGCTGAACCAGGAATTCCGTGGTCGCCGTATTCTCTCCACGATCCTGCTGGTGCCTTGGGCGATCCCCTATGTCGCGAACGCGCTGATGTGGAAATGGATCTACGATTCCAGCTATGGCGCGCTGAACGGCATTCTTTATCAGCTTGATTTCATAGATAAATACATGGTCTGGCTGGGGGATCAGGACAAGACGCTGTTCTTGATTGCGAATGCTTTCGTGTGGAAGGAAGTGCCACTGGCCACGATCCTTCTTCTGGTCTCGCTCAAGTCGATTCCGGCGGATCTGTATTTGGCCGCGCGCGTCGATGGAGCGACGGTTTGGCAGCGCTTCGTGCATGTCACCCTGCCTGCGATGAAGCCCGGTTTCATGTTGGTGATGATCTACGAGACGATGATGGCGATCCGCCATTTCGACCTGTTCTTCGTGCTGACCGAGGGTGGGCCTGGCAGCGCCTCGCATGTGCTGTCTTGGCACATCTATGTCGAAACCTTCCGCAACCTCTCTTTCGGTAGCGGGGCCGCGATGTCCTACCTGCTCGCAATCGCGACCTTCGCACTTTCCTACCTCTTCATTCGAACGCTGGGGCGCAAGATCTGACATGACCAATATGCCTATCACCCCTCCCGTCGACACGATCGACTACCGTCGCCGCCAGACCATGGCGCGCATTGTCCAGCGCGTTGTGATCTTGGTCTCTGCGATTGTCCTCGCGATTTATGTGCTCGCTCCGGTCTCCTGGCTCGTCTCCTCGGCGTTCCAGACCGAGACCGAGATCGTCTCGATCCCGCCGCACTGGATCCCCGATGAGCCCACGCTGGGCAATTTCAAGGCGATTTTCACGGCCGGAGACAGCGCGCCGGTTACCTACGAGACGCGCTCGGGCACCGATCCTGCGGCGGGTAACTTTATCCCCTCGACCGCGAAGAACCTGCTGCCCTCGATGGGGAACAGCCTGATCGTGGCGACGCTCGTCGTGATCCTTAACCTGCTTGTCGGCGTGCCAGCCGCCTATGCCATCGCGAAGATACGGTTCTGGGGGCGCAACGCTTCGGTCTACTTTATCCTGCTCACACGCGTCATTCCCGATATTGCGCTGGTCGTGCCCTTCTTCCTTGTGATCCGCAAACTGGGGATGCTCGACACGCTTTGGTCGCTGGTGATCACCTATCTCGCAGTCACGGTGCCATTCACGGTTTTCATCCTGATTCAGTATTTCGAGGGCTTGCCGGACGAATTGGATAAAGCCGCGCGGGTTGATGGCTGTTCGCGGCTTCAGGCGCTGATCAAAGTGTTCCTGCCGCTCTCGCTGCCTTCGCTCGTGGCCGTGGTGCTGTTCACCTTCCTTACCAGCTGGAACGAGTTCCTGCTCGCCTTGATGTTCACGCAGACCTCGGCGTCGCAGACCCTGCCGATCCTGCTGGCCTCGTTCACCTCTGATTTCACGGTGAGTTTCTCATTCCTCAACGCCGCAGGCGTGCTGGCGATAGTGCCGCCAGTCATCGTCGCCATCGTCTTCGAACGCTACATCGTTTCCGGTCTGACCGCCGGGGCAGTCAAAGGTTAGAAAGGATAACGTTTTGGCCCGGATCCGTTTCACAAACGTCAACAAGAAATACGCCAACGGCTTCCATGCCGTTCGCGATCTCAACCTCGATATCGAGGATCGTGAGTTCATCGTCCTGCTTGGCCCCTCGGGCTGTGGCAAATCCACGACCCTCAATATGATTGCGGGGCTCGAGGAGGTATCGGATGGTGATCTGATCTTTGACGAGCAGGTTGTGAATTACGTTCCGCCGCACAAGCGCGACGTCGCGATGGTATTCCAGAGCTACGCGCTTTATCCGCACAAGACGGTCTATGAGAATATCGGCTTTGGACTGCGGATGCGGAACGTGCCGAAGGAAGAAATCGACAAGAGCGTGCGCGACGCCGCGCAGAAACTCGAGATTTCGCATCTGCTCGATCGGCGCCCGTCGCAGCTTTCGGGTGGCCAGCGTCAGCGTGTGGCGCTGGGCCGGGCGATGGTGCGTGCGCCGTCGGTCTTCCTTATGGACGAACCTCTTTCGAACCTTGACGCGGCCTTGCGCATCTCGATGCGCGCGGAGATCAAGGAACTCCATCGCGCAATGGAGACGACTTTCGTCTACGTGACCCACGATCAGGCCGAGGCTCTCACGCTCGCGGACCGTATCGTGGTGATGAACGATGGGGTGGTGCAGCAGATCGGCACTCCGGACGACATCTATGAGCGACCGGCGAACACTTTCGTCGCGTCTTTCCTCGGAAGCCCGCCGATCAACTATTTTGACGGCGTGCTCGAGGCCGGATCGAACGGTGGAATGGATTTTGTACGCGACGGGCTGCGTCTTGTGCTGCCGGAGGCGCACGCGGCGCGCCTGAAAGGACAGGAGGGCCGCGAGGTCCGGCTGGGAATCCGGGCTGAGGATGTCGCGGAAGGCCCCGCGGAGCGTGAGGTCAACGCGCTTAGCGGCACCGTGAACTCGGTGCTTCCGGTCGGCTCGGATCAATATCTGGGAATGGATTTCGGGGGAAAAGAGCTGTTCTTCCGCGTCGGCAAGGATCTGCGCCATGCCTTCGGCGAAAAAATCACGCTCGCTGTGGATCTCAACCGCCTGCATGTCTTTGATCGTGAAACCGGTCAGTCGTTGATCTGGAACGCAGTATAAAGCGATGAAACCGGCCCCATTCCTCTATCACCGGCCTGCGAACCTAGCGGACGCCCTGTCGCTTTTGCGCGCGCACGGGTCCGCCGCGAAGCCGCTTGCCGGTGGCCAAAGCCTGGGGCCGATGCTCAACATGCGTCTGGCGCGGCCGGGACATCTGGTCGATCTCAATGACCTGATCGAACTGGACAGCGTCCGGGTGACGGATAGCTTCGTCGAGATTGGCGCGCTGACGCGCCATCACCGCCTTGCCATCGCGTCGGAAGTGCGGCGCAGTCTGCCGCTTTTGAGTGCCGCCGCCGCAACTATCGGGCACTACGCTATCCGCCAGCGCGGCACGATCGGCGGCAGTCTCGCCCATGCGGATCCGGCCGCCCAGTTGCCGCTGATCGCGGTCACGCTCGGCGCCTCGCTGGTGATCGCGGGGCCGGAGGGAACGCGCGAGGTTGCCGCGTCCGATTTCCTGCAATCGATCATGACGGTTGATCTGCGCGATGGCGAACTCATCACTGCGCTGCGCTTTCCGCTCCCGGTTGGCGGATTGTGGGCCTTCGAATATTTCTCCCGCCGTCACGGCGATTTCGCGCTTGTCAGCGTCGCGCTGAGTTTCGCGCGCGACGAAGAGGGCAAAATCGATGCGCTGCGGATCGGACTCGGCGGTGTTGAGACTGTTCCGTTGCGCTTGCCCGAAATCGAAGCGCGCATGCAGGGGCGACCGGCAGATGAAACCACCATTCGCGACCTCGCGGCGGCGGTCGCTGCGACGATTGCGCCCGAGGACAGTGAGCAGGTGCCTGCCGTCTACCGCCGGGAACTCGCCGAAACGCTTGTTGTTCGCGCGTTCCAGTCTGCTCTGAACCGGGAGGAGGGTGCATGAACGCTTCGACACACGAGCCCCTGACGCTTTCACTAAGCGTGAATGGCGAAACACACGATCTGCAGGTGCCCGCGCGCAAGCTGCTGTCGGATGTGCTGCGCGAGGATCTTGGCCTGACAGGCACACATGTGGGCTGCGAACACGGCGTCTGCGGCGCCTGCACCGTGCTGATCGATGGGCGTCCGGCCCGCGCCTGCCTGACCTTCGCCGCCCAGATGGAGGGGCATGAGGTCACGACGATCGAGGCCGTGGGACGGCCCGATGCGCTTTCGGCGCTCCAGCAGGCGCTGCACGAGGAACATGGGCTGCAATGCGGTTTCTGCACAGCTGGCATCGTGATGACCTTCGAGCATTACCTGCGCGAGAACCCGACCCCCACCGCAAGCGAGGTGCGCGATGTGTTGTCGGGCAATCTGTGCCGCTGCACCGGCTATCAGAATATCGTGGCCGCGGTGTTGAAGGCTGCGGCACGGATGCGTGGAGAGTCGGTATGAGCAGCGCCTTCACCGAGATCGGCCGCGCCTTGCCGCGCAAGGAAGATCGACGTCTCGTCACTGGCCGCGGGCGCTATCTCGACGATCTTGCCGTTCCCGGCGCGCTGCATGTGAGCTTCGTGCGCTCGCCCCACGCCCATGCGCGCATCCTCGGAATCGACAGCGCCGAAGCCTCTGAAATGCCGGGGGTCGTTGGTATCTTCACCGGGCGCGACCTTGATCAATTGACGACGCGGCTGCGCATCGCGCCGCCGATTGAGGGGCTGCAACCGACCGAACTCACGACGCTTCCGATCGAGAAAGTGCGTTTCCACGGCGATCCGGTGGCCTGCGTGGTCGCGACCGATCGCTACCTAGCCGAGGATGCCGCCGAATGTGTCACCGTCGAATATGACCAACTCCCTGCGGTGACCTCGATCGCGCAGGCCCTCGCGCCCGACGCGGTTCTGGTCGATGAAACCTTGTCCAGCAACATGGTCTCGCATCAGAGCCTGTGTGTCGGCGATCCTGCGGCACGTCGGGCCGAGGCGCATCGCGTGATCGAGGCCCGTTTCGCGCTCCATCGCCACACGCATGTCCCGCTGGAGACGCGCGGTTGCCTTGCCGATTGGGATGACGGAAGAGCGCATCTGAACATGCATATCGGCAATCAGGTCCCGCACCCTTTGCGCAGCCAGCTCGCCAAGCGGCTGGGTCTGTCGGAAAGTCAGGTCACGGTGATCAGCCCCGATGTGGGCGGTGCGTTCGGTCAGAAGATCGCGCTCTACCGCGAGGAACTCACGGTGGCGGCCCTCTCGCGTCACTTGCGCCGCCCGCTGCGTTGGCGCGAAGATCGCATGGAGAACCTGATGGCCGCCGCTCATGCGCGGGAATACGAGTGCCGCACCCGCACCTCGGTAAGCGAAACCGGACGGATTCTCGGTCTTGAGCTTGAGCTCGACGAGGATTTTGGCAGCTACTGCTTTTTCCCGGCCAATTACATGGCCCGGGTTATCGCACTTATCATGACCGGCCCCTATCGGATCCAAGACTACGCCTATGAGGTCCGCGTCGCGCTGACCAACAAATGCGGCGCTGGCCCGATGCGCGCGCCAATGGCGGTTACAAGCTGGGTGATGGAGGGCACGATCGACGCCATTGCCCGCGAGCTTGGCCTCGACCCGATCGAGGTGCGCCGTATCAATGCGCTTGGCCCGGAAGACTTGCCCTATAAGATGCCCACGGGCGAACTCCTCGAGGATGTCACCCCTCGGGAAACGCTTGAGACTGCGGTTGCCGCGATCGATGTCGCGGCATTCCGCGAGCGGCAAGCGCAGGCACTTTGCGAAGGCCGGTATCTGGGGCTCGGGCTGTGCACGGTGATCGAAAGCACGACCTACGGATCGGAATTCTACAAGTCTGCCGGCATTCCGGGATCAGGGCATGAAGCGGCTTGGGTACGGATCGAACCGAGCGGGGCGGTCAATGCCTCTGTCGGGTTGATGGGCACGGGACAGGGCTACGAGAGCCCGCTTGCGCAGGCGGTTGCCGAAGGGCTTGGTGTGCGCTCGGAAGATGTCACGGTCCACATGGGCAACACCGATGTCGCGCCCTATGGCATGGGCAGCCGCGGTGGACGCGGCGCGACCGCCGGGGGCGGAACGCTCTATCTCTGTGGGCTCAAGGCGCGCGAGCGGGTGCTCGTGATTGCGGCCTCAATGCTGGATCTCAACGGGGCTGGCGAGCTGCGAATGCGCGCGGGTCAGATCGAACGAATGATTGACGACAACTGGCAGGAGACGGGTCTCACGCTGGCGGATGTCGCGCGGCGCGCCTATCTTGACCCGTTAGCGCTGCCCGAGGGGATCGCGCCCGGGCTCGACTTCTCGCATAGCTACGATCCGCCTGCGATGACCTATTCCAATTCGACCCATGCTTGCGAGGTCGAAGTCGATCCGCGCACCGGCGCAATTTCGATCGACCGGTATCTCGTCGCCGAGGATTGCGGCACCGTTCTCAACCCGATCGTGGTGCGCGGCCAGCAGCAAGGTGCGATCGCGATGGGGCTAAGCGGCGCGCTGCTCGAACAGGTTGTTTATGACGGCTCGGGGCAGAACCTCTCTGCGACGCTCGCCGATTACCTTGTCGCGTCCCCGAACGAATTGCCCGAGTTCGAAATCCTACATCACCATACTCCGAACCGCCGCACCCCCGCTGGGATCAAGGGCATGGCCGAAGGCGGAGTGATGGGCGCAATCGGCGTGATCGCCAATGCAGTGAGCGATGCGCTCGCGCCTCGCGGCGTGACGATTGAGCGTCTTCCGCTGACCCCGCAATCCATTCGCGCGCTCCTGCGAGAGGCAGCGCCCAGCCCAAAGAAAAGGACCCAGCCGTGACAGAACAGAAACCCAGCGTCGGCTTCATCGGACTCGGAATCATGGGGCAGCACATGGCGGGGCACATCCTCGCCGCGGGTTACCCTCTCAATATCTACAACCGCACCCGCGCCAAGGGCGATGCTCTGGTCGCTCAGGGCGCTCAGTGGTTTGACAGTCCCGGTGCCGTGGCCGCAGTCAGCGATATCACGATCACCATCGTGGGCTACCCCGCCGATGTCGAGCAAGTCTACCTCTCCAAGGGCGGGATCGTCGCCAAGGCGCGACCGGGAGCCGTGTTGATCGACATGACCACGTCGAGCCCGGCCTTGGCCGCGAGGATCGCGCAGGCTGCGCTTGAACGCGGGATTTCGGCGCTCGACGCTCCAGTGTCGGGGGGCGACGTCGGTGCGAAGGCGGGAAAGCTTGCGATTATGGTGGGGGGCGAGACGAGCGCCTTCAATCAGGTGCTCCCGGTATTGGAATTGATGGGGGCGAATATTGCGCTGATGGGCAAGGCGGGTTCTGGCCAGCACACCAAGATGGCCAACCAGATTGCCATCGCCTCGACCATGCTTGCGGTGGCTGAAAGCGTCAGCTACGCGCGTGTCGCCGGTCTGAACCCGCATCAGGTTCTCAAGGTAATCGGAACCGGGGCGGCCTCGAGTTTCCTGCTCAACGGGCTTGGGCCGAAGATGGTGGACGAGGATTTCGCACCTGGTTTCTTCATCCACCACTTCGTCAAGGACATGACCATTGCGCTGGAAGAGGCCAAAAAACTGGGTCTCGATCTGCCCGGTCTCGCGCTGGCGCGCAGGTTGTATCTCACGCTTATCGACAATGGTTTCGGAGAAGAGGGCACGCAGTCGCTCTACCGGGCTTATAACGCGATCCATGCGGAGGCGCGGTGATGCGGTTCGAGGGAGATCACCTGATCCCGGCTGATCCCGAAACGGTGTGGAGCGGGCTCAACGACCCCGAGGTGCTGCGCCGCGCGATCCCGGGCTGCGAGTCGATGGAACAGACTGGTGAGGCCGAATATACTGCGACGGTTGTGGCGCGGGTCGGCCCGGTCTCGGCCCGCTTTCGCGGCAAGGTCGAGTTCTCCGATCTGGTGCCCCCGGTCTCTTACCGGATCAGCGGGCGCGGGCAGGGCGGGCCTGCGGGTTTCGCCAAGGGGGGCGCGGACATCCGGCTCGCGCATGAAGGCGAGGGCACGCGGTTGTCCTATGTCGCTGATGTCGAGGTGGGCGGCAAACTGGCCGCAGTCGGCGGGCGGTTGATTCAGGGCGTGGCGCGCAAGAATGCCGAGGATTTCTTCAATGCCTTCTCGCGGGTCGTGACCGGCGAGGTGGATACGGGGGTTCCTGCAAGCGACGGCGCGATCCAACCGGGGGCGATGGCCGCCGTCGCGGCGGGGCATATCCCGCTCATCGACCGTGTCGCATGGCTTTTGGTCGGGCTCGGGCTTGGGCTCGGGGGCTGCTGGCTCTTTGGTTGAAAGGACGCGCGATGAATATCACCCCGGCGATCAAGGCGATGGAAGACCAGCTTGTCGAATGGCGGTGCGCGCTGCATCTCCGCCCCGAACTGGCCTTCGAGGAACACGAGACCGCCGCCTTCATCGCCGCGCGTCTGCGCTGGTTCGGACTCGAGGTTCATGAGGGGCTGGCCGGGACCGGTGTGATCGGCGTCCTTCGCAATGGCGAGGGCCCGTGCGTTGGTCTGCGCGCCGATATCGACGCGCTGCCGATAGCGGAATTGACCGGTGCCACCTATGCCTCGGAAATTCCCGGCAAGATGCATGCCTGTGGCCATGACGGGCATACCACGATGCTTCTGGGGGCCGCGCAGGCGATGGCGGCCGATCCGCCGGGGCCGGGCACGGTGGTGTTCATCTTCCAGCCCGCTGAGGAAAACGAAGGCGGCGCGCGGGTGATGATCGAAGATGGATTGCTCGAACGTTTCCCGCTCGACAGCATCTATGCGCTGCACAACTGGCCGGGGCTGGAGGCAGGCAGGATCGCGATGCGCGCAGGTCCCGTGATGGCCGCTTTCGACACGTTCGAATTGAAGGTGATCGGCAAGGGATCGCATGGCGCGATGCCGCATGAGGGGATCGACCCGATCACACTGGCCGCACAGTTGCAACTGGCCTGGCAAACCATCGTCAGCCGCGCGGTGGATCCGACCGATGCGACGGTGATCTCGGTGACGCAGATCCATGCCGGCCACACGCTTAATGTCATTCCGGAAGAGGTGATCTTGCGCGGAACGGTGCGAACCTTGCGACCCGAAACGCGCGACTTCGTGCAGACCGAGATGACGCACCGCGCCGAAATGATCGCCGCAGCCTATCGCGCAACTGCGCAGCTCACATATCAGCGCCGCTACCCGGCCACGATTAACGCGTCCGAACCGGCCGAAACTGCGCGCCGCGCAGCCGAGGCGATCTTGGGCCGCGAGGCGGTGCAGACCGATTACGCCCCCAGCATGGCGAGCGAGGATTTCGCTTTTCTGCTGGAAAAGGTGCCCGGCGCTTATGGCTGGATTGGCAATGGATCGGCTGAGGGCGGGCGCAACCTGCACAGCCCGCACTACGATTTCAACGATGCGATCCTGCCGCTGGGCGTGCAGTTTTTCGTCGAGGTTTCCCGCCGTGCGCTGACCGGGGCGAACGATTGAGGGGGCGGCCTTGACCCATCCTGCCGCGCAAGATCCGTGGTTCGAACTGGCACGGTCCGACGCGCCCGGCGCGATCGCGGTGATTTCTGGCATCGAAGGCCCGGCTTATCGTAATGTCGGCACGGCGATGGCGATCTTGCATGACGGTCGGCGCGTTGGGGCGCTCAGCGCGGGCTGTATCGAGGAAGATGTGGTCGAACATGCGCGTGCTGCGCTGGCCGACGGGCAGGTTCGCAAGCTGCACTATGGCGCGGGCTCGCCCTTTTTCGATTTGAAACTGCCCTGCGGAGGTGCACTTGAGATCACCGTTATCCCTGCGCCAGACCGGGCGTTGTTGTGCGAGCTTGCTGCAAGGCGCGCACGCCGCGAAGAGACTGCACTGTGGCTAAGCGCTGCTGGCGGTTTGGATTTCGCACAAGAGGGCGCGGAGCCCGGCGAACCGGGCGCGCTACGCGTCGCGTTTCGCCCCGAGCCGCGCTTTGTGATCTTTGGCGCAGGTGCCGAAGCGGTGTTCTTCTCGGATCTGGTGCGGGCCACCGGCGCGCCGCATCTTCTGTTCACGCCTGAGGACGCCACATTCGCCAATGCCATCGCTGCAGGTTGCTCGGTTCGTATGTTGGACCGCGCTGGGATCCTTCCCGAGGCCGCTATCGACGCGCGCACGGCCGTGATCTTTCTTTTTCACGATCACGATTGGGAACTGGAGATCCTTGAGGCGGCGCTCGCAACCCCCGCTTTCTACATCGGCGCGCAGGGCAGTGTGCGCACGCAAAACCGACGGCTGGAAGGTTTGCGGGCACGCGGTATCGATGCGGCGACGCGCGCGCGGGTGCGCGGACCGATCGGGTTGATCCGCTCTGCGCGCGATCCGCGACTGCTGGCCGTATCGGTGCTGGCCGAGGTGCTGGCTCAGGTGGAAAGCGGCGTCTGAAATTCGTGCCCACGGGCCCGAGAACACCCGCGCGAATTGCATCCACTCGCGCCATCCCCAGCTCGACAAGCAGCTCGACCTGCACCGTTATCGGGGCTTTCACCGCGCGCGGGCAGACGATAGCGGATAGCTTGAACTGGGAGAATGGGTTGAACGCATCCATTTTCTCAGCTTCAGCGGGTTGGGAGCGCTACGCCGTAATTGGGGAAAGGGCGAAGGTTTCGGCCCAGAGTGCCGCCGTCAGGTTCTCATCGCGCTGTCGCCCCGCCTCGGGTTGCCTCAAGAAACGATCTTGCGCGCGTCGCATCGGCTGATGATTTACCCGGAGTCCGAGCTGTTCGAACCGGGCGCGATCCTCGGCCGCCTGAGCGCCGCACAGTGCCCGCAATTCGACGCGGTCACCCAGAGTCTCGCCCGTGCATAACGCGAGATCCGCTCGCTCCTCAAACGCCGTGTCGAGGTCTACCGCCCCGAGCGCCTCTAGCTGTCCTAAGGGCGGCTGGTCGGGCTGCAATGTCAGTCCGCCTGCCACGTAAGGCGGCCGGATCTTGCAGTTCGTCTCTCTCTCAAAACCCCACCGAAAGGACTCTAAAATGACCCATCACACACACCCGCTGATTTCATCCCGCAAGAGCTGCGCGCACAGCGCGCAGAACTGTGCAACGTGCTTAATGGGTGCAGCGCCAAGACGAGATCGAATCTTGGGTCTTCAAGGCTTTGCAGGAAGCGCTCGTGTTGGACGCAGTCTCTAAAGTCTTTGATACCGCTCTTCAAGATGCGCTGAGCCAGCTTCGCAAAAAACCGCCCGATCAAGAATTCCCTGCGCTAGTGGCGGCGCTGGATGGTATCGAGCTGAAGATCAAGAACCTCGTGCGTTCGCTCGAAAACGGCGCGCCCTATGCCAATTTGAAGCCCCGCATGGAGGAATTGGAGGCCCAAAAAAAGGCGCTCGAGAAAAAGATCAGCGCCATCGCAAAGACAGCCACGGTGCCCCCAGCCGCAGGCACAGCCCCGAGCCACGTCTTGGAGCGGCTCTCGCCCCTCTTGAAGGATCCAGACTGGGTGCATCTGGCCAATGAGCACTAAGCCACTTGAGTCCGAAGGTCCCCCCCTCACACCGGATCCAGCAAATCCAAAGCAAATTGCCGAGAGCGAAACTGATCTCGGCGATTTGTCTTATGCCGCAGAGCAGCCAATACTCCTGATCGAGAGATTCAGAGGAGATCGGCAAATAGCGGTCAAGCTGGGGGCGCTGCCCCCATCTGCCAAAGCCAAGGCTTTGACAGCCCCCCGGGATATTTTAGTCAAGAGGAAGAGGCGCGCAGCGGGGGCTTCCGCCTCGGGCCGGATCGCGCTAACACAGGCGCGATAAACAGGAGAAAACCATGTCCGGCCACGGCGATCCGATCAAGATGACAGCCCATAAATCGGGCCCGCTGCGCGGCACTGCCGAGGTGCCCGGCGACAAGTCGATCAGCCACCGCGCGCTGATCTTTGGCGCGCTTTGTGTAGGCGAAACCAAGATCACGGGCCTGCTGGAAGGCGAGGATGTTTTGGATACCGCGAAAGCGATGCGCGCGTTTGGGGCTGAGGTGACGCGCCACGGGCCGGGCGCGTGGTCGGTCCATGGTGTCGGCGTGGGCGGATTCGCCGAGCCCGAACAGGTGATCGATTGCGGCAATTCGGGTACGAGCGTGCGGCTGATCATGGGCTGCATGGCGACGTCGCCGATCACTGCGACCTTCACGGGCGATGCCAGTTTGCGCAAACGTCCGATGGGGCGCATCACCGATCCAATCGCGCTGTTTGGCGCGCAAAGCTATGGCCGCGCAGGTGGGCGCTTGCCGATGACGGTTGTGGGCGCACACGATCCGGTGCCGGTGCGCTACACGCCGCCGATGGCCTCGGCACAGGTCAAATCGGCGGTGCTGCTGGCGGGGCTGAACGCGCCGGGCCAGACCGTCGTGATCGAGAAAATTCCGACCCGCGATCATACCGAGCGCATGCTGCGCGGCTTTGGCGCGGATGTCAGCGTCGAGCAGACCGATGAGGGGCAGGTGATCACGCTGCAAGGCCAGCCCGAACTGGTCGCCCAAGAGGTCGCCGTGCCGCGCGATCCGTCCTCGGCGGCCTTTCCGGTCTGTGCGGCGCTGATCGTGCCAGGGTCCGATATTCTGGTGCCCGGTGTCAGCCAAAACCCAACGCGCAACGGGCTGTTTACCACGCTGCGTGACATGGGCGCGGATATCGAATTTCTCAATGAACGCGAAGAGGGTGGCGAGCCCGTTGCCGATCTACGTGTGCGCTATTCTGAGCTGCATGGCATCGACGTGCCCGCAAGCCGCGCCTCGGCCCAGATCGACGAATACCCGGTGCTGTCGGTCGTGGCAGCCTGTGCCACGGGCGTCACGCGGATGCCCGGCGTGCATGAGCTGCGCGTGAAGGAAAGCGACCGGATTGATGCAATGGCGCGCGGGCTTGAGGCCTGCGGTGTGCGCATCGAAGAAGACGAGGACACGCTGATCGTTCATGGCATGGGACCGGGGGGCGTGCCGGGCGGGGCAATCTGCGCCAGCCATCTCGATCACCGCATCGCAATGAGTTTTCTCGTGCTGGGGATGGCGGCGCAAAATCCGGTCTCGGTGGATGATGGCAGCCCGATTGCCACCTCCTTCCCGATCTTTGAGGATTTGTTGGCGCGGCTTGGAGCTACGATCCGGCGCGAGATTTGACAGGGCAGGACGCTCCGCGAGGAGTATTTGGGGCTAGATGAAAGACTGGTTTGGTTTCATCTAGCCAGAAATACTCCCGCCGGAGGCGTCTGAGGGGGCAAGCGAGGAAAGGTCCAAGGGGATGCGCTTTACGGTTGCCATTGACGGCCCTGCCGCTGCAGGCAAGGGCACGATCAGCCGGGCGGTGGCGGCGCGGTTTGGCTTTGCCCATCTTGATACGGGCGCGCTCTATCGTGCGGTCGGGGTCAAGGGTGGCGATCCGGTGGTGGCCGCGCAAACGCTTGGGCCCCAAGATCTGGCGCGCGAAGATTTGCGCACGGGGGCAGCGGGGCAGGCGGCCTCGAAAGTTGCCGCGATCCCCGAGGTGCGCGCCGCGCTGGTGCAATTTCAGCGCGAGTTTGCGCGCCGCGAGGGTGGGGCGGTGCTTGATGGGCGCGATATTGGCACGGTGATTTGTCCGGATGCCGAGGTGAAGCTGTTTGTGACGGCAAGCCCGGAAGTGCGCGCGCATCGACGTTGGCTGGAGTTGGGGGGGGATGAGCGCGAGGTGCTGGCGGATGTGCGTGAACGCGATGCGCGCGATATGAACCGGGCCGATGCGCCGCTGCGTCCGGCCGAAGATGCGCTGGTGCTGGATACGTCGGAAATGGGTGTCGACGCGGCGGTGCAAGCGGCCTGCGATTTGATCGCAGCGCGCCGCAGATAATTGGCGTTTGCGCAGCGGCACCCCATATCAGGGCAATGCTGCGTTTGATTTGCCTTTGCCTGTTGCTTGCCGGACCTGCTGCTGGGCAGGACCGCCCTCAAGGTCTGCTCTGGTCTGACACCGCCTTGCCGCGCACGTTACCCTTGCAGGTCAAAACCGCCAAGGGGCGCGATTATTACCTTGTTTTGCGCGATGTGGCGACCGGGCGCGACGTGATCGGAGCCTATGCGCGTGGCGGCGATTTCTTTCGGCTGCTAGTGCCTCCGGGCCGGTTCGAGGTGCAGATCGCGAGCGGTCAGGCTGCGGATTGGCAGGGCCGTGGGGCGCTGTTTGGGGCGCAGACGCAGCGCTTTGTGCTTGAGCCGCCGCTGGATTTCGGTGTGAGTGGTTTTGCGCGCAAAGGCGGCCATCTGCTGGATCTGCGCGATTTGGGTGCGATTGTGCAAACGAGCCTTGGGATTTGTCAACGCCTCGCGCTGGATCCCGAGAGCGTGCGCATCAAACCCGATGCACCGATGCCCGGGGTGAGCCCCCGGGATCCCATGGAAAAGCCTGAATTTCTCACGCCACGATACCGCGAGGTTAGCCGCATTTGTGATTAGCAAATGAGGTGTTTTGGATATATCTTCACGAAACGGTGAACCAAGCCGCCTTTGAGCGCGTTTTCACTGCGTCTGGTTTCGCAAGGATATTTGACCGATGATTGCCCGCTGTGTCGCCGCCCTGATGGCCTTTGCTCTGATGACAGGCCTCGCCGTTGCGAGCCCCGACGTGCCGCCCGATATCCGGTTTGATCTGATTGAGGGCGGTCAGATGAGATTAGCCGATTACAAGGGCAAGGTGGTGTTGGTGGTGAATACTGCTTCGAAATGCGGTTATGCCGGGCAATTCAGCGAGTTGCAGGCGCTGGCGGATCGCTATGGCGACAAGGGTTTGGTGGTCCTGACCGTGCCTTCCAACGATTTCAAACAGGAACTGAAATCGGGCGAAGAGGCCAAGCGCTATTGTGCAATGACCTTTGGTGCCGAATTACCGATGGCGCAGATTACACACGTTTCGGGGGGGCAGGCGCATCCGTTTTATGCCTGGTTGCGCGCCGAGAAGGGCTTTGAGCCGAACTGGAATTTCAACAAGGTGCTTCTGGGCCGCGATGGCGCCGTGATTGAGACCTTCCGGGCAGGTGCCGCGCCGCTGTCGAGCAAGATAACGGGTTCGATCGAGGCGGCGCTATCGCAGGCGATGTAGGGGCAGGGGGGGAATTTTTGCGCGCTATGTCTTCTGCTATAGCTTGCGCGCTGCGGCCGTGTCAGAATTCAGGTCTGTAGCTTTGCGCGAGATATCTGCCATGGGTTTTGTTCACTTCCTTTACCGTTCCATTCCCGCTTTCGCCGATTTCGACGACAGTGATCGCGATATCCTGCGCAGTGCGTTGCTCAACAATGCCGCGCATGGGATCACGGGCTATCTGTGGCGCACGGGCGATCAGTTCGTTCAGGCGCTGCATGGGCCGGCCGATGCGATGGATGTGTTGTATCGGCGTCTGACCGAGGATCCGCGCCATAGCGATCTGGACCTGTTGCTGCGCGCGCCTGCGCCGGCGGAGTCGCCCTTTGAAAGCTGGTCGATGGGCTATGATCATTTCATCGATTCCGAACTGGGGCTAGAGCGCGATCTTGACGGCGCGCGTCCGACCCTGACGCCTGATCGCGTGCAGATGGTTTGGGACGGGCTGGTGCGCGCGGCGCATTCCGCGATGCAGTTCGGCTCGATCCAGCCGATGGCGCGCGCGCCTCTGGAAAGCGAAGTCGAATACTTGGCACGAATTTCAGCCGCACAGTAGCGCGCGCCGGGGTGAAATGGCCGTTCCCGCTGTGCGCGCAGGCCAAAGAAAGCTTGCCGTAGCGGCGAATCCCACCTATATCGGCGCGGTCTGAAAGGGTCTGGCATCGCCATGGCCCGGATCGGCATATTCAATGAAAGACCGGCGGAGCCAACCGCATGGCCAGTAAACCGACTATGAAAAGGAAACTAAAACCGCATGTGCGCTAAAGCAACCATGGAAGAATTCGAAGCCCTCTTGAATGAGAGCCTCGAGATCGACACCCCCCAAGAGGGATCTGTCGTTAAAGGCAAAGTGATCGCCATCGAGGCCGGTCAAGCCATCATCGACGTCGGCTACAAAATGGAAGGCCGCGTTGATCTCAAAGAATTCGCCGATCCCGGCGAAGCGCCCAAAATCGAAGTTGGCGACGAAGTCGAGGTATTCCTTGACCGCGTCGAGAACGTGCGTGGCGAGGCTGTTATTTCGCGCGAGAAAGCTCGCCGTGAAGAAGCCTGGGATCGTCTCGAAGAAGCCTATGCGAAAGAAGACCGCGTCGAAGGCGCTATCTTTGGTCGCGTCAAAGGCGGCTTCACTGTTGATCTGGGCGGCGCTGTTGCGTTCCTGCCCGGCTCGCAAGTCGATGTGCGCCCCGTGCGCGATGCAGGCCCGCTGATGGGTCTCAAGCAGCCCTTCCAAATCCTGAAAATGGACCGTCGCCGCGGCAATATCGTCGTGTCGCGCCGTGCTATCCTTGAAGAAAGCCGCGCCGAACAGCGCGCCGAGGTCATCGCGAACCTCACCGAGGGTCAGGAAGTCGAAGGCGTCGTCAAGAACATCACCGAATACGGCGCATTCGTCGATCTCGGCGGTGTGGACGGCCTGCTGCACGTCACCGACATGGCATGGCGCCGTGTGAACCACCCCTCCGAGATCCTTGCGATCGGCGAAACCGTCAAGGTTCAGGTCGTCAAGATCAACAAGGAAACCCATCGTATCAGCCTGGGCATGAAACAGCTCCAGTCCGATCCGTGGGATGCCGTCGAGTCCAAGTTCCCGCTCGAGTCGGTTCACACCGGCCGCGTGACCAACATCACCGATTACGGTGCATTTGTTGAGCTGGAACCGGGCGTCGAAGGTCTGGTGCACGTTTCGGAAATGTCGTGGACGAAGAAAAACGTCCATCCCGGCAAGATCGTTTCGACCTCGCAAGAGGTTGAGGTCATGGTGCTGGAAATCGACACCGCCAAGCGCCGCGTCAGCCTTGGTCTCAAGCAGACCATGCGCAACCCGTGGGAAGTCTTTGCCGAAACCCACCCGGTGGGCACCATCATCGAAGGCGAAGTCAAGAACATCACCGAATTCGGTCTGTTCGTTGGTCTCGACAACGACATCGACGGCATGGTTCACCTCTCCGACCTGAGCTGGGAGCAGCGCGGCGAAGAGGCGATCCAGTCGTTCCGCAAAGGCGACATGGTTAAAGCCGCTGTCACCGAAGTGGACACCGACAAAGAGCGTATCTCGCTCTCGGTCAAGGCGCTGGATGCCGACACGTTCTCTGATGCCGTTGACGGCGTGAAGCGTGGCTCGATCATCACCGTTGCGGTGACTGCGATCGAAGATGGCGGGATCGAAGTGGAATATAACGGCATGAAGTCGTTTATCCGCCGCTCCGATCTGGCCCGTGACCGTGCCGATCAGCGCCCCGAGCGTTTCGGCGTTGGTGACAAGGTTGACGTGCGTGTGACCGCCGTTGACTCCAAGACCCGCAAACTGGGTGTGTCGATCAAAGCACGCGAAATCGCCGAAGAGAAAGACGCCGTGGAACAATACGGTTCGTCGGACTCGGGGGCATCGCTTGGCGACATCCTGGGTGCCGCTCTCAAGGGCGACAACTAAGACACTGGCAGGCCCGTCCTGTCACGCGAAAGGCCCCGCCTGATCGGCGGGGCCTTTTTGCGTCGATAAGCGATTCGGAGTATGCGCCCGGTGCGGATGATTTTTGCGCTTTGCATTGCTGTTTTCTGCATTTGCAAAAGCGGAAATCCGCTTTTATCGCAGCCAACAGGCGGTGAACCCCCCGAAATTTCAAGCCTTTGCTGTTTCTTGCTCCAAAGTTTGATCCTATAGTCGTCTCAATAGGTTCGATGAATCCGGGGGCATAACCCGGCGCCACCCTTGGGGGAATAACGATGATCCGATCTGAGTTGATTGCGAAGATTTCCGAGGATAACCCGCATCTGTTCCAGCGAGATGTCGAGAAGATCGTGAATACGATTTTCGACGAGGTCACCGAAGCGCTGGCAGCGGGCGACCGGGTTGAGCTGCGCGGTTTTGGGGCATTTTCGGTCAAACAGCGCGATGCACGCGTTGGGCGCAACCCGCGCACCGGTGAGGCGGTCGAAGTGGACGAGAAACATGTCCCCTTTTTCAAGACCGGTAAGCTGCTGCGCGACCGGTTGAACGGACAAGAGGGCTGAGCCAAGATGATGCGTGCGCTTCGGCTGCTGTTTCTGGGCCTTCTGGCCATCTTGTTGATCGCTTTGGCCTTGGCCAACCGCGATATCGTCACGTTGCGGCTGCTGCCCAATGAGGCGGGAAGCTTCCTTGGCTATAGCTGGAGCCTGCAGATGCCGCTGTTCCTGGTGGTGTTCGCAGGGGTGATTCTGGGGCTGCTGATCGGGTTCGTCTGGGAATGGATCCGCGAGGCCAAGCTGCGTCGCACCGCCAGCCGTGCCACGCGCAAGGCCGACAAGCTTGAGGCCGAGGTGAAAACGCTGCGCCATAAAAGCGACGGTCCCAAGGATGACGTGTTGGCGCTGCTTGATTCGCCTGCGCGTTAAGTCATGACCACGCTTGCCATTGATCGCGGCGCGCCAGGCTCGGTGCGGGTGAAAATCTGCGGCTTGCGCAACGCGCAGGATGTGGCTGCGGCCACGCAAGCGGGCGCGCGCTATCTTGGCTTTGTGTTCTTTCCCAAATCGCCGCGCCATGTTGAGATCGCGCAGGCGCGCAATCTGGCGATTGAAGTTCCCCCCGGTGTCGCGAAAGTCGCGCTGGTGGTGAATGCTACAGATGCCGAGCTGGATGCGATCTGCGCCGCAGTGCCCCTTGATATGGTGCAGCTTCATGGCAGCGAAAGCCCGGCGCGCGTGGCCGAGATTCGCGCGCGGTTTGGCCTGCCGGTGATGAAGGCCGTGGGCGTGGCCGAGACGGGCGATCTGTCCAAGATTGCAGAATACGAGGCGGTGGCGGATCAGATCTTGGTTGATGCCAAAGCGCCCAAAGGGGCCGCGCTGCCCGGCGGCAATGGGCTGGCGTTCGATTGGCGCCTGATTGCGGGGCGCGAATGGGCCAAGCCGTGGATGCTGGCGGGGGGGCTGACGCCTGAGAATGTGGCCGAGGCGATCCGCCTGACTGGCGCGCGTCAGGTCGATGTTTCTTCGGGCGTCGAAAGCGCGCCGGGGGTAAAAGATGCGGCCCGGATCCGCGCCTTTCTCGAGGCTGCGCGCGGCTGAGGGCCGGGTGGGGGCTCTGCCCCCGTCTCCTGCGGAGCCTCCCCCGGAGTATTTCTGGCTAGATGAAAGGGCGGGCGCTTTATCTTGGGGCGCTTTGTCGATACATCCCGAACAAGAACTCTGCGTGAGGTGAGACATGGCCGACGATCTGATCAACTCTTTCATGAACGTGCCCGATGATAACGGGCGCTTTGGTATTTATGGCGGGCGCTTTGTGTCTGAGACCTTGATGCCGCTGATCCTTGCGCTTGAGGCGCAATATGAGCACGCCAAGACCGACGCGAGTTTCTGGGCCGAGATGGACGATCTGTGGAAACATTATGTTGGCCGTCCGAGCCCGCTGTATTTTGCGCCGCGTATGACCGAAGAATTGGGCGGCGCGAAGATTTACCTCAAGCGCGACGAGTTGAACCACACCGGCGCGCATAAGATCAACAACGTGCTGGGCCAGATTTTGTTGGCGCGCCGGATGGGCAAGACCCGGATCATCGCTGAAACGGGCGCGGGTCAGCATGGTGTGGCCACGGCGACGGTCTGTGCGCGCTTTGGTCTGAAATGCGTGGTCTATATGGGGGCAACGGATGTCGAGCGTCAGGCGCCCAACGTGTTCCGCATGCGTCTGTTGGGCGCCGAGGTGGTGCCGGTGAAATCGGGCCGAGGTACGCTGAAGGATGCGATGAACGATGCGTTGCGCGATTGGGTGACCAATGTGCGCGACACGTTTTACTGCATCGGCACGGTGGCGGGGCCGCATCCCTATCCCGCGATGGTGCGCGATTTCCAGTCGATCATCGGCAAGGAAGTGCGCTGGCAGCTTGAAGAGCAAGAGGGCGAAGGCCGTCTGCCCGACACGCTGATTGCTGCGATCGGGGGCGGCTCGAACGCGATGGGGCTGTTCCATCCGTTCCTGGATGATCCCTCGGTTAATATCATTGGGGTCGAGGCAGGTGGTCACGGCGTGGATGAAAAGATGGAGCATTGCGCGAGCCTCACCGGCGGGCGCCCCGGCGTGCTGCATGGCAACCGCACCTATCTGTTGCAGGACGACGATGGTCAGATCCTTGAGGGCCATTCGATTTCTGCCGGGCTGGATTACCCCGGGATCGGTCCGGAGCATGCCTGGCTGCATGACACGGGCCGCGCGCAATACGTCAATATCACCGATAAAGAGGCGCTGGAGGCGTTCCAGTTCTCGTGCCGTCTTGAGGGCATCATTCCCGCGCTGGAGCCCAGCCATGCGCTGGCCCATGTGATGAAGATCGCCCCGACCTTGCCCCCCGAGCATATCATCGTGATGAATATGTGTGGGCGCGGCGACAAGGATATTTTCGCCGTGGCCAAGCATCTGGGCTTTGACATGGGGATGTAAGGCCCGGGGGGGGTCGCTTGGACGGCGGGCAGGGGTGGCACGCTGAGTTGTGTGCATAACGGCCTTGACCTTGGACCTGTGAGCGCTTCTTTAAAGGGGAACCCACGAACCTTCTTACTGAGTGAGGATAAAATGGCTTTTGAACTTCCCGATCTTCCCTATGCCCATGACGCGCTGGCCGGTCTTGGCATGTCGAAAGAGACGCTCGAATATCACCACGACCTGCACCACAAGGCCTATGTCGACAATGGCAACAAGGCCGTTGCTGGCACCGAATGGGAAGGCAAGTCGGTTGAAGAGGTCATCAAGGGCACCTATCAGGCCGGTGCCGTTGCGCAAAATGGCATCTTCAACAACGCCTCTCAGCATTGGAACCACACCCAGTTTTGGGAAATGATGGGTCCGGGCGGCGACAAGATGCCGGGCGAGCTGGAAAAAGCGCTGGTAGATACTTTTGGCTCGGTCGACAAATTCAAAGAGGCCTTCGCAGCTGCCGGTGCGGGTCAATTTGGCTCGGGTTGGGCGTGGCTGGTGAAAGAGGCCGATGGCGGTCTCAAGGTCACCAAGACCGAGAATGGCGTGAACCCGCTCTGCTTTGGTCAGACTGCGTTGCTGGGCTGCGATGTGTGGGAGCATTCCTATTACATCGACTTCCGCAATAAGCGCCCGGCTTACCTGAGCAACTTCCTCGACAAGCTGGTCAACTGGGAAAACGTGGCCTCGCGTCTCTGATCGCGCAGCCAGTTTCTAGGATAGGGCGTCCCGTCGGGGCGCCCTTTTTCTTTGCCAGCTCCTTGCCCGCGCGGTAGATTTC
>NZ_CAJYBT010000022.1 GCF_913064665.1 uncultured Thioclava sp.
GGGCTGTGGCGAGGTTGGGGGGTCGAGTCGGCTTTTGCTGATGCTGTTGTGGCTGCAAGCCGGCCGACCCACGGGCAGGAGGATGCTGGGGATGGCACCGCTGTTCGGCATTAACCGGGCGACGCGCGGAGATACCCGTGTGGTCGGGCCTGTGGTGGCGATCTGGTATGCCGTCTTCATGATCCCGTTTTTCTATTGGGTGCGCGAACCGCGCAAAGCCGATGCCCTGCCCGTCGCCACGGCGTTGCGCGCCGCATGGCCGGAATTGCGCGCCACCTTGCGCGCCCTGCCCAAGCGCCGCTCGCTCACCTCGTTCCTCGTTTCTTCGATGTTTTACCGTGACGCGCTGAATGGCATTTACACATTCGGCGGGCTCTATGCGGCGGGCGTGCTGGGCTGGTCGATCACGATGATCGGCATTTTCGGCATTCTCGCGATCATTACCGGGGCGATCTTTGCGTGGCTTGGCGGCAAGGCCGATGATCGCTTTGGTCCGAAATCGGTGATCGTGGCCAATGTGGTGATCCTGACGGCGGTGGTGATCGGCGTCGTGTTCATCTCGCGCGACCATGTCTTTGGTATCGCCGTGCCGCCTGGCAGCTCGCTGCCCGATATCGCCTTTTACGTTCTGGGTGGGCTGATCGGGGCCTGCGGGGGCGCGCTGCAATCGGCGAGCCGCACAATGATGGTGCGTCAGGCTGACCCCGAGAAAATCACTGAACATTTCGGCCTCTACGCCTTGTCGGGCAAGGCCACCGCCTTTATCGCACCGCTCGCGATTGGGATCACCACGCAGATCAGTGACAATCAGTCCACCGGCATCACCCCGATTATCGTGCTTTTGATTTTGGGCCTTATCCTGCTAGGTTTCGTCAAGACCAACGGAGATCCGCAGCCCGAAGGGTAACCCATGTTTCGTTTTTTGATTATCGCCAGTGTTTCCTTAGTCACCTCGCTCTCTCCGGCCCTGTCCGAGCCCTTGGCCCGCCAACTCTTCGGCGCGAAATCGGCGCCCTCGCAACAAGCGCCGCAAGCGATCGGGTTCTACTCACGCGGCTGTGCGGCGGGATTGCAGGCGATGCCGCAGACCGGGCCGACATGGCAGGCGATGCGGCTGTCGCGCAATCGCAACTGGGGCCAGCCCGAGATGATCGCCTATTTGCAGGATCTATCGCGCTACGCGGCCAGCCTGCCGGGCTGGAAAGGTCTCTATATCGGCGATATTTCGCAGCCGCGCGGCGGGCCGATGACGGGGGGGCATGCCAGCCACCAGATCGGGCTGGATGCCGATGTCTGGATGCTGCCGCCGCAACGTCTTGATCTGAGCCGGGCGCAGCGCGAGAAAATCTCGTCGATCTCGGTGCGCTCCGCCGATCAGCGCCGTACCAATGGCAACTGGACGCCGCAACATATGGCACTGCTGCGCCATGCTGCTTCTGATCCGCGTGTAGAACGCGTCTTCGTCACGGCCGCCGCCAAGATCGCGATGTGCAACGCGGCGCCGCGCAATGATCGCGCCTGGTTGCAAAAAATCCGCCCGATTTACGGCCATAACACGCATTTTCATGTGCGCCTCAAATGCCCGCCCGGTGCGCGCTATTGTCAGGCGCAAAAGCCCACGGTGGCGACGCTCTCCAAAGGGGGAGATGGCTGTGATGAGACGCTGAACTGGTGGGTGACCGATTATCTCAACCCGCCGAAAACCACTGCGCCGCCCAAGAAGAAAGGCCCGCGCAAGAAAAACGCCAAGACCTATGTCATGGCGGATCTGCCCAGCCAATGCCGCGCCGTTTTGTCCGCACGCTGATTGCAGGGGTGCTGGCGCTGGGGTTTGCGGGGCTGTCAGCCGCCGCCGACCCTGTGCGTGCGCAATTCCTGCAATCCTATCGCTGGCAGATCCCGGATCAGCCCCTTTTCGGTGGCTTCTCGGGGTTTGAGATCGGCCCGCAGGGGCGCGATTTCGTCACCCAATCAGATCGCGCGACGCTGTGGCGCGGTCAAATTCAGCGCGATGCGCAGGGCGAGATCATCGGGATTGCCCTGACGTCGGGGCCAACCAAGCTGCATGACGCCAAGGGCGCGCTGATGACGCGTCGCTTTGCCGATTCCGAAGGCTTGGCGCTTGCGCCTGACGGATCGGTCTATCTGTCGTTCGAAGGCGTCGCCCGCGTGGCCCATTTCGCAACCGATGGCGGCCCGGCACGCGATCTACCGCGTCCCGAGGCGTTCAAAAATATGCAGCGCAACTCCTCGTTTGAATCGCTGGCAATTGCACCCGATGGCACGCTTTACACGATGCCCGAACGCTCTGGCTCGCTGGATGCCCCTTTCCCGATCTGGCGCTATCGCAACGGCGAATGGAGCCAACCTTTCGACATCCCGCGCGCGGGCGATTGGCTGCCAGTGGGCGCAGATTTCGGCCCCGACGGGCGGCTTTACGTGCTGGAGCGCGACTTTTGGGGGTTGTTGGGCTTTCTCACCCGCGTGCAGGTGTTTGACATCACCGGTGACACGCTAAGTGGCGGCGACGTGCTGATCCAGACCGGACCGGGCAAGCATGACAACCTCGAAGGCATTTCCGCTTGGCGCGATAGCACCGGAGCGATCCGTCTGACGATGATCTCGGATGACAATTTCCGCATCTTCCAGCGCACCGAAATTGTCGAATACCGCCTGCCGCCGAACCCCGAAGGGGATTGACGCACGCGCATCATCGGCGTATCGCGCGCCCTTGCTTGGATCGACCAAGCCATGTCCCCGCTACCATGTAAAAACGGATGAAATGATGACCCGCTTCCTACCTGGCATTCTTGCCATGGCCATTATCGTTGTGGCCTCCAATATTCTCGTGCAATTCCTCGTCGGCGATTGGCTGACCTGGGGCGCGTTCACTTATCCCTTCGCCTTTCTCGTCAATGACGTGATGAACCGCGTCTACGGGCCCGCCGCCGCGCGCCGTGTGGTGTTTGCCGGTTTCGTCGCCGGCGTGGCCTGCTCGCTCATCGGCTCTCAGATCATGCTGCAAGGCGATGGCTACACCTACCCCGCAGTGACCTTGCGCATCGCGCTGGGCTCGGGCGCGGCCTTCCTTGTGGCGCAACTGACCGACGTGTTCATCTTTGACAAACTGCGCAACGGGGTGTGGTGGCGCGCGCCTGCGGTGTCCACGCTAATCGGGGCCTCGCTCGATACGATGATCTTCTTCTCGATCGCGTTTTCGGCCACGCTGACCTTCATCGAGCCGTCCAATGACGTGTCTTGGGCGGGGGCGCATCTGCCGCTTCTGGGGCTTGGCCCGGAAGTGCCGCTTTGGGTGTCGCTCGCTTGCGCCGATTGGCTTGTAAAACTTGCCCTGACTTTAATCGCACTGCTGCCTTTCAAGGCACTTGTCACAAAACTTTCTCCACGGATTGCGTAAAAAAACTTGTCACACACAAAATATGTGGCAGGCTGTGGATAACGGCAACGCATGAAAGGAGGTGGTCCAGTGTCTAGAGTGATAGTGGAGAGAGGTGTCGGGACAGTGAGGGGGGCCGTGGCCTGAGGGCAAACCCTGGGGCAAAAGAACCCTGACTGGGACGGCTGGATCCTTCGGACCCTAACCGGACCATCTCCGTAGATCTCGGAGGGCCGTCTCACATCGAGACGGCCCTTTCCGTATTGTGATCGCGTCCAGATATCAGGCGACAGACCGCGCGTCCTGCCTTGCAGGGCTGGACGTTGAGGCCATTTGGTGGCATCCCGAAGACCAAGCAAGGAGCGAGCGAATGAGCGATGAACAGCCCGACGTAAAAACCCTCAGCTTCGAGCAGGCGATGAAGGCCCTCGAAGACGTTGTCAGCCAGTTGGAACATGGCGATGTGGCGCTGGATCGCTCGATTGCGCTGTATGAACGCGGTGCCGAGCTGAAAGCGCGCTGTGCCAAGCTGCTCAAAGAGGCTGAGGAACGGGTCGAAAAAATCACCCTTGGCGCCGATGGCGCGCCGCAGGGCACGACCCCGGTCGACGGGCTGTAAATGTTCAACGCGCGTCTGTCAGAGGTCCAAGCTGCGGTGCAAACGGCGCTTGATGAGGCCGTGGCGCGCCAGCCCGAAGGCCCTCTGCGCGCGCCGATGCATTACGCGCTGCAAGGCGGCAAACGCTTGCGGGCGTTTCTCGTGCTCGAAAGTGCGGCCTTATTCGATCTCCCGCAAGCCCAAGCCATGCCCGCCGCCGCTGCCGTCGAGGCGCTGCATGCTTTCAGTCTCGTGCATGATGATATGCCCTGCATGGATGACGATGATCTGCGCCGCGGCCAGCCCACTGTTCACGTCAAATGGGATGAGGCCACCGCCGTTCTGACGGGCGATGCGCTGCAAACGCTGGCGTTTGAGCTGTGTTGTGATCCGATTTTGGGCGCGCCTGAACGCCGGATCGCGCTGGTCGAGGCTTTGGCCAAATCGACTGGGGCGGCTGGGATGTGTCATGGCCAAGCGCTGGATATTGCCGCTGAAACCGCAAGCACACCGCTGACCCTTGAGCAGATTATCGCCTTGCAAGCGGGCAAGACTGGCGCGCTGATTTCCTTTTCGGCGCGCGCTGGGGCAATTTTGGCTGGGGCCGATCAAACCGCGCTGCGGATCTATTCTGATGCGGTGGGTCTCGCCTTTCAGATCGCGGATGACATTCTCGATGTGACCGGCGATGAGGCCGCAACCGGCAAGCGTGTTGGCAAGGATGCGCTGGCGGGCAAGGCGACCTTTGTGTCTTTGCTGGGCCTGAGCGGCGCGCAGACCCGTGCCGCTGAGTTGATCGAAACCGCGACAGATGTGCTCTCTGCCTATGGCGACAAGGCGGAAAACTTGCGAGAGGCCGCGCGTTTCGTTATCTCCCGTAGAACTTGAGCCATCCGAAAGCACCCAAATGAGCGATAGCGCCTCCCCCCTGACTGCAACCCCGATCCTTGATCGGGTGCGTTTGCCTGCGGACATGAAAGGGCTGTCGGATCTTGAGCTGAAAAAGCTGGCCGAAGAATTGCGCAGCGAAACCATTTCCGCAGTGTCACAAACCGGCGGGCATCTTGGGGCAGGGCTGGGCGTGGTCGAGTTGACTGTGGCGCTGCATGCCGTGTTTGACGCGCCGCGCGACAAGATCATCTGGGATGTCGGCCATCAATGCTACCCGCATAAAATCCTGACCGGGCGGCGCGACCGCATCCGGACCCTGCGCATGAAAGACGGGCTGTCGGGTTTCACGAAACGCTCGGAAAGCCCCTATGACGCGTTCGGCGCGGGGCATAGCTCGACCTCGATCTCGGCGGCTGTCGGATTCACGATGGGGCGCGAGTTGGGCGCGGAGACCGGCGACGCGATTGCGGTGATCGGTGATGGCGCGATGTCGGGCGGCATGGCGTTTGAGGCGATGAACCACGCAGGCCACTTGGGCAAGCGGATGTTTGTCGTGCTCAACGATAATGAAATGTCGATTGCCCCGCCGGTTGGCGCCCTGTCGTCTTATCTGACCCGGCTTTACGCTGAGGGACCGGTGCAAGACCTCAAGGAAGTCGCCAAGGGCGCTGCGCGGGCTTTCCTCCCCGAGGCGTTCCACGAAGGCGCGCGCCGTGCCAAGGAAATGCTCAAGGGCATGGCGATGGGCGGCACCCTGTTCGAAGAGCTTGGTTTTACCTATGTCGGGCCGGTCGATGGTCATGATCTTGATCAGCTTTTGCCGGTGCTGCGCATGCTCAAGACCCGCGCCAAGGGGCCTGTGCTAATCCATGCGCTGACGAAAAAGGGCAAAGGCTATACCCATGCCGAAAGCCGCCCCGATGGCGGCCATGCGACCGCCAAATTCGACGTCGCGACCGGCACGCAGGTCAAGGCGATCTCGAATGCGCCCAGCTATACCAAGGTCTTCGCCGAAAGCCTGATCAAGGAAGCCGCGAAGGACGAAAAAATCGTGGCGATCACGGCGGCGATGCCTGATGGCACCGGGCTGAATATGTTTGCCCAACTCTATCCGCGCCGCTGCTTTGATGTGGGTATTGCCGAACAGCACGCGGTGACCTTCTCGGCCGGGCTTGCGGCCTCGGGGATGAAACCGTTCTGCGCGATCTACTCGACCTTCCTGCAACGCGGCTACGATCAGATCGTGCATGACGTGGCGATTCAACGCCTTCCCGTGCGCTTTGCCATCGACCGCGCCGGGCTTGTGGGCGCCGATGGCGCGACCCATGCGGGCAGCTTCGATGTGGGCTTCATGGCCAGCCTGCCGGGCATGGTGGTGATGGCCGCCGCCGATGAGGCCGATCTGGTGCATATGGTCGCCACCGCCGCCGCCTATGACGCGGGCCCCATCGCGTTCCGCTATCCGCGCGGCGAGGGGATGGGCGTGGAGATGCCCGAAACTGGCGTGCCGCTGGAAATCGGCAAAGGCCGGATGATCGCCGAAGGGGGCCGCGTCGCGATTCTCAGCTACGGCACCCGTCTGGCCGAAGTCCTCAAGGCGCGCGAAGCGTTGCAGGCGCGCGGTCTTGCGCCGACTGTTGCGGATGCGCGTTTCGCCAAGCCGCTCGACACCGATCTGATCGACCAGCTCGTCGCCAATCACGAGGCGCTGATCTGCATCGAAGAGGGCGCGATTGGCGGCTTTGGCAGCCATGTCGCGCAGTACCTAGCCGATCAGGGCGTGTTTGATCGTGGCTTCAAGTTCCGCTCGATGGTGTTGCCCGACACGTTCATCGACCATGCCTCGCCCGAGGATATGTATCGCTCGGCGGGGATGGAGGCGTCTCAGATCGAGGCCAAGGTGCTGGAGGTGCTCGGGGTGGCCGTGGCCAAGCGCGCCTGAGATAAGCGGCGCTTAATTCCGGCAGGCACAAATAAGCGTGGCTTATGCGGCCTCGGTCGCACTTAGCAATCCCTCATCAACCAACCGTTGCGCCCAGCCTTCGGGCCCCTCAAACAGATGCGTTTTCCAGCCAAACGTGTGCGCCGTCGCGATATTGTCGTTGCGATCATCGGTGAACAAAAACTGATGCCCGCTCAACCCGCTCGCTGCCTCGACCATCTCATAGATTTTCGGATCGGGCTTGGTCACGCCCATATGCCCTGAGATAAAATCGCGATCGAACGCGCGCAGGAATGGGTAATGGGTCGCGGCGAAATCATAGCTGCCAATGCCAAAATTCGTCAGCGAAAATACCGGCATCCCCTTGGCCTGAAGCGCCTTCATCAAGCGCAGCGAATGCGGAATCTCGGGCGTCGCCATCTTGATCCAGTCATCGTGCCACAGCAGGATCTTGTCACGCCATTTCGGGTGTTGATCGGCCATCGCATAGATTGTCTCGCGAAATGGCGCGCCGCGGTCGATATCGTCATTCATCGCGTGCAGATCGACCTGTGCAAACATTTCCTCGCGCTCGGAGACGGGCATGATCGCGTCGTAATAGCGCTCGGGTTGCCATTCGATCAGCACATTGCCGATGTCGAAAATCACGGCTTCAACCATTGTTTGCCTCTCTCATCGCGGCCCGCGTGATGCGATCAAGCGCATCCGCAAAGCGAGATCTGTCTGCCTTGGAAAACGGCTTGCCCCCGCCTTGGCGAAACGGGTCGGCGCTGCGCAAATCTGTCATCAAATCGCGTGTCGCCAGCACATTGCCGATATTGGCCGGTGTCAGCGCCTCGCCATCGGGGCGCAAAACGCGCGCGCCCGCGTCAACGCATTTCGCCGCCAGCGGAATGTCATTGGTCACCACGACATCGCCGACCGTCGCGCGTTCGGCGATATACATGTCAGCAATATCAGGGCCTTGGTCGACATAGACCATCTCAACCAACGGGTTGGGCGAGGGCCGCAACCCGCCATTGCTGACCAAGATCAGCTTCACCTTCAGTCGGGTCGCGACGGTCTCAGCCTCGGCTTTGACCGGGCAGGCATCGGCATCAATCCAGATCACTGCCAAAGCGCCTCGGCATGGAAATCGATGTGATCGGGCATGAAGCTTTGCACAAAGAAATAGCTGTGATCATAGCCCTGTTGCATGCGGAATGTGCCGGGTTGACGGCGTGTTGCCATCGCGCCCGCCAAAGCCTCGGGACGCAACAATTCGAGGAACTGATCCGACGTGCCCTGATCAATCAACACTTCACCATCAAATCCGATATCGCGCATCAGATGCGAGGCATCATGCTGCGCCCAAGCCGTTTCATCGCTGCCCAGATAGGCGCCCAACTGCTTGCGCCCCCAATCTGACATCAGCGGATTGGCAATCGGCGCAAAGGCCGAGACCGAGCGGAACCGCCCCGGCAAACCCATCGCCAGCGTCAGCGCGCCATGCCCGCCCATCGAATGGCCAGTGATTGATTGACGCTCGCCATCAATGGCGAAAGCCGCGGTCACGACACGGGGCAATTCTTCGGCGATGTAATCCCACATCTGGAAATGCGCCGCCCAAGGGTCTTGCGTGGCGTTGACGTAAAACCCCGCGCCTTGACCCAGATCGTAATCCTCGTGATCGGCCACGCCTTCACCACGCGGGCTTGTGTCGGGGAACACCAGCGCAATACCGTGCTCGGCGGCAAAGGCCTGCGCGCCGGCTTTGGTCATCGCGTTGTCATGGGTGCAGGTCAGCCCGGAGAGATACCACAGCACCGGAACGGGGCCGAATTCGGCCTCGGCGGGCAGGAACAGGCCAAAGGTCATTTCGCAATTCGTGACCTTTGAATCATGCGAATAGACGCCTTGAACGCCCCCAAAACAGCGATTTTCCGAGATCGTACGCATTGCGCTCTCCTACATTTGTACCCAGTGAATGACCGCCGGAACCGTCAGAATCGAAACGGCGGTGGAAACGAGGATCGCCGCAGACACGCGCTGCGGCGCGACCCCGTAATGCTGCGCCAGAATATAGACATTGCCCGCCACGGGAAGGGCCGCCGCTGCAATCATCACCGCCGCCGCGTAGGGATCAACATCAAAGATCATCAGCGAGGTGATGGCAATCGCAACGGGATGCAGGAAAAGCTTGCCAAAGGACAGCCAGATCGCGGGCGCGGGTTTCTCGGCGGATTTGAACGCAAGCGAAGCCCCGATGGCGAAAAGCGCGCCCGGTGTCGCGGCGGCGCCAAGAAGCGTCATGAACTCCTCAATCGGCGCCGGAATCGGCCATTTCAGCCCCGCCCAGATCAGCCCGGCCCCCATCGACACAATCATCGGGTTTTTCAGCAGGCCCAGTGCGATGGGCGCAACCGAAACCTTCCCGTGGCGCGCGGCCGTGATGATGATCGTGATGATTGAGGAAAACACAATCAAATCACAGGACAAGACCATCAGTACCGGGCCAACCGCTTGCGGGCCAAGCAACACCACCAGCATCGGCACGCCGAGAAAGCCGGTATTGCCGGTCATCGCGGTGTGGCTTTCCATTGCGGCCAAGGTCGTGGGCAGCTTGCGCGCCTTGGCCACAAGGAATGTGAGAATCCAGACCGCACCCGAGCCGCTGAGATAGGCCAGCACGAATTGCGGATCAAACAGCTCGGCCAGTTTCAGATTGGCCGAAAATTTGAACAGCATCGCAGAAAGCGCGAAATAAAAGACGAATTTCGTCAGCCACGCGGTCGCTTCGGCGGTGAAAAACCGGATTCTACCGGCAAACCAGCCCAGCCCGACCAGGGCGAAAAACGGCAGTGTCTTGAGGAAAATCTCCAGCATGAACAAGCGCTAGCATGCGTTTGCGCCGAGTGCCAGAGACCGAATGCGCGCTGTAGGTGCTGTCGCGCGCGCCACCTGCATTGCAACACGGTTTTCGGGTTGAATGCAGGCGCGCCGTCTTTCATCTAGCCCGAAATACTCCCGCCGGAGGCTCCTGTGGGTCGGACCCGCGCTGGCGCCAATTCAGCCCGCGCCGATCAACACACCGGCTGCAAAGACCAGCGCGCCGCCCAGCACAACCTGAAAGGCTGCGCGCAGAAACGGGGTTTCCATAAAGCGGTTCTGAATCCAGGTGATCGCCCAAAGCTCGAGGAACACGACGATCATGGCGATCGTGGTTGCGGTCCAGAAATCGGGGATCAGATAGGGCAGCGCGTGCCCCAAGCCGCCAAGCGTTGTCATCACGCCCGAGGCGACACCACGCTTCATGGGCGAGCCGCGCCCCGAGATTACGCCGTCATCATGGGCGGCCTCGGTGAAGCCCATTGAGATCCCCGCACCAACCGATGCGGCCAGACCCACGAGCAACGTGGTGTGCGGGTCATGCGTGGCGAAAGCGGTGGCGAAAATCGGGGCCAGTGTGGACACCGAGCCGTCCATCAGCCCGGCCAAACCCGGCTGCACCCATGTCAGAATGAACTGGCGATGAGCCTTGCGGTCTTCCTCGTCCTTGGCGTCTTCGGTGAGATGGGTCGCGCTGAGTTCGACGGCCGTTTTCTCATGGCCCAATTCTGCAGCGGCCAGATCGCCCAGCAGCTTGCGGGTATCAGCGTCTGAACTGCGCTGGGCGGCGAGGGTGTAGAACTTCCCGGCATCGCGCTCCATCGCCTCGGCCTCGCCGCGGATCGTTTCGAGCGACAGGTTCTTGGCCAGCCAGATCGGTTTGCGGGCATAGAATCCTGCCACATGTTCGCGCCGAATAAGCGGGATGACATCGCCAAAGCGCGCCTTATGAGCCTCGATCAGGCGGCGACGATGTTCATCCTCTTCCAGCGCCATCCCGTCAAAGATTTGTGCCGAAGCGGGATATTCCTTGCGCAGTTTTTCGCCATATTGGCGGTAAATCTGCGCATCATCCTCTTCAGAAGAGATCGCAAGCGCGAGCACTTCTTGTTCAGACAAATCGGCGAAACGGCGACGAGAGGTAAACCCAGCGAACATGTGGAATCCTTTTTTAGAACGCTTCTAAACTAGCAAGGGTTGCGGCGATTGCAATGCAGTATTTTGAACCAATTAGTTCAGAACATCTTGAAAAGCGAACGACTCGGTTCATATTGGAATCTGAACGAAGCAGTTCAGATTTGGAGAGATGAAATGAAACGTATGATAATCGCTTTGGCTTTGACGATGATGACGACAGGCACCGCCTCGGCGGGGGTCGGAGATTTCTCGTTGCCACGACTCGAATTCCCGACAACGGGCGGCGATGTGACGCAGGCGTGCAACCCCCTGACGCAGGCATGTGCGCAGGATTAATCGCGCCCCAGATGCGCCTCTCCGCGCTTGGCTGCGAGGCGCATCTGGTGCTCACGTTCCCGAAAGCGCGCGCGATCGGCGTCAGAAAATTCGCCAATACAGCGGGGACATGACACGCCTTGTTCAAAATCGGGATGCTGCTTGTCTTGGGCGGAAACGGGGCGGCGACAGGCGTGGCAGCTTTCGTAATCGCCAACCTCCAACCCGTGGCGCAGGCTCACCCGATTGTCGAAAACAAAGCAATCGCCGTTCCAGAGGGACCCCTCTGCGGGCATTTCCTCAAGGTATTTTAGGATGCCGCCTTTGAGATGGTAAACATCTGTAACACCCTCGGAAATCAAGAAATTCGTCGCCTTTTCGCAGCGAATACCCCCGGTGCAGAACATCGCGACACGCTTGTTGTGAAAGCGCGGTGCGTTTTCACGCCACCAGTCGGGAAATTCGCGGAATGACTTGGTTTGAGGGTCAATCGCGCCCTCAAACGTGCCGATCTCGACCTCGTAATCGTTGCGCGTGTCGATCACCACCGTGTCGGGCGAAGCGATCAGATCGTTCCAGGCGGCGGGCTCGACATAGTGGCCAACGCGGGCGCGCGGATCGACATCGGCAATCCCCATCGTGACAATTTCGCGCTTGAGCCGCACCTTCATTTTGCCAAAGGGCATCTTCGGCGCGCCGCTTTCTTTCCACTCAAGATCAGCGCAACCGGGCAGGGCGCGGATATGGGACAGCATCGCGTCAATGCCCGCACGCGAGCCCGCAATGGTGCCGTTGATCCCCTCGCGTGCCAGCAAAAGCGAGCCTTTGACGCCCTGCGCGCGTGCCAGATCGGCCAGCGGCGCCTGAAGCGCGGCAGGATCGGGGAACTTGGTGAAATGGTAAAGCGCTGCAACAGTAATCATGAGAGGGGGCTTAGCGCCGCAGGGGGTATTCTGGCAAGGGCCGGATTGACCGCGCAGGCCCGCCGCCCTACCCATTGTGAAAGCCATGAGGAAAACCATGACCAAAGCCTTGATCGTGATCGATGTGCAAAATGACTTTTGCCCCGGCGGCAAACTGGCGGTTGAAGGCGGTGATGAGATTATCGCGCGGATCAACGCGCTGATGTCGGAGTTCGAGGTGGTCGTGCTGACGCAGGACTGGCACCCGGCGGGGCATTCGTCTTTTGCCTCAAGCCATGAGGGGGCAGCGGCGTTCACCCAGATCCATATGGAGTATGGGGTGCAGACGCTCTGGCCCGATCATTGCGTGCAAGGCAGCAAGGGCGCAGAGTTTCACGCGGATCTGGCCGTTGATCGCGCGCAGATGGTGATCCGCAAAGGGTTCCGCGCGGCGGTCGACAGTTATTCGGCGTTCTTTGAAAACGACCACAAAACCACCACGGGGCTGGCCGGGTATCTGCGCGACCGGGGCGTGGAGGAGCTAACCTTCGTCGGGCTCGCGACCGATTTCTGCGTCGCGTGGTCGGCGCTGGACGCGGCAAACCTGGGGTTCAAGGTAACGGTGCTGGAAGGCGCATGTCGCGCGATTGATTTAGACGGATCGCTGGCTGCGGCGCGCGATGCAATGCGCGCGGCTGGCGTGACACTGGAGCACTGAACATGGCCGATATCGCCACCCGCGTTTACAATCACAAATGGAAAATCGACCCGATCGTGCGCTCGCTGATCGATACGGATTTCTACAAGCTATTGATGTGCCAGTCTATTTTTCGCAACCATCCGGATACACAGGTCACCTTTTCGCTGATCAATCGCAGCAAATCGGTGCGTCTGGCCGATCTGGTCGATGAGGGCGAGTTGCGCGAGCAGTTGGATTATGCGCGCTCGTTGACACTGGCGCGGGGCGAAAGCACATGGCTGCGCGGCAACACGTTTTACGGCAAGCGGCAGATGTTCCGCCCCGATTTCATGGAGTGGTTCGAGGGGTTCCAACTGCCGCCCTATCATCTGGAAAAGCGTGACGGCCAGTATGAGCTGACCTTTGAAGGCAAATGGCATGAGGTCATGCTGTGGGAAATTCCGGCGCTGGCGATCTTGATGGAGCTGCGCGGGCGTGCGGTGCTGAACCGGATGGGTCGGTTTGAGTTGCAGGTGCTCTATGCGCGCGCGATGACGAAGGTTTGGGAGAAGATCGAGGCGTTGCGCGATTTGCCGGGCCTCAAGATCGCGGATTTCGGCACGCGACGGCGGCACTCGTTCCTGTGGCAGGATTGGTGCGTGCGCGCGATGCTTGAGGGGCTGGGCGATAGCGGCAAAGGAGGCGCGTTTACCGGCACCTCGAATTGCCTGATTGCGATGCGGCGCGACATCGAGGCGGTGGGCACCAACGCGCATGAACTGCCGATGGTCTATGCCGCGCTCGCCGATACCGATGCGGCCTTGGCGCAGGCTCCGTACCGGGTGCTGGCGGATTGGCACGAAGAGCATGACGGTAATCTGCGCATCATCCTGCCCGATACCTATGGCACCAAGGGCTTCCTTGATCGCGCGCCCGACTGGTTGGCGGGCTGGACGGGGATTCGCATCGATTCAGGCGATCCGGCAGCGGGTGCAGAGGTTGCGATCGAGTGGTGGAAATCGCGTGGCGAAGATCCGCGCGACAAGCTGGTGATTTTTTCGGATGGTCTGAACGTGAACAAGATCCGCGAATTGCACGCGCAGTTCTTGGGCCGCGTAAAGGTCAGCTTTGGCTGGGGCACGCTGCTGACCAATGATTTTCGCGGCCTTGTGCCCGATGATGGGCTCGCGCCGTTCAGCCTTGTGTGCAAGGCAGTGTCGGCCAATGGGCGCCCGACGGTCAAACTGTCGGACAATCCCGAAAAGGCCATGGGGCCCGCCGATGAGATCGCGCGGTACAAACGGGTGTTCGGAGTTGGTGCGCAGCAGGCGATGGATGTGATCGTTTAGGCGATCAGCCAGTTCAGCAAGATATAGATCAGGGCCGATAGGCCTGCGCTGACCGGCACTGTGATGATCCAGGCTGCCGCCACCGTCAGCATATGCGAGCGGCGCACCAAAAGGCGGCGTTTGCGCTCTTCGATAGGGACGGGTTTGCCTTTGTTGATGCCAAGATCGCGGGCGCGTTTCTCGGAATGCCATTCGCGATAAAAGCCGACGCCAAAGATGCCACCGACTGCGATATGGGTCGAGCTGACCGGCAAGCCCAGCCACGAGGCCACGATGACCGTGATCGCGGCGGACAGGGCGACGCAATAGGCGCGCATCGGGTTGAGTTTGGTGATTTCATTGCCCACCAGACGGATCAGTTTCGGCCCGAAAAGCAACAGACCGACCGAAATTCCCAGTGCCCCCACGGCCATCACCCAGAACGGGATGCCGACTTGCGACGCGATATCGCCTTGCTCGACCGTGTGCACGATGGCCGCCAGCGGCCCCACCGCATTGGCGACGTCATTGGCGCCATGGGCAAAGCTGAGCAAGGCCGCCGACACGATCAGGGGCAGTGAGAACAGCGATTTAAGCGATTTCTTGCGATTCTCCATGCCTTCAGACTGGCGGCGGATCATCGGGATCGTGAGCAGCCAGCACGCGATGCCCGTTGCGAGGCCAATCAGGACGGCCTCCAGCAGGGAGATCTTGAACAGGTGCTTCAGCCCTTTGAGCGCCAGATAGGCGGCAAAGGCCCCGGCCATGATGCCGATCAGGATGGGCACCCATTTGCGCGCGGCGGCGATCTTGTCATCGACGTAGACGACCTTGGATTTGATAATCGCAAGGAACAGGGCCGCAATCACCCCGCCCATCACCGGCGAAATCACCCAGCTTGCCGCGATCATGCCCATCGTGCCCCAGTCGACCGCGCCAAAGCCTGCCGCCACGATGCCCGCGCCGACAACGCCGCCGACGATGGAATGGGTGGTCGAGACCGGCGCGCCAAACCATGTCGCAAGGTTGAGCCAAAGGGCCGCTGCCAGAAGTGCCGCCATCATCGCCCAGACGAAATGCGTGGAATCGGGCAGGGCGCTGGGCTCGATGATGCCTTTGGCCACGGTATTCACGACATCGCCGCCCGCAACCAGCGCACCCAGCGATTCAAACACCGCCGCCAAAATCAGGGCCATGCCCAGCGTCATCGCCTTGGAGCCAACGGCCGGCCCCATATTGTTGGCCACGTCATTGGCCCCGATATTGAGCGCCATATAGGCCCCGATCGCCGCCGCTGCGACGACCAGAATCTGGCCGGATTGGCCGCCCATCAGCAGCGCCGCTGCAAGCCCGGCCAGCACGATGAAGGCCAGCGCCACGCCCGGCGCGACCAAGCCGCGAGAAACGGTCTGCGCGCCTACCTCGATCCGACTGATCCGTTTGAGATCTTTGTCGAGCGTTTTCCACTGATTGACGGGGGGCGTTCTGTCTTCGTCGCTCACTGTCGCAAACCTGTCATGCTGGTGTCATATCCAGCGCAGGCCCTATCGGTTTAGACCCATCCAAACAAGAGAAAGCCCGCCTTTAGCGGATCAGAGCGCGCAAAATATCCTGCAAGCCGTCCTCATCGACACGTTTGGCAGCCTGATTGAGCGAAAACCATTGCCGCTTGCGCTGATGTTGTTCGGGAAAGGTCTTGGAGGTGTTGTCGACCCGGAGGTGATAGACCAGAACATCGGTCGGCACGCTCAGCCCGCCATCAAGGCGTTTGTCATAGCGAAAACTGCCGATCGGGTCAGACGAGATGTGCCCTTTTACGCCCGCTTCCTCCCAGGCCTCTTGACGCGCCGCCCCTGAAAGCGAGCGACCCCGCATCGGCCAGCCCTTGGGCATGACCCAGCGCCCGGTATCGCGCGAGGTGATCAGCATCACCTGCACTTTGCCATCGCGCAGCCGCGTACACAGCGCGCCCACCTGCAAGGAGGCGGGGCGGTGGCCCAAGATCTCTTTGGCCATTTGTTTGGCCCATTTTATACTTTGTATTGCCAAGGTGGTGTTCCATCGAGCATATGTTGTGCGAGAACGCATGCACGCTCTATATAGGCGATTTGTCGCGGGTCGTCACCTGCTGCGCGGCTCACGATCCAGCCAGCTGATGCGAACGCCCGCAATGCCACAAAAAGCGGCAGTAAACCTGCTTGATCATCGGCCAATGCGCGCTGACTGCGATATCCGGCCACCAACCCCTCGGCTTGTGCGGCCCAAAGCGGGTCGCCCCACCCCTGAACCAAGGCAGTTGCCAAGTCGTAAAGGCGATATCCCGGCCCGCAATCGTCAAAGTCTATCAGCGCAAGTCCGTGATGTGTGGCCAGCACGTTCTCTCGTAGGATATCGGCATGGATCGGGCCAAAATCAAGCGCCGTAGCTAGTTGGTCGCGGGCCTGCGCGCGCGCCTTTTGCAGCAGTGTCGCTTGTGTGGGGCTCAGGGCGGGATGCTCCCAAAAGCGGCCCCATTGCGGATGATCGCCCAGCAAACCCTCGCCATCCCAAGCGTGGCGCGCAAAGTCTTTCGGCGGCGCGGCGTCGCTGGCATTGTGGAGCTGTGCGATCAGTGCGCCCAGCGCCTCGGCCTGCATGTGGACCTGCGCCGCGGCAGGCCCAAGCGGTTGATCCCCCGAACCAATCGGCCCCCCGTCAAGCCACTGCACGCAAGAGGCCACGCGATTGCCCGCGCCGCCCGTCAGCCGGCCGTTGATACCACGTATTGGGCGCGGCACGGCCAGCCCCTGCGCGCTGAGCGCTTCGCACCAGCGCAGCTCGGCCTCGATGCCCGCGCGGCCTTGATACCCGGGGCGGTGCAGGCGCAACGCGACGTGTCGGCCATCCTTCAAATGCGCCTCAAAGACGATGTTTTCGCGGATATTCACAAGGCGGGGTGGGGTCGCCGTTTGGCCCCAAGTGAACAGCGCGGTTTGCGCCATCGCCATCGCTTTGCGTTCGGACATCATGCGGGGATCACGGCGAAACTGGCGTTCAGTTGGTCGATCAGAAAATCGACATCTTGGCGCGAAAAAACCAAGGGTGGGCGGATTTTCAGGATGTGCTGGGCGCGCCCGACACGGCCCATCAGGACATGGCGGTTGCGCATTGCCTCGACGATCTGCCCGGCCTCATGGCTGGCGGGTTGCCCCTCGCGCGCCAGTTCAATCGCGGCGAACAGACCAAGACCGCGCGTGTCCGCAATCAGCGGGTGATCAAGGCTTTGCAGTCCCTGCAGCAGATAGCCCCCGATTTCGGCGGCGTTTTGTTGTAGCCCTTCATCGTCGATCACCTGCAGCACCGCCATTGCCGCAGCACAGGACACCGGATTGCCGCCAAAGGTGTTGAAATAGCCAAAGGCCTCGCGGAAGGCGGCCATCACTTCGGGTCGCGCGACCACGCCAGCCACCGGGTGACCATTGCCCATCGGCTTGCCCAAGGTGGCCACATCGGGCGCAAACCCCAGCCAGTCATGGCCCCAGAAATGGCTGCCGATGCGTCCGAAACCGGGCTGGACCTCATCGGAGATGATCAAGCCACCCGCCGCGCGGATCACCGCGACGGTTGGATCGAGGAAACCGGGGGCGACGCCGGGCATCCCCTCATTGGCGAAAATCGGACAGAGCATGAATCCGGCGAAGCCATGCCCTGAGGCTTCTAGCTCGGCGATGGCTTGCGCGACATTGGCGGCGAAGGCTTGCGGCTGCGCGTCCGGACTGCCCCCGAGCGGCGCAAGGCTGTCGGGTGCAGGCACCCGGCGGATGTGATCGGGCCAGCCCCCGATTGGCGGACGCCGGGTGGAGAGATGCGCGACCGCCGTGGTGTTGCCGTGATAGGTGTTGTCGGTGGCGATAAAGCCGCGCTTGCCGGTCGCCGCTTGGGCCATGCGCAGCGCCACGTCATTGGCCTCCGATCCGGTGCAGGTCATCAACAGCTGATCCAACCCGTGATCCAGCCGCGCCACCAAGGCTTCGCCGTAATCGAGAATTCCCTCGTGGAGATAGCGCGTGTGGGTGTTGAGCGTCGCGGCCTGATCGGCAATTGCGCGCACCACGCGCGGGTGGCAATGCCCGACATGGGCGACGTTGTTATAGGCGTCGAGATAGCGCTGCCCGTTTGCGTCCCACAGATAGGCGCCCGCGCCGCGCGTGATATGCACGGGCTGCTCATAGAAGGTCGGCACATTGGGGCCTAGCAAGCGCGCGCGCCGGGCGATCAGGTCATTCTCCATCATCTACCTTCCCGCGCATCGCCTTGACCTCACCGCGGATGGTTTTCGCCTTGAGACGGCGGCGTTGACTGCCTTTGGTGGGCTTGGTGGCGATCCGGCGCTTGGGCCGCTCGCAAGCTTTGCGGATCAACTCGGCCAGCCGCTCACGCGCGATCTCGCGGTTGCGGGCCTGAGATCGCGTGTCTTGAACCTGCAACAGCAGCGCGCCCTCCAGCGTCCATTTGCGCCCCGCAAGACGTTTGAGGCGCGATTTGACGGCGGGGGGAAGATTGGGCGACCGCTCGGCCTCAAAGCGCAATTCGACGGCGGTTGAGACCTTGTTCACATTCTGCCCACCCGGCCCTTGGGCGCGGGTAAAGCTCTCGACAAGCTCCCAATCCTCGATGGTGATTTGATCGTTTATTCGCAACATGCCGCCAAGCTAGCGCGTGCAGAGGAAAACGAAAGCCCCCTTTGCATTTGCATAAATATCCCGAGGGAGGCTGTGCAGGAGACGGGGCAGCGCCGCCTGTCAGCGGGCGGTCATTGTCGAGACACAGGTAAGGTCTGATATCCAAGTCACTTTGGCGGCCCCGCAGATCAATTTCTAGCTGAAGTAGACATCACTTGCGTTGATGCCATTGGCCCAGACGCCCTGCAGAAGGACTTCGCCTCCGTCCCATTCCAGCCAAACACCCCGAGGTGCATTGGTGACCGAGAGTGCGGCGAAATTCTTTTCGATGGTATCGAACAGAAGATGATCTACGCCCGGCTCAAAATCGGTGATCTCATTGCGCCCGGACAGGGAGTCAAATGCAAAAATGTCGGCATCAGCGCCCCCGGTCAAAAGGTCAAATCCCCGCCCTCCCTCAAGCCAATCTGCGCCGGTGCCGCCGAAAAGGACGTCATTGTTGAACCCGCCAAACAGCGTGTCATTCCCCGCGTCGCCGTACAGAAAATCTCCGCCAAAACCGCCCGAAATCAGATCATCGCCGCCCTCGCCATGGGCTAAATCGCTGCCCGAGTTCGCCCAGATCGTATCTTGTCCCTCGCCGCCCCAAATCGTGTCGCGGCCTAGCCAGCCGCCTTGAGAAAAGCCGCGAAACAGGTCGTCACCGTCTTCCAGCCATACAAGATCAGGCCCAGAACCGCCATTGACGGTATCATTGCCAGCGCCGCCGAATATCGTATCGCCCATAGCGCCACCGTGGATCCAATCATCGCCCAGGCCGCCGTCGATATAGTCGCTGCCGTATTGACCTTCGAGCGAGTCGTTTCCGAGCCCCCCGAACAGCGTGTCGCGCATATTCCCGCCCAGCAGCCAATCATCATCTGCGCCGCCATCGAGCCAATCGTTGTTCTGGCCGCCCTCCAGAACATCTCGCCCGTCCTCACCTTCAAGGCGATCATTGCCATACGCGCCATAGAGAGAGTCATTGCCGTCGCCGCCCATCAAAAGGTCGTTTTGCGATCCGCCATGCATCCAATCATTGCCGAGACCTCCATAGAGCAGGTCAACACCATCTTGGCCTTCAAGGCGATCATCGCCATCCGACCCGTAAAGAGTATCCGCGCCGTGCCCACCGAGCAGCGTGTCGTTGTGCATCCCGCCATCAAGCCAGTCATTGTCATCGCTGCCATCGATAAAATCGGCCCCGGCGTTGCCTTCGATCAGGTCCGCGCCGGCATTGCCATGCAGGATATCATTGCCGTCATTCCCCCGAAGCGTATCGTTGCTTTCTGTGCCAAACAGGCTGTCGCCGCCCGGGCCGCCAATGAACGTGTGGCTGTTGTCTTGCGCGGGTTCGTCGGGGGCAGGGTCGTCAGGGCTCACACTCGCCGCGACCATCGGGGGGCGGTTGGCATTCCAGCTGATGGCGCCAAAAATCTGATCGGCGGTCAAGGTCTTGCCGTTGGCGCTGTGCAATTCGGTCTCTTCTCCGCCGCGGAAGGACAAGACCGCGCCCCAGGATTTCTCTGTAACGCTCAGGCGGCTTGCCTCATAAAGCATTGGAATTGCGGTAAGGTCTAGGCGATCGACCGCCGCATCGAAATCGGTGATGACATCGCGTTTTTCGTCAGCGCGCAGCACGAACAGATCGGCTCCACTGCCCCCGCTAAGCGTATCTTGCCCTTCGCCGTCGAGCAGAATGTCGGCGCCAGCCCCTCCACGAAGGTCGCTATTGCCAGCGCCAGCGATCAGCATGTCATCCTTGGTGGTCCCGTTCAGTAGCCCGCTTTCGGTGCTAAGCACTGCGCCTTGATCGGCGAGCGAGACGGCAAGGCGGCTGAGCCCTGCCGACTTGTCCGAACTGACAAGGATATCCAGTTCGTCGTCGCGAACGAGCGTTGTGAGCGCCGTAATATTTTCGAGCCCGGATTGCAGGCTGTCGGCCAAGCTGTCGAGATGGATCAGTTGGCCTTGCGGGGTAAGCGTGAACAGGCTGAGACCAGCATCGCCGCCGCCAGCCAGCACATAGGTCCAATCCCCGACCTGTGTGCTGGTCAGGCTATGCGTGCGGCCAAATCGGGTGTCCAGCGTGTCGATCAGGTGATCCGTCACACTCAGCGACCCGTCCTCATGCAACTCAAGCGCGCTCAAGGCGCCGCCCGCGCCATTATCGGCAGAGCTTGCGACAAGGATGTAGCAATGCCCGCCGACCTCGACCGTGGTCATGCCTGTCGGATTTGCAAGCAAGCCCAGACCTGAAGCCGTGCCGAGAGAGCCGCCAGCGCTTAGCGCGCCGGTATCATTTTCGATGCAGAATGCGCTGACTCCCTGTTCGGTGCCCGAAAGGGTCAGCAGATATTCCTGCCCTGAAACACGCACCGTCGTCATCGCAACCGGGCTTTGCAGATAAAGACTGTCGGTGTCGGCATACGAGGTGCCTGCGACATACCCATTCTGCGCGGTTGGCGCGAAACATTGCAACATCGCCGACGCGTTCATCGTATAGACGAACCCATCCTGCGCGACGGCCATAACGGGGCCTGTCAGACTAGCGGAGTCGGGCAAGCCAATCGTCGTCGACGCTCCGATTTGACCATCGGAGCTGACCGAAAAGCCAAATGTGCCGTCCTGCGCGGTGCAGCCCAGAACCGCAACCATCGTGCCGCCCTCTGGTTCCAGCAGGAGCGAACCGCCCGTGACGCTATATGACATCGAGGTGTTGTAGGTGACGCTGTCGATCAGATCCGCTTCCGCAAGCCCCTCGTTCAAGCGAAAGCTTAGCACCCCGCCAGCCGGACCGTTCACCGCCAGAACTACCGGCCCAAGCGTCGTGTCGAGAACTAGCATGGACCGGATATCAACTGCCAAATCGCCCCAAGACGCGCCGATTTGTGATCGGAATTCGAGACTCAACATCCCCGTTCACCCCAGTTTCTTACCCCGAGACAGGTTTAGGCTTCGTTTGGGGAGGTTTTGGGGAGGGCAATCAGGCGAAACTGTGGATAACGCTCCAAATTTGAGCGGAAATTGCGATAAAGATGCTAAGTTTCACGGTGTTACCTCTCGCGCATGAGGGCTTCGTGCTGTTCGATGGCTTCGTCGAGATCGTCGAAATAGAGAAGTTTGCCGCGATCAAGCAGGATTCCCGCATCGCAGAAATCCCGCAATTCACGCATGTTATGTGTCACCATGATGGCGCTGCTTTCTTGCATCCGATCACGGAAAACGAGGCGGCTTTTATTGCGAAAGCGCGAATCCCCGACGGCGGTCACTTCATCGACCAGATAGGTGTCAAACCGGATGCCCATCGAAGTGCCAAAGGTCAAACGCGACTTCATCCCCGAGGAATAGGTGCGCACCGGCATGTAGAAATGTTTGCCCAGTTCGGCAAAATCTTCGACGAACGCGATCAGGCTATCGGTATCCACACCGTAAATCCGCGCCACAAAGCGCACATTCTGCGCGCCTGTCAGGGCTGGATGAAAGGAGCCACCAAAGGCCACCGGCCAGGAAATCGATCCGTCCGAGACGACGCGCCCGGAATCAGGGGGCAAAATACCCGCGATGATCTGGATCAGCGTCGATTTTCCCGCACCATTGCGCCCCAGCAGCCCAAGTGATTTTCCGGTGGGCAAGGTCAGGTCGAGTTTGTCGATCACTGTCTTGTATTCACCAGCAACCCAGAAGCCCTTTGAGAGGTTCTCAAACCGGATCATGCCAACTCAACCTCGGTCGCGGATCGAATAATAGATCAAGACGACGATCCCCCAGCTGAGCAGCAAAAACAGCGCAGCCAGGCCAAAAATCATGCTGCGTTGTGGGTATTCGGGAGAATCCGCAAGGGTTGGTGTGATGAAGGTTGCCAGATATCGAGTCTGTCGTTGGGCGCTGTCATAGGCGGAATCGCGCGCGGTCAAGGCCGCACGGTAAACTTGCTCTGCGAATTCCCGATCAACCGTCAGCCCTTCGAATTCGGACATGAGTGCTGGATAGTCTTTGCCTGTGCCCGGGACGACCGTGGTGGCGAGGTTCTTGCGTTCCGTTGCGATGCGCTCGCGGATGGCTTGGATGCGGCGCTTGGCTTGGGTGACGCGCGGGTCGTCCTCGCTTGTCGATGCGGCCAGTTGATCGAGGGCGACGAGCTCTTGGGCGAGCTGTTGCTGAAGGTTGTTGGTCACGCCCATCCGGCCCTGAATGTCGGCCTGCAGGTCGACAATCTGGGTGCGCGTGCGGAATTCCGTCAATTTTTCGCGGGCTTCGCGTAGCTGTTTTTGCGCTTTCACGAGGTCGTTGTCAGCATAGCGAATGGCGTCATCACGGGCGACATCGTTCAGCCCGTTCACCATTTTCGTGCTTTCAGCGACAATTTGCTGTGCGATTTTCTGCGCCATGTCGGGGGTAAACGTGTGCACATCAACTTGCAGCAAGCCGCTGCCTTGACTGTAGGTCACGCGCACGACCCGCCCCCAATACCAATGCAGATCTTCGGCGGTAGCGTTGGGCCACAGCGCATAGACCGGGTCGCTTTTCCAATGGGCCGAAAAATACTGCCGAAGATGGAGCTTTTTGTCGACCTCAAGGGCGAGGTTCTGGCTACGGATGAACTGATACAGCACATCGGAATCGGGCGAGGACGAGACACCGGTAAATTTCGCCAATCCACCCAGAATATCCGAAGAGCTTTGTTCGGAGGCTTGGCGCACCGAAAACCCCGTCGTTGAGCCGTAGCGATCATCCGCCACGATCCACAGATAGAATCCCACGAGGAAAAGCGGCATGACAACAATGGCGACAAAGCTGGCCAGCACGCCCCAGTGGCGTTTGCGCATCCGCGCCGCCTTTGCCAGAGGGCGAGTCTTAACGACCTTTTCCGCGGGTTTTCCGCCGGGCTTTCCTTGTGGTCCGCGGGCTGCCTGCTTCTGACCTTGAGGACCGGGCGCTGGCGCTTCGTGCTCGGGCGTTGCGCCGATATTGTTGTCGCCTGTCAAATTTTTTACCCCAAGAACGTAGTTTGCAATTGTTACCAAGACTAACATAATACGTTTCGAGACCACCAATGCAAAGGCGACTCTCTTTGTCCTCTTCCCCTATCCGACCGCCCGCTTTGCCCGGACGTGGATTGTCGCAACGGTTTCGCATGTCGCGCACCGTTGCAGCCCTAATTCTGCGGGAAATGTCAACGCGCTACGGGCGTTCGCCCGGTGGCTACGTCTGGGCAGTTATTGAGCCTTTGGGGTCTATTTTCTTGATGAGCCTCGGCTTTTCTTTGCTGGTGCGCTCGCCACCGATTGGCAATAGCTTCATCTTGTTCTTTGCCACGGGCTTTGTCCCATTTGTCTTTTATCAGACGATCTCGAACGCGATCGCGCGCGCATTTCGGTTCTCAGGGGCGCTTTTGTCTTACCCCGTCGTCACTTGGGTTGATGCGATTGTGGCGCGCTTGTTGCTCAACAGTTTGACGCAGATTCTCGTGTCCTATCTGATCATGGGCGTCATCCTGTTCATGCAATCTGACCCAATCACGCTCGACTTTAGACCGATCGTGGAAGCTATGGCGTTGTCGCTGTTTTTCGGTTTGGCGATCGGCACTTTGAATTGTGCGCTGATGGGGTTGATACAGGTGTGGGATCAGGTCTGGTCGATCATATCCCGGCCACTTTTCCTCGCCTCTGGTGTGATATTTCTCTATGAATCGCTGCCGGCAATTGCACAAAATATCTTGTGGTATAATCCGCTGATGCACATCCTGGGGATCATGCGTATGGGGTTTTATCCCGGCTATGACGCCGACTATGTGTCGGTTCCCTATGTGATTGGCGTTAGCTTGGTGTTGCTGTTTTTGGGCGTCATGCTGCTTGGCCGCTATCATCGTCAAATCTTGGCATCGTGACGGATCGCACCAGACGATTTGGCGTCAGGTGAGAAGCTCGTAGTCCTTGATCAGATTCCCATAGCGGACACGCAAAGTTGCGTCGAAATCAGCGACGCTGAGCGTCAGCGCAGACCCAAAGAGCGCGCGCGCTTCTGTGGCGGGATCACAGTCCAAGTCGAGTAGCCCATCTGCCGCAGCCAATTTTGCAAGAACGGCCGGCTCAAGTTTGATGAGCCCAATCAGCCGATTCAGCGCCGCCTTGTCGCCGCGACTTTCATACAGCGCGTTGAGTTGGCGCGACCGTGCCGCTGTGCGTTTGGTGAATACGCCTTTCTTGTCCGCCTCAAGAAGCGGGGCATAATCGAGATAAAAGCGCAGCAGTTTGAGCTGCCAGTGTAGCGACGTCATGCCGTCGAAATGGACCAACCAGCTTTCAGGCAGAAACGGCCCCGGCTTTAGCGAGCCCTCGCGTCTCATCGCCTCTTCTTGTGCACCATCGCGCGGCACGGGAAAGTGGATACGGATGCGCAGATCAGCCTGCCCAGTGCGAACGAAGGACTTGCCGATGACATGGCCGGTCAAGCCGCGCGTGGTCATCTCAGCAAGGTCCCCATAGATTTCGCGGATCAAAGCTGGATGGGGCGGCAACATTTTGCGGATCCGCCCATCAAACAAACCGACCTGCGGCTGATCGGCCTCAAAGATCCGCTCGGCCATTTGTGGTCGGCAAAACGCGATCTCTGCGGGCACCTCGGACAGCGCGTGCGCGACCTCCGTTTTTGAGACAAGAAATTCATCGGCATCGCAGAAAAAGAACCAATCGGTGGTGCATTGCGCATAGCCGCGATTGGCATTTTTGATTTGGCGCATGAGATGTCCTGGCGGGCGCTTGCCGTTTGTCTCAAGCCAATATTTTTCGGTGCAAAGAGTCAGCCGCACACCATCAATCTTTGACAGCATCTCGACGGTCGTGTCATCAGGGGCATCGAGAAACAGATGCACCTCCTGAGCGCCCAAAGCGAGGTAGTGCGCGGCAAAGGCACATAGCAGTTCAGGCGGTTCTGCGACGGTGGAACAGACTGACCAGCTGGCCATGGCGTAACTCCTTTGGTGCCCGTAGATAAGGCGCAACCTGACGGATTTGCGAGCCTGTTTATCGCTTCTCAGCCCAAGCTAAAATCGTTTTATGTGCAACATTGGTGCGTCGCAAAAGACCGTCGCGCAGTGCGCGCCCAATCAAAGCCAGAAACAGCAATCGCTCGCCTTGGTGGTGGCGTGCCTTGGTCAGCCATTTCGGCACAATGACCAAAAGCACTGGCCAAAATAGCCAACCCGCCGCCATCCGATACAGCAGCAACAGGTTGCGATGGTAATAATAGGCCTTCCAGAGCGGGTGAAAACGGCCGCGTTGGGAGCTCGCAAATGTTGAACAATCATGCTCAAAACGCAGGTCAGGCGCAAAGGCGATCCGGCCGCCCTTCATCGACAACCCAAGCGTATACAGCCCGTCATCGCCATATAGAAACAGCCCGGGATCGGGCAGCCCGGCCAGGGCAAGACCCTTGCGCGAGATAAAGAAGCCCACAAAAGACGTGACGTCGATGTTAAGGGAATCCGTGCCTTCGTAAGCCTCGGGCGTTACATGAAACCCGTCGCGCCCCTGCAGCAGCGTGCGCCAGAATGCGCGCCCGTTTGAGAACGGATTGCGCGAGGGGCGGTTCATTTCACAAATCCGGCCATCGGGAAAATAGACCGCTGCGGCGAGCGCATCCCATTGCGACAAATCGCGGGTGTGAAACGCACTCAACGCGCCCGGCTCCGGGCGGGCATCATCGTCCATCACGACCATCCAATCGGGATCAAAACGATCCCGCGCCAAGGCCATGCCGCCCGCAAATCCTCCGGCACCGCCAAGATTGGTTTCGCTGCGCGACACCACAAGTCGCGGGTCGTGTTGCGATGCCAGCCAAGCCGCGCTGCCATCATTTGAGGCGTTGTCAAAGACGATGACGGCCTGCAAATCCTCGGCCGCGCTGTGCAGCAGGCGCGACAGGGTCACCTTGAGCTGAGGCAGCCGATTGTAGGTCACGACCACGGCCACCAAACGGCTCGCCGGGCGACCTTGGCTGTCGCTTGCGTTGCCGCTTGTGTCCAAATAGCCATTCCTTCGCTTGGCCGTCCCAAAAGGCATTTCTGCCCCTAAGTCTCAGAGATCAGGCGTTTCAGATAGGTACCATAGCTGTTTTTGCCAAATTGATTGGCACGTTTTATGAGGTCGTCAGCGCTGATCCAGCCATTCGAAAAGGCAATCTCATCGGGGCTGCCGCTTTGCAAACCCTGGCGCTGCTCAAGCGTGCGCACGAAATTCCCTGCATCCAGCAGGCTGGCATGGGTGCCGGTATCGAGCCAAGCATAGCCGCGCCCCATTTGTTTGACGGACAAAGCGCCGTCGGCAAGATACATCTCAAGAAGCGAGGCGATTTCGAGTTCACCGCGCGCCGATGGGGTCACGTCTCGGGCGCGCCGTGATGCGGTTTCATCTAAGAAATAAAGCCCCGTGACCGCGTAGTTTGATGGCGGCATAGCGGGTTTCTCGACAATCGCGCGCACTTGACCGCTCGCGTCGAAATCCACCACGCCGTAGCGCTCTGGGTCGGAGACGTGATAGCCAAAAACGGTGCCGCCAACCGCCGCGCGATCGGCCTCTTGTAGCAAGATCGGCAGACCATGGCCGAAAAAGATATTGTCGCCCAGCACCATTGCCGAAGGCGCGCCACCCAGAAAATCCTCGGCGAGAATATAGGCCTGCGCAAGGCCATCCGGGGTGGGTTGCGTGATGTAGTCCAGCGAGATGCCCCACTGGCTGCCATCTCCCAGCGTGCGGCGAAATTGGTCTTGATCGACGGGGGTTGTGATGATCGCGATCTCACGGATGCCCGACAGCATCAACGTGGTCAGCGGGTAATAAATCATCGGTTTGTCATAGATCGGGAGCAGTTGTTTGGATACGCCGATGGTGATCGGATATAGCCGCGTGCCCGTGCCACCCGCCAGAATTATGCCTTTGCGTTGGGTCATCGCGCCGCCTCCAGATCGCTGAGAATACGTGCCAACCCGGCGCGCCAATCGGGGGCTTCGATCCCGAAATCCTGCCGTAGCCGCGTGCAATCGAGCCGCGAATTGCGTGGGCGTGCGGCGGGGGTCGGGTAGTCTTGGCTGGCAATGCCGGTGACGGTCACGTCGCGATGGGCCTGCGCGAAAATCTCACACGCAAAGTCTTTCCAACTGACCCAAGGCGCGCCGCCGTAATGATACAGCCCGCCCCCTTGACCCGCGCCAATCGGCGCCGCGATGCGCAGCAATGTTGCGGCGATATCGGCTGCCGGGGTTGGCCCGCCAATTTGGTCATCCACAATGGTAAGCGCGTCGCGGGTCTGCGACAGGCGCAGCATCGTCTTGACGAAGTTATTGCCATGAGACGACACAACCCAGCTGGTGCGCAAAATTGCGTAGCGTCCGCCCGCTTGGGCAATGCCCTGCTCGCCTGCCAACTTCGAGCGGCCATAGGCGTTCAGCGGGGCCACGCGATCATCGACCTGCCAGGGCGCATCGCCCGAGCCATCAAAAACGTAATCGGTTGAGATATGCAGAAACGGGATGCCTTTGGCGGCGCAGGCCTGCGCCATCGCGCTGGGGGAAGCAGCGTTGATCACGGTGGCCAAGGCCTCTTCGTCTTCGGCGCGATCAACAGCGGTGTAGGCGGCGGCATTGATCACGCAAGTGGCGTCGCTGTCGCGGATCGCTTGGGCGCAGGCTGCCGGATCGCTGAGATCAGCGGCGTCGCGGCCCAATGCGACAACCTCGGCTTGGCGCTGCAATTCGCATGCGACCTGACCGGTTTTGCCAAACACAAGGATCATGCCTTGACCCCAAGCCGCTGGCCCACGCCCGTGCGGGTTTGCAGTGCGCGCCACCAATCTTCGTGATCGAGATACCACTGCACGGTCTTCTCAAGCCCCTGTTGAACGCTCACACTGGGCCGCCAACCCAGTTCCGTGCGAATACGCGTGGGATCAATCGCATAGCGCGCATCATGCCCGGGGCGGTCGGTGACAAAGGTGATCTGATCTGCATAGGAACCGCTGGGCTTTGGTTTTTTCTGATCGAGAATGGCGCACAGCGTTTTGACCAAGTCGAGGTTTGAACACTCGTTTTCGCCGCCGATATTGTAGCTGCGCCCCGAAACGCCCTTTTCGAGCACCAGCAACAAAGCATCGGCGTGATCCTCGACATAAAGCCAGTCGCGGATATTAGAGCCATCGCCATAGATCGGCAGTTTGGCCCCCGCCAAGGCGTTGAGGATGATCACCGGGATCAGCTTTTCGGGGAAATGGAACGGGCCATAATTGTTTGAGCAATTGCTGAGCACGACGGGCAGGCCATAGGTTTCGTGCCAGGCGCGCACCAGATGATCCGAGCTTGCCTTTGAGGCCGAATAGGGCGAGCGCGGATCATAGGGGGTTGTCTCGGTGAATTTGACACTCGGATCATTGGGCAAAGAGCCAAACACCTCATCCGTCGAGATGTGATGAAAGCGGAAAGTGGCGGGCTTGCCTTGATCGGACCAGTAGCGGCGCGCGGCCTCGAGCATGTTGAACGTGCCGGTGATATTGGTCTCGATGAAATCGCCCGGCCCGTCGATGGAACGATCAACATGGCTCTCGGCGGCCAAATGCATCACCGCATCGGGGCGGTGCTGGGAAAACACCCGATCCAGGGACGCGCGGTCGCGGATATCGACGTGCTCAAAGGCGTAGCGGTCGCTGCCCGAAACGTTGGCGACGTTCTCAAGGCAGGCCGCATAGGTCAGCGCGTCAAGATTGATGACATGATGACCGCGCGCCACTGCAAGCCGCACAACCGCGGATCCGATAAATCCTGCCCCGCCGGTGACCAAAAGCTTCATGATCCACCATCCCAAATGAACGGGCTGTCGAGATCAGCGAACCGGCCTGCCTCGGCATCTTTTTGCGACAATACGGGTTCCACGCCCTCAGCGAGCGCCCAGTCAATGGCGACGTCAGGATCGTTCCAGCGGATCGTCCCTTCGCTTTGGGGCGCGTAATAGTCGGTGCATTTATAAATGATCTCGGTGCTTGGTTCGCGGGTGATGAACCCATGCGCAAATCCGGCGGGGATCAGCAATTGCCGCCCATTCTCAAAGCTGAGTTCAGTCCCAAACCACTGACCGTAAGTCGGGCTGCCCTTGCGGATATCAACCGCCACATCCCACAACCGCCCGCGCCCACATCGCACCAGTTTATCCTGCGCGTGAGGCGGCGCTTGAAAATGCAGACCGCGGATTGTGCCCACGGCTTGCGATAGCGAATGATTGTCTTGCACGAAATCGAAATTGAGCTGGTTTTGCGCAAAAGACCTTGCACTAAAGGTTTCGCAGAAAAACCCGCGAGCGTCGCCAAAACGCTTGGGGGTTAAGACAAGGACGCCCGCGAGGGGAGTTTGTTCTATAAGCACGCGGGCCTCTCGTTGCGCCAGATCGGATGGGGGCAAAATGGTCTAGAATGAACAAGATTGCCAGTAGCGAAACGCGTATCAGCGGTCGGTATGGGGCCTGCGGGTGCCTTGCCCCGCCAAGACGAGGCCGCACTTGCTGCGAAAGAGGTTGCTAGCGCGCTTTGCCAATGTTGATTTCACTTGGCCTGCTCAATTCACCACGAATTCGGCGTGCAAGGCACCTGCAGCGTTGATGCTTTTGAGAATGTCGATCATATCGCGCGGACTGACCCCAAGCGCATTCAGTCCGGCTACCACTTGCGACAATGTGCTACCTTCGGTCACTTCAGCCATGCGGATGCCGGGTTCTTCGGTGATCGTAGCTTTTGAGCGCGGCACAACCACGGTTTCCCCTTCTGAAAAGGGGTTTGGTTGAACGACGATCGGGCTTTCTTCGACCTTAAGTGTCAGGTTTCCTTGGCTGACCGCGACGCGCGAAATACGTACATCTTGGCCCATAACAATGGTGCCAGAGCGTTGATCAACGACCACGCGGGCGCGTTGTTCTGGCTCGACTCCAAGATTCTCGATTTGGCCAATAGCGTGCGCAACCGAGCGCGCGCGGGTGGATTTGATATCAAGTGCGACTGTCCCACCATCAAGCATCTCGGCCACGCGCCGCCCGAATTCAAGATTGATGACGGCTTCAATCCGGCTCGCCGTGGTGAAGTCAGGGGCGCGCAGAGCCAAACGTACGACGCTCAAATCATTGATCGCAAAATCGATTTCACGCTCTACGCGGCCGCCGGCTGGGATGTTTCCAGAGGTCGGAACACCTTGGGTCACCTTTGCGCCAGCACCTTCAGCCACCGTACCGCCCGCAATAATCGTCCCTTGCGAGACAACGTAGATTTCGCCATCGGCTGCCTTGAGGGGAGTCATCACTAAGGTCCCGCCCAACAGACTTTTAGCGTCACCGATGGCTGAGACTGTGACATCGATTTGGCTGCCTGCGCGCGAAAAGGGGGGCATTGTCGCGGTGACCAAGACGGCGGCGACGTTTTTCGGCCGAAACTGTTCGCCGGTAACGTTAACGCCCAGCCGTTCAAGCATGTTTGACATGATCTCTTCGGTGAAAGGCGCGTTACGCAACCCATCGCCCGTGCCATTGAGGCCTACAACTAGGCCATAGCCGACCAGATCGTTGCCGCGCACTCCGTCAAATTCGACAAGATCCTTGATCCGGATCGGTGTGGCTGCGGACAGCGTTGGCAAGAGGGCTAGGCACAGCGCGAAGAGGAGCTTCAGCATTACAGGTAATCCGCCAGAGACAGCCGCGACAGTCGCGACGTCAACGTATAAAGAGTTTCAAGCTGAGTGTTGACGGCCTCAAGGGCGGTCGCGCTTTCGTAGGGATCCGCTGAAATCAAATCGTTTCGCGCTAGCTTTAGGGCCGTGCTTTCGGCTTGGTTGCGGGTCTGGGTATCGGCGATTTTGCCTTGTTTTGCGCCGATGTCAGCCGCCAGCGCTGTCAGGCGGGAATTGCCCGAAAGAATTCGTTCGCCCGACGCAGTCGCCAAGGTTGAGCGGGCCTGTTGATCCCCAGCGAACAACCCATCTGCCATCAGCGAAGCGATCGCAAATCCCTTGAGCGCGTCGCGAATGCGCGGATCAGAGGCAGAGCTATCGATCGACGTTGTTTCACCATCCGCAATGCGAAAGGTCAGGCCAAGGCTATCGTCGCCGCGATAGGCCGTGTCGACAAAACCGCCCCCGCCCGCAGGGGCAGCGAACCAATCGTCAATTATGGTGAGCGCATCATCGGCTGATATCGCCCCTGCAATCTCGGTTTTCAAAGCTGCCAGGATATCTGCGGGGTCGGCCAAAGGCGCGGTATCTGTCGCCGCGCCCGAAAATACATAGCGGCCTGCCACGTTGGTATTGAGCGCAGAAATGATGGTGCTAAATTTCTGCGCAGCGTCGGTAACGGAAACATCAAGCAACGTCGGGCTGAAATTTGTTGCGGCAGACATCAATGTGGTGCCGACATCATCTGACAGGGATTGGATCACACCCAGCGTCTGTTGCATCGTATCCGTCGTAAGGGCCGCTTCGGTCGAGACAACCTTGTAGCTGTCCATCATCGACAAGCTGCGGTTGAGGCCGGACAGCGACGTGAAATCACCGGCGACAGCGGCACCGATATCTTGTTTGACGCCGCTGACGACCTCATGCGTGAGCTGTGACAGAGTGGTCTTGAGTTGCGTGTTGTGTTGGCGCAGTTGAAAGCTTTGGGCCATGTCGCCGATGGAAACGTAGTTCATGTTACATCTCCAGAAGGGTTTGAATGAGGGTGTCGACAGTCTGCATCACTTTCGCATTGGCCGCATAACTGCGTTCCACTTGCAAAAGGGTCTGCAGTTCTTGATCGGTATCCACTCCATCGGCGAGCACCAGGTCATTGAGCGTTTGATGACGCGCTGACGCGAAGCTTTCCGTTGTTTCTGCATTTTGCCGCTTGGTTGAAAACTCTGATATCAGATTGGCCGCAAGGCTGGACGCGCTGTGTTTTGAGGCACCGAAGTCACCAGAGGCGGGTGTCGTTTGCGCTGTCAGCGCATCGGTAAGTGCCGACAGAGTCTGCGAATTTCCGACCGAGCCCGCGCTGGTCGCGCCAAGACCGTCACGCAAATGCCAAAGCGCTCCGCCTTGATCGGGGTCGGCGATCGCGTTGATGGAAATGCGGCCTGACAGCCCAAGTTCATCGGTGATATCAAGCGCCCCACCAGCATCGGTGAACAGCCCCGGATCTCCAGCGTTCAATGTTGGGTCGATCGCGGGGTCGGAAAACCGTTCGATCAAGTTGCGAGCATAGGCGTCAAGTTGGATTTGCGCCTGTGGGGCCAGCTCATCTCGGATCACGAACAACGCGCCAAGTGAGCCGCCACCCATCAGCCGATCCTCACCCGTAGCGATCTGCGTGCCGTTGATCGTCAGGCCAGAAAGGGCTCCGGAGCCCTGCGTCATGTCCGGGGTAATCACGCCCACGGGCTCAAACCCGATTTTGGCCGGATTGCCTTCAAGTAAAACCGCGCCACCCGTCGTGACGAGGCTGATCTGTTGATTGTCGCGCGCCACTTGGCGCACGGGCACGATCGTGGAGACTTGATCTACCAAGACCTGACGCTGATCCAGCAAGGCGCTGATATCGTGACCCGAAGTGCGATCGGAGAGGATAGAGGCGTTGAGCGTGTCAATCTGCCCCAGCGTTTCATTCAGACGGTCAACTTGAGAGGCGATCGACTGATCGGCCGTCATGCGCGCGCGCTGGATGTTGTCGCTGGTCTCGTTGAGATGGGTTGTTATCGCTTTTGCGGCATCCAGGACGGCTGTCAAACGCGGTTCGCTGTCAGGACGGCTCGCGGCCGCGACCAGAGTTGCCTCAAGGTTAGACATCTGCGTGGAGAGCGAGCCTGCCTCTTCGGGGTTCCCCAGCCAACCTTCCATCTGCGAGAAGAAATCTGTTCGCATACTGGCATTCTGGGCGCTGGCATCGGCCAATCGACGGTCTTGCAGCACCGTTTCATTGACCGCGCGATTGATGCCGGTCACCGCGACGCCCGCACCGCGGGTGCCGAGAATTTGCGAGGTTAATTGCACCTCGCGCCGGGCATAGCCTTCGGTCATTGCATTGGCGGTATTGGAGGCCACGACCTCTGCCATCCGCGATGCTGCAGTGAGCCCGGACAAAGCGTTGGATAGAGCGAGCGTAATACTCATCATGGCCTCCTATTTGTAATCCGATCCGGATCAGCGTTTGATGTTCGTCGTCTCTTGCAGCATTTCATCCACGGTCTGGATGACCTTTGCGTTCGAAGAATAGGCGCGCTGCGTCTGAATGAGGTTGGTAAGCTCTTGCGCGACATCGACTGCCGAGCCCTCGCGTGCGTAACCCTCGATCGAGCCGGTCGGGCCATCACCTGCGTCCCATAGGAAAAACGAGCCAGAGGTGGGGGAGACTTTGAACGTCTGATTGTCGAGCGAGGTCAAACCATTCTGATTGGGAACATCGACCAGCGGAATTTGATAGACGGTGCGAATGAAGCCTGTGTCATAGGTCGCCTTGAGATAGCCATTCTCGTCGATCTCAACGGCGGTCAGATTGCCCACGGGTGAGCCGTCTTTGTTGATCGCGGTCGGTGCGAAGCTGTCGGAGAGTTGGGTCAGCCCGTTGGTGTCCCCGATCTTGCCAATGGTCATTTCCATCGGGCCGCCCGCGACTGTAAGGGCAAGTTTACCCGTTGCGGCGTCATACGCCCCCCCGGACACGGGTGTGACCGTGGCCAGCGTGCCGCCCGACCCGCGGCTGTCATCGAAGGTCAGGGTATATTCGCCGATAATGCTTTCATCGATGGCAGTCGCGATATCATCGACCGTTGCCGAATCTCGGATCACCATCGTCCATTCATTTGAAACGCCGGTTGCGGGGATGCTTGGTGTGAAGCTGATATCAAGCGTCTCTGATGTGCCGAGGTTGCCGAAATACTCAACCGAGAGGGGCAAGGTTTCGCCCGCAGCGCCAGCCTCGGTATCGACGGCTGGCAGGTTCACACCCAGATTCATCTTGGTGGTCGGGTCGCCTGCGGTCTGGTTGGCATTGACGACGACAGGTTCCAGACCTGAGGTGGTATCGCGTGGCAGGACTGGAATGGTGCCATCCGCATTGGCGGGCCAGCCCAGGAGAACAAGGCCAGATTCCGTCTTGAGCGTGCCTTCGGCATCGGTGCGAAACGCCCCGGTTGTCGTCAAAAGCAGTGGCGGCTCACCAGAGAAGGCTTCGATCGCGACCGAGGTTGCAACCGGCAACATGCCGCGCCCCGAAACCGCGATATCTAGCGCGTTCGAAGTGCCCACGAGGGCGCCATGCTCTTCGATCAGGCGATTGGTGGACGCGCGAACGCCGCCCGCAGAATAGGATCCTGCGCCACGCGATTCGTTTATCACCATGCTTTCAAACTCTGCGACGGCCCGCTTGTATCCGTACGTGCCAGAGTTCGCGATGTTGTCTGAGATGGTAGCAAGCCGGGTGGCATTGGCTGCCAGCCCGGCTACGCCAGCGTTCAACGAAGAGGAAATGGACATTTAGGGCGCCTTTCTGCTGCGGTGTCCGAATTGCAGCTAGATTGGCGCGCTTTGGTTTAAGATCGTCCTAACATCTCAAATTTTTCTCTTTTCTCCTCAGAGTCGGTTGCGGAGCAAGATGATCTCAAGCCGGTTATTGCGTAGATCCATCGGTTTTTTGACGCTTGGCTTGCGATCAGCATATCCGGTGACGCGTTGAATACGTGTTTTGTCGAAATCCGCCGCTTCCAGCAGTTCGCGCATCGATTGAGCGCGCGCAGATGACAGCTCCCAGACGGGGTCAAGCTTGAGCATTTGCGGATAGGACCGCGTATACCCGTTTATCGCAATGTGGTTTTTCACCAGCCCAAAGACACGCGTTATCATCTTGGCGAGGTCACGTGTCAGTGGTTCGGGCGTGGCGCTATCGCCGATAAAGAGCGGCTCACCGGGCAGGTCGAAGAATTCTACAATCAGGCCCTCATCGGTCACCTTGGTGACGATATGGCGCGCGAGTTGTTCAGAAACCATCGATTCACCGCCAACGCCCATTAGGGCCTTTTCGATGTTTTTAGCAGCCTGATCGAACTTTGCCTTATCGGCGTCAGCTTTGTCTTCGGCAGAGTTCTGACCTTTGGCCTGATGCTCCGCCGTTGGTTTTTGTTGCATCGCTCCACTGCCGGTTTGCGCGATCTGATCCTCGGAAAAGACCGACTCGCCGCCAAAGGCACCGTCGCCACCACCGGAAATCCGGTTGATTGGAATCGTTGGATTAAAGTAATCCGCAATCCCTTTGCGTTGTTTTTCAGTCGTTGCGTTCAAAAGCCACATCAACAGAAAGAAGGCCATCATGGCGGTCACGAAATCAGCATAGGCCACTTTCCACGCCCCACCGTGGTGCCCACCGCCGCTAACGACCTTCTTGCGTTTGATGATGACTGGAGCCGCTGTATCGCGCGCGCCCATCACACCACCTCATATTCACCCGAGGGAAGATTTAGCAGAGCGGGTTTAACGCTCGGTTTACAGATAAAATGCGCGCTATCTTGGCGAGCCCTTGTCGTGGCGTGGGCAATCGTTAGATTTAGCACATGACGGCACCCTTTTATCCACATGACCATGACCTGAGCGGGCTGATTGCCTGTCCGCGCTGTGATGTCTTGCATCGCAGTGAGGAACTGGCCGATGGCCAAAGGGCGAAATGCACGCGCTGTGGCACCGTGCTGATGTGGCCGCGTAAAAACGCATTCCTCCACGTCGTTTCGCTGTCGTTCACCGGGATGATCCTGATGATTGGGGCGATCTTTTTCCCGTTTCTGGAAATATCGACGCGCGGCTTGTCGCATGAAAGTTCGATTTTCGGAGTGGCGATGGCGTTTTCGGATGGGTTTCTTGCGCCGCTGGCCTTTGCCGTTCTGACGATGATCGTGGCCTTGCCGATCTTTCGTTTTGTCGCCTTGATCTATACCTTGTGGCCACTGGCCAACGGTCGCCCTGCTTATCGCCATGCCGCGACGACTTTCAGGTTGGTCCAGGAGCTCCAGCCCTGGGCGATGGCCGAGATCTTTATTATTGGAACGGCGGTGGCTCTGGTAAAGATCGGCGGGCTTGCAACCGTGTCTTTGGGTCCGGCTTTTTGGGCGTTTTGCGTTTTGATCATCGTGATCGCGCTGAAGAACAGTTTTGTCAGCGATTGGACGATATGGAACGCGATAGGACGCAAATGAACGCATTGACGGCAACCGATGCCGGGTTGGTGGGCTGCACCCGTTGCGGTCGTGTCTGGCCCAAGGACGAGGGGCATTGCGCGCGCTGCGGGGCGCATTTGCAGGCAGTGGACCGACACAGGCTGCAGGCCGTGTGGGCGTGGTGGATCGCGGGAATGATTTTCTACATCCCGGCCAATCTTTTGCCGATGCTGGTCACGACGACGCTGGGAAATGCGCAGAAGAATACGATTGTGGGGGGCGCGATCGAGCTATGGAAACACCATAATTACGGCGTTGCGATGATCATCTTTGGCGCGTCGATCATGATCCCGGTTGGTAAGTTCATTGCGGTGGCCTATCTCGCGGTTTCGGTTGGCAATGAAAGCCGGCAGGGCGGGAAACCCCATTTGCATATGCTTGAAGTGGTGGAATTCATCGGGCGCTGGTCGATGATCGACGTGTTCGTCGTGGCGATCCTCTCGGCACTGGTGCAGCTTGGCTTTGTCGCCTCAATTCATCCCGGCCCGGCGGCCGCGTCTTTTGCGCTGTCTGTTGCATTCACAATGCTTTCCGCCCAAAGCTTCGACCCGCGTCTGATTTGGCGCGGCCCTGACAGAGAGAGAAAATGACCGACACGCCCGAACCCGGCCCGGCCAAGCTTGATATCTCCAAAGCCCCGCGTCCGATCTGGACCCGGCTTTCGGTGGTTTGGATCGTGCCCCTGCTGGCGCTGGCCATTACACTTGGGGTCGCGTGGAAAAGCTATTCCGATCGTGGCGCGCTGATACATATCGACTTCAAGGATGCCACCGGGGTCGAGATCGGCACACCCTTGAAGTTCCGCGAAGTCGAGGTGGGCAAGGTAGAATCCGTTGGGTTTACCTCTGATTTGACGCAGGTGCGTCTTGGGGTGCGCGTCGATAAGGATGTTTCGCCCTTCATCGACAATCAGACAAAGTTCTGGCTGGTGCGCCCCGAAGTGTCGGCTCGCGGGATCTCGAATCTCGGGACCGTGCTGTCAGGCACCTATATCGAGGGGTTCTGGAATAACACGCCGAACGGCTATCAAGATCAGTTCAAGGGGCTGGAGGCACCGCCGATTTCCCCCGATCCAAGCAAGGGCATCAGCATTGAGCTTAGCTCAAAGGATGCGGGTGGGATCGTTGATGGAGCGCCGATCTTGTATCGTGGGATCACGGTGGGGCATTTGCAAAACCTGCGCCTTGATAAAGATGGCTCGGGCGTGATCGTCGATGCTTTTATCGAAAAGCCCTATAGCGATCTGCTATCAACGCAGACGCGGTTTTGGAACACGTCAGGGTTTTCGGTGAAATTTGACACGTCAGGGCTGAGCCTTGATGTGCGCTCGCTTGCGACCTTGGTGCAGGGCGGGGTTGAATTTGATACCTTTACCAGCGGCGGGGGCATTGTCGATAACGGGCAATCTTTCCGTCTGTTTGATAGTAAAGGCTCGGCTGAGAACTCGATCTTCCAATCCGATCAGATTGATCCGCCGCGCTATTCCTTGTTGTTTGACGACCCGGTGCAGGGGCTTTCGGTTGGCTCCAAGGTGCAATTCCGCGGTGTTGAGGCGGGCGAAGTGACTGGCCTTGCCATCAAGGTGCATGAGGACTCGGCGGGCCAGCGGTTTGCCCAGCAACAGGTGACGATTGCGCTTTCGCCTGATCGTTTGGGGCTGGCGCGTGACACTGATGCCGAACAGGTGTCGCAATTCCTCGAAGGTCAGATTGAAAATGGCCTGCGCGCGCGCATTGCCTCAACCGGATTGTTGGGCGGGACGATGGTGGTCGAGTTGACCGATGTCGCCGATCAACCCAAAGAGACGATGAATCTTGATGCGAAACCCTATCCAACCATCCCGACTGCGCCGACATCAGAGAACGATATTACGAAATCTGCCAAAGGGGTGTTCAAGCGCATTGAGGGTCTGCCGATCGAAGATTTGATGAACTCGGCCATTCGCACGATGGATTCGATCTCGGCAGTTGCCGAGAATGAGAACACGCGCAAAGTGCCCGGGGAATTGTCGGGTCTGCTGGAACAATTGCGCACCTTCACCGCCGATCTGAACAAACAGGGCGCGGCGGATAAGACGGTGGCGGCGTTGGATCGTGTGACCGAGGCGGCGTCCTCGGTGCTCGAGGAGATTTCTGGCCTCGATAAAACGCTTGCCTCTGCGGATAAGGCCGCGACGGCGATCGCGGATATGCCGCTGGGCGATATTGGCAATAAGCTTGATACGATCCTTGCCGATATCAACGGCCTGTTGAACAAGCCGGGCACGCAGGATCTGCCGCAATCGCTCAACAACACGCTCGAACAGACGGCGGCGATTCTGGAACAGCTGCGCAAGGCTGGCGCGGCGGAGAAGTTGAACGAGACGTTGGATGCGACGCAACAGGCGGCGGGGTCCATCTCGAAGGCGGCAGATCGCTTGCCCGAGTTGACGCAACAGTTGCAGGATCTTGTCGGCCAAGCGCGCGCATTGGTGGCGACGTATGGACAGGGTTCGAACTTCTCGAACGAGACGAGTAATATGCTGCGCGAACTGCGCCGCTCGATTGCCAATATTGGCGCGGTGGCGCGGATGATCGAACGCAACCCGCGCGCCTTTATTCTTGGCCGCTGATTGGAGATGCCGATGACGATGCTGCGCCTCATTCCGCTATGCTTGCTGGCCCTCGCCGCGTGTTCCAACCCTGAAAAGGTCGCACGCTATCCCATCGAACCGCCTGCGGTAAAAAAGAGCCTGCCAAACCGGATTGGCACCGCTGAACTGCGCGAGGTGTCCTTGCCGCAATATGCCACCGCGCAAGAGATCGCCTATCAGACGCCCGATGGGGCGCTGCGCTCGAACCCCGACAATCTGTGGGCAGATGACCCGGCGCGCTCCATTACGTTGGCCCTAGCGCGCCAAATCTCGGCGATCTCGGGGGCGACCGTGTTGTCTGATCCCTGGCCGCTCTCAGACCCGCCGCGCCGCCGCATAGAGGTGCGCATCGAACAAATCCTGCCGGGCGCCGATGGGGCCTTGCATGTTTCGGGTGTGTATTTCGTCTCGCCTGCCGGGTTGAATGGCGGGGGAGATGTGGTGCGCCGCTTTGACTTTAGCGTGCCCATCGCAACGGGCGAACCCAGCGCCATCGTGGCAGCACAAGGGGCCGCGGTGTCAGAGCTAGCGAAACGGATCGCAGCGCTGAATTAAGACGTGCTGACGAAGCGGCCGAATTCGCCCTTGGCGAAAACGAGGGGTGCGCCAACGTCTGACTGGGTGAAGCGCGTGACGCGGCCAATGATGATGGTGTGATCGCCACCGTCATGGCGCGCCTCTGTGACGCATTCGAACCGCGCCAGCGCGCCCGCCAGTAACGGCACGCCATCGGCATTGGGCGCATAGCTCAGCCCGTCAAACCCATCGCCACGCTGGGTGAAACGGCGCGCGATTGCCTCTTGATCGTCGCGCAGCACATGCACGGCAAAGGCGGGGGCTTGCGTGAAATGGGCATGGCGCATCGAACTGCGCGCGGCTGACCACAAGATCAACGCAGGCGAAAGCGAGACCGAGGCAAAGCTGTTCACCGTCATGCCCACCGGGGTGGCTGCATCGGTGCATTCACAGGCGGTGACGACCGTCACGCCAGTCGCAAATTGCCCCAGCGCATCGCGCAGCCGCCGCATATCCCTTGGGTCGGGCGCATGTCCCAACCCAGAAATCTCGGCTCGCGTCATGGCCGCCTCGATATCGTCGCTTTCACTCATACTCACTCCTTGCCTCATTCCTGAGATAAGGGACAGGCTGGCAAGAGCAAGCCTTAGCTGCATATTCCGGGAATATCCGCGCCGAGATCGCGCAAAATGTTGTATACGGCTTCGCCACTCGTTTCATGTGCTGGCGCTCGGGAACACGGTTTGGGGCCGTTGCCGCGACAAGCTCACGCTAAGGTCTGCAAAAAGTGATGTTGGACGAGCGTGTGTGCCAGCCTAATTCTCAGGAAACAGGCACGTCGGAAATGGAGACAGGCATGACAAAACGCGCAATCAAGATCGAGACGCTGGATGGGACGGCGCCCGCGGCAATCTTTACGGCTGAGGGGCACGCAGGCGCTCAGTCGCGCCCCGGCGTCATTCTTTACATGGATGCGTTTGGCCCGCGCCCTGCATTGGATGGGATGGCCGAGCGGTTGGCCGCGGCTGGCTACACCGTGCTTTTGCCGGATCTGTTTTATCGCTACGGCGCCTATGGGCCCTTTGACACGGCCACTGCCTTTTCAAACGCGGAGTCCCGCGACGTGCTTATGGAAATGTTGGGCAATACCACGCAAGACATGACGATCCGCGACAGTGCGGGATTTCTCGATGCGCTGGCAGCCGAAGGGGTGACGGGCCCGGTGGGCACGGTCGGCTATTGCATGGGCGGCGCGCGCGCGTTGAACGCTGCGGCCGCCTATCCCGAGCGGGTGGGAGCCGCCGCGAGCTTTCATGGCGGCGGGCTGGCCAGCGACGCCCCCGACAGCCCGCATCGCCGCGCCGCCGATATCCGGGCGCGGGTCTATGTGGGGTCTGCCGGGGTCGATAAAAGTTTCCCGCCCGAGCAATCCGCCCGGCTGGCACAAGCCCTGCGCGAAGCCGAAGTGGACCATATTATCGAGAATTACATCGGTATGGCGCATGGCTGGGCAGTGTCGGATCATGGCGTTTACGACCCCGAGGGATCTGAGCGACACTGGAAACGTCTGCTGAGCTTTTTCGAAGAGTCGCTTGGCTGAAACGAGCTATGCTCTCGTATTCTTGCTCTGTCTGGCGCCTTGTCAGCAGCTGGGTTTTGGCATCGTTCCAAGGCGTTCTAACGCCAATTCAGCCATTCTCGGTTTACTGCGCGTGCGCTTTCAAAATCACGATCTTCGTAGTGTAGGGCGGCGCATAATGTTGCAGACTGGGCTTTGAAAACGTTGAAAAAATCTGCCTGATTTGACTCAGAGAGTTGCGGAGCATTTGCGCATAACTTTGCGAAGTTTTCCTGAATCTTTGCGTGTCTTATCAGTGTTATATTGGATAATGACTTTCTGGGTTGAGCTTAGCTTTTTTCCGTTTTGAGGGAAAGAAAAACGAACGCATATCCTAAGTATTTCTCAACTCGGATCGCGTGGAGCGGGCAGAGGCTGAGATGTTGGTGACCAAGTCAAGAAAGCGACGGATGATTGTTGCGGGCGGAGGGGAAACCGTGTGACCGTAGACTGCTGCGCCGCAAAGTAATTGTTCGCGACGCCACGCGATGACCGGCCTGAACTGAGCTCAAATTATCTACAGGATCTGAATGTCTATTGCCTGAGGTTCTGCGTAACGGCAGCCCGATCTCTGTCGGGCTGCCGAAATCTGCTACGAGATTTCATCGGTCGAAGCGGTTATTTGGGCTGCCTTTATCCCTGCTTGCGGAGGAAATCAAAGTCACACCCTTCGGTGGCTGGCAGGACATGATCACGATAGAGCATGCGATAGCCTCTATCCCATTCACCCTTGGGTTCAACAAGTTCCGCTCGGCGGCGCTCAAGCTCTTCTTCGGAAACAAGCAGATCGATTGATTTGTGCGTTGCCGAAAGCCGGATACGGTCTCCATCGCGGACCAACGCAAGCGGCCCGCCAAGGTCTGCCTCTGGCGTCACATGCAGCACAATCGTGCCAAATGCCGTTCCCGACATGCGTGCATCTGAGATCCGCACCATATCTTTAACGCCCGCGCGCCCAAGTTTCTTCGGGATCGGTAGATACCCTGCCTCCGGCATACCTGAAGGGCTTCGAGGGCCAGCGTTCTGAAGCACGAGAACATCGTCAGCTGTGACATCCAGATCCGGGTCGTCAATACGTGCCGACAGATCATCAAGCGAGGTGAACACGACCGCGCGCCCTTCATGTTCAAGTAACTCGGGAGTGGCCGCGGCCCGCTTCAAGATCGCGCCGCCAGGGGCGAGCGAACCCTTCAGTGCAATGAGGCCACCTTGTGCATCGATCGGATCCGACGCCGGACGGATGAAGGTCGGATCTATTGGATCAATCAGCTCGCGATCCAATCGCTCGCCCATCGTCAGCCCGGTCAAATCCTGACAGTCACGAACAAGTCGGTCTTTGATGCCCTGCAAGACTCCATCCAGTCCGCCCGCATGATGGAAATCTTCCATATATCCATTCCCGACCGGTTTCAGATCCACGAGAACAGGCGTTTCGTCAGAAATCTCGTTCAATCGATCTAGTTCAATGTCGATCCCGAGGCGTCCGGCAACAGCCGCCAGATGGATCACCGCATTTGTAGAGCCAGATACCGCCATCAGAACGCGCAGCGCATTTTCGACGGACTCGCGTGTGACCAATTTGTCTGGGGTTGGGCCCCCGGTGACGGCCATTTTTGCGGCCAGTGCGCCCGTTTCCTCAGCCGCGCGAAGCCGGTCGGCATGGACGGCAGGAATGGCAGAGGTCCCGGGCAACATCATGCCCAAAGTTTCGGCGACCAGCGCCATGGTAGAGGCGGTGCCCATAACGGCACAGGTGCCCGCGGTCGTCGCAAGACGCCCTTCAATTCGATCAATTTCTTCTTGATCGACGCTACCTGCTCGGAATTGCCCCCAGAAGCGACGGCAATCGGTACACGCACCGAGACGTTCTCCCTTGTGGCGTCCGGTCATCATCGGGCCGGCAGCAACCAGTGAAGCGGGCTTGCCAGCCGACAGAGCACCCATCAAAAGGCCCGGCACTGTCTTGTCGCAACCGCCGAGAAGGACGACAGAATCCATCGGCTGAGCTCTAATCATCTCTTCGACCGCCATGGCCATCAGATTGCGATAGACCAGCGAAGTTGGACTTAGGAAAACTTCACCCAGCGAGATGACCGGGAAGGTGACGGGCAGTGCTCCTGCCGCGAGAACGCCACGCTTGACCGCCTCGATAAGCTCCGGGAAGTGACGGTGGCAATTGTTGAACCCGCTTTCTGTTGTGCAGATGCCGACGATTGGCTTGTCCAGTGACTCACCCGTGTAACCCATCGATTTTGCGAAGGAACGACGCAGGTAGCGCGCGAATTCAGGGTCGCCGTAATTGGTGAGGCCACCCATGAGGCCCTTGGCGTGTTCAGACATTGAGCGCTCCTTTCACGAGGCGATGGCGAACATATTTCGGTACGAGGTAGTCCATGATTCCGAGGCTCCCCCCTTCTCGCCCGAAGCCGCTCTCCTTGATGCCGCCAAACGGCGCTTCGGCTGTTGCCAAGAGGGTTTCGTTAATCCCGACCATGCCAGCTTCGAGGGCGTCGGACGTGCGCGCCGCGAGATCGCTGTCATTGGTGAAGACATAAGCGGCAAGGCCAAACTGGGTCGAGTTCGCGAGTGCGATGACCTCGTCGAAGGTCTTGAATGACGCAATCGGCGCCACTGGGGCGAAGGGTTCTTCGCTCATGATCCGCGCCGTTGCGGGAACATTCCCCAGAACGGTTGGTTCTAGGAAGTGTCCGTTCTCATGCTCGGCGGAGCGTTTGCCACCCGTGAGAATATCGGCTCCTCTTTCCTTCGCGTCTTCGATCAGGTCGATCGCTCCTTCCATCGCGCGCCCACGGATCATCGGTCCCGTGGTCACCGTCTCGTCGAGACCGTCCCCGACCTTCAGCCCAGCCGCATATTCGGCAAACGCCTTGCTGAACGGCTCCAGGATCTCTTCGTGGACATAAAAGCGCGAGGGCGAAATGCAGACCTGGCCGCAGTTGCGGAATTTGGTCGCGGCGAGCTTTTGCGCCGTGGCGACCGGATCGGCATCGGGATAGACGATGACCGGTGCGTGACCGCCAAGCTCCATCGTCACCTTCTTCACAGAACCTGCACATTGGCGCAGGATTTCCTTGCCGACGGGGACAGACCCGGTCAGCGAAACCTTGCGGATCACGGGTGAAGCGATGAGCTGAGCGACCATCGGTGCCGGCTTTCCGGTCAGGATCGAGAGCACGCCTGCGGGAAGACCCGCATCGAGCAGTGCCTGTCCGACTGCAAATGCCGAACCGGGCGCTTCGGAGGCCGGCCGGGAGATGACCGAGCAGCCTGCTGCCAGCGCCGCGGCGATCTTCCGCGCTGGTAGAAGCATCGGAAAGTTCCATGCAGACAGCGCGAGACAGGGGCCAATAGGCTGATAGTTGACCATTAGCCGTTCATCTGGGTTCCGTCCCGGGATGGTCTGACCGTAGATGCGCTTGGCCTCTTCGCCATACCATTCGAATTGATCAGCGCTCGCATTTACCTCGGCGCGTGCTTCGGCGAGAGGTTTGCCAGTTTCGGTTGACATCAGGCGGGCATAGGCTTCGTTGCGCTCGCGCAAGAGCTCTGCGGTGCGCCGCAGGATCGTGGCACGCGACCAGGCGGGCACCTGCGACCAAGCGATGAAGCCCTCGGATGCAGCCGCGAGCGCAGCCTCGATCTCCACCTGACCGGCGGCGGGAATTGTTCCGATGACCTTTTCGGTGGCCGGGCTGCGCACCTCGATCGTCTCACCAGATGCTCCCGGGCGCCACTCGCCTTCGAGAAGAAGACCGTAATTCTCGTACATTTCTGTTCCTCCTGTCGCTCAGATTTCGGACTGGGCGTATTTTTCCTGAACTTCCGCGCACCAATTGCCGACATTCCAGCTTCCGTAGGTACCCATGCCTCCAAGCGGATCGTGACCGTAGTAGACGGGCACGTAGACCAGACTGAGACCGGGATAGGCATGGGCCTTGGTGAGAGCGTCGTTAAGGCTTTCGGCTGTGTCGCCACCCGACAGGGCCAGAACGCCGGATACCGACGCGGCCATCGAGAGGTAATCGACTGCGACGCCGTCATTGGTGCGGTAGTCGATCTGATATTGCGCGTTTTGAAGCTGGCTGATCGCGGCCATGCGACGGTTGTCGAGCAGCAGGATCGTTCCGTGAACGCCATGCTCGACCCCGTCGATCAGAACCTGCGGGTTCATCATGAAAGAGCCGTCGCCAGTGAAGGCGATCCCGTAGCGGCCCTCGTCGGCAAGCCCGCCCGCGATCAGGCCTGACGCAGCAAAGCCCATATACGACGCCCCGGTCTCGGTGAAGGTTTCGCCGGGCGCGTTGTCTTCGACGATCTGGAAGCCGTTCGCCTGAACATCGCCCGCGTCGAACAGCTTCACCGCGCCGACTTTCCGCGCGAACTGATCTGCCGCATGCAGAACGAAAGGCTGCGTCAGCGCCGGGCGCCGCCACATTGGATCGTCGATCACCGGCGTCGCGAAACGTTCTGCCTTGAACCGCACCCAGTCTGCCTTCTGCGCGGCGCACTGGGCCAGCCAGTCGGACTTGTCGACGCTCTCGGTGTCCTTGAGGAGGCCGGTCAGTCGTTCGAGGATCACTGTCGCATCACCGCACAAGGCAATCGTGTTGTTGTAGTGCTGAACGTCACGCGGATCGGGATTGATGTTGATCACCTTGCGCGCGTTCGGCCAGCCAATGCCCGAGCAATCGCTCTGACAGACCGCGCGGCTACCGATAAAGATCGCGAGCTCTGCGTTTTCCATCGCGAAATTTCCGGAGATCGACCCCTTGGAGCCGCCAACATGCATGTTCTGCAGATGGGCATCAGGCAAGACGCCGGTCGAGCCGGGGCTAAGCACAACGGCGGCACCTGCTGTTTCGGCAAAGCGGGTCAGCGCGGCCGAAGCCGAACGCGAGCCTCCTCCTGCCTTGATCGCAATCTTGGCGTTAGAGCGGATCTCGTCAGCAGCTGCCTGCAGCGTTGCGTCGTCTGTGGTGTTCACCGCGGGCCAATTCGGGCGCGTCGGCAGCGCGTCGATCCTGATCCGGCAGGATTCCGGCTGAGTGTTCAGCGGCAGGTTCAAGAAGAACGGGCCCGACTTCCAAGGATGGAAGACCGTCGCTGCCCCTCGACGGAGAGCGTCGCGCAGCGCCTGGGGCGTGTGCAGCGTATAGCTCTCGCCTATCGTCGATGTCATCTGAGCGAACAGGCCCTGCTGCGGCTTGGGGACCTGCTGCATGTTGTAGCCTTCGCCGTAGGTCGTCTCGTCACCGTAGATATGGTAAAGACCCACACCGTTGGAGGCCGCGGCCAAAGATCCAGCCAGGGCCTGCAACGCACCGGGGCCGATCGAGGTCACGACAGCGCAGGGCTCATCATAGATCCAGCGCAGCGCGGTCCCGGCATGGGCCATCTCGACCTCATTTCGGAACTGGTAGCCGCGGATCAGGCCCGCTTCCTCATAGATGCGCAGCGTCTCGCCCAGCTCGGTCGAGCCATGGCCGAGGATCATCAGGTATTTGCGGACGCCTTGGCGCATTAGCCCGAGAACAAGTGCCTCGGTCAGCGGCAGGTCAACTGGCTTGGAGAAGGCCCCGGCGGCGATTGCCGCCTTGAGCCCGCCCGCCGCAGCGATCCATGCGGCGCGGTCTTCGCGCGTGGTCGCTTGAGCAATCGTGCTGGGCATCACTTGGCCTCCACGATTTCGATGGCGCGCCCTTCGCGCGCCGATTGCTCCGCAGCCAGTGCAAAGCGCAGCACATCACGCCCTTCGCGTGCGGTCAGTTTGGGGTCGCCGCCATGCCGCAGAACGGCGAGGAAATGCCGGGTCGATTGAACAAAGCTTTGTTCCCAACCCTTGGCAATGTCGCGATATTCGGTGACGTCACCGTCGCGATACAGGACCAGCGGGGCCGGGTCACCGATCTGGCCGTGGCCGCAGTTGATCCACAAGATGCCCGACGTGCCGGTGATCTCGACCCGGTCGTCTTGCGCGTAATACTGCGAAGCGATTTCCAGATCGGGGGAGTAGACGACCTCGAGATTGCCGATCCGCTGGCCGGGGAAGCGGAAAGACACGATCGAAGGCGCGTCGAAGAAACCGCCGGTGGGGCGTTCGGTCTGGTGAATGAAGGAATGGACCTCTTCGGGGTTGCCCATGAAGTGCCATGCGAGCGCGAATTTGTGGTGCCCGTCGTCAAAGACAAGCGGCCCGCCGCCGGCGGCTTCAATCGACTGGCGCCAGGCATCGGCGGCGCCGGGGACTTCCCAGGCTGTCTTGCTGGTGCCGGGGTTCGACTTGAGGCGGATCGAAAGCGGTGTGCCGATCGCGCCGTCTTCAATCAGCGCCTTCGCTTTCATGACGGGGGGGTGAAAGATGAAGTTCTCGAAGATCTTGAACGGGCGAGAATAGGCCTCTGAGGCCTCGACCAGCTGATTTGCCTCATCCATGTTCATGCACATCGGCTTTTGCAGGGACACGATCTTGCCCGCGTCCATCGCCTTCAAAGCGGCTTCGAGGTGCAGGTGGTGCGGTAGCAGAAGTTCCACCAGATCCACGTCGTCGCGGGCAAGAAGCGCGTCGAGATCTGTCTCGATTGCGGCATCGGTGCAGCCCCATGCCTGCGCGCGGCCTTGAGCAATGCTTGCATCCCGGTCGCACAGTGCCGTGATTTGTGCGGCAGGATTGTTCAGGTATTCGATGGCGTGAAGATCGGAGATGCGTCCCGTCCCGACGATGCCAACTCGGATGGGCTTGGATGTCATATTTCAGTCCTGTCCTTGATTGGTGGGGAGACGGTCGCAAGGACCTGATCCCCGATTTCTTTGAGGCGTGCCTCGTCGACGCGAACAGAGGGGCCGGACACGCCGAGCGCCGCGATCATTCGTCCGTTCTGATCGAAGACCGGACACGCGGCGCAACGGATCCCCTGTGAGAATTCCTCATCGTCGATTGCGTAGCCGCGCTCGCGGGTTGCCGAGATCTCGGCGTCCAGTTGCGCGCGGTCGGTAATCGTTTTGCTGGTATATGGCGGCATCTCATTCGGCACCACGGCATCGCCGAAGGCGAGAAACGCCTTCCCGAGTGCCGTGCAGTGCAGTGGGGAGAGTGAGCCGACGGGATGGTCGACTTTGAGCGGAAGTTCCGAATTGACCTTATCAATATACCAGACGCGGTCTTCCACCAGAACGGCCAGATGGGCGCATTCTCCGGTGGTCCTTACAAGCGCTTCAAGGGCAGGGCGCACCTTTTCCTTGCAACTGATGATTTCCGAAAGGCTATGCCCTGAAGGGGCGGGATTCTCTCTGGGTGTCAGTAGATATCGGCGGGACTCGTCTTGGCTCGCGTAGCCGGCCGCCACGAGTGTCTTCATTATGTGCGAGGCATTGGGTTTTTCCACGCCAAGCTGCGCCGCGATTTCGGTCAAGCGCATCGGTCCTTGCGCGTCTCGAAGGATGTCCAGAGCGATCAGGCCGCGGCTGAGAGATTGAAGAAGGCGCATACATTATTCTCCACGGATGCATCAGTTTGACTTCGAATGTTTGCATATATTAAACAATCAGTACAGCATAAGAAAACATTTGCACCCGTTTTTAGGTTCATTTCCGGGAATAGGGGGGTGACTGACAAAATGCAATGAGTTTTGTTGACCTATGAATAATATTATGATGGAAGGGATCAGTAGGAATTAAATAAGTTTAACAATGTTAAACATGGGAGGAGAAAGAAATGGCAAACCTTACTCGGCGCGGACTTTTGGCGTCAGCTGTCTGTGTCCCGGCGGCTAGCGTCTTTTCATCAGCGTTCGCTGCTGGTGGGGAGGTGACGATCAGTCACTATTTCACCGGCGAGCTCGGGCTCAAGGCGTTCGATGCGCAGATCGCGCGCTTCGAGGCAGCTACCGGCTATTCTATGAAGGACAGTCCTGTCGGCCATGAGGACTACAAGACAGACATTCTGGTGCGTGCCGCCGGCAACAGTCTGCCGGATGTATTCAGCTACTGGGCTGGCGCAAGGGTCCAGTTCATCGTCGACTCGAACAGTCTTCGCCCGATCGACGACGTCTGGAAGGCTGCTGGTCTCGACAAGACCATTGCGCGCTCAATTGCCGAGAGCGCAACGATCTACAATGATAAACGCTACCTTGTTCCGCTGAACTATCACTATGCGGGGGTGTTCTATAACACGAGCGTATTGGCGGATGCTGGCGTGACAGAAATGCCTACCGATTGGGATGGCTTCTTGGCGCTATGCAAGACCCTTAAGGACAAGGGAGTGACGCCGATCGCGCTGGGGTCCAAGAACCGCTGGCCGGCGCAGTTCTGGTTCGACTATCTGCTTCTTCGGACGGCGGGCCCGGATTATCGCGCACGTCTCATGGCCGGGGACGCCTCCTATGACGACCCAGAGGTCCGCAAGGCCATCGAGATGTGGAAGAGCCTGATCGATGCCGGCTATTTCGTTGAAAACGCGAATGCCGATACTTGGACTGATGCGGCTGATAAGGTCGCACGTGGCGATGCTGCGATGACCCTTATGGGGACTTGGATCACCGGCTACTGGGATGGACTCGGCCTCGAGCCGGGCGGGGACTACGACTTCTTCGCTTTCCCGACCATTGATGCCAATGTTCCGAACACGTCGGTCGGTCCAGTCGACGGGCTTGTGATCTCCGCGAACGCGAAGAATGTCCCGGGTGCGGAAGCATTCCTTGAATTCATGGTCTCGAACGTCGAGGTGCAAGCGGACTGGAGCAAGGCTCAGGGCGCACTGTCGGCCAACGTGAATGTTGACCCCTCGAATTATAGTCCCGTGATGTACAAAGCCTTCCAAACGGTCGCGGATTCACAGGCCTTCGCCTTCAACTACGATCTCGCAACCGCGCCGCCGGTCGCCGAAGTTGGGTTGTCGATGTTCGCCAGGTTTATGGACGACCCTTCGCAGGTCGAGACGATCCTGCCGCAGGTTGCGAGCGACGCGAAAGCTGCATTCGCTCAATAACCTGAATTGGCGAGCCGCCTCTGCATAACGGGCAGCTCGCCCTCGTTACTTAGGAGAAAGACATGGACCGCACGAACCGCTTCTGGCGCATCGTGTTATTGGCGTTACCGTTGACGGTGTTCGGCGTATTGGTGGTCTGGCCACTCTTTACATCGTTCTACTATAGTTTCACGAACTGGAACGGTTTCAACGAGAGCTACGACTATGTAGGTTTCGATAATTTCCGAAAAATATGGACAGATCACCTCTTCTACGGCGCCATCGTGAATACGGCGATCTGGATGGTTGCGGCCATCTTCGGCCCGACGGTGCTTGGCTTGACGCTAGCGTTGCTGCTCGACACGAACATCCGTGGCGCAAAGATATTCAAGACGATCTTCTATCTACCGATATGCCTATCCTCGATCGTTGTGGGGCAGATTTGGATCTGGATCTACCAGCCCGACTGGGGATTGCTGAATACCATGATCGAGAGTGTAAGCGGCGAGAAGTTCAATTTCGCATGGCTCGCGCGGCCCAACTCCGCACTCTACTCGGTAATCATCGCATGGTCCTGGCAGCAAACAGGCCTTGCCATGGTCGTCTACCTCGCTGGGCTTACGTCCGTTCCGAGTGACTTGCTTGAGGTTTGCGCTATTGAGGGCGCCTCGACCTGGCAGCGGATCCGGCGCGTGATCTTGCCGCTTCTTACCCCGTCAACCGTGGTCGTTATCGCGCTGTCGATGATTAATTCTCTGAAAGGGTTTGATATTCTCTACATCATGACGGGTGGTGGGCCATTCAACTCATCCGATACCCTCGCGATGTTCATGTATAATGAGAGCTTTAAGAAATACCTGATGGGATATGGCAGTGCCATTTCCGTTGTGCTGTTTCTGATCGCACTCACCATCATCGGTGTCTACTTCCGGCAACTCAAGAAGGTGGATGAGATCTATGGCTGATGTCGCGACCATTCATACCAAACGGTTCAACCCCTGGCCGGTCACGATCTTCGTGGTGCTGGTCATCCTCGCCGCGCTTTTTCTGACGCCGACACTTGGCGTCCTGCTCTCTTCGATAAAGACGACGCGCTCAATCGCCTTGGGTGATCTGTGGTCGCTGCCCGATAGCCTGTATCTGGGCAATTATATCGAGGTTCTCAGCAATCCATCGGTGCATCGTTACTTCCTCAATACGTTGATCGTGACAGTCCCCGCGACCATCGCTTCGACCGGGCTGGGCGTGCTGGCAGGCTACGTATTCGCTAAACTTCCGTTCCGGGGAAGCAACCTTCTGTTCCTTGTCGTGATTGCGGGCATGTTCTTCCCGCCGCAGGTCATCCTCGTGCCACTCTTCCGGCTGTTTAATGCGCTGGGCATGATTGATACGCTTTGGCCGATCTTCTTCGTCCATACCGCACTGGGTATTCCGATTTGCACCCTGCTAATGCGCAATTTCTTTGCGACGGTACCGAATGCTCTACGTGAAGCTGCGATCCTCGAAGGGGCGAATGAGTGGAAGGTGCTGACTCGCGTGGCTCTGCCACTCAGCCTTCCAGCGCTTGCCGTTCTGGCGACGCTACAATTCACCTGGATCTGGAATGATTTCCTCTGGCCACTGATTTTCACGCAGTCGGACGAGATGCGCACGATCATGCTCGGCATCGTGAACTTGCGTGGGCAATACACCGTCGCATGGGGCGTTCAAGGGGCGTTGTCGCTCGTGGCCAGCCTTCCGACCATCCTCATCTTTCTGTTTTTCCAGCGCTATTTCATCAAAGGCATGACTATGGGCGCGGTAAAGGGCTAACACATGGCACAAGTACACCTAAAAGAAATCCGCAAATCGTTTGGCGCGGTAGACGTTATCCAAGGCGTGGATCTCGAGATCGACAAGGGCGAGTTCGTTGTCTTCGTTGGTCCTTCTGGCTGCGGAAAATCGACGATGCTCCGCATGATTTCCGGGCTGGAAGACGTTACCGACGGTACGATTTCGATTGGAGGCCGCGATGTCACCCATCTTGCACCGTCGAAGCGCGACCTCGCCATGGTATTCCAATCCTATGCTCTGTTTCCGCATCTGACGGTAGCCGAGAACATCGGCTTTGGCTTGAAGCTCGCGAAAACCCCGAAAGGCGAGATTCAGCGGCGTGTCTCCGAGGTCGCAGCGACGCTTCAACTTGAGAGCTTGCTCGATCGAACGCCTCGGCAGTTGTCGGGTGGTCAACGCCAGCGTGTCGCGATCGGGCGCTCAATCATTCGAAATCCGCGGGTATTCTTGTTCGATGAACCCTTGTCGAACTTGGACGCTGCGCTGCGTGTCCAAATGCGCCTTGAAATTGCGCGCCTGCATAAAAGTTTGCAGGACGTCACAATGATTTATGTAACGCACGATCAAGTGGAGGCCATGACATTAGCAGACCGTATCGTTGTCTTTAGGGCTGGCCAGGTCGAACAGGTTGGTAGCCCGATGGAGCTCTACCGCGACCCCGACAACGTTTTCGTAGCGGGTTTCATCGGCTCGCCTGCGATGAATTTCATGAAAGGTATCACGGAGGGGGCAGAGGTTCGGATTCCTGGTCTCGGGGATGCAACGATCCCCTGCAATTTCGCACTTCCTCCTTCTGGTGCCGAGGTCATCGTTGGGTTGAGGCCTGAACACTTATCCCTGCGTAGCGCGTCTTCGCCGATTACTGTCGATATTTCCGAGCAGCTCGGTGGTGTCGCATACGACTATCTGCACACGTCGACGGGTGAACGTATTGTTGTTGAAACGGATGGTCTGGATATCAAGCCAGCGGGCGAACAGGTGATCGTGGAGTTCAATCCTGCAGACGCTTTTGTCTTTGATGCGAGCTCAGAATTGAGGTTGCGATGAACTGCTGAACACGTCGGCTACGGAGGAGCCTGCCTCGGAATGGCTCTGGCAGCTCATGGGCGCGGAACAGGACGCCTATCAGACGATTGACGCCAAGGTGTGTCCTTCGTGCAGGTTGGCATCTTGGCGAGCCTGCGCGAATTTGGCCGGCTCGGACAGATCATGCTCGACCTGGGCGAGTTCGACGGCAAACGGTTCTATCCGCTTCGGTGGTGGAGCACATTCGCAAGGGCGGTGATCCCGCGAAATTCAGTGGCTTCCCGACGATCCCGAACGGCAGCTAAACGAGCCAATGGTGGGTCTTTCGCAATGACCACGGCGCCTTCGCCGCCAGTCTATCCATGTCCAACCGACAGCCAAGGTGGTCCTTGTGCGTTTCGCCTACTACTCGTATGGGCAGCACGGCTTCACCGCGCCCACCCCCCCCCCTTCCTCTCAAGCCCTCGCGCCGTACCTTATGTCGCGCTCCTTCAATGTTTTGCGCTGCCTAGTGCCGTCGGGTGCCTCCCTTAGCTGTATGCACGATGGTTGGT
>NZ_CAJYBT010000023.1 GCF_913064665.1 uncultured Thioclava sp.
GCCGCACGATTGGTCGAATTGACGCAGCGCGCCCGTTTCGGGCGCGTTTTGCATGTGCGGCGCTTGACACCCCTGCCCCGGGCGCGCAAAACAGCCGCGAAATATAGTCCCGCAACCGGGCGCTCCGTGGGCGCCAAACCGACGAGGAGGACAGACATGTCCCAAATCTCCCTCACCTTTCCCGATGGCTCGCAACGTTCCTATGACAGCGGCGTCACGCCTGCTGAAGTGGCAGCGTCCATCGCGCCTTCGCTGGCCAAAAAGGCAATCTCGGCGCAGATGAACGGCGCGCATTGGGATCTGCAATGGCCGATCGCCGAAGACGCGAAAATCGCGATCAACACGCTGGCCGATGACGCCCCCGCGCTGGAACTGATCCGTCACGACCTCGCCCATATCATGGCGCGCGCTGTGCAAGAGCTATATCCCGGCGTGAAGGTCACGATTGGCCCGGTGCGCGATTACGGCTGGTTTTATGACTTCGACCGAGACGAGCCCTTCACCCCCGAAGACCTTGGCGCGATCGAAAAAAAGATGCGCGATATCATCAATTCCCGCGAACCGGTCAAGACCGAGACCTGGAGCCGCAAGCACGCGATTGACCATTATCTCGCCACCGACGAACCCTATAAGGTCGAGCTGATCAACCGCATCCCTGCGGGCGAAGACATTCGGATGTATTGGCATGGCCATTGGCAAGATCTGTGCCGTGGCCCGCACCTGCAACATACCGGCCAAGTGCCCGCGGATGCGTTCAAGCTGACCCATGTGGCGGGCGCCTATTGGCTGGGCGACAACACCCGCCCGATGCTGCAACGCATCTACGGCGTGGCGTTCAAATCCAAGAAAGACCTCGCCGCGCATATGACCATGCTGGAAGAGGCCGCCAAGCGCGACCACCGCAAGCTGGGCCGCGAAATGAACCTGTTCCACATGCAGGAAGAGGCACCGGGGCAGATCTTCTGGCACCCCAATGGCTGGTCGATCTACACCAGCCTGCAGGACTACATGCGCCGCAAACAGCGCGCCGATGGCTATGTCGAGGTGAACACGCCCCAAGTGGTAAACCGCAAGCTCTGGGAAGCCTCGGGGCATTGGGAAAACTATCAGGAAAACATGTTCATCGTTGAAGTGGACGAGGAACACGCGCGCGAAAAAACCGTCAACGCGCTGAAACCGATGAACTGCCCCTGCCATGTGCAGATCTTCAACGTCGGCACCAAAAGCTACCGCGATCTGCCACTGCGCATGGCCGAGTTCGGCTCGTGTAACCGCTACGAACCCTCGGGCGCGCTGCATGGCATCATGCGGGTGCGCGGCTTTACGCAAGATGATGCGCATATCTTCTGCACCGCAGAGCAGATCGAACCCGAAACCAAGAAATTCATCGAGTTTCTCGCCGGGATCTACGCCGATCTGGGCTTTGACAACTGGAAGGTCAAACTTTCGACCCGCCCCGAAAAGCGCATCGGGTCCGAGGAAAGCTGGGACTACGCCGAGGAAAGCCTTGGCAATGCTTGCCGCAAAGCGGGCTATGAGTTCGAAATTCAGGAAGGCGAAGGCGCGTTCTACGGGCCGAAGCTGGAATTCGTCCTCACCGATGCTATCGGTCGCGACTGGCAGTGCGGCACGCTTCAGGTCGATCCGAACCTGCCCGAGCGGCTTGATGCCGATTATGTCGGCTCGGATGGCGAGCGTCACCGCCCGATCATGCTGCACCGCGCTGTTTTGGGCTCTTTCGAGCGCTTCATCGGCATCTTGATCGAATCCCATGCCGGCAAGCTGCCGCTGTGGCTTGCGCCGCGTCAGGTTGTGGTGGCCGCGATTGTCTCGGATGCGGATGACTATGTGCGCGAAGTGACCGAGAAACTCATCGCCGCCGGCATTCGCGCCGAGGCCGATACCCGCAACGAGAAAATCAACTACAAGGTGCGAGAACACAGCCTCGGCAAGGTGCCCTATATCTTCGCCATCGGCATGAAAGAGGTCGAGGAGCGCACGGTTTCGGTGCGTCAACTTGGCGACACGCGCACCCGCATGGCCGCATTGGACGATATCGTGGCCGAGTTGAAATCCGAATCGACACCGCCCGACCTGCGCGGATAATTGCCGTAAAATCAGTCGCTAGCGGGATTTTCACAGACCTGTGAGGGGGTTAGCCCCCTCACGAATTGTCATTGCATTTTCGCATATCTGATCCAAAATTAGCCCTGCGTGTTTCGCAGACTTTCTACCGCTCTCTTCTCGATAAGGCAGCTGGAGACCCGAAAGACACTGGCTGCACGGTCCCGATGCAATTCCGCATCCGGGAAAGATTGAAGGAGAGTACGGTAATGGCCACTGGCACCGTGAAATGGTTTAATTCCACCAAAGGCTACGGCTTCATCGCGCCCGATAACGGCGGCAAAGATGTGTTCGTGCATATCTCGGCGGTCGAACGTGCGGGGCTTCAGGGCCTCGACGACAACCAAAAAGTCGAGTTCGAACTGCAGTCGGGTCGTGATGGCCGCGACTCGGCCTCTGATCTGAAACTGCTCTGAACATCAGAGAGTTCTGATCAACGGCCCGTGCTTCATGCGCGGGCCGTTTTCATTTGCGCTACAGCCACTGCGCCTGCACTGCGGGCGTCCAGCCCAGCGTCAGCTTTTCGCCCTCGCGGATCACCGGACGTTTCATCAGCGCGGGATGCGCGCCCAGAAGATCGGTCACCGGGGCGGCACGTTCAGCCTCGGACAGCCCACGCCAAGTGGTCGAGGCACGGTTGACGATCTTGTCGCCGAAGGCCGCCTCAAACTCTGTGATTTCCGAGACGTTCAGCGGGGCTGCGCGCACATCGCGAAACTCGGGCGCATGGCCTGCCGCCTCCAACGCTTTGCGAGCTTTGCGCACCGTGTCGCAGGTCGAAATTCCGTAAATAATCATCTAACCCTCCGTCAGTGCGCCGCCATCCAGCCGCAAAACCCGGTCCATTTTCGCCGCCAGCGCCATGTTATGCGTCGCGATCAGTGCCGACAGCCCAGTCTCGCGCACCAGATCCATCAACACATCAAACACCGTGTCCGAGGTCGCCGGATCGAGATTGCCTGTGGGCTCATCGGCCAGCAACAGGCTTGGCCCATTGGCGAGCGCGCGACAAAACGCAACCCGCTGCTGCTCGCCGCCCGACAGTTCAGAGGGGCGGTGATCGGCGCGCGAGGTCAGCCCGACGCGCCCTAGCAAATCAGCCGCGCGTGCTTGCGCCTCCGCACGCGCAACGCCATTGGCGAGCTGCGGCAGAACGATGTTTTCCGTCGCCGAGAATTCCGGCAGCAAATGGTGGAACTGATAAACAAAGCCCAGTTTCTCGCGCCGCGCCGCCGTGCGTTTGGCGTCGCGCGCTTGGCTGAGATCCTCGCCCTCCAGCACAACGCGCCCGCTATCAGGCGTATCGAGCAACCCGGCAATGTGCAGAAGCGTCGATTTCCCCGCCCCCGAGGGCGCGACCAGCGCCGTCACTTGACCCTTGGGGATTGCCAAATTGACACCTTTGAGCACCGTAATCTCGTTCGGCTTGCCCCGATTATAGCACTTTTCCAACTTTTCCAGAACCAGCACATCACTCATAGCGTAACGCCTCCACCGGGTTCATGCGCGCGGCCCTGCGCGCGGGGAAAATCGTCACGACGAAGGATAGCGACAGCGACAGCGCCACCGCCTTGACCACATCCCAAGGCTGCAATTTCGCGGGCAGATGATAGATCCCGCGGATCGAAGGGTCCCAAGCATCGCCGCCATTGAGCCAGTTCACGAAGCTCATCACATGGTCAATATTATCCGCAAACAGCACTCCGATGGTCAGCCCTGCCAGCGTGCCAATCACCCCAATAAACGCGCCGCAGATAAAGAACACCCGCAGGATCGAACCCTGCGACAGCCCCATCGTGCGCAGGATGCCAATGTCACGGCCCTTGTTCTTGACCAGCATGATCAGCCCCGAGGTGATGTTCATTGAGGCAATCAGCACGAGGATCGACAGGATGATGAACATCACGTTGTCCTCGATGCCCAGCGCGCGCAGGAAGCTGCCCGAAGCATCTTTCCACGTCCACAGCAATGTGCCCCGCCCGCTGGCATCGCTGATCGCCGTGGCCCATTCATCAACGCGCTCGGGATCGGTGACATCGACGTCGATCTCATCGGCCCCGCCTTCGCGATTGAAAAAGCTCTGCGCCTCGGCAAAGGGCATATAAAGCCGTGTCTGATCAATGTCATAGCGCCCGGCTGAGAAGATATATTCGATCTTATAGGCATTCACCCGCGGGCTGGTGCCAAAGGGCGTTTTTGCCCCGTTGGGCGAGATCAGCTTGACCGTATCGCCCACCGTTACGCCCAGATCGCGGGCCATACCGATGCCCATCGCGATGCCCTGATCGAAATCGTCGATATTGCCCTGCGCCTCATCGGAATGGGCGATGCGGGGGATGTTCTTGAGATCCGACAGCGCCAGCCCGTAGACATCGGCCACGTTGGAGCGATCGGCAAAGCTCACCATCGCCTGACCGCGCACTGCCGGGGCGGCAGTGACCACGCCGGGGATCGCCTTGATGCGCGTCGTGCGCTCGGCGTAATCGCGGATCAGCTTGGAATAGACGCCCGATCCCTCAACCACTTCCATCGGCGCGGAATAGACGGTGATTTGCGGGTTTGATCCGACAATCGTGCTGACGAATTCAGCGCGAAACCCGGCGCGCACGGCGAGCGTGGCGATCAGGGCCGCAACCCCCAAGGTGATGCCGATCAGGCTGATCCATGTCATTACCGACACGCCGCCCTCGGCGCGCCGCGCGCGCAAGTAGCGCCACGCGATCATGAATTCGAAACGGGAAAACGGTGCAGTGCGTGCGGCCATAGGCTCCATCCACTCAAATTCGGCGCAAGCTGGCCTGAGAGGGGGCAAAGGTCAAGGGTAGCCCAAACCTTACCCCCTGTTGCGCAATCAATTCTCGCCGGGTCGGCTGTGCGCAAGACGGACGGCGTCCAAAACCAGCCGCTCCCGAAACGCCCCGCAGCTTTCAGTAAAACCCAACCTCTTTCACATCAATCGCCGCCTCATAATTGCGCCCAAAGGCGACGATCGCGACCGATTTCAGGTCTTGGGGGCGTGGCGTCGTGCGCAATAATTTCCCCGATGCTTTGAACTGCGTGAAAGGCAGGCGAATTTCACGCCACTCCGCAGTGACATGAAACTGCCCTTGGTAATATTGCCAAGGCAGCACCGTGCCGCGGGTGCGCAGATGCACGAAATAATCCTGATCATTGCCGCGCACGATCAGACGCACGCCCACGGCATCGCTCGGGACCGCTTCGTCCAACTGATGGCGAATCTGAATGAAACCGCCGTTGTTTTGAGTGCTGACCGTGCCGCTGAGATGCGCATAGGCCTGCCCGCCGTCGGTTTTGAACACGACCTGCCCGCTTGAAACGCCCCCCATCACGGTATCGGCAAAGAAGCGCCAACGTGTCTGGGGGTGGTTATCAAAGGTTTCCAACATGCTATCGCCCGCTTGTGCCGCTACAGGCGCGCCAATCAAAGCCAGTATCAGCGCCACGCTCTTATACGGCACAGGCAATCTCCAAGTGATTTCCTCCTTTGATATGGGGAGGCGACGCTGGAAAGAAAGGGCCAAACCTTGCGCCCAAAATGCGTGCCACCCCACCGGTTACAGCGATGCAGCCGGAGGGCGCAGAGCGCCGCGACGCATAGAATTGCCCCCCGAAATGATGCGATTGATCAACAGCGCTGCCGCGATGTGCATATCGCGGTCGCACTCGGGGCCAAAGGCATTCTCATGGGTTTGCGCCGCATCGCTCAGAATGCCGATGATTTCAGTTTCGGGCAGGATTTTCGCGTCGTTGAGCGCAAGCAACAACGCCTCGCAAATCGAAAGTGCCGCTTGTCCGGCATAGATATCTTGGTCTTGCATCGCGCGGGGCCTTTCCTGGCTATCGCGTCGGCACAGGGCTTTGCGCGGCGCATGGCGCAGAGTCTCAACAAACCTGCTACACTGTGCTGATTGAGATCAGTCATCGGCACAATTGCCGTGCTAGACGTTCGGCTGACTCTGAGAGGGATGCCCCATTGACCGACTCACCTCTGAGCCGAAAACTTGCTACATTCGTTGCGCTATCGGACACCGAGTTGGCGGTCTTGGACAGTTTGCACAAACGCCGCCGCATCTTTGTCGCTGGGCGCGATCTGGTGCTGCAGGGGCAGACCGAACAGGCGGCCTATATCCTGTGCTCGGGCTGGGCCTGTTCGTATAAGCTGCTTCAGGATGGGCAAAGACAGATCGTCGATTTCCAGATTCCGGGCGATTTTCTGGGCCTGCGCAGCGTGCTGCTGCATATCTCCGATCACAGCATTGAACCCGTCACCGACATTGAGGTGACCGAAATTCTGGCCTCTGATCTGCTGGATGCGTTTGCGCACACGCCGCGTCTGGCCACGGCCGTGTTATGGGCCGCCTCGCGCGATGAGGCGATGGTGGTCGAGCATCTGGTGGATGTCGGGCGGCGCAACGCAGCCGAACGCATGGCGCATTTCCTGCTGGAACTCGGGGCCCGGCTGTCGCTTGTGGGGATGGGCGAAAAGGCCTCGTTCGCCTGTCCATTGACGCAATATCATCTGGCCGATGCGCTGGGGCTGAGTGCGGTGCATATCAACCGCGTGCTGCGACAATTGCGCGAAGCAGGCATGGTCACGTTTCGCGACGGGCGTGTCACCTTCGACAATTACGAAAAGGCCTGCGCCTTTACCCAGTTTGACCCGACCTATCTTGATCAACACGGACCGCTGCTCAAATAGTGTAGCAAGGTCAATCGGTTGCAAGCGCCCGTTCAGGAAGGGTTCGAAAGCACGCGTCGTTACTGCGCCGCCAGCCTCAGCCCGCCAGACTCAACTGACTGGGGTTTGCTGATGGCTCAGGCGCAGCCACGACCCGTCATCGCGCAGATAGGTCGAACTGCACAGCGCCTCATAGATCGGCTCATCGCGGCGTTCGCCAGACACCCGATAGGCAAGCACGGCAATGTCATCTTTGCTGGAAAAGACCCGCTCGCTCATCTCGATGCTGCGCCAACGCTGCGCCACCTCACCCTCACGCCAAAGCGCATCGCCTTGCAGGATTCCCGCAGGATAGGGAAAGACAAAAATGGCGTTCTTGGCGGTCATCTGACGCGCACCATCTGCGCCTTGAGTCCAAAACCGCTCTTCCATCTCCCAAAGGGTATCTTCGTCGCTCATCGCTTCGTCCTTACTATAAATGATGTCATGCCGGGCGGAATGGGCTGGCCCAATATCACGCCCCGAAGGCGCGGAATGCAACATAGCAAAGCACCATGAGCGCGGCGAATATCCAATAGGATTGTTGGCGCCCAATAACGGGCAGCGAGCGCCCCGCAGGCATCGCGACCGATGCAATTCCAGCCGCCCCTTTGGGCAACAACGACACAAGCCGCGCGACCGTATCGCCGCGCTCCGCCGCAGGAGAGGGCACGTCGGTAAAGCGCGACACAAGGGCGCCAAGACGCTGTCGCGCCGCAGCATTTGCCATCGCGCTAAGTTGCGAGGCTTCAAGCCAAGGATCGAGATCAAGCCGCGACAGCATCGACAAGACGGTCACCGCTTTGCCCTTGGCATCTGTGCCAATCGTAGCCCCCAGAAACGTATCAAAGGCGGGGTCTTGGCCAAGAGAAACATGGGACTGTGCCATCGTGAAATCCTCGCTGCGCGTGCCGAGCGCGTTCAAATAGCCGCAAAAGCGCGCGTCTTGGGCCGCGACAGATGCGCGTTCCAAGTTTCGGTCACGACCAGTTTAGCGCCAAATCAACGCGGCCATGCTGACACAGATCAGCACCGCTCGGCCGCTATCCGGTCTCTGGCCGGGCTTTGGCCGGGCTCTGACCGGGCCAATCAATCCGCCTCGCGCGAGATGGTGGCACCGGTGCCAAGTTCGATGATCTCGGCGGTGATCGCCTCTTGGCGGACCCGGCGCAACGTCGCCTGAAACGTCTCGAGTTCGCGCGCGATCTGACTGGCTGCCGAGGTCATCGCCTCCATCCGCGCCTCGTTTTCGGCGGCAAATGCGTGCAGTGCTGCCTTGCAGACCTGCGCATGCACATAATCCGCACCGAAACTGGCCAGCAGCGCCTCGGGCGGCAATTGCGTCAGGGGGCGGGGGCCGGCGGGGGCGTGCAGGTCTGACAGATCAATCGGAAACAAGCTGCGCCGGGCGATCTCGGTGCGCCCCGCCTTCCAACGCGCATGGATCACGTCAAGATGCTCAAAATGCGCCCCGTCAAGCGCACGATAGATCGCCTGCGTAATCGCATCGGCCAGCTTTGGGATACCGGGCGAATGCGAGGGCATCGGCGCGCTCCAAAAGGGCTCAAGATCGCGCGACGCGGCAATCGAGAGACCGCGCGTTCCCACGACAAGCAACACAGAGCTCCCCAATTCGGCACTTATGCTATCAAGCACGCGCTCGCTGAACGCCCCGGCAAAGCCCTGTTCGGCCAAAAACACCAAAAGCCCGGTGCGGCTGGTATCGGTTGGCGCGCGTGAAACCGGAGCGCCCCCATCAGCCGGCACAAGACGCGCCATCGCGGCGGAAATCGTGGCCGCGTAGCTGTCCACCGCCCCGAGTTGCGCACGCGCGCTGCGGGCGCGCGCTGCGGCAATGCCCTTCATCGCGTTCACCACCGCCCCGAGTTGACGCACCCCGTCAATGCGCGCGCTGACATCGGCGAGGCGTTCGGTCATGGCGTGGGCTCATCTGCGCTGAGCTTATCGATCAGGCGGGTCATCGCGCCCAGCAAAGCGGCCTTGGTGCTATCATTCAGACGGCCTTGACTGGCAATCGCATCCACCGCCGACGCGGCGTCGCGATCGAGCGCAGCGGGCAGGCCCGCACGAAACCCCGCCACGAGGGGTTCATCCAGATCATCCAGCAACCCCGTCTGCACCGCCAGCATCAAGGCGACCTCATCGACAAGGCGGATGGGCTGGTGCTGCGGTTGGCGCAGCGCCTCGCGGATGCGCGCCCCACGCGTGAGTTGCTGGCGCACCCGACCGTCGGGCATACCGCCAAAGCGGGTAAAGACTTCGAGTTCCAGAAACTGCGCGTAATCAAGGCGCAGCGTTCCCGCCGCCGCGCGCAGCACGGGCGCTTGCGTCTTACCGCCAACCCGGCTGACGCTAAGGCCGACATCCACGGCGGGTTTCTGACCCTGATGGAACAGCGTCTGATCCAGCACGATCTGGCCGTCGGTGATCGAGATCAGGTTGGTCGGGATATAGGCCGACAGGTTGCCCTGATCGGTTTCCGCAATCGGCAGCGCCGTCAGCGATCCGCCGCCCCGTTCCGGCGAGAGTTTCGCGGCGCGTTCCAGCAGTCGCGCGTGGATGTAGAACACATCGCCCGGATAGGCCTCGCGCCCCGGAGATTGGCGCGTCAGCAGCGCGATCTCGCGATGGGTGGCGGCATGTTTGGACAGATCGTCGATCACGATGATCGCATGCTGGCCCTTGTCGCGGAAATATTCCGCCATCGTCATGCCCGCATAGGGCGCGATCCATTGCAGCCCCGGCGCACTTGCCGAGCCCGCCACCAGCACGATACAGCGCTCGAAATTTCCCTGCGCCTGCAACGCATCAATGGCGCGGCGCACGCTGGAGGTTTTCTGCCCCACGGCAACGTAGATACAGATCATATCGCTGTCGCGCTGCGCAATCAGCGCGTCCACCGCCAGCGTGGTTTTACCCGTCGAATGATCACCCACGATCAACTCGCGCTGGCCACGTCCCAGCGCAAACAGCGTATCCACCACCACGATTCCCGTCTGCACCGGTTCGGTGACCAGATCGCGCTCGATGATCGAAGGCGCGGGGCGCTCGATCGGCCATCGGGCCTCAGGCGCAATCGCGCCCTTGCCATCGAGCGGGCGGCCCAGCGGATCAATGACGCGCCCCAGCAACGCCTCGCCCACGGGCACGTTGACCACCTCACCCGTGCCAAAAACCACATCGCCCGCCTCGACATCGGTTCCGCTATCGAGCATCACGCAGCCGATCCGGTCGGGGTCCAGCACCCGCGCGAACCCGACCTGCCCGCCTGCAAAATGCAACACCTCGTCAAGGCGCACATCGCTGAGCCCCGAGATCAGCGCCACGCCATCCCCGATTTCCTCGACCCGGCCGCGGTGTTCGACGCGCGGACCAAGCGTGGCGCGCTCCAGCGTCTCGCGCGCGGCACTCAGCCAATCGGGCCCATCAGGAGACATGCTGCAACTCCTTGAGGATCGCGGCCAAATCCGCCTGCCAGCTGTTGCGCAAAACGAAATGGGCGCTGCGCAATTCAAACCCGGCGATCAGGTCGGGGTCGGTGACGAAATTCAGCTCGGGCACGGCCTCCAAAGCCTGCTGCACGGCTTTGGTAATCTTGACCTTGGCGCTGGCGCTCAGATCAGCGGGGCTGAGCAAATCAAGCCCACCTTTGGTTTTGGCAAGTGCTGCGCGATCGGACGCTGGCAAGGCCGCAATCGCCTCAACAAGTAGATCAAGAAAGCGCACCTGAATGGCCTCATCCGGCAGACGGCCCAGCAGCTTTTGCGCGATCTCGACGGCCAGCGCGCCCGATTGCGCCACACGTTTTGCACGCACCGCATCGGTTTCATGCGCGATGGTGGCGCGCGCGCTGGTCATCAGGGCCGCTGCCTGCGTTTTCGCCTCGGCCAAGGCGGCGGCCTTGGCGGCCTCGGCGCTTGCCGTGGCTTGCGCCAGAACGCGCGTCCGTTCACTCGCGATCCCGTCGCGGGCCTCGCTCAGCTCTGCCAGCGCGGCCTCCGCCTTGGTCTTGGTAGCGGCCGCATCCCCCAAGATGGCCTGCGCCGCCTCATGACGTTTGGCGATCGCTGCCGCAACCGGGCGCCAGAACACCCGCGTGAGCAGCCAGACCAGGATGACGACATTGATCGCCTGCAGCCCAAGTCCCCAGAAGTCAATTGTCATACGATCACGCCAGCAACGGGTTGGCAAAGAGCAGCAACAACGAGATCACAAGACAGTAAATCGCTGTCGTTTCAATCATCGCAAGCCCGACAAAAAGCGTGCGCGAGATCGTGTTGGCCGCCTCGGGCTGACGCGCAATCGCATCCATCGCGGCTGCCACGGCGCGGCCCTCGGCCAATGCCGGACCAATGGCGCCAAACGACACGGCAAACGCGGCGCAGACGATACTGGTAATAGAAATATAATCCATCAGCTATCCTTTTTCTTAGCGGAGGTTTCCAGGTCGGCGGGGGTGTGCGCGCCATCCTCGACCGTGGAGCTGATGAAGACCATCGCCAGCACGGCAAAGATATAGGCCTGCACCAGCCCGGTCAGCAGATCGAGCGCCATCAGCGGGATCGGCACCAACAGCCCCGCCAGCGAGGCGACGATAGCGATCACGAACACCCCGCTCATGACGTTGCCAAACAGGCGCACGAACATCGAAAACACCCGCGTCACGCTTGCCAGCATATTGAGCGGGATCATCACCGGATTGGGTGCGGCAAAGGATTTGAGATAGCCCCCCACCCCATTGCCGCGCACGCCAAACCAGATCACCGAGATAAACACGAGCACCGCCAGCGCGGCATCGGTTTCCAGCTTTGCCGTGGGCGGCTCGACCCCCGGTATCAACGAGCTCCAGTTCGCTGCGAGGATGAACACAAACAGCGTGCCGATAAAGCCGCGATAGGGCGCGGGCTGCGCCCCGCTCGTTTCGCGAATTTGCGTATCAAGCGTGTCTACCAACAACTCCAGCGCAACCTGTCGCTTACTTGGGCGCAGCGAAAGCCGCCGTGTCAGCAGATACGCCCCAACGACCAGCACGGCCATAATCACCCAAGTCGTCACAATCGCTTGCGTGATTGGAACGGGGCCAATCTGAAACAGGGCAGCGGATTCTAGCGGCGAGTTCATGGCGCGGCCCTCCGAGCTTGGCGCACCATCAGCGTCTTGGCCACCAGCACGCCGCCCAGCGCCGCCAGCAAGGCCAGCCCGCCTGCCAGAACCGCCAGATAAAACCCCGCCCCCAGTAACGCCAGACGCCCTACCGTCAGCGCCAGCGCCAGCCACGCGCTGGAACCGCGCACGATCATATCCGCCGTGACGCGCAACGCGCGGAAATAGCCATAGCCCAACGCCAAACCCGCGAGAAAACTCAGGCTTAGCAGGATCGGCATGGGCAGGGCTGACAACTCACTCATTTGGCATTCATCCATTTCCAAGCGGTCCAGAACCCGATGCAGAGCCCGACCACCATGCAAGGCGCGCTCCAGAAAATGCCCGTTCCAAAATGCGCATCCAGCCAGCGCCCGAGGAACAGCCCCGCCAATGTCGGCACTACGAAAATCCAGCCCAGCACCCCGATCTGCGCAAGACGTCGCCCCACCGACAGATCGCCCTCGCGCAGCCAGCGGTCGCGGCGATCACGACGGCGGCGGCTCTCGATGACGAGCGGGTCGTCTTCGGGGTCTTTCTGATCGGGCGGGGTCATCGGAATTCTCCGCCATCGGGGCGCGGCTGCAAGCGGCTGATCATGTGGCGCAGCGCGTTGAGTTGCAGCCGCATCCCTTCGACATGTTCAGTACGCTCAACGTCGATATCGGCGCGAAAGCGGGCCAGAACCTCGCGGTCCAGCGTGGCCAGATCGGTGCCGATAACCGCCTCGCGGGTGGCGATGGCGATGCTGTCCCCGCCCGAGACGGTCAGCACCCCGCCGCGCAAGGCACAGAACCCCTCGGTCTCGCCCTTGCGCCAACTGACAATCGAGACCGCCAGTGCGCTCAGGAACGGCGCATGGCCGGGAAGAATGCCGAAGCTGCCGCTGGCATCCTCAGCGCGCAGGCTGTCGATGTCCTGATCGACGACGACTGAAAGCGGGGTGACGATGCGCACCCTCATGGCGTCGCCTCGGCTTGCGCGGGCCTTGGGGGTTGCGTCGCCTGTGCCCCGGCCTCTTTGCGCCGCGCATCCTCAATCGTGCCCACCATGTATAGCGAGCCTTCCGACCAATCGTCGGTTTCGCCGTCCAGAATGGCGCGGCAACCCGCCAGCGTGTCAGCCAGCGCGACGCTCGCGCCCGGCGTGCCGGTGAAGGCCTCGGTCACCATGAAGGGCTGGGTCAGGAAACGCTGCAAGCGGCGCGCGCGCTTCACGATCTGGCGGTCAGCGGCACCCAGTTCCTCGACGCCCAGAAGCGAGATGATATCGCTCAACTCGCGAAACCGCGCCAAGGTCCGGCGCACGGCCTCGGCGATCTCGTAATGCGCCTGCCCCACCACCAACGGATCCAGCAACATCGAGGACGACCCAAGCGGGTCAATCGCCGGATAGAACCCCTCGGCGGCCTGCGCACGCGACAGCACGATCACGCAATCCATATGACTGGAAATCGTCGTCACGGCCGGGTCAGTGAAGTCGTCCGCAGGCACATAAACCGCTTGAATCGCCGTCACAGCCGAGCCCGCCACCGAGGCGATGCGTTCTTGCAGCCCCGCCACCTCGCTGGCCAAAGTCGGCTGATAGCCCACCCGCGACGGCAGACGGCCCAGCAGGCTGGACACTTCCGCACCCGCCTGCACAAAGCGAAACACATTATCCATCAAAAGCAACACGTTGCGATGCTTGTGGTCGCGGAAATATTCCGACACGGCCAGCGCGGTCAAAGGCGCCCGCCAGCGCGCGCCGGGGGGTTCGTTCATCTGGCCATAGACCAGCACCGTGCGTTCCAAGACACCCGAGCCACGCATCTCGGTCAGCAATTCATGGCCCTCGCGCGAACGCTCACCGATGCCCGCAAAAACCGAGATCCCCTCGTATTTCTCGACCATGGCGCGGATCAGCTCCATCACCAGAACGGTCTTGCCAACGCCTGCCCCGCCAAACATCGCAGCCTTGCCGCCCTGCGCCATCGGCGTCAGCAGATCGATCACCTTGATACCGGTCTCAAACACATCGGTGCTGCCGGTCTGGGATTTCAACAGCGGCGGGCGCGCATGAATGGACCGACGCGGCGTGTCCGCAGGCAAAGCGGGGCCGTTATCCTGCGGCTGGCCCACCACATCAATAAGCCGCCCAAGGATCGCCTGCCCCACGGGCACCTTAACCGGCCCGCCTGTCGCGCGCACAGCCACACCGCGCGCAAGCCCGGCAGTGGACTGAAACGCCACCGCGCGCAGGCTGTGCAGATCAAGATGACTGTGAACTTCTAGAATCAGCGGCGTGTCGCGATCCCACTCGACTATCAGCGCCGCGTTGATCGCGGGCAGTTCGTCCGTGTCAAAGACCACATCCACGACAGCACCGCGCACCGCATGAACACGCCCCTCGGGCAAGGTGTTTGCGTTGGGATGGTCGCATTTTTCAACCATGCCTGCGACGCCTTTCTGGAACGATTCGTGTCTGCGCTCGCCCGAGACTACTCCAGCAATCCAAGCGCGCACTTGATTTGCATCAGTATGATAGCGCCCATCCTGATCCACATCAACGCGCCGAATGTGGCATGATCTATTCTGGTACCGGACGGTATGGGCCCTTTGCCCTGCCTGTTACGATGTTTCGCAGATCAGGAGTGCCGCCAAAGTGGTCGAAAATGCAGATCGCTCTCGCTTAAAAGCAGACACCGCCCCGCACGGCGCCCCCCCGGATGCGGCCGTGCCAGCCTTGCGCCCTCTCAGCGTGCCCCCCAACCCCAGACGCAGTCGGCGCTGGCTTTGGGCGGGGCTCGCGCTTGTCAGCCTCGTGATCGCTGGGGCGGCTTATCTGCAGCCTTGGGGCGCGCGCGTGCCCGTCGTCAGTGTAGAGCCAATCACGCGCGCGCCGGTGACGCGTGTGCTGGCCGTCAATGGCCGTATCGCCCCGGTGCATTCTGTCGACATCCGCCCGATCGTGGGCGGCACGCTGGAAATGCTGCTGGTGCAAGAGGGCGATAGCGTCACCGCCGGGCAGGTCTTGGCGCGCATTGACAGCAAGACCCAAAACGCCGTGATCCGCCAAGCGATGGCGGGGCTCGATGCTGCCCTTGTCGCGCAAGAGCAGGCGCGCGTGTCCTATGAACGCTCGAAGGCCCTTGGCGCCAATGTCGCGCGCAGCGTGCTGGAAAACGAGGCCCGCGCCCTGCAATCCGCCGAGCAAGAGGTTGCGCGCATGACCGCACTGCTCGATCAGGCCCAGATCGTCTTGCAAAACCACACGATCCGCGCGCCAATCGCGGGCAGCGTTGTGACTTTGAATGTCGATCCGGGCCAAATCGTTGATCCGACAACCCTTCTGCTCAGTCTTGCGGATCTGCGTGATCTTGTCGTTGAGACCGATATCGACGAGGCCTATGCCCGCCAAATCACGCGCGACCAGCCTGCCGTGCTGCAACTGGTCGGCGAGACCGCAACCCGGACGGGCCATGTCAGCTACGTCTCGACGCGGGTGAATGTCGCCACGGGGGGCTTGGGCGTCAAGATCGCCTTTGACACGCCCGTCACCGCACCGGTCGGTCTGACCGTTGCCACCAATATCATCGTGGATCAACGCGACGCCGCCCTCACCGTGCCGCGCAGCGCCCTCGTTACGAACGGGGCGGAGACTTCGGTATTTGTGGTCGTCGATGGCAGCGCGCATCTGCGCCCGATCCAGATCGTGGACTGGCCCGCCGCCCGCTTGATCGTGACGCAGGGGCTGGCTGAGGGCGATTTGATCATCACCGACGCGCAGGGCGTGACGGACGGCCAAGCCGTGAAAGCAGAGCAACCCTGATGCTATATGCCCTCAAAATCGCGGCGCGCTACCTGACGGCAAACTTGGCGCAAACGGCATTGCTGGTCACAGGCGTTGCGGTGGGCGTGTTCATCTTCATCTTCATGTCGGCGTTGATCGGCGGGCTCGCCGAATTCATCTTGGCGCGCACCGTAGGCGACATGGCCCATATCACGATCGAGGCCGAATCTGCCGATCCCGCCCTGCTGATCTCTCCAAAAGGACAGGTGCTATTTGTCGCCGAACCGGGACGCATTCGCACCGCCACGCTGGCCGAGGCGGCGACTTGGCTGCCTCTGATCGCTGCCGTGCCCGGCGTCAAGGCGGTCTCGCCCCAGATCACTGGCGCGGGCTTTCTGACGCGGGGCGCACAGGTCAGCCAAGTCAGTATCACCGGGGTCGAGCCGGGGCGTGAATCCGCGATCCTCGATCTGGATGGGTATATGGTCGAGGGCTCGGCGCGGCTAGGGTCCGGGCTGATCGTGCTGGGGCGCGAACTGGCGGATGATCTGGCGCTGTCATTGGGCCAAAGCGTGCGGGTGCAAAGCACCACCGGAAGCACAATGGTGCTAACGCTGAGCGGCATTTATCAGACCGGAAGTCGCGGCATGGATCAGGCGCGCGCATTCGTCAGCCTCTCTAGCGCGCGCACCCTGTTTGCGATGCCCCAAGGCGTGACGCGGATCGAGATCAAACTCGATGATCTCAACGCGGCCGATGCCACCGCGCTGCGAATCCGGGCGCTGACCGGGCTGGATGCCGTGTCTTGGACCGAGGGGGCCGCGCAATTGATGGAGGCGCTGAACGCGCAAGCCCAGACCGGATATTTCCTCAAGGGCTTTGCGCTGCTGACCATCGTGATCGGGGTGGCCTCGGCGCTGCTGCTGTCAACCTATCGCCGCCGCCCCGAGATCGGGATCATGCGCGCGATGGGGGCCGGGCGTGGCTTTGTCGTCTTTGTTTTCGTCACCCAAGGCGCGCTCGTGGGACTGTTGGGCGGGGTCACGGGGGCGGTCCTTGGTTATCTCGCACTGCTCCCCTTCCCCTCGCGCGAGGCGTTTCGCCCGGGCACCTTGCCGCTTGATATCACGCAGGGTTCTTACGGGCTGGCGATTACGCTGACCGTGATCGGCGCGATCCTCGCCTCGATCTTGCCCGCACGCTCGGCCGCGCGGGTCGATCCAGTTACGGCGATCGGGCAATGAGCGCGCTTCTTGAAACCAGCGAGCTGGTCAAGACATTTGGGGCGGGCGACACCGCAACGCGGGTGCTGCGCGGCCTTAATCTGAGGCTGAGCACCGGAGAAATGGCGGCGCTGCTTGGCCCCTCAGGGTCTGGCAAAAGCACCTTGCTCACGATCCTTGGCACTTTGATGAAGCCGACATCAGGGCGCTATCAGATGCTGGGCCATGACCTGATCGCCGCGGATGACCGTGAACTGACGGTCTTTCGCAACCGCCATATCGGCTTTGTGTTTCAGTTCCACAATCTGCTGCCCGATTTCACGGCGCTGGAAAATGTCATTTTCCCCACCGCCGTGCGCGAGGGGCGCGAAACAGCGACTGCACGCGCACGCGGGCGCGACCTGCTGGTGCGCATGGGGCTGGCTGATCGCATTGATTTCCCGACCGCCAACCTGTCGGGCGGACAGAAACAGCGCGTGGCGGTGGCGCGTGCGCTGATGAACAGCCCTGAACTGGTGTTGGCGGATGAGCCCACGGGCAATCTGGATCGTGCCTCGGCGTTGCAGGTGATGGAGTTGATCGGACAGATCAACCGCGACGAAGGCACGACCTTTCTGATCTCGACCCATGACGAAAAGATCGCCGCCGCCTGTCAGCGCCAGATCGTGGTCGCGGATGGGCTGGTTACGGGCTAGCGGATGGCCCTGCCCGATGGACTGGCGACAGACGTTATACAGCGCGATCGAGGACCATCATTGCGACGTTTTGAAAAAATATCGACCCCACCCTAGACGACTGGTCTATTCAGACTATCTCGGGGGTATGAAAGAGAATAGACAAGATACACGCAGCCACATCCTGAGCGTTGGCCGGGGTCTCACCGCACGGTGGGGCTATAGCGGCGTCGGGCTGTCAGAGCTGCTCAAAGAAGCGGGCGTCCCCAAAGGCTCGTTCTATCACTACTTCCCCTCGAAAGAGGCCTATGGCTGCGCCCTACTGACCGAGTTCGTCACAGAGTATCGCGACAAACTGAGTGCGACTTTGGCGCATCCGACCTTGGATGCCCGCAGCCGGTTCCTTGCCTATTTTGCCGAATGGCATCGCAAACAAATCAGCGCCGTGCCTGAAGATCGCTGCCTTGTTGTAAGGCTTTCCGCAGAGGTTGCGGACCTTTCGGTCGATATGAGCACGATCTTGCAAAGCGGCGTGAATGAGATCATCGCCGCCTTGGCGGATACCCTGCGCCAAGGCATAGCCGAAGGGTCGATCGCCGCGCTGGACAACCCCGAGGCGATGGCGGAGTTGATCTATCACCAATGGCTCGGCGCCAGCCTTGTGGCGAGCATCTCGCATGAAGATGCGCCGTTCAAAGCGGCGATGCGCGCGACGCAGGCGCTGATCCCACCGCCTTGAAACGCAAGCGCTGACCCGCGCCACTCACCCCGAAGCCATTGACTAGCCGACCGGTCTATTCACGAAAGGGTTATCTGTGGACCTTTGCCGGTCTTGCGGTGTTGTCCCTCGCAACTGAACCCGCTCAAAGCGCAGGAAGAGACCCGCTGTCATCCCATATTGCAGGCAAATACCCCGGTTTGCCTATGCCCATCAAACTTGAAGGAAACTGCGACATGAACAACTTTGATTTCCACAACCCGACCCATATCCTGTTTGGCAAAGGCCGGATTGCCGATCTGGCCAATCAAGTCCCGAGCGGCGCGAAAATCATGATTTTATATGGCGGCGGCAGTGCCGAACGCACCGGGGTCTTGGGCCAAGTGCGTAATGCGCTGTCAGGTCACGAACTGGTGGAATTTGGCGGGATCGAACCCAATCCGCGTTTCGCAACCGCAATCAAGGCTGTCGAACTAATCGAAAAGAATGACGTAACCTTCTTGCTGGCGGTCGGCGGTGGCTCGGTCATTGATGCCACGAAATTCATCGCGGCTGCGGCGAAATATGACGGCGACGCTTGGGATATCCTGACCTCTGGCGGCGCGGTCATCAAAGCCGCTTTGCCCTTTGGCACCGTGCTGACGCTGCCCGCGACAGCCTCCGAGATGAACTCTGGCTCGGTGATTACCCATGCCGAGAAGGGCGCGAAATTGCCGTTCCGCAGCCCCCATTGCTACCCGGTCTTCTCAATCCTTGACCCCGAACTCACCTACACGCTGCCCCCGCGCCAGATCGCCAACGGCGTCGCGGATGCCTACGTGCACATCATCGAGCAATATCTGACCTATCCGGCCGACGCGCGCGTACAGGACGGGTTTGCCGAAACCCTGCTGCGCACGCTGATTGACCTCGGCCCGAAGGCGTTGGAAACGCCTGAAGATTACGACATTCGCGCCAATCTGATGTGGACCGCGACGCTGGCGCTGAACGGTTTGATCGGCGCGGGTGTGCCCCAAGACTGGTCGAGCCACATGATCGGCCACGAAATCACCGCGCTCAACGATACCGACCACGCGCGCACGCTGGCCGTGGTTCTGCCCGCGCTGATGCATGACCAGCGCGGCCCGAAACGCGAGAAACTGCTGCAATACGGCGCCAATGTCTGGGACATCCGCGAGGGCGATGAGGATGCGCGGATCGACGCGGCCATCAAGGCGACGCGCGACTTCTTTGAGTCGATGGGCATCAAAACCCGGCTCGGCGATTACAACCTCGCCAGCCCCGAAATCGATCACATCGTCGCGGCGCTCAAGGATCACGGCATGACCGCGCTTGGCGAACACAGCGCCATCACCCCCGAGGATGCCCGCCGCATCCTGCAAGCCGCTGCATGAAGGAAACTGAGATGACACAAAGCAATAAAATCAACCGCCAGCATGTTCTGGCCGAGCGCCCCAAAGGCGAACCCACCGCAGACACGCTGCACCTTGTTGAGGGGGAGATACCCACCCCCGGCAAGGGCCAGATACTGCTGCGCACCGAATATCTCTCGCTCGACCCCTATATGCGGGGCCGGATGAGCGATGCGCCCTCTTACGCCGCCCCGGTTGAGATCGGTGGCGTCATGGTGGGCGGCACGGTGGCGCAGGTCGTGTCCTCGGATGTCAAAGGCTTTGAGGCCGGGGATTTCGTGCTCAGCTTCAATGGCTGGCAAGATTACGCGCTCTCGGATGGCAAGGGCGTGACCAACTTGGGCAAATCGCCCGCCCATCCGTCTTGGGCGCTTGGCATTATGGGCATGCCTGGCTTTACCGCCTGGGCGGGGCTGACCCGGATCGGCGAACCCAAAGCGGGCGAGACGATTGCCGTGGCCGCAGCAACTGGGCCGGTCGGGGCGACGGTGGGCCAGATCGGCAAGATCCTTGGTTGTCGCGTGGTCGGCATCGCGGGGGGCGCAGAAAAATGTGCCTATGCGGTCAATGAGCTGGGCTTTGACGCCTGCATCGATCACAAGGCCGCCGATTTTGCAGACCAGCTCGCCAAGGCCAGCCCCGATGGCATCGATGTTTATTTCGAGAATGTCGGCGGCAAGGTTCTGGACGCGGTGATCCCGCTGCTGAACCCCAATGCGCGCATGCCGGTTTGCGGCCTTGTCTCGCAATATAACGCGACCGCGCTGCCCGAAGGCCCGGATCGGATGAACTGGCTGATGGGGCAAATCCTGCGCAAGAAGATCAAGGTGCAGGGCTTTATCATCTTTGACGATTTCGGACATCTCTACCCGGAATTCGCCGCCGAGATGGGCGCTTGGGTCGAAGCCGGCAAGATCAAATATCGCGAAGAGATCATCGACGGTCTCGAGAAGGCGCCCAAGGCCTTTATCGGCCTGCTCAAGGGCGAAAACTTTGGCAAGCGCGTGATCCGCGTCGGCCAGAACTGAAAGGACACACTATGAAAATCCTGATGGTACTCACATCACACGACCAGTTGGGCGATACCGGCAAGAAAACCGGGTTCTGGCTGGAAGAATTCGCAGCCCCCTATTACGTTTTCAAGGATGCCGGGGCCGAGATCACGCTGGCCTCGCCCAAGGGAGGGCAGCCGCCGCTTGATCCGTCAAGCGATGCGGAGGACGCACAGACCGACGACACGCGCCGCTTCAAGGCCGATCCCGAGGCGCAAAAACATCTCGCCAACACGCTCAAGCTGGCGGATGTGACGGCAGAAGGGTTCGACGCGATCTTCTATCCCGGCGGGCATGGCCCGTTGTGGGATCTGTCCGAGAACGGCGACAGCAAGCGCCTGATCGAGGCCTTCGCCGCCGCAGATCAGCCCATCGGTGCGGTCTGTCATGCGCCTGCCGTGTTCCGCCATACGCTTGGGCAAGATGGCAAGCCACTGGTTTCGGGCAAGCGCGTCACGGGCTTTACCAATACCGAAGAAGAAGCCGTGGGCCTGACCAAGATCGTGCCGTTCCTCGTGGAAGACATGCTCAAATCCAATGGCGGCACCTACGAAAAGGGTGCGGATTGGACAAGTTTCGTTCTGCGCGATGGCAAGCTGGTGACGGGGCAAAACCCGGCCTCCTCCGCTGCCGCTGCCAAGCAAATTCTTGAATTGCTCGGCTGATATCGACAGGTCGGGCTGGGGCAACCCTCAGCCCGGCCACCTCTCTCAGAGGGCGGTGTCTGCGGGTTTGTGTTTGGGCGGGATCGGCGCCTCAGCCGGGTCAATCCCGTGCTTGATCAAGGCCTTGTGCATATAGCTGCCCCGGCGCGGACGGTTATTCTCGGCTTCTTGCAGACGCGGCTTCATCCGGCGCGCCCACATATGCACCGCATAGGTGTCGTCGGTCAGAAAATCTGCCTCAACATCAAAGCGCGACATGATCATCTTGTTGCGGTCTTTGAACGAGATCGGATAAAACGCCTGTTGCGGCAATGCCTGCGACCATTCCCCGGTTTCCTTCAGAAAATAGGTCAGCGCCGCCGGTCCGGTCAGCCCCCATTCCTGCTCGGAAAAATGCACCGGCTCGCCGCGATCGCGCGCGGCGCGCAACTCGTCTTGTTGCTCGGATTTCAGCCACGGACCAATCGCATAAGGATCGGCCACGAAATCCAGTAATCCCTTAAGCGTCTCTGACTCGTTGGGCAGACGCATCACCGCATTGCACACCAGATGCGGCTTTTCGAGACCAAACACCGAGGGCTGCGCGAAATCAAAGGCGCGCACACATAAGACATCCGCATCCACCCAGATGAAATCTGTCTTTTGCATCAAATGCATGCGCCACAGATCGGCATGAATGGCCGGGCTGCCGGTGCGCTTGTGACGGATGATGTCATCGCCGGGGAAGATGTCGCGCGCATCGCGCAGCGTCACGCCCGCAGGCGCATTCGGGATCAGATTATAGCAATACAGCAGCGTCTCATGCCCGGCATCAACAAAGGATTTAAGACTAAGCTGTTCAAGCCAAGACAGGCGATCCCCGATCCACAAGCTGGCGATAGTGGGCAATTTGGACATGGGCGCCTCAATGATTTTGGGTCTTGATTATGGTTCAATTTCTGCGCGGCGCAGAGCTGAAAAAGGTCAACCCCGCGCGCGCCGCCCCGAGCATAGCCGGAATGTCAGACCAGTCCAGCACTGCCGCGCGGAACACTATAAGCGTGCTTCTTTTTCAACATCTTCGCAGCCGCCCCCTAACGCGCGTCAGCCGCAAAGGCTCAGGCCGCATCATCAAGCGCATAGCGATATCCAATCAGGCGCTCATTCTCCATATTGAGTCGATCCAGCACGAATTGGCGGTCCTCCGGCATAAGCTCGGCATAGCCGCGCAGCCGCCCCTTGCCCTCGACATCGCCGGGCAGTGAGAAATTCGACACATCTTTGTCGACGGGGCGGAACATACGCGCTTTTCTGCGCCGAAAATGCTTGGCGATCTGATCGACGATGGCCTCGGGATTGGCGCGCGCCTCCTCAAAGCGTACGAACATCCAGTTGCGATACAGGTTGCGCACCTTCAACTGGCTGGCCAGCTTCAGATTGCGCAGCTCGACCACATTCTCGATCGGGGCCCCGGTTACGGGATGACGCTCATACATCAGCTCTTGAAAGCGCACCGGCAGATTTTGCTGGTTGGGGAGCAATGCGCCATTGATAACGCCCGACCATTCATGGCGCAAAAAACCCGAGAAATCGACATCGCGATACCAATAGCCAACCTGATGGGGGCTGCGATGCAGGCTTTTGAGCCAGTCAAACACATCGCGCACCACGACCACCGCCAAGGTGCCATCCAGCGCGTAGGGCGGGTTCACAAAGTTATGCTTTTCCCAATTATAGCGCCGCCCCCGCCTGAATTTCGGAAAATTCGAGGTGATCAGGGTTTCAACAAAATTAGTACCAGAACAGCGCTCACCATAAATCTTAAAGGTGGTCAGCGGTGCGTCTGGCGGATCCGAGAACAGCATCCTTTCCTCCTTTCACAGCGCGTGGCCAAGCGCGTGCCGCAACACAGCCTCATCCGTCTGAACAAAGCGAACGCGCTCGGTTCCACACATGATCAACGCGTCTTCGCCTTGCGTGATCAGGCGGGTTTCGCCCAAAACCTGCCAATCCGAAATATCGACCGCCCCGCCGGTGAAACCGATCACCTCTTGGGGCAAACCGGTGCGCAAAAGCCGCAGCGACACCGTGCCATCGGAGTCAATCTCGATGCGGTTGCAGCCGCCGTTGACGATGATCTCGGCTGCGCCTTTGCCGCCGAAAATCTGGTTGGTGCCATCGCCCGTGTGCACCGTGTCGCGCCCCGTGCCACAGCGGATCAGCGCATCGCCCGTGCCGCCATAGACGTCGTTTTCGGCGCGCTGACAATCGATGACATCATAGCCCGAACCACCATAGATCGTGGTATCGCTAAAGCCTGCATCAATGACGTTATCGCCCGCCTGAAGAAAGACCGTCATGGTTTCCTGCGCGGTCTCGATACGGTCATCGCCGCGCCCGCCATAAACGGTCAGGTGGAACCGCTTATGCCCGCCCATAAAGTCCAGATGCGTGCCCAGATCGTTGCAATGCACGTGCAGGCTGTCGGCCCCGTCACCGATATCGCCTGCATAAAACAGCTCACGATAGGCATTGGGCATCTTGACCGTCATGTTCTGACGCGGCCGCAGGAAATAGCGCCGATAGCCGGGAAAATCGGGCATGTCGGGATCGGGCGGCTCAAAGGCGATCTGACCCAAAGTCGGCGGCGTGGCAGGCTGCGCCCCCCCTTCGGTGATCGACACATACAGCGAGGGGCCGGGGCGGCAGTTCTCACCGTCACACAGGCTCATGCCATATTCCGCCGCACTCGCGGCAAGGGCGCGGCGCAGATTGGCGCGCTCGGGGTGATTGGGCGCGATATCGCGCAACTGCCAAGGGTCGGATTTCAAATCGAAAAGCTGCTCGCTACCATCTTGATAGGCGATGTAGCGATAATCGCCCTGTCGGATTGCAGCCGAGCCGAACCAGAAGGTGGGAACGGCTCGCTCGGGCGCGGATACCCCCTCAACCTGCGCCCGCAGAGAGCGCCCCGGACTGCACTGCATCGCCTCCAGCCCGACATAATCCAGCACCGTCTGACCGACATCCAGCAGCGCCACCGGATCCTCAACGACACGACCCTCATCTTGGGAAGGATCATAGATGATCAGCGGCACGCCAGCCGCTTCTTCCCACAGGGTATATTTGCGAAATCGCCCCTTATCGCCCATGTGATAGCCATGATCAGCGGTAATGATGACGATCGTGTTCTTGGCATGCTTTGAGGCCTGCAACGCGTCCCAGACCCGCCCGACATGCCAATCGGCATGGCTATAGCCCGAGAAGTAATTGCGCACCGTCTTGCGCCAAAACTTGTCGTTGGACAGATCCAGATTGGCCGGAAACGCCTGATCGGCAAAAGCATCAGGGTCTTTGCCATCACGCCATTCGGGCGGCATGACAAAGTCTTCCTCGGCATACATTTCCTTGAAACGCGCGGGTGTCTTGAAGGGCGGATGGGGGTTGTGAAACCCGACCTCGCGATAAAAGGGCGCCTCCCCGTCATAGCTGGACAAGAATCTCAGCGCATCTTCGGACGAGAAGTGATCGTAATATTTGCGGTCATCCTTGGGATCGGTGGTGCCCAGCCCCACCAGCGCGCCCCCAAAATTCTGCGCAGGCGCCCCTGATTTCGGGCCGAAATAGCATTTGCGGCTTTCATGGGAATACAGCGCGTCGTGAATTTCGGGCGGGCGCGGACGATAGCCGTGATGCACCTTGCCCGCCGTCGAGCAGTAATACCCCGCCTCTTTCAGCCGGTAAGACCACATCTGATCGGGGCGCAGCATCTCGAAAATTTCGCTGTAATTGTCAAAGATGCCGGTCTGATGCGGAGCCAGCCCCGACAGAAAGCTGGATCGCGACGGGCCACAGACCGGCACCTGACAATAGGCGGCGTGAAAGGCAGTTGCGCGGGCGCAGATCCGGTCGAGATTGGGGGTTTGCAACTGCACCCCAAAGGCGTTGCGAAAGCGCCAGAACGCGAAAGCATCATCCATGCTGATCAGCAAGATATTGGGGCGCTCGAGTTGAGTCACGCGGCGGCCTCCGACAGATCGCTGGGCATGATCGGCAGCCGTCCAGACAGCGCATAGCGATGCAGGCTGCGCCCGGGCTGCAACAGGCTGTCGCGATGCCAGCGCTCGCGCAGTGCACCGTGATTTGCTGGCGCTTCGTCTTGCGCGTTGCGGCGCGTGGCCCCCCAAGCATAGCTCAGCGTCGGCGCGCCCCCTTCGCGCAGGCCATCAAGCGTCAAGATCACCCGCTGGCTTCCGGAACGTGGTGCGTCCAGACGCAGCCCGGTGATCTTCACCGCATTTTCACAGCCGTGCAAAGCAAAACCGTGACGCCCCGCAGGCATGCTTGAGTCAAATTCCAGCGGCCCCATCGTTGCAAATTCCGCAACCAGCTCAGAGCCTTGCATAAAGACCTGCCGCAGCGACGGGCAGAACCACGGCTGTCCGTTCAGCGCCGCATCCACCGCCAGCGCCTCCATTTCATCGACCCAAAGGCGGTCTTGCGGGGCCAGCGTCGCGGCGGTCTCGGGCATGAAACGCAGCATGTAGGTCGGCGTGGCGACCCGCAGGCCCAGAGCGGGCTCGTGAATATCCAGCCGCCCCTCGGCCAAGATCACCTCTGAGCGCCCATCCCAGCGCCCGCCCGGCTTTTGCGAGATCACCGCGATGGGCAGGCTGTCTTGACCCGCCGCCAGCGCAACTTCGCGTTTGAGCGCGGTGATCGCCGCAAGATAGTGGCGCGCGGCCTCCAGTTCCGACAGATCGGGACTGCCCGTCAGCAGATCAAGCGAGATGCGATCAACAAACAGGATCTTGCCCCAATCCAACAGCGTATCGCGCGCGGTCGTGATGCGATCCATCAGCGCATGGATCAAATCTGACCCCGGCGCGGATTCCGCAGCCACGATGCCCGGTTGGCCATGCGAAAACGCAATCACGCTGCGCAAGGCATGGCGCATATTGCGCGCCATGCTCAGCGCACAAACGCCCTGCGCCTCGGCCCCGAACGGTGCGATATCCTGACCCAGCAACTCATCACGCAGGTGATAGTTAAAGCGTTCGGGCAAGGGGCGCGGGATCGCGGTTGCGCCCCCAAACGACACCATGCCCAGCGCCACTTGCGGGGTTTGCGCCAGCGTGACGCCCGCGCGTTCCTCAAACCCCATGACCCGATCGCCATATTGATCTGACAGGTAGCGCAGGCTCTCGCCATGCTGTTCCAACTGCCAGACATTGCCCAACGTGCGCGGCTTGCGCCCCGACCCGAGGGAGGCCGACGCGATGGGCGCTGCGCGTCGTTGCGCGTCACTCAGGCGCAAGGGGGTACTCTCTCGGGGGCGGTCAGGTTCGGGTGGCGGGGGTTCGGTGGCGGGCTGGGGCGCTTGCGCCGCTTGGCTTTGGCGGCGGGCGCGAAACGCCTGCACCATCCGCTCGACACGATGGGCTTTGCCGCGCGCCACCAGATGCTCTTCCATCACCTTGCGATAGAGATAAATGTCCTTGCGCGCCCGCGTGGCTTTGTAAAACCACTGCGGGGTCAGACGCCCCTCGACCGCCTCAAGCATCACCGATTTCAGCAGATCCATCCGGCGCAACACCAGCGCGGTTTTATGACCCTGCCCAAAGGCCTTGAGATGCACGGTCTTGTCTTGAGGAAGTCGTGCGATCTGGTCCAGATCGGGTTTCAAGAACGGATCATAGACCACCCAGACACGCCCCGCCTGCCCCACGGTTAGCGCACTATCCGAGCGCGGCAAGCTCCAATCCTGCGCGCGCCCCTTGTCAAAACGGCGCTCCCACGGGACAAGATCAGCGTTGAGCGTCGATTGCGGGCTGAAGGCGATCACATCACAGCCCGGCGCCAGATCGGCAAAGGCCAGCGCGCCAAAGCCCCCCATCGACGCCCCGGCCATGACAACGCGGGAATAGCGCGCGAAAAATCCCGCATCGCGCAACGCTTCCATCCGCGCAATCAACTGCGCATCGCGATACCAAGTCGGACCCTGAGCGACGATGCCCAGATGGCTCCAGCCCTGCTCGCGGATGAATTTTTCGGCCCAGGGGCGGATATCATAGCCCGGATAGCCCGCATCCGAGAGATTATCAAAGGTGACAACCAGACAATCAGGCGCGCGCGCGATATGAATAAGCGCATGAGCGCCAAGCTTTTCGTAAAACCCGTCGCGCGGTCCGGCTGGAAAAATTTCGCGATACCATTCCGGTAGAAGATCCCGCTCGGCGTCGGGGGCACCATCCTGCGAGGGGGTCGCATCGGGGACGCTGTCTTCCTCGAAATCGTCGGCCATTCACTGAGCCTCTTGTTTTTGCTGCTGCCGATTGAGGTCTGGCATTTTTTGCGACTCTAGGCAATTATTTTGCCACGATTTCGGAATTACATAACCGACTTATAGTGTTAGTTTGACCGCTGTATGAGGTTCAAAACAAACGCTTAGCCTTAAGGCCCAGAATGACCGCAGCAGAGACCGAAAAACAAAACCGGGCAGAGGCTTGGCGCGAGACACTTTTGGCAGCTGCCCGCGAAAAGGGCTTTTTCGAAGACGTCGGGGACATGCACAAGGCGATCTTCATCCCGGCAGAGGGCGCGGCAGCCAAAACGCTTGTGGTGGTGTTTGATAACCTTGATGACGTGCGCCAAAAGACAGATCGCTTGCCTTGGGCAGTGGATTTCATCTCCTCGCAGGGCTGGTCATCGCTGGGCTTCATGGCGCATGGCCCAACCTGGTATCGCGACGATGCGGTGCTGGATTACTTCGACCGATTGCAGGCGCAAGGCTTCTTCAAGAAATTCAAACGCGTAGTGTTTTATGGCACCTCGATGGGGGGCTATGCGGCCTGCGCCTTCTCAGCCGCCGTGCCCGGTGCGACCGTGGTGGCGATCAACCCGCAATCCACATTGGCGCGTGAAGATGCCGCTTGGGAGCATCGCTTTCGCCCGGTCTGGCATCGCAATTTCTCGGGGCGCTATGGCTTTGCGCCCGACATGGTCGCCAATGCCAAGAAGGTCTGGCTGTTTTATGACAGCCGCATCGCCGGGGACGCCGCCCATGTCGCCCTGTTCAGCGGCGCGCAAATCGAAAAGATCAAATGCCCGTTCATGGGGCATGGGATGCTGTCGGTCTGGCGCGATATGGGCATTTTGAAACCCATCGTTTCCTCCTGTATCGAGGGACGTGCGACGCGCGAAAGCATTGCGCAACTGATGCGCAACCGACACAGCTCGCTGGCCTATAAACGCGCGGTTCTCAGCTATCTGCAAAAGAAAGGCCGCCATGCTTGGGTGGTGCGCTGGGCGGATGCGGTGATGCGTGAACGCCGGGGCCCGGTCTTTGTGAAGGCGCGCAGCGAGGCGCTTGCCGCCCTTGGGCCGCGCGCAATACGGCTGATCAAATCATGAGCGAGACGCAGCAACACACGGGCTGCTGCGGTGGCACCGCACGTACGCAGTCCAACGCCCGGTCGCAGCCCAAAAGCGTTGCGCCTCAAACCATCGCCCCACAGGCTGCCTCTGCTGATTTGCGCGCCCAAATCACCCAAGGCATGCGCGCGATCCCCGGCGGGCTGTTTGAAATGGGCACCGATCACGGGCGCTACCCGGCGGATCTGGATGGCCCGGCGCGTCAGGTCCGGGTTTCGCCCTTCGTGATCGGCGCGCAAGCGGTCACCAATGATCTGTTCGCCCAGTTCGTGGCCGAGACCGGCTATGTCACCGTGGCCGAGCGCGAGGGATGGTCTTTCGTGTTTCACACTTTCGCACCGGGTCAGGGCAAAGGCTTGCGCGGCCCGATTGAAGCGCCTTGGTGGCGCGCCGTGCCCGGGGCCGACTGGCGCCACCCAGACGGGCCAAAGTCCGATATCGCGGCGCGCGGGGATCATCCCGTAACCCATGTCAGCTGGGACGATGCCGTTGCCTTTTGCACCCATACCGCCACTCGCCTGCCCAGCGAGGCCGAATGGGAATGTGCCGCGCGCGGCGGGCTGGATCGCGCGCGCTTCCCTTGGGGCGATGAGATGCTGCCCGAGGGCGCGCATCGTCACAATGTCTGGCAGGGGCATTTCCCCGGCGAGAACACCGCGCTTGACGGCTATATCGGCACTGCTCCCGCCAACGCCTTCGCGCCAAATGGCTATGGGTTATTCAACATGACGGGCAATACTTGGGAGTGGTGCGCGGACTGGTTTGGCCCGCTACCCCATGCCCGGATGCCGCCCTTGCGCGACCCCAAAGGCGCCGCCTCTGGCCCCGGCCGGGTGATGCGCGGCGGCTCTCATCTGTGCCACGCTTCCTATTGCGAGCGCTATTTCGTACATTCGCGCACCCATAACACCCCCGACAGCTCTACCGGCCATATCGGCTTTCGCGTTGCCGCCAACGAAGGTTTTTTGCATGACTGAATCCACTCTCAACGCCCATCAGATTGCCTGGGCCAGCCAGCTCGAAGAGATCGGTGACGAGCATGGGTTTTATCGCGCCCTCGACCCCGAGCACAAAGCGCTGTTCGTCAAAGGCGATGACACGCTTGTGGTCACCTTCGACAATCTCGACGATGCCCGCCAGAAGGTCGAGGATCGCCTGCCTTGGGGGGTGAAATTCATCAATTCGCAGGGCTGGTCGGCGCTTGGCGTGGCCGCGCATGGCTGGACTTGGTATCGCGCCGAGGCGGTGCATGACTTCTTTGACCAGCTCAAGGCCGAGCGGTTTTTCGACCGCTTCAAACAGGTGGTTTTCTACGGCGCATCAATGGCAGGCTATGCGGCGGCGGCGTTTTCATCCGCCGCACCCGGTGCCAAAGTGATCGCGCTCTCTCCACAAGCGACGCTGGATCGCGATCTCACGGGGGGCTGGGAAAATCGCTTTCGGCTGGCATGGCGGCGCGATTTCAACAGCCGCTATGGCTATGCCCCCAATGAGGTGCGTACCGCCCAAAAAATGTGGTTATTCTACGACCCGCTCAGCCGCGAAGATGCGGTGCATGCCGCGCTGTTTCGCAGCCCCAACGTGACCCGAATTCGCTGCCGTCATTTCGGCCATAATATGGGGTCGGTGATGAATTTGATGGGCGCGCTCAAGCCGATCACCCAAGGCTGTGTGACGGACGATCTGGATGAGGCCGGTATCTACAAGTTGTTGCGCGCGCGCCGCCACCTGCCGCTTTACCAAAAACAGATCTTGCAGCAGATCACCGCGAAAAAGCGCCCCTTGCTGACTTATCACTATGCGCGTGCGGTGCTGGACAATTCATATCCCAAGGCACGCCCGCATTTCCTGCGTCAGGTCAACACCATCGCCAAGCAGCTTGATCTGGCGCCCTACGCCCCACCCGAAAACTGAACGACCCGCTAGGATCGTTCAGTATTAACGGTTGAGAGCCTGCTTATTTCGCGGCCCCACGATGAGGCTTGCGCGGGCCTGACGGCTTACCCTTAGGCTTGGCGCTATATTTCGCCTTGGGTTTGCCCGCTGGTTTCCCATCGGGTTTGCCCTTGGCCGCTTTCGGCTTGCCGAATTTGCCTTTGCCCGCCGGATCGCCGCCAGCAGCTTTGTCGAACTTCGGTTCAGGCGCGGTTTCGGGCTGCCAAGGCGCGCGTTTTTCACGCGCAGGCTTGCCCGCGGCGTCCCCATCGCGGGGCGCGTTGAATTTTGGCTTCGGGCCGGTGCGCGGTTTGCGCGGCGCATTGGAGTCATCAAAACTGCGTCCGCCCTGCGGCGGGCCACCCCGGCCTGCTGGGGCCAGTTGCGGCGGCGCATCCAACTGGCGCGCCTTCACGCCCTCTTCCAGTTCGCCATTCGACCCAAGGGCCGCATTGAAACCCGCCACATAGGCTTGCGACAGCTCGACAAAGGTCTCGGTTTTCTGCACGCGGATCGCGCCGATGCCGTCCTTTTCGATATTGCCCGCGCGGCACAAAAGCGGCAGCAGCCAGCGCGCCTCGGCACGGTCATCATGACCGACCGACAGAGCAAACCATGTGCTCGGGCCAAAGGGCTTGCGATCGCGGGCCGGGGCCTTGGCATCGGGCGCCATCAGCTCTTCGGGGGCGCATTTCTGCGCGCGATACAGGCGCAGACAGGCGGCGGCGATCTCGATGGGCGAATGCTGAGCCAGCAAACGCTCGGCGAAATCGGCCTGATCGGCAGAAGGCACCGCATCCCAAGCCGGATCGGCCAACAGATTATCCTCATCGCGGCGCAAAATATCTTCGGCGCGCGGCGCGGTGGTCCATTCGGCTTTGATCTTGGCAAATTGCAACAGGCGCTCGGCTTTTTTGGTCGCGCGCGGCGGCACGATCAGCGCCGAAATCCCCTTGCGCCCTGCACGGCCCGTGCGGCCCGAACGGTGCAGCAAGCCTTCGGTGTTGACCGGCAGATCGGCATGGATCACGAGGTTCAAATTCGGCAGATCGATCCCGCGTGCAGCCACATCGGTGGCCACACAAACACGCGCACGCCCGTCGCGCATCGCCTGCAAAGCATGGGTGCGCTCGGTCTGACTTAGTTCACCCGACAGGGTCACCACGGCCAAGCCCCGGTTGCCCAAACGCGCCGTCAAATGGTTCACCGCCGCACGGGTATTGGCGAAAACAATCGCGCTTTCTCCGTCGTGATAGCGCAGCAGATTGATGATCGCATGTTCGCTATCGGTCGGGCCGACGCGGATCGCCTGATAGGCAATATCGGCGTGCTGACTTGCGCCGCCCAGCGTGTTGATGCGCTTGGCGTTGCGCTGGAATTTTTCGGCCAGCTTGGCAATCGGCGGCGAGACGGTCGCAGAAAACAGCAGCGTGCGACGTTCTTCCGGGGCATCGGCAAGGATGAATTCCAGATCCTCGCGAAAGCCCAGATCCAGCATCTCGTCGGCCTCATCCAGCACCACAGCCCGCGCATCGCTCAGATCAAGCGAGCCACGACGGATGTGATCGCTCAGACGGCCCGGCGTGCCCACGACGATATGGGCGCCACGCTCCAGCGCACGGCGTTCGTCGCGCATATCCATGCCGCCAACGCAGGAGGTCACCCGCGCACCGGTCTTGGCGTAAAGCCAACTCAGCTCGCGCATGACCTGAAAGGCCAGCTCGCGCGTCGGAGCGACGACCAGCGCCAACGGCAACGCCGCCGGCCCCATCCGCATCTCATCGCCCATCAAGGTGGGCGCAATCGCAAGGCCAAAGCCCACGGTTTTCCCCGATCCGGTCTGCGCCGAAACCAGCAGGTCAGACTGCGTCAGAGCGGGGTCAGTCACCGCTTCCTGCACAGGGGTCAATTTGTCATAGCCACGCTCGGCGAGCGCTTCGGTAAGGGGAGAGATCATGATAGGTGGGGTCCGTGGAATTGCGGCAAGGGCGCGTCAGATGCACCGCCGAAGCCGCGCAAGATCAGGTCCAATATAGGCTGCAGGCGCAAATGTATACAGCCAATTCGCCGCACAATGGCAAACTCGGCGGTTTTTTACGCCAATTTTACTGCGCCAAGGCCTCTTGAACCGCCAGTTCCGCCATTTGCACAATCGCGTCACGGCTGTTTGCCACCGCGATGAAACGGCCATTATGGCAGAACTTCGCACCGCTTACGCCACTGGCAGCCTCAAGCGCTGCGTCCGTCAGTCCCGCCCATGCGGCGGGCAGGTCGGCGCGGGTGACAAACGTGTCTTCGCCCGTGCGGATCGTGCCCAGCGCCCAATCGGTGCCGCGCGGATGGACCACGAACAGCAGATGATCGGCCCCCGCCTGCTCCACGCCAGAGCGAAACGGCATGCCCATCGGCAATTCCAGAATGCGCCCTGCCCCGGCGGCGTCGATTGCCGCCATGACCATCGACTCAGCGCGGAATTTAGCGGCTTTGCGCTTGATCTGGGCCTCGACGAAGGCACGCGCCACCGACAGCGCAGCGCTAAAGGCGCGATCATCCGCACCCTCCTCACGATCATCAAACACCGGTTTAAGGCTTTCCAGCAGCACCGGCAGCGTCAGTCCCGCAAAGAGTGGCCCCGCCTCAGCCGCATTCACAGCACCATTATCAAGCAGATCGACCGGCAGTACGAAGCCGCGATCAAACGAGGCGTGGGTCGCCTCAATATCGCGCTCGGGCACATCCATCGCGCGCAAATAGTCCTGACCATATTGCGCCCAGATCAGGCCGAACGAGCTATAGGGCTGGCCGTCTTCGCGCAGCGGATTGGGGCGCTGATGATGGTCGAAAATCTGCAATGCGGCATCAAACTGACCGCCCACATCATAGATAATGCGATCTTTCGCAGGTGTGATCCACGCCACGTCGCGACTGCGCACGATCTCAGCCTTCGGGAAAAGCCGCGTCAGAACGACCGAGGACAAAAGTTCATCCGCATGAAAGCCGCCGGAATGGGTCACAAGATGGGAGATGGTCATAGGCGGCCTCAAAGGAAAGGGGCGACCGCTGGGCCGCCCTTGAAAGCGTTGAAAGTTTGGCGATATCGCAAGAAGCGTGGTGCGTTCAATGCGTCCAGTTCGCGCGGCGATCCGAGGCGAAATTCTCGCCATAGCCACGCGGGCGGATATTGGCGGCGCGTCCATGGGGTTCGGTGACGACATAGTCGAGACCGTTCTCCTTGGCGTAATCTTCCGCCGCCTCACGGGTCTCAAAGCGCAAGCGCACCTGTGATTGCGTGTCATCCGACGAGGTCCAGCCCATCAGAGGGTCAATCTCACGCGAGTCAACGGGCACATAATCGAGAACCCATTTTTTGGTCTTGCCAATGCCCGATTGCATGGCGTTGCGGGCGGGCTGATAAATGCGTGCGCGCATGGGCAAACTCCTGTGCGATGCTTTCCCACCGTCTTAGTGCATCCAAGCGAAATCGCAAGCCCCGGATCGCAGGCCAACCCCGGATCGGAACCGGGTATTTCAAAGCAGAAGGGTGTCTGTCGGCCGACTTGGGGAGCGAGGGGTGGGGTGATGCGTCGGCCGACAGATCTATGCTGCTTGCCTGAACATAATGCGAACACCCCATCGATTCAGCAAGGAAAATATCCACCTAAGGCATTGGTTTAATGATACAATTATATCGAAACTCTTAACCTTGTGTTTACACATTCCACAACCCCTTGAATGCGAACGAAAAGAGGACAACTTTAGGGACAGCCAAAGGATGCCGCGATGCCCCACAATACCACCGATCAACCCAAGCCGCGCCCCGAGGTGCTGACTCGCCCCAAGCTTGAGGGCGGCAAGCGGTTCGTATTGCATACGGCATTTTCGGCCGCTGGCGACCAGCCCACCGCGATCGCCGAACTCGCAAAAGGCGTGCAAGAGGGCGAGCGTGATCAGGTGTTGCTGGGCGCAACGGGCACGGGCAAGACCTTTACCATGGCCAAGGTGATCGAACAGACCCAGCGCCCTGCCATCATTCTCGCCCCGAACAAGACCTTGGCGGCGCAATTATATGGCGAATTCAAAAGCTTCTTTCCCGAGAACTCGGTCGAATATTTCGTATCTTTCTATGACTATTACCAACCCGAAGCCTATGTCGCGCGCTCGGACACCTACATTGAAAAAGAAAGCCAGATCAACGAACAGATCGACCGGATGCGCCACTCGGCCACGCGGGCGCTGCTGGAACGCGACGATGTGATTATCGTGGCCTCGGTGAGTTGCATTTACGGGATCGGCTCGGTCGAGACCTATTCGGCAATGACCCAGGATATGAAGATCGGCGATCTGATCGAGCAGCGCCAATTCATCGGCGAATTGGTGACCCAGCAATATAAGCGTCTTGATGCTGCGTTTCAGCGCGGCGCGTTTCGCGTCAAGGGCGACACGGTCGATCTGTGGCCCGCCCACCTCGAAGATCGCGCATGGCGCTTTAGCTTTTTCGGTGAAGAACTTGAATCGATTACGGAATTCGACCCGCTTACGGGTCAGAAAACCAACAGCTTTGAGCAGATCCGGATCTATGCCAACAGCCACTATGTGACGCCCCGCCCGACCTTGCAGCAAGCCACCAAAAGCATCCGCGTGGAGCTGACGCAACGCCTCAAACAGCTCAATGACGAGGGCAAATTGCTGGAAGCGCAGCGGCTGGAGCAGCGCACGAATTTCGACATCGAAATGCTGGAAGCGACCGGCGTGTGCAACGGGATTGAGAACTATTCGCGCTATCTCACAGGGCGCGCCCCCGGCGAGCCGCCGCCGACCCTGTTTGAGTTCATCCCCGACAATGCTATTGTTTTTACGGATGAATCTCATGTCACCGTGCCCCAGATCGGGGGCATGTATCGCGGCGACTATCGGCGCAAATTCACGCTGGCCGAACATGGGTTCCGCCTGCCGTCCTGCATGGATAACCGCCCGCTGAAGTTCGAGGAATGGGATGCGATGCGCTCGCAATCGGTCTTTGTTTCGGCCACCCCGTCGAAATGGGAGCTGGAGCAAACGGGCGGCGTCTTTACCGAGCAGGTGATCCGCCCGACCGGCCTGATTGACCCGATGATCGAGATCCGTCCGGTCGAGACGCAGGTCGATGATGTGCTCGACGAAATCCGCAAGGTTTCGGCCAAGGGGTTCCGCACTCTGGTCACCACATTGACCAAACGCATGGCCGAAGATCTTACAGAATATCTACATGAACAGGGGGTGCGGGTGCGCTATATGCACTCCGATATTGACACAATCGAACGTATCGAGATTTTGCGCGATCTGCGACTCGGGGCGTTTGACGTGCTGATCGGGATCAACCTGCTGCGCGAGGGTTTGGACATTCCCGAATGCGGATTGGTCGCGATCTTGGATGCCGATAAAGAAGGGTTCCTGCGCTCGGAAACGTCGCTCATTCAGACGATCGGTCGGGCGGCGCGCAACTCGGAGGGCCGGGTGATCATGTATGCCGACCGGATCACCGGCAGCATGCAGCGTGCAATGGATGAAACCGATCGCCGCCGCGCCAAACAGGTCGCGTATAACATCGAACACGGCATCACGCCCGAGACCATCAAGAAGAATGTCGAGGACGTTCTGGCGGGCCTCTATCAGGGCGACACGGATATGTCGCGCGTCACCGCAAAAGTTGAAAATGTGAAAATTGGGGCCAATCTTGATGCCCATTTGCACGATCTCAGGTTGAAAATGCGCAAGGCCGCCGAGAACCTCGAATTCGAGGAAGCAGCCCGGTTGCGCGACGAGGTCAAGCGTTTGGAGGCGGTGGACCTCGCGATTCACGACGACCCGCTGGCGCGCCAATCCGCCGTCGAAGCCGCGAGCGAAGCGGCGGTGAAGGCCAGCGGTCGGTCCACGGCCGGGCGACCGGGGCAGCGTGGGGGTGTGAAGCGGCGGAAGGGGCGTTAAGCCGCTTCTTTCAGCGGCTCCTGAAGCGAGGCGGAAAGAATGACATCGCCATCGCGCCAGCACCCCTTGATCAGCAGATCGCGTGTCTTGAGGATGGGATAGGTCTCGACCCAGTCCCGGTAGCGGTCATTGGTGACAATGCGCGCGGGAAGGCCAAGCGCCTTTGAAAAACTCTGCTCTCTGCGATATTTTTGCGAAATCAGATAGCCTGCATTTGCATCAAACCAGACCAGAGGCGTCACCCCTGCACCACCAGCGCCCTGAGCGGAGACAGGTCGGGCGTCTCGGTGCGCTAATACAGCACGTTTGAGCCATCTATCAAAACGTATCGCTGCGCCCCACCCCTGCCCGTGGCAATTCACAGAACAACGACAAGAGCGATCAGCGCCACACCCATTGCGGCCAACGTAATTGGACTGGAAAAAAGCGCAGACAAAATTCACCTCATCAGAAATTTCGTCCAGACTGGCTAGACGGAAAATCTGGCAAAGTTTTGATGCTTCACTCCGTCACCGTCAGCCCCAACATCCGCCAGGCCTGCATCCCACCGCGATAATAGTAGATTTTCTCCGCCGGATAACCCGCCTCGATCATGCGGCGCGCGGCGGTGGGGGATTGGCCGCACCACGCGCCATTACAATAAAGCGCGACTGATTTCACCGCCTCGCCCGAACAGTCGAAACCGTCGAAGTCGGGTTCGCATCCCAGCTCTCCCAAACGATCTGCAGCCTCGGTATAGGGCACGTTGATCGCACCGGGAATCGCGCCGCCTTCAAAGTCACGACGCACCCGACCGTCGACCACCACCACATTGGGATCATTGAGAAATTGCATGATTTCCAACTCGCCAATCGGTGTCACACCGGGCGCGGGCACCATCGGTTGAATGCAGAAACTCGGGCAAGGACGTGAGGTGCGCGCCCATTCACCCGACAGCATATTGGCATTGTCCTGATTGCGCGAAATCTCGACCGGGCCAGACGCCGTCTGCACCGTGACAGACATCACGTCGGGGCGAATATTGACCGGATCGGCAAACGCAGGTGTGGCGCAGACCAACGCCGCAAACAAAATGGCACGCATTGTTTTCTCCCTTTTCTACATCATAGCATAGATTTGCACCTCTTGTCGCGCGATGCGCGGGCGGCTAGCCATGGCAGTATGACCGACGCTTTCATCCTTGGGGCCGCCGTTTGGCCCGGCGGGCAGCCCTCGCCCACGCTGAAACGACGAGTGCGCCACGGGGCTGAGCTGTATCACGCAGGCGCGGTCCAGCGGCTTATCTGCTGTGGCGGACTTGGAAAACACCCGCCCAGCGAGGCCGAGGCGATGGTGCAGCTCTTGCGCGCGCAGGGCGTGCCTGAGACCGCGCTTTTGCGCGAGGATCGCTCGACCTCGACACGCGAGAACATCGCCTTTGGCTTGGAGGTAAGCGGCGCGCAGGGCACGATTGTGCTGGTCACCGATTGCTATCACGCCCCGCGCGCCCGCGCGGTGGCGCGCGCCCTTGGGGTCAACGCGCGCTCATCCTGCCCGGCGCATAAAACAAGCCCCCGCACATGGTTGCGCGAGGGCGGAGCTTGGCTGAAATTTCTTTGGTGGCGGGGGTTTAGACGTTAATCAAGGATCAGCTTTCCGATCACCAAAACGACAGCAGCCCCAACCAAAGCCATCGCGATAATTGCCAGCAAGCCACCTGCTGCAAGCACCGCACCGCCCAAAATCGCAACGATGAACGGCGTAACAAGCGCGCCCAGCACGCCAATCGCCAAATAGGCACCGCGATGACGCCCGCCCGCAACAAGGCTGGCCAACCAACCCGCCAAAAGCCCTGCGAGCACCAAAAGGATAAAGCCGATCACGCCGATGGTTTGAAGAACGTCTTCCATGTCTCTCTCCGGGTTGTCTTTTGACATATTAACGCTGAGCGTGCGGCGCAGGTTCCGTCGGCTCAAGCGCGATCAGTAATTGGCGGCCACCTCATACATCACCGGCTCAAAGCTGCGGCACAGCGTATTGATGTAGCGGTTGCGCGCTATCATTTCCGGGCTGCGCAGCATCGCCTGATAATCGCCCCGCTCGCGCCATTTCGAATAGGTCGCAATCCGGGTCTGGGCATCATTCATATGCAGCCCCGCACCGATGAAACCGGGCGCTTTCGAGATCACCTCGCTATAGGCCGATTGCAGTTTTTCCATCAATTCCGAGGCCGTCGCCGGCGTCATCTCGAAGGTGCAAATCACAGTTTGGCCGCTGAAATCACTGGTAATTTCTGTCATGAACGATCCTCCTTAGGGTAGAATTGCACAGATCGGCGCAAAAATCATCGCCCTATTTCATCGCCATCTATAGTGGCAGCAAGGCAATCGCAGGAACCGCCAAAATCAACGCGATCCGGGTCAGATCGGCCCCCACGAACCAGATCACCGCGCGCCAAGTCTGCGGCGCGGGAGTGCGCCCCTCAATCGCGCCGATGACGAACAGATTGAGCCCAACCGGCGGCGTAATCAGCCCGACCTCGACGGTGATCAACACCAAAACGCCGAACCAAAGCGCCAGGGCCTGCGCGTCCATCCCGAAATCGAGCCCAGAGATGATTGGCCAGAATGTCGGCAGTGTTAGCAAGATCATCGACAGGCTGTCCATGAAACAGCCCAAGATCAGAAAAAGTAGCAGCATCGCGATCAGCACCAGCCACGCGCTAAGCCCCTGCCCCGCCACCATTTGCGCCAGCTCCTGCGGCATCCGCGCAAAGCCCAGAAACCCGTTATAAACGGCCGCGCCGAGGATGATGAAAAATACCATGCCTGTGGTTTCGGCGGTCGCCAGCAGCGCGCGGATAAAGCCGCCCGCGCGCAATCCTCCCCCGGCCCAAGCCGCAATCCCCGTCAGCGCCGCACCAATCGCCGCGCCCTCGGTGGGCGAGAAAACGCCGCCATAGATGCCACCGACGACCAGCGCAAAAATCCCAAGCACAGGCCAGATCGCCAGCAGCGCAGCCCGGCGCTGCACCCACGGCATCGGCGCGCGCCCCTCGCCCGCCGCTTGCGGGTGGCGCATCAGATAGGCCTGCACCGCAAGCCCGTAGCCAAGCACCGCCAGCAGCCCCGGCAGCACGGCGGCGGCAAACAGCGTGGCGATATTCTGCTCGGTCAGGATGGCGAAAATCACCAGCACGATGGAAGGCGGAATGAGGATACCCAAGGTGCCCCCCGCCGCCAGCGCCGCCGTGGAAAGCGCACCGGAATAACCCGCCGCGCGCATCTCGGGGATTGCTACACGCCCCATCGTGGCCGCTGTCGCCAGCGAACTGCCACAGATCGCGCCAAACCCCGCGCAGGCCCCGATGGCCGCCATCGCCAGCCCGCCCCGGCGATGCCCGATCAGCGCATCGGCAGCGCGAAACAGCGCCCGACTCATGCCCCCTTGGGTCGCGAATTGGCCCATCAACAGGAACATCGGGATCACCGACAATTCGTAATGCGAAAAAGTCGAGACCCCCTCGTTTTTCATCTTGGCCAGCCAAAGCTGCGGGTTACCCGATACCGCCCAAAGCCCGCCCGCGCCGATCACCAGCATCGCCAGACCAATTGGCGCGCGCAGAAAAATCAACAGCAACAGCAGCGGAAACGAACCCAGCGCGAGCGCAAAATCACTCATGCCCGCTCCTGCCGCACAGCGTTATACACGGCCACGATCGCCGCCCCCCACGCGCCCGGAAGGCAGGCGGCGTAGCCCCACCACACCGGCAGAGCCAGCAGAAATGTCTCGGTGCCAGAGCGCATCTTGCCCGCCATGCCAAGCCCGATCCGCCACGCGATCAGCGCAAACATAGCCGCCGCCACGACCTGCCAAAACACGTCGAACCCGTGCGCGCCTCGTCCGCGCAGCAACTCGACACGCGCATGGGCATGGCGCAGTTGCACCAGCGGGATCATTGCGAAAACGATACCGGGCAGCACCAGTTCGACGATCTCATAGCCAGCCTTGTAAGGGCCAATCGCGAAGGGTTGCGGCAGCCACCCCGCCTGCGCGCCTTTCAAACCCAGCGCGCCAAGGCTCGACAACACCGTCATCGCGACCAGCGCCAGCAAAACCAAACCGCCCGCCAGCGCCAGCCCCTGCACCGCGCGCTCAATCCCGACGCGCATGCTAGCCCGAATGCGCTGTGATCAACGCGCGGGCCTTGTCCAGCAACGCCGCGCCATCAACGCCGCGCCCGTCCATCTCAGCGACCCAATCGTCAATCACGGGCTGCGAGGCGGCCACCCAAACGGGTGTCTCATCGGCGGGAATGGTGATGATCTCATTGCCCAGATCGACCGCTTTTTGGCGCGAGGGGATATCCTCGGCCTGTTGCGCCGTGCCCGCCGCGCGCGAGAACGCAGCCCCCGACACAGACTCAATCACCTGACGCAGATCGGGCGGCAAGCTGGCGAAACGATCCTTGTTCATCGCAAGGATGAAACTGGCGGTGTAAATCGAGGGGCCGGCAAATTCGGTGTGATGATGCACCAATTCCCCGATCTTGAGCGAGGCCGACACTTCCCAAGGCAGCAGCGCCCCGTCAATCGTGCCCCGCGACAGCGCCTCGGGGACGGCAGGCACCGGCATGCCGACCGCCGTCGCGCCAAAATGTTCGAGCAACTTGGTCGTCACCCGCGAGGGCCCGCGCAATTTCAGCCCTTTGAAATCGGCGATCTCGCGCACCGCTTTGTTGGCATGAATGACGCCCGGCCCATGCACCCAAATGCCCAGCAAATGCAGATCGGCAAAATCCGTGTCGATCATGTCCGATTGCGCCAGATCCCACAGCGCTGCCGAGGCCGGGCCTGCATCTGCCACCATGAACGGCAGCTCCATCACCTCGGTGCGCGGGAAGCGCCCCGGCGTGTAGCCCGGCAGCGTCCAAATGATATCAACCACGCCATCGGTCAATTGATCGACCAGATCAGTGGGTTTGCCACCCAGCTGCATCGAGGGGTAATGCTCAATCTTGATGCGCCCGTTCGAGGCGGCCTCGACCGCGGCAATCCACGGGTTCAGGATATGGGCGGGCACAAAGCTCGTCTCGGGAAGAAACTGATGCAGGCGCAGCGTGACCTCGGGCGCGGCCAGTGCGGGTGCTGCGGCCAATGCGGCGGCCCCGGCGGCCAAAACCAGACTCCCCCGGCGGGTGAAATTACGGCTCATGCGGGTCTCCCTCTCGCGTTGGTTCCCGATTTAGCCTGCGCGCGCTTATGCGTCCAGCAATTAGGAGCCTCGCTTGAGCACCCATTGCGCCAAGCTGGGGCGCGGACTCCCATCCGCGCCCCTGTTTTACTGGACAGACCGCCTAGCGACCGCTGCAAAGGGCGACATCGATTGCCACGACAGGATTTGCAAATGCTGGGCACGATGGCGTTCAGCAAACTGCGATCAAGCGTGGCCCGCAGCCTGTCACTCCGCCGCGTAGGCCTCCACTGGCGGACAGATACAGATCAGGTTGCGATCGCCAAAGACGTTATCGACGCGCCCCACGGGTGGCCAATATTTATCGACCCGAAACGCGCCTGCCGGAAAACACCCGGCCTCGCGCGAATAGACCCGATCCCAATCGGTCACGAGATCTTCGACCGTATGGGGGGCGTGGCGCAGCGGGCTGTCCTCGGCGGCGATCTCTCCTGCCTCCACCGCCGCGATCTCGTCACGGATCGCCAGAAGGGCGGTGATAAAGCGGTCGATCTCGGCCTTAGTTTCGCTTTCGGTCGGCTCTACCATCAAGGTGCCTGCCACGGGCCATGACATGGTGGGGGCGTGAAACCCGTTGTCGATCAGGCGCTTGGCGATGTCATCAACGCTCACGCCCACCTCGGCAAATTTGCGCGTGTCCAGAATGCACTCATGCGCCACCCGGCCCCGATTGCCCATGAATAAGATCGGATAGGCCGATTTCAGCCGCGCCGCGATATAGTTCGCGTTCAAGATTGCGACGCGCGTGGCCTGCGTCAGCCCCGCCCCGCCCATCATCAGGCAATAAGCCCATGAAATCAGCAAGATCGAGGCCGATCCGTAAGGCGCCGCACTCACCGCGCCAGTGCCCTCACCCGTCTCGCTATGCCCCGGCAGATAGGGGGCCAGATGCGCGCGCACGCCAATCGGGCCCATGCCGGGACCACCGCCGCCATGCGGGATCGCAAAGGTCTTGTGCAGGTTGAGGTGGCTCACATCGCCGCCGATCTCGCCGGGTTTCACCAGCCCCACCAGCGCGTTCATATTGGCCCCGTCGATATAGACCTGACCGCCGTGTTCATGGGTGATCTCGCAGACCCGCTTCACCGTTTCCTCAAACACGCCATGCGTCGAGGGATAGGTGATCATGCAGGCCGCAAGTTTCGCGCCGGCAGCCTTGGCCTTGGCCTCGAAATCCTCAAGATCCACGTCGCCATTGGGCGCGGAATTGACTACGACCACCTGCATCCCCGCCATCTGGGCAGAGGCCGGGTTGGTGCCATGCGCCGACATCGGAATGAGGCAGATATCGCGCTGATCATCGCCATTGGCACGATGATAGGCCGAGATCGTCAACAGCCCCGCATATTCGCCCTGCGCGCCCGAATTGGGCTGCATGGAGAACGCATCATAGCCAGTGATTTCGCACAGCTTCTCGGTCAGATCGGAAATGGCCTCGTGATAGCCCGCCGCCTGATCGGCAGGCACGAACGGGTGCAGCGATCCGAATTCCGGCCATGTCAGCGGCATCATCTCGGCGGCCGCATTCAATTTCATCGTGCACGAGCCCAGCGGAATCATCGCCCGGTCCAGCGCCAGATCGCGATCCGACAGGCGGCGCATGTAGCGCATCATCTCGGACTCGGCGCGGTTCATGTGAAACACCGGATGGGTCAGGTAATCGCTGGCGCGTAGCATCGCCTCGGGCACGCCCAGCGCGCCCAGATCACCGGGGGCCTCGGTGATCCCGAACGCATCCAAAAGCCGCGTCACGATGCCCGCATCGGTGGTCTCGTCGATGGAGATGCCCACGCGGTCACGCCCGACCTTGCGCAGGTTGATGCCGCGATGACGGGCCGCGGCCATGATCCCCTGCTGCCCCACGCCGACCTTGACGGTGAGCGTGTCGAAAAACGCCTCTGGCTCAACCACAGCGCCCGCATCGCGCAGCGCCTGCGCAAGCTGCGTGGTGGTGAAATGCACGCGCTCGGCAATCGCGCGCAGCCCCATCGGCCCGTGAAATACCGCGTAAAAGCTGGCCATCACCGCCAGCAGCGCCTGCGCGGTGCAAACATTCGAAGTCGCTTTTTCGCGGCGAATATGCTGCTCGCGGGTTTGCAACGACAACCGATAAGCGCGGTTGCCATGGGAATCGACCGAGACCCCCACGATCCGGCCCGGCATCGCGCGTTTCATATCATCGCGACACGCCATAAAGGCAGCATGCGGCCCGCCATAGCCCATCTGCACACCAAAACGCTGCGCCGAGCCGACCGCGATGTCAGCCCCCATCGCGCCGGGTTCCTTCAGCAGGCACAGCGCCAGCAGATCGGTGGCCATGATTGCCACGGCCTTGGCCCCATGCAGCGCCTCGCACTGGGCGGTGAAATCACGCACATGGCCATAGGTGCCGGGATATTGGAAAATCGCGCCGAACACCTGATCGGCGACCAGATCATCGGCCGCGCCCACGATCACCTCGATGCCCAAGGGCTGGGCGCGGGTCTGGATCACGCCAATCGTCTGGGGATGACAGTTTTCATCAACAAAGAACGCGGTCGCCTTGGATTTTGCGACGCGCTGCGCCATCGCCATCGCCTCGGCCGCCGCCGTCGCCTCATCGAGCAGTGAGGCATTGGCGACCGGCAGCCCGGTCAGGTCCGACACCATCGTCTGAAAGTTCAACAGCGCCTCAAGACGCCCCTGCGCGATCTCGGGCTGATAGGGCGTGTAGGCGGTATACCAAGCCGGGTTTTCAAGAATATTCCGCTGGATCGCGGGCGGCGTGACCGTGCCGTAATAGCCCTGCCCAATCAGGCTGACCATCACGCGGTTTTTCTTGGCCACCTCTTCCATCTTTTGCAGCAGCGCATATTCGGTGAGCGGCGCCCAGCTAAGCGGCTGCGCCTGACGGATGGATTTGGGCACTGTCTCATCGATCAGCGCCTCAAGGTCGCGCGCCCCCACGGCCTTGAGCATCTCGGTCATCTCGTCTGGCGACGGCCCGATATGGCGGCGATTGGCGAAATCATAGGTGTCATAGGTCGTGGGGGTAAACATGAGGATTATCCGATAAATTCGATGTAGGCGGCCTCGTCCATGAAGCCATCAAGTGCGGATTGGTCGGCCAGTTTCATCTTAAAAAACCAAGCCTTGCCCAGCGGATCTTCGTTCACGAGGCCCGGATTGTCGGCCAGATCCTCGTTGATCTCGACGATCTCGCCATCCAGCGGCGCGGCGATATCAGAGGCCGCCTTGACGCTTTCGATGACGCAAATCTCGTCGCCTTGCGACACTTCGGTCCCGGCATCGGGCAATTCGACGAAAACAACATCGCCCAGCTGCTCGCTGGCATGTTCGGTGATACCGACGATCACAAGATCGCCCTCAACCTTGAGCCATTCATGGTCTTGCGTGAATTTCATTCTCGGTCTCCCTCGTGGTCTTTTTCAGCGTTTGTAGGTGGTGGGTTGGAAGGGCATTGGCGCGATAATAGCGGGCAGACGTTTGCCGCGCACCTCGCCATAAACGATTGTGCCCTCAGTCAGGTCGCTGGGCAGATAAGCCATCGCCATCGGCGCCGCAATCGAGGGGCCAAAGCCGCCCGAAGTGACGGAGCCAATCGGCGCGCCCCCCTCGGCATCAGCGAAAATTTGAACGCCTTCGCGCATCGGCGCACGGCCTTCGGGGCGCAACCCGACGCGCTTGCGCGCAGCCCCGCCGTCTAGCTGCGCCAAGATCACTTCGGCACCGGGAAAGCCGCCCGCGCGCGCCCCGCCTGTGCGGCGGATTTTCTGGATCGCCCAAGCCAGATTGGCCTCGACCGGGGTGGTCGTGGTATCGATGTCATGGCCATAAAGGCACAGCCCCGCCTCAAGGCGCAGACTGTCGCGCGCGCCCAAACCGATCGGCTCCACCGCCGCATCCGCCAGCAGCGCGCGGGCAAACGCCTCGGCCTGCGGCGCAGGCACCGAGATTTCAAATCCGTCCTCGCCCGTATAGCCCGAACGCGAAATCCACAGATCGACGCCCTGCCAGCCGAACGTCGCCACATCCATGAACCGCATCGCGCCAACACCGGGCACCAAGGCCTCAAGCGCGCCCTCGGCGGCGGGGCCCTGCAGCGCCAAAAGCGCGCGGTCGGTGATTTCCTGAACGTCCTCGATATGGGCACGCAGATGGGCCAGATCGGCCGTCTTGCAGGCTGCATTGACCACGACAAACAGGTGATCGCCGCGATTGGCGACCATCAGATCGTCCAGAATACCACCCGCGTCATTGGTGAACATCGCGTAGCGCTGACGGCCTTCAGCCAACGCCATCAGACTGACCGGCACCAGCGCCTCAAGGGCCTCCGCCGCGCCAGCGCCCGGCAAGATCACCTGCCCCATATGGCTGACGTCGAACAGCCCGGCCTGCGCGCGGGTGTGCAGATGCTCGCCCATCACACCCAGCGGGTATTGCACGGGCATCGCATAGCCCGCGAAGGGCACCATTTTCGCGCCCAGTTCCATGTGCAAATCGTAAAGCGGCGTCTTGTGCAGATCGCTCATTCCGGCCTTCTCCCGTTCAGCCGGATCGTCCGGCATCGACCAATGGGCCAAATGGCCCGCCCGATGCCCCCTCTGTCCTTGCCCTACCCTAACGGGGTCGGGCGCCTGAGATCGTTATCCCTTCGGCGGGCGCATGCGGCGCCACTCTCCAGAGTCCTTTATTGAATGCGGTCCTTTTGCCTGAGAGTTTACCGGGGCGGTTGCTCCTTCGGCCCTGCGGATGTTGCCGCAGCGTCTCCCGTATCCAATACCCAATCGCATAGCCGAGCCGCCACAGCCCTGACAAGCCCAATTCGCCAGATACGGCAGTTTGGGGCAAAAAGCGACGCGGCGCAGGGCGTGAAACGCTTAAGGAACAAGCGCAGATATCCCCCGAATGCGCGGCGTGTTCAAATTTCGCTGACCGGGCATTGGCTCAGCAGGTTTTTGACATCGCGCGCCCTGCACAGCTCGGTTGCCGGCGAAGTGACCGCCGCCGACGCCCCCGCCGCGCCGTGACGCAACGCTTCGGGCAAGGGCTTGCCGCGCGCCAGTGCCAGCGTGAAGGCGGCCACGAAACTGTCGCCCGCGCCCACCTTGGACACCACCGTCACCTTGGCGGCCTTGGCAAACCAACGCCCCTCGCGGGTGGCCAGCACATTGCCTTCAGATCCGCGCGCCACGATCACCGCATGGGCCAACCCGCGGCGCACCAGATCTTGGGCAAAGTCGGCGCTGTCGGCGCGGGTGGGCAAATCGCGCCCGGCCAGTTCCACCGCTTCCAACTCATCCATCCGCAGCAGATCTGCGGGCTGGCATTTGCTCTCTAGCAGGTGGTGCAGCGCCTTGCCCGAGGTATCCAGAAACAGCTGCGCTTTCGTGCGCGCGATCTTGGCGGCAAGCCTTGCGGGAAAATCCACGGGAACGCCGGGGGGTTGGCTGCCCGACAGCACGACAATCCCACCTTCGGGGGCAGCGCGCGCAATCCGGGTAAGCGCCTTTGACACGTCGCGCTCGGACCAGTCGGGACCGGGCATGACAAAGCGAAACTGCTCGCCCGAGGTGGTGTCCGTGGCGGTCAGGCTGAGACGCGTTTCTCCCGGTGCTGGAAAGGGATAGACGCCGATACCCGCCTCGGCCAAAAGCCGCATCACCTTATCCCCGGTCGGGCCGCCCAGCGCCACAAAAGCGGTCGAATTCCCCCCGAGTGCAGCGATCGCACGGCTGACATTCAGCCCGCCACCGCCGGGATCAAAGACCGGGCGCGAGCAGCGCAGCTTGCGCTCGGGCAAGATATCTTTGGCTGAGGTCGCGACATCCACCGTCGGATTGAGAGTGATCGTTAGAATGGTCTGCATCGCACGCTCCTTGGCAGGCGGATCGGGGGCCTGGTGGCGATCATGGCACCTCGCAACAGCTGATCCAAGGGCGTTGCGCCCGCGTGCGTTCCCGAAAATGCAAAACGGGCCACACTTTCACAGTGCCGCCCGTTTCACTCTTGAGTGCTTAGATCGCTTTCACGCGCCTTGGGTCAGACGCTCAACTGATAGCTGACCGGAACGAACCGATAGCCCGGCCCGGAGGTTTCCAGATAGCCCATGCCGGGAAAGGGCATGTGATAGCCGATGAAAGGCACCCTGTCGGCCGCGACCATGCCAAACAGCGATTTGCGCGTCGCGGCGGCCTGCGCCTTGTCCATGTCGAAACGCACCTCCCAGTCGGGGCGTTGCAGCGACCAGACGTAGTGGTTTGCACTGTCCACCGCCAGAACCAGCGACTTGCCACCGCTTTCCACCATATAGGCCATATGGCCCGGCGTGTGACCAAAGGCCTCGACCGCCGTGATCCCCGAAACGACCGACTCCCCGCCCTTGATAAAGGTGAACTGATCTTCGAGCGGGCGCACCTTGGCCTCGAAGGTGTCATTGCCGGCCTTGGACCAATGATCGAACTCGACCTCGCCGGTGATATATCTGGCCTTGCTAAAGGTCGCCCCGCCCTCGCCCATCAGGCCGCCAATGTGATCGCCATGCATATGGGTGATCACCACCGTGGTGATATCATCGGTGCCATGACCGGCGGCCGCCAGGGCAGCAGCGGTGCCCTCGGGGCTAAGACCGGTATCGAACAAGATCTTTTCATCGCCCGCCTCGATCAGCGTTGGCGTGAAGAAATTCAGCGCCTTGTCGGCGGGAATAAAGGCCTCGGCCGACAGGGCATTGAAATCTTCAGGGCTGGCATTGGTGCCAAAGGTGCCCTGCGGATTGTCCAGCGGACGGGTGCCCGCCAAAAGCGTCGTCACCGTCATATCGCCCAATGTGACCCGCCGATAGGGCGGGATCGCGGGCGGGGCAGCGGCGACCGTCTGCGCTTGCGCCATGCTTGCCCCGAGCAAAGCGGGGGCGGCGGGCAAGGCTGCGGCGGCCATAAACGCGGTGCGGCGGGTGATAAGGGTCCTCGTCATCTGTCTCTCCAAATGGCTGAAAAACGATACGTCAAGAATCACGCCTGCGCGCGGGGCGCAGACCTGATTATAGCACTGTAACGTATCCGTGAGCTGCTTGGTTCACTCCCACCAGCGATCAATTGCCGCGATATCGCCATCCGACCAGCCCAGATGATGCGCCAACTCATGCACGAAGACATGCGTGACCAGCACATCCAGCGTCACATCGCCCCGCGCAGCCCATTCATCGACAATCGCGCGGCGAAACAGCCAGATCACATCGGAATGCCCGCCCGGATCCATCACCGATTTCTGCGTCAGCGGCACCCCTTCATAGAGCCCGCTCAGCGCAAGGGGATTGTCGATACCCAGATCGTCCAGCAGCGCATCGGGCGCGACATCCTCCACCCGGATCGCCACATCCTTGGCGGCGGCGGCAAATTCGGGCGGCAAGCTGGCACGCGCAGCCATTGCCAAAGCCGCAATATCATCCAGACCGGGGGCCAGCACATCGGCCCAATCGCTTTGCTCCATCGTACCCTCCAGAGCGGCCATACCCGCCACGCATAGCCCTTCATATGGACAAACGCCCCGCGCTATGAAAGAGCAGGCGCCAACTAGGAGTTGACCCCGATGACCACCGTTACCCGTTTCGCCCCCTCGCCCACCGGCTATATCCATGTCGGCAATCTGCGCACCGCACTGATGAACTACCTGATCGCGCGCAAGACGGGCGGCACGTTCATCCTGCGCCTCGACGACACAGATCAAGAGCGCTCGAAGCAGGAATATATCGATGCGCTCAAGGGCGATCTGGAATGGCTGGGCATCGAATGGGACCGCGAAGAACGCCAGTCGCTGCGCCTTGATCGCTACCGCGAGGTGGCTGAGGAATTAAAAGCTGCGGGCAAGCTTTATGAGTGTTTCGAAAGCCCGACCGAGCTGGATTTGAAACGCAAGAAGCAGCTCAATATGGGCAAGCCGCCGGTTTATGACCGCGCCTCGATGCATCTGTCTGAGGCCGACAAAGATGCCGCGCGCGCCGCTGGCAAGGATGGCTACTGGCGCTTTAAGCTGGAACTTGAGCGGATCGAGTGGGCCGATGGCATCTTGGGCGATCTGTCGATTGATGCGGCGTCGGTGTCGGACCCGGTGCTGATCAAGGCCTCGGGTCAGGTGCTCTATACCTTTGCTTCGCCGGTCGATGACGCGGATATGGGCATCACCCATATCGTGCGTGGCGGCGATCACGTCACCAATACCGCAACGCAAATCCAGATCATCGAGGCGATTGGCGGCAAGGTTCCCGCCTTCGCGCATCACTCGCTGCTGACCGGCCCGCAGGGCGAGGAGCTGTCCAAGCGTCTCGGCGCGCTCTCAATCCGCGATCTGCGCGCCAAGGGGATCGCCCCCGAAGCGCTGCTCAGCATGATGGCGCGCTTGGGCTCCAGCCAGCCGATTGAGCTGCGCATGAGCATGGATGAGCTGGCCGAAGGATTTGAGCTCAGCCAGTTCGGCTCGGCCCCCACCAAATTCGACGCCGAAGACCTGATCCCGCTGACGCGCACGCGCAACCAGCACCTGCCCTTCGCGGTGGTCAAAGATCAAATCGCCGCCCTCGGCATTCCCGCCGAGCAGGCCGAGCAGTTCTGGGCCGTGGCCTCGCAAAATATCGACACGCTCAGCGATCTCGATCACTGGGCCGATCTGTGCCTGAACGGCGCCGAGCCGGTGATTGACCCCGAGGATGCCGATTTCATCGCGCAAGCTATGACGATGCTGCCCGACGCGCCCTATTCCGAGACCACTTGGAAAGACTGGACCAGCGCCGTCAAGGACGCCACAGGGCGCAAGGGCAAGGGCCTGTTCATGCCGCTGCGCAAGGCCGTGACCGGTCAGGCGCATGGCCCCGACATGGGCAGCCTGATGCCGCTTTTGCACAAGGTGCGCGCGCGCGGCTGAGGGCCCAAAGCATATTGCACGGGCCGCTTCATGCCCAAAGCGGTCGCATTTCCGCCTTGAGGTCCATCAAGGCGGAGGTGTCTCCAATTTGATAGAATCATCTTTCATTGGGGGAGAGACGCAATGATCACTTTGGAAGATGTTGAGGACATGTCTGCGCTAAGTCGTGCAGAAATTGACGCGCTGTCTGCGCATGAACATATCAGCGCATACGATGCGACGCTGTTGGGCGAATACATGATGCACGTCCATCACGGACCGCAAAAAGTAAACGAGATGATTTGCGACGATATCCGCTCTGCTTTGCACGCGGACAACATAGATCAGGCGCGCGAATTATTTGCCGTCTTGCGCGCCTTTTTGGCCGAGAATCCAGAAGCGGCCCGCGGAGCAAGCTGAGAGTCAAAGCCCGACAAGTTCGAAATTGGGTCGCTGCACTGTTGCGCATCTTCGCCCAACCTCTCGCAGCCCGTTCACACCGTTTGGGGCCTTCCCACGCTTGCCCGATTGAGCGACATATAATTCCCAAATCTATCGTGATATGACGTCCCCGCAGCAGCGAGGGAATCAGTTGGCGCATATCATCACGATCGCTCAACAAAAGGGCGGAGCGGGGAAAACCACGCTCGCGGTCAATCTCGCCATCGCTTTTGCGAAACAAAATCAACGCGTGGCGATCCTTGATACCGATCCGCAAGGTTCGCTTGGTCGCTGGTTCATGACGCGGCGCGAATTGCTTGGCGATCCCGGCGTGGAATTTGCCACCTCCTCGGCTTGGGGCGTTGGCTATGAGTGCACAAAACTGAGCGCTAACAATGACATCGTGATCATTGATACGCCGCCCAAGGTGGATAGCGATTTGAAACCTGCTCTGCGCGAGGCCGATCTGGTGCTTGTGCCTGTGGGGTCGTCGCTGGTCGATCTTTGGGCGACGGATGGCGTCGTGGATTTGGCGCAACGCGTCGACAAGACCTGCCTGATCGTGCTGAACCGCGTGAAATCGGGCACCCGCCTGGCCGAAGATGTGGCCGCCGCCGCTGCCGCCATTTCCTCTGAGGTCGCCACCATTACCCTTGGGCACCGCGTGGTCTATGCGGAGACCCTTGGACAAGGGCTAAGCGCGCTTGAGGCTGGCAAATCCGCCGCCACGGCCGAGGTGAACGCCCTTGCCGCCGAGATTTCGGCGTTGCTGGCCGCGAAAGACTAACCCACTGCGCTTAGGATTCCGGTTCGCGCGGCTCAGGGCGGGCACGGCCATGGCCGGTATCGCGCCAGCGATTGACCATCGGATAGCGACGATCCAGCCAGAACCCCTTGCGCGAGATGCGCGGCCCCGGCGCCGACTGAAAGCGTTTCCATTCCGCGATATAAAGCAGATGCTCGACCTTCTTGATCGTGTCGTGCTCAAAGCCGCGCGCCACCAGATCGACGACCGACGCATCATCTTCGACCAGCCCTTCAAGGATACCATCCAGCACCGGATAGGGAGGCAGGCTGTCATCGTCACGCTGATCGGGGCGCAGCTCGGCCGAGGGGGGCTTGTCGATAATGCTGGGCGGAATCACCTCGCCCGGCGCGCCCTTCATCCAGTCGCGATGATTGGCATTGCGCCAGCGGCAGGTCTCGAACACGCGGGTCTTGTAGAGATCCTTGATCGGGTTGTAGCCGCCATTCATGTCGCCATAGATCGTGGCATAACCCACCGCCATTTCTGACTTGTTGCCGGTGGTCAGCAGCATCTCGCCAAACTTGTTCGAGATCGCCATCAGCATCACGCCGCGCAGGCGCGATTGAATATTCTCCTCAGTCACATCGGGCTTCGTGCCCGCCATCAGATGCGACAGCGCATCGTTCACCGCATCGCGCGCGCCGTCGATCTTGACCGTATCAAGGCGCATGTTCTGACGTGTGGCCAGATCGGCAGCATCGTCAAGCGAGCCTTGCGAGGTATATTCCGAGGGCAGCATCACGCAATGCACGTTCTCCGCGCCCAGCGCATCGGCGGCAATCGTGGCCACAAGCGCAGAGTCGATCCCGCCCGAAAGGCCCAGAACGACCTTGGAAAACCCTGATTTACCAAGGTAATCCGCCGTGCCCATCACCATCGCGCGATAATCCTGCTCCCACTCGGAGGGTTGCGCATCATCGCGGCCCGACACACAGGCCCAGCCATCCGCCCCGCGTTCGAAATCGACGTGATCGACGATTTCATCGAAGGGCGCGAATTGCGCAGCCAACGCGCCGTGACGGTTGAGCACAAAGCTCGCCCCGTCAAAGACCTGATCGTCCTGCCCGCCTACAGCATTGAGATACACCAGCGGCAACCCGGTCTCGGTCACGCGCGCAACCATGTGGTTCATCCGCGTGTCCAGCTTGCCGCGATAGTAGGGCGAGCCATTGGGCACGATCAAAATCTCGGCGCCTGTTTCAGCCAGCGTCTCGGCCACGTCGGGATGCCACGCATCTTCGCAGATCGGAGAGCCGATGCGCACCCCGTTGATCGCGTAGGGGCCCGAAATCGGGCCGACATCGAACAGCCGGTATTCGTCGAAAATGCCCTTATGGGGCAGCTCATGCTTGAGCATCCGCGCCAGCAGCTTTCCGTCTTTCCAGACCCAATAGGCGTTGTAATGACCGCTATCGTCCCAGAACGGCGCGCCA
>NZ_CAJYBT010000024.1 GCF_913064665.1 uncultured Thioclava sp.
CCAGCTACGACAGAGAAGCCGTGCTGAAACGCGCGCTCGAACTCTTTTGGGCCAAGGGGTATCACGCGACCTCGCTCAAGGATTTAGAGGTCGCGCTTGATATGCGCCCCGGCTCGATCTACGCGGCCTTCGGGTCCAAAGAGGCGCTCTATGGCGAGACGCTGCGTCTTTATTCGCAGATGTCACAAACCCAATTCGAGGAATTGCTGGCCAAAGCACCGACCCGGTTGGCTGGGCTGGCCGCGCATGTGCGCGCTTTGGGATGCGTCGCGCCCAACAGCGTGCCCTCGCGCGCCTGCATGTTGGTCAAAACCCTGCTAGAAACGCCCGATGATGACCCGGTCTTGCGCCAGTTGACCGAAGACATGATGCGCAAGGTCGAGGTCGCGTTCGCCAATATCTATCGCGCTGCCCGCGACGCCGGAGAAATTCCCGAAACCGCCGACCCCGAGCGACTGGCCAGCCGGTTACAGATCGAGATTTTCGGTCTACGCGCCTATGCGCAGCGCACCGATTCGGGGGCGCGTGTTGCGGCGTTGGCCGATGATATCGCCCGCGACATCGAAGCTTTGGCCATATCCAAACCCACCACAGCGAACGCCCCCGCACATTAAAAGCGGCGCCGCTTTTACAAACGACGCCGCCAGATCAATGTCACACGCTCTGTCTTAGTTGCTGGCGGTGCAGGGAGCTGTCCCCGGATAGCCGCAATCAGGAGACTTGGCGGTCTCACCCGACGACCCGACCTGTTCAGCCATTTGCACCGAAGCCTGATGCTGTTCCTGCTCGACCTTATTGGGGTCGGGGATCATCCCGGCTTTCCAAGCCTCTTCATCGGCATTGATCGCAATCTGATTATAGGCCGACACGACATAGCCCGAATGCAGCTGCACCACCGGGCCCTCCATCTGGAGGCTTTCCTCGCGGTTGCGCACCTTCACCTCGGTCCCTTTCGGGATTTTCGAGAACAGGTCGATGATGTCTTGGTTGAACAACCGGATACAACCTGCCGAGGTCGCCCGCCCGATCGAAGACGGGTCCATCGTGCCGTGAATCCGGTAATAGGTGTCCTTGCCGTTCTTATACAAATACAGCGCGCGCGCCCCAAGCGGATTGTCCAGCCCACCGGGCAGACCATCCTTAAGCGGGCCATACAGATCAGGATCTTCCTTGATCATGTTCTGCGTCGGCGTCCAGCTGGGATATTGTTGTTTGCGATCAATCGTCGCGTCTCCGGCAAAGCCCTTGCCCTCACGACCGACGGCCACGCCATAGCGTTCCGCCTCGCCCGGCGCGGTGATGTAATACAAGAACCGCGCAAAAGGATCGACGACGATCGTACCGACGGCCTCGGGGCCATGATAGGGCACCATCTGGCGGCGGTTCCGCTCGACCAGATAGCGCGGGTTCACAGCCGCAATTTCCTTGCCGTCATCTTCACGCGCCTGATATTCCGAGGGCACGGCTTTGCTTGACTGCGTGGGCTGGGCATATTGATGCGGCTCGCTTGCACAAGCGGCCAAAGCCCCAAGCGTGGCGAGCATCAATACGGGGCGGGTCACTCGTTTGAATAGCATAGAACTCGCGATCACTTAATTCTTCCTGTCTGTCTGCGGGGCGTACGCAACATCCCCTCGGCCGAGGATCAATGCCTCAGATAGTGCAAAGTTCCCCTAGCTCACATTAACATGAATGTGAACGGGGTATGTCGGCGGGAATCTGCCCCTTGACTGTGCGCAGGCGGCGTCAGACCTTGGCGCTCATGCGCCGCTACCTGATCCGCCGCCTGATTGTGCTATTGGCCAGCCTCTGGGTGGCGAGCGCGGTGATTTTCACCCTTGTCGAAGGCGTGCCCGGCGATCCTGCGAGTTTCATGCTGGGCGTCAACGCCGCACCCGATACGTTGGCAGCATTGCGCGCACAAATGGGGCTCGATCAACCTTTCGTTTGGCGCTACCTGCATTGGCTGGGTGGCTTGCTTAGTGGTGATTTTGGCACGTCGTTTACCTATAAGGTGCCCGTGGCGGGGCTGATTGGCGCGCGGTTGGCGGTCTCGCTGCCGCTGGCGGGGATCGCGCTGTGCCTGTCGGTGGCGCTGGCCTTGCCGATGGGGCTGCTCGCGGCGGCGCGGCGTGCACGGCTCAGCGATGGGGCGGTGATGGCGGGCACGCAGCTCGGCATCGCTGTGCCCAATTTCTGGTTCGCGATGTTGCTGGTGGTGTTGCTGGCGGTGCGCTGGCAATGGTTTCCGGCGGGGGGCTTTCCGGGCTGGTCCGATCCGCTGATGGCTTTGCGTGCGCTGACACTGCCCGCGATCGCGCTGGCACTGCCGCAGGCGGCGATCCTGACACGGGTGCTGCGCTCGGCCTTGATCGAAACCTTGGGCCAAGACTATATCCGCACCGCCCGCGCCAAAGGCCTAAGCCGCGCGCGCGCCCTCACCCGGCACGCCTTGCGCAACGCGCTGATCCCGGTTCTGACGATCTTGGGGCTGCAATTCTCGTTCCTGCTCGCGGGCGCGATCATCATCGAAAACGTGTTTTACCTGCCCGGCCTTGGGCGGTTGATCTTTCAGGCGATCACCCAACGCGATCTGATCGTCGTGGAATCGGTGGTGATGATCTTGGTCTTTGCCGTGATCGTGGTGAATTTCCTCACCGATCTTGCCTATGCGGCGGTCGATCCGCGATTGCGCAGGCGCACATGAAACTGTCGCTGATCATCGGAGGCGTTCTGAGCGGGGCGGCGCTGCTGGCGGCGCTGATCTCGCTGGTCTGGACGCCCTATGATGTGACCGCGCTCCACATTGCGCATAAGCTGCAAGGGCCAAGCGCCGCGCATTGGCTGGGCACCGATCATTTCGGGCGCGATATTGCCTCGATGTTGATGGCGGGCGCACGCACCTCGTTGGCCGTGGCGCTGGTGGCGGTCACGATTGGCATGGGGCTGGGCGTGCCGCTGGGGCTGTGGGCGGCGGCGCGGCGCGGGTCGTGGCTGGATGAGGGGATCATGCGCGCCAATGATCTGATCTTCGCCTTTCCCTCGCTGGTGATCGCGATCCTGATCACCGCGACCTTCGGCCCTTCGGCCACCAATGCGATCATCGCTATCGGCATCTTCAACATCCCCGTTTTCGCGCGGGTCACGCGGGCGGGAGCACTGTCGCTTTGGCAGCTGGACTACATCCGCGCCGCGCAAGTCGCAGGCAAGGGGCGCGCGCGGATCTCGGGCGAACATATCCTGCCCAATATCGCCAATCTGCTGATCGTTCAGGGCACGATCCAGTTCAGCCTTGGCATTCTGGCCGAGGCGGGGCTGTCCTATGTCGGGCTTGGCGCGCAGCCGCCCACGCCCAGTTGGGGCCGGATGCTGGCCGAGGCGCAGACGATGGTCACCCTCGCCCCGCATGTCGCGATCATGCCGGGACTGGCGATCGTGCTGACGGTGTTGGGGCTGAACCTGCTGGGCGACGGGCTACGCGATGCGCTGGATCCAAGGTTGCGGGGGCGACTGGCATGACGCTGTTAGCCCTTGATCATCTGAATGTGCAGATCGGCAAACCCGCGATCCTGCGCGATGTCAGCCTGACGCTGTCGCGCGGCGAGATCCTTGGGCTTGTCGGCGAAAGCGGATCGGGCAAGTCTATGACCGCGCTGGCGATCATGGGCCTGCTGCCCGATCGCGCGCGGATTTCGGGCGACATCATGCTGGGTGGTTTAAACCTGCGTCACCGATCAGAACGCGAGATGTGCCAATTGCGCGGCAACGCCATCTCGATGATCTTTCAAGAACCGATGAGCGCGCTCAACCCGATGATGACCATCGGCGATCAGGTCGCGGAAACGCTCATGCTGCATCGCAGAATGCTGCGCAGCGAAGCCCGCAGCATCGCGCGCGAAAAACTCGACCGGGTAGGCCTGCGCGCCCCGCGCTTTCCGCTGACATTATACCCCCATGAACTGTCAGGCGGGCAGCGCCAGCGCGTGGCCATCGCGATGGCGATTGCGCTGCATCCCAAGCTGCTGATCGCGGATGAGCCGACCACCGCGCTCGATGTCACGACCCAGGCCGAAGTCCTCAATCTGCTGCGCGATCTGGCGCGCGAAGAGGGCATGGCGCTGATCCTGATCACCCATGATCTGGCGGTCGTCGCGGGCATGGCCGACCGGGTGGCCGTGATGCAAGCGGGCCAAATCGTGGAAACTGCGCCCACCCGGACGCTGTTTCAAAGGCCAGTCGCGCCCTACACCCAAGCGCTGCTTGCCGCCTCGACCCATCAGCCGTCGCTGGCGACGCGCCCAAGAGCCAAGCCTTTGTTACAGGTCGATAACGCCACGCGCATCTACCGTTTGCCGCGCCCCTCGGCCCTTTCGCCCCATCCTGAATTGCGCGCGGTTGATGACGTGTCCTTCACCATCCATGCCGGGGAATCGCTGGGGCTGGTCGGCGAAAGCGGCTGTGGCAAATCCACCCTGACACGCTCGATCCTTGGCCTTGATGCGCTGCAAGGCGGCGCGATTCATCTGAATGGCCACCCTATCAACCCCGCGATGCCCAGCCCGCAGCGCGCCGATATGCAGATCGTGTTTCAGGACCCTTACGGCTCGTTCAACCCGCGCCAAAAGGTCGAACGGCTGGTGGCCGAACCGTTTCACCTGACGGGGCGGCCCGCCGATTGGCGCGACCGCGTGGCCGAAGCTCTGCGCGAGGTCGGGCTGTCGCCGGACGACAAAAACCGCTTCATCCATGAATTTTCCGGCGGCCAGCGCCAGCGTATCGCGATTGCGCGCGCGTTGATCATCCGCCCGAAGCTGATCGTGCTGGATGAGGCGGTGTCGGCGCTGGATGTGCAGGTGCGCGCGCAGGTGCTGGATCTGCTGAGCGCGCTGCAAGCCACGCATAATCTGGCCTATCTGTTCATCTCGCATGACCTGTCGGTGGTGCGCGCAGTGACCTCGCGCTGCTTGGTGATGAGCGCCGGGCGGATCGTCGAAGAAGGGCCGACCGAGGCGCTCTTCACCGCCCCGCAAAACGCCTATACACAATCTTTGATCGCCGCCACACCGCGCATTCCGCAACATTGGAAGGAGCCTGCATGACCTTGCCGCTTTGGTTCGAGCCGACCGAAATTCTGATCGGCGGGGAATGGTGCACGACGCCGGAGACCTTGCCCGTCGAAAACCCCTCGGACGGGGCCGAGATCGCACGGATCGCGCGGGGCCGCGCGGCAGATATCGACGCCGCAGTGGGCGCCGCGCACGCAGCGCTTGAGGGGGACTGGGGGCAGCTCAGCGCCGCCGAACGCGGACGCCTGTTGCTGGCCATGTCCGCCCGCGTGCTGGAGCGCGCCGAGGCGCTGGCCACGTTGGAGGCAATGGATGTCGGCAAGCCGCTGACACAGGCGCGCGCCGACGTTGTGGCGCTGGCGCGCTACTTGGAATTTTATGGCGGTGCGGCGGATAAGATCATGGGCGAGACGATCCCGTTCCAGCAGGGCTATACCGCCTATACCCTGCGCGAGCCCCATGGTGTGACCGCCCATATCGTGCCGTGGAACTACCCGATGCAGATCATCGGGCGCTCGGTCGGGGCGGCGCTGGCGATGGGCAATGCGGCGGTGCTCAAACCCGCCGAGGAAGCCTCGCTTACGGCGCTGGCCTTTGCGCGGATCGCCCATGAGGTGGGCTTGCCCGCGGGTGCGCTCAACATCGTGCCGGGCTTGGGCGAAGAGGCGGGTGCAGCGCTGTCGGCCCATCCCGGCGTAAACCACATTTCTTTCACCGGATCAGTCGCGGTCGGGCAGATGATACAGGGCGCAGCCGCCGCCAATGTCGTGCCCGTGACGTTGGAACTGGGCGGGAAATCCCCGCAGCTTGTGTTTGCCGATGCCGATCTGGATCGCGCGCTGTCGTTCTTGGTGAATGCCGGCATCCAGAATGCGGGTCAGACCTGTTCAGCCAGCTCGCGCATCCTTGTGCAGCGCGCGATTTACGACACGGTTTTGGATAAGATGGCCGCGCGCTATCGCGATCTTGTGGCCGGGCCCGCAATGTCAGATCGCAATCTTGGGCCGCTGATTTCGGCGCGCCAGAAAGAGACCGTCGAGGGCTATCTGCGCCTTGCCGCCGATCTGCCGATTGCCGCGCGCGGTCAGATCGCCCCCGATGCCCCTGAGGGCGGTCATTACGTCCCGCCCACGCTGATCGGCGGTGGTTTTGGTGCGCATCGCTTGGCGCAAGAGGAAATCTTTGGCCCCGCGCAGATCGTGATCCCGTTCGAAGATGAGGAAGAAGCCATCGCGATTGCCAATGGCACCGAATACGGGCTCGTCGCCTCGGTCTGGTCCGAGAATGGCGGGCGCACGATGCGGCTGGCGAAACGCTTGCGCGTGGGGCAAGTGTTCTTGAACAATTACGGCGCTGGCGGGGGCGTTGAACTGCCCTTTGGCGGGGTGGGCAAATCCGGCCATGGGCGCGAAAAGGGATTCGAGGCACTTTACGGCTTCTCGAGCCTCAAGACGGTTGCGGCGTGGCACGGATAGGGATTTGATCGCGCAAGAATTTGGGGGGGGGAGGCCGCGATGAGACTTGAGGGAAAAACCACGATCGTGACCGGTGCCGCGTCAGGCTTTGGCGCAGGGATTGCGCGACGCTTTGCGGCAGAAGGCGCACGCGTGATGGTGGCCGATCTGAACGGCGCGACCGCGCAATCGGTGGCGGATGAGATTGGTGGGATCGCTTGTGAGGTCGATGTCAGCCGCGATGCCTCGGTCAAGGCGATGGCTCAGGCCGCGCAGAAAGCTTGGGGCCGGATCGACATTTTGGTCAATAATGCAGGCACCACCCATCTGCCCAAGCCGATGGAAGAGGTGAGCGAAGAGGAATTCGACCGCGTGCTCGCAGTGAACGCGAAATCGGTTTATCTGAGCGCGCGTCATATCGTGCCGCTGATGAAGGCTGCCGGGACTGGCGCGATCCTGAATGTCGCCTCGACCGCCGGGGTCAGCCCGCGCCCCAACCTGAGCTGGTATAACGCCTCCAAGGGCTGGATGATTACGGCGACCCGCGCGATGGCGGTGGAACTGGCCCCGATGGGCATCCGCGTCAATGCGATCAACCCGGTAGCTGGCGAGACACCCTTATTGAAAAGCTTCATGGGCGAGGATACGCCCGAAATCCGCGCGAAATTCTTGGCGACGATCCCGCTGGGGCGCTTCTCGACACCCGAGGACATGGCCAATGCGGCGTTGTTTTTGTGTTCAGATGAGGCCAGCATGATCACGGGCGTTGCACTGGAAGTGGATGGCGGACGCTGCATTTGACCTCGTGCCGGGGGCGCAGCCCCCGGACCCCCGGAGTATTGAGGGCTAGATGAAACAAGGGCCAAGAAACCTGATTACCGATGTCGAGGGGTTGCTTGTGGGCAATGCCCAAGATGCGGTTTTGCGTTCGGGTGTGAGCGTGTTGACTGGCGCGCGCCCGTTCACGGCGGGGCTGCATGTGATGGGCGGAGCGCCGGGCACACGCGAGAGCGATTTGCTGGCGCCCGACCGGCTGGTGCAGGAGGTTGACGCGCTGGTTCTCTCGGGCGGCTCGGCCTTTGGGCTGGCGGCTTGCGATGGGGTGATGGCGGGGCTGCGCGCACAGGGGCGCGGGTTCGCGGTGGGCGATCAGCGCGTGCCGATTGTGCCCGGTGCGATCCTGTTTGATTTGCTCAATGGCGGGAATAAGGATTGGCAGAACACCCCTTATCCTGCGCTGGGACTGGAGGCGTTGCAGGCGGCAAGCGACAGGTTTGCGCTTGGCACAGCGGGCGCGGGGTTTGGCGCGATGACGGGCACGCTGAAGGGCGGGTTGGGATCGGCCTCGGCAGTGCTGGACAGCGGGCTGACGGTCGGCGCGCTGGTGGCGGTGAATGCCTTGGGATCGGTGAACATGGGCGGGAACGCGCAGTTCTGGGCCGCGCCTTGGGAGATCGACGCGGAGTTTGGCGGGCTTGGCCCCGCGCACGCCCATGATCCGCATTTCGAGCCCGAACCCGCCAAGCGCGCGGGCGAGGCCACAACGATTGCAATTATCGCCACTGACGCGGCACTGGATCAGGCGCAAGTGACGCGGATGGCCACGGCGGCACATGACGGGATGGCGCGCGCGATCCATCCCTCGCACAGCCTGCTGGATGGCGATCTGGTCTTTGGCGCCGCGACCGGAGCGAAACCGCTGGCCGATCCGCTGCGCGACATGTTCCAGCTAGGTCATGCCGCCGCTTGCGTGCTTGCCCGCGCGATTGCGCGCGCCATTTATGAAGCCAAGGCGATGCCGGGCGATCTGCAGCCCTGCTGGCAGGATGTTTATGGAACACAAATGCGGGCCACTCATTGAGCCTGCAAAGACGCACCGAAACCTTAGGAGGCCCCAAATGCTTGACGACAAAACCGATCTGAAATCGATCCTCAAAGACCCCACGCTGCTGGCAAGCAAGGCGTTTGTAGCAGGCGACTGGGTGGATGCCGATGATGGTGCGACCTTTGATGTCACCAATCCCGCGCGCGGCGATGTGATCTGCACCGTGCCCGATCTGGGGCGCGCAGAGACCGCGCGCGCCATTGAAGCCGCGCGGATCGCGATGAAGGCTTGGGCTGCGCGCACCGGCAAGGAGCGCGCGCAGGTGCTACGCAAATGGTTCGATCTGATGATGGAGAACCAAGACGATCTGGGTGCGATCCTGACCGCCGAGATGGGCAAGCCGCTGGCCGAGGCCAAGGGCGAGGTGGCCTATGGCGCAGGCTTCATCGAGTGGTTCGGCGAAGAGGCGAAGCGCGTTTACGGCGAGACCATCCCCGGCCACATGCCCGACAAGCGCATCACCGTTATCAAGCAACCGATTGGCGTTGTCGGCTCGATCACACCGTGGAACTTTCCCAATGCGATGATTGCGCGCAAGGCGGGGCCTGCGCTGGCCGTGGGCTGTGGGTTTGTGTGCCGTCCGGCGTCCGAAACCCCGCTTTCTGCGCTGGCGATGGCGGTGCTGGGTGAACGCGCGGGCCTGCCCAAGGGGATCTTGTCGGTCGTGACCTCAAGCAAAGCGTCCGATATCGGCAAGGAGTTCTGCGAGAACCCGACCGTGCGCAAGCTGACCTTTACCGGCTCGACCGAGGTGGGGCGCATCTTGCTGCGGCAAGCTGCCGATCAGGTGATGAAGTGCTCGATGGAGCTGGGCGGCAACGCACCGTTTATCGTGTTTGATGATGCCGATCTGGATGCGGCTGTGCAGGGCGCGATGGCCTCGAAGTTCCGCAACAATGGCCAGACCTGCGTCTGCGCCAACCGGATTTATGTGCAGGCGGGGGTGTATGACGCCTTCGCCCAAAAGCTTGCCGATGCGGTCAATGCCCTGAAGGTGGGCGACGGGCTGGAAGAGGGCACCGATGCCGGGCCGCTGATCAACGAGAAGGCCGTCGTGAAGGTGCAAGAGCACATCAAGGATGTGGTCGATCACGGCGGCAAGGTCGTCACCGGCGGCGCGCGTCATTCCAAGGGTGGCACCTTCTTTGAGCCGACGGTTCTCACGGGGGTGACGCAGGATATGAAGGTCTCGACCGAAGAGACATTCGGCCCCGTCGCACCGCTGTTCAAATTCGAGACGGAGCAAGAGGCAATCGACAAGGCCAATGCCACGATCTTCGGACTGGCGAGCTATTTCTACGCCCGCGATGTCGGGCGCATCACGCGCGTGCAAGAAGGGCTAGAATACGGAATTGTCGGCGTGAATACCGGCATTATCTCGACCGAGGTCGCGCCCTTTGGCGGGGTCAAGCAATCGGGTCTTGGGCGCGAAGGCTCCCATCACGGGATCGAGGATTATCTCGAGATGAAATATATCTGCCTGTCGGTTTGATCCCTGAAAATCAGGCGTTGTCCCCGTTTGCACCGACTAGGATCGATGCGGGGGCAGCGCCGCTCAGGCTGGGCGACGGATCTCTGGCAGGGCGGCTGTAACCAGCGGATGCAGCGCCTGTTCAGGCGCGCCATCGAGGAATTGCGCGCGCATCGCAGGGGCCCAGTTGGCGTTGATATGATCGGCCACGGCGCGCGCCTGATCCCCCGGCTGGCTTTCAAAAAACATCGCGATCTGATTGGCCATATGGCCGAGTTTCTCGGGGCTCATGATATAGCCTCCTGCGGCTGGGTGAATATGGCAAGGCTGCGCCCGGCCCGTGCGATCAGGGTCAGGCCAGCGGCCTCGGCCTCGGTCACCGCAAGGGCCGTGGGGGCAGACGGGCCAGCAATCACCGGGATGCCGTAGATCGCGGCCTTTTGCACCAGATCGACCGACAGCCGCGAGGTCATCACCAGTGCGCCACTTGCGCCTGCGATGCCAGCACGCGCGAGCGCCCCGATCAGCTTGTCCAGCGCATTGTGGCGACCCACATCCTCGCGCAGCGCCACGATCCCGCGACCGGGCTGCCAGAACGCGCTGGCATGGGCGGCGCGGGTTTCGTCTTGCAGGGGTTGTTGGTCGCGCAGGGCGTCAATCGCCTCGTGAGCCTGCTGAGGTGTGATCTGCCAAGCTGGCGGGCGCGCGCGCGGCAGGCTGCGCCGCGCCTGTTCGAGCTGCTCGATCCCGCAGAGCCCACAGCCGACCGGACCGATCGTCGCCCGCCGACGTTCGGCAAAACGCGCACCAGCGGGGGCGGCCAGCCAGCTGCGCAACTCGACCCCGGCCTCTTGCCGGACGATCTCGTGGCGGGTGATCTCGGCGGGTGCTTCGATCAGCCCCTCGCTCAGCGCAAAGCCCAAGGCGAAATCCTCAAGATCGCCCGGCGAGGCCATCATCACCGCCTGCGCGACCCCGTCATAAACCAGCGCTACCGGCACTTCCTGCGCCAGTTGCACGCGCCCGCCACCGGGCAAAGTCCAATCGCTTACGCTCATTGTGCGGGCTCGATCTGGCGCGTCAAAACGCTTTGCGCCTCGTAAAGCTCTTGCCAGCTCGACGGACCATTGGACAGCGCCACCTGTACCGCCGTGACCTTGTATTCCGGGCAGTTCGTGGCCCAATCGGAATTGTCGGTGGTCACCACATTGGCCTGCGTGTCGGGGTGGTGGAAGGTGGTATAAACCACGCCGGGCGAGACCCGATCCGTCAGCGTCACACGCAAGGAGGTCTCGCCCGCACGCGAGGCCAGACGCACCCAATTCCCATCCGAAATGCCACGCGTTTCCGCGTCATGGGGGTGCATTTCCAGCAGATCCTCGCCATGCCAAACCGAGTTTTCGGTCCGCCGGGTCTGCGCGCCCACGTTATATTGCGACAGGATACGCCCGGTCGTCAGCAGCAGCGGGAAACGCGGACCGGTACGTTCCTCTGTTGCGATATAGGCGGTGCGGATGAAGCGCCCCTTGCCGCGCACGAAACCGTCGATATGCATCACCGGCGAGCCCTCGGGATGGGCCGCGTTGCAGGGCCATTGGATCGAGCCTTGCGCATCGAGCAGCTCATAGGTGACGCCTGCGAAACTTGGCGTGGTACGCGCAATTTCACCCATGATTTGCGAGGGATGCGTATAGTTCCAATCCGCGCCCAGCGCATTGGCAAGCGCCTGCGTGACCTCCCAATCGGCCAGCCCGGCCTTGGGGGCCATTACGCGGCGCACCGGGTTGATCCGGCGCTCGGCATTGGTGAAGGTGCCGTCCTTTTCAAGGAATGTCGAGCCGGGCAAGAACACATGCGCATAGCGCGCAGTCTCGTTAAGAAACAGGTCGTGCACGATCACGCAATCCATCGCCTCAAGCCCGGCGGCGACATGGCGCGTATCGGGATCGGATTGCAAGATATCCTCGCCCTGAATGTAGAGCGCCTTGAAATCGCCCGACACGGCAGCATCCAGCATATTGGGGATGCGCAGGCCCGGCTCGGGGTCCAGCGTAGTGTTCCACTCGGCCTCAAACATTGCGCGCGCGCCGTCATCGGAGACATGGCGATACCCCGGCAATTCATGCGGGAAGCTGCCCATATCGCAACTGCCCTGCACGTTGTTCTGGCCACGCAGAGGGTTCACGCCCACGCCGGGACGCCCGATATTGCCAGTCATCATCGCAAGGTTCGCAATCGCGATCACGGTGGTTGAGCCTTGGGAATGTTCGGTCACGCCCAGCCCGTAATAGATCGCCCCATTGGGTGCGCTGGCATAGGTGCGCGCGGCTTGGCGCAGCGTCTCGGCGGGCACGCCGGTCAACTCGGTCACCGCCTCGGGGGAGTGGGCGGGATCTGCGGCGAATTCGGCGTAATCGGCCCATTCGTCCCAGTCGCAACGCGCGCGGATGAAAGCCTCATCAAACAGCCCCTCGGTCACGATCACATGGGCCAGCGCGGTCAGCACCGCCACGTTCGTGCCCGGGCGCAGCGGCAGGTGCAGCCCCTCGCCCATATGCGGGGTTTCCAGCAGGTCGATCCGGCGCGGGTCCACCACGATCAGCGAGGCCCCCTGACGCATGCGCTTGCGCAGACGCGAGGCAAAGACCGGGTGGCCATCGGTCGGGTTCGCCCCGATCACCACGGCGCAATCCACCTGCTCGACAGAGTCGAAATCCTGCGTGCCCGCCGAGGTGCCAAAGGTCTGCTTCAGCCCGTAGCCAGTGGGCGAGTGACAGACCCGCGCGCAGGTATCGGTGTTGTTCGTGCCCATCACCGCGCGCGCGAGTTTCTGCACGAGGAAGGTTTCCTCATTGGTGCAGCGCGACGAGGTGATGACGCCGACGGAATCCTTGCCGTGTTCGGCTTGCGCGCGTTTGATGCCTTTCGCGGAGAATTCCAGCGCCTCGTCCCAGCTTACCTCGCGCCAGGGATCGGTGATGGCGTCGCGGATCATCGGCTGCAAGATCCGGTCTTCGTGATTGGCATAGCCCCAGGCAAAGCGCCCCTTCACACAGGAATGACCCCGGTTCGCCTTGCCCTCTTTCCACGGCACCATGCGCACCAGCTGATCGCCGCGCATCTGCGCCTCAAAGCTACAGCCCACACCGCAATAGGCGCAGGTGGTCACCACAGCGCGCTCGGGCGTGCCGATTTCCTCGACGGTTTTCTCCTGCAAGGTCGCGGTCGGGCAGGCCTGCACGCAAGCCCCACAACTGACGCAATCGGAGTTCAGGAAATCACCCGTGCCCGTCGAGATACGCGCGTCAAAGCCGCGCCCCTCAACCGTCAGCGCGAAGGTGCCTTGCACCTCTTCACAGGCGCGCACGCAGCGCATGCAGACGATGCATTTCGCCGGGTCATACGAGAAATACGGGTTGGAGCCGTCCTTGGCGATGTAGCGCGGGTTTTCGCCCTCAGCGGCGCGGGTTTCGAAATGGTTTTCGCCCGCCGCATAACGCACATCGCGCAAGCCCACCGCGCCCGCCATATCCTGCAATTCACAATCGCCATTGGCAGCACAGGTAAGACAATCGAGCGGATGATCCGAGATATAGAGTTCCATCACGCCACGGCGCAGACGGCCAAGCTGCTCGGTCTGGGTCTTGACCACCATACCTTCGCGCACCGGGGTCGTGCAGGAGGCCGGCGTGCCACGCATGCCCTCGATCTCGACCACGCAGAGCCGACAGGACCCGTAGGCGTCCAGCATGTCGGTGGCGCACAGCTTGGGCACGCTGATCCCGGCCTCAGCAGCGGCGCGCATCACGCTGGTGCCTTCCGGGACGGTGATCGTCATGCCGTCGATGGTCAGGCAAACGGGCGCGCCCGATTTCGCAGGCGTACCCTTGTCCTTTACGGGGATAATGAAGTCTTTCATTCCGCAGCCTCCCGCAAAGGGGTGAATTCGTTAGGGAACAGTCGGATCGCCGAGCGCACCGGGTAGGGCGTGAAGCCCCCCATCGCGCATAGCGATCCCTTTTCCATAATCTCGCACAGATCCTGCAACAAAGCGATTGCCTGCGCGTCCCCCGCCGCGATCCGGTCCAGCGTTTCCATGCCCCGCACCGCGCCGATCCGACAGGGCGTGCATTTCCCGCAGCTTTCAATCGCGCAGAATTCCATCGCGTAGCGCGCAAGCGCCAGCATATCCGCCGTTTCGTCATGCACGACGAACCCGGCATGACCAACCAGCCCGCCCTGCTCGGCGAAAGCCTCGTAGCAGATCGGCAGATCGAAATCCTCGGCCCCGTGATAGGCCCCCAAGGGCCCGCCCACCTGCACCGCCTTGAAGGGCCGCCCCGAGGCCGTGCCGCCGCCGATATCGTTGACCAGCTCACCCAAAGTCAGGCCAAACCCAGTCTCGAACAGACCGCCATGAGCAACATTGCCCGCGATCTGGATCGGGATCGTGCCGCGCGAACGCCCAAGGCCGAACGCGGCATAGGCCGCCCCGCCATGCGCCATAATCCACGGCACAGCCGCGAGCGACAGGACGTTATTCATCACCGTGGGCTTTCCAAACGCCCCTTCGAGCGCGGGCAGAGGCGGCTTGGCGCGCACCATGCCGCGCTTGCCCTCCAGCGAGTTCAACAGCGAGGTCTCCTCGCCGCAGATATAGGCCCCCGCGCCTACGCGGACCTCAAGGTCAAAGCGCGGCCCCTGCCCCAGCAGCGCAGGACCGATGATCCCGGCATCACGGGCGCTGGCAATCGCGGTCTCGAACACGCGGATCGCGTCTGGATATTCCGAGCGGATATAGACAAAGCCCTTGGTTGCGCCCACCGCCAGCGCGGCAATCGCCATGCCTTCGATCAGGCAGAACGGGTCGCCCTCCATCAACATGCGATCGGCAAACGAGCCGCTATCGCCCTCATCGGCGTTGCACACGATGTATTTCTGCGCGGCATTTGCGTCTGCGACCGTCTTCCATTTGATCCCGGTCGGAAAGCCAGCCCCGCCGCGACCGCGCAGGCCCGACGCCGTGATTTCCTCAATCGTAGCACTGGCACCGATCTCTAGCGCGCGCCGCAGCCCCAGCCAGCCCTCGGCGGCCTCGTAATCGGCCAGGGACAACGGGTCATTGCGCCCACAACGCGCGAAGGTCAGCCGCGACTGGCGCGCGAAGAAAGGGATATCCTCGACCGGGCCAAGCGCTTTGGGATGGGGGCCATCCTCGAACAGGGCGGGCACGTCTTCGGGGGTCATCGGGCCAAAGCCATGACGCAGACCGTCGATCTCGATCTCGACCAGCGGCTCAAGCCAAACCATGCCGCGTGTGCCGTTGCGAATGATCGTGACCTCGCGTCCCCGCAGCCCCGCCGCCGAGGCAATCGCGGCGACGACGTCATCTGCCCCACAGGCTTTCGCTGCCGCATCGCCGGGAACCCAGATCTTCATGCCGTAACCTCCGCAACCAAGGCTTCAAGACGTGCCACGCTGGCGCGCCCAACCAACTGCCCATCGACCTGCGCGGCGGGCGAACAGGCGCAGAGGCCAAGGCAATAGACCGCCTCCAAAGTGACATCGCCTTTGGTCTGACCCAGCTTCACGCCCAAGGCCGTTTCCAACCGCGCGATCAGATCGGCGCCCCCCATCGACTGGCAGGCCTCGGCCCGGCAGACCTTGATGACATGACGCCCCGCAGGGGCATCGCGGAAATCATGGTAAAACGATACCACGCCCGCCACCTCGGCCCGGCTCAGGCGCAACGCATCAGCAATCGGCTGATACGAAGCCTCGGGCACATGGCCGAACGCCGCCTGCACGTCATGCAAAATCGGCAGCAGCGCCCCCTCGCGCCCGCGATGAACCGCAAGGATTTCGGCCAGCCTGTCAATGATTTCCATAGCATCCTCCAGGCCCCATATTGTGACCAGCTTGCACCGACTGACAAGTCACGGATCTGACAATCGCGCACAGGCGCGGTTCGGATACGTCATTTGCCGCGCCTGCGCTTGCACGGGCGGGGGGGAGCCTCTACATCCCTAGGCATGAAATTGATCCAACGCCTCCCCTTCGTCAAGAAACCGCCCTTTGTTGCCGTGCTGCGGCTGCAAGGCGCGATTGGTATGTCCCGCCCCGGATCTCCGGGCCTGTCCGATGCCACGATGGCACCGCTGATCGAGCGGGCTTTCGCGCGAGGCAAGCCTGCGGCGGTGGCGCTGCTGATCAATTCCCCCGGCGGATCGCCGGTGCAATCCTCGCTGATCGCGGGGCGCATTCGTCGCCTCGCGGATGAGAAAAAGATCCCCGTGCATGCCTTTGTCGAGGATGTGGCCGCCTCGGGGGGCTATTGGCTGGCCTGTGCCGCCGATAACATCTGGGCCGATACGACCTCGGTTGTTGGGTCAATCGGGGTGATTTCGGCCAGTTTCGGGCTTGATCAATTCATTGGCAAATACGGGATCGAGCGGCGCGTGCACACTGCGGGTGGCTCAAAAAGTTTCATGGACCCGTTCCGCCCCGAAAAGGACGAGGATGTGGCCCGCCTGAAGCGGCTGCTTGAGGACATGCATATCAGCTTCAAAGAGCACGTCACCGCGCGGCGCGGCGCGAAACTGGCCAGCGATCGGGATATGTTCACCGGCGATATCTGGACCGGGCGGCAGGCTTTGGCGGAAAATACCGGGCTGATCGACGGGATCGGCCATGTCGTGCCCAAGCTCAAAGAGCTGTATGGCGATGACATCCGCATGCTCGATTACGCGCCCAAACGCTCGTTCTTCCGCCGCTTTGGCGTGCAGCTTGGGACCGAGATCGCGACGGGGGCAACGGGTGCAATGTTTGCCACCGCTGAGGAGCGCGCGATGTGGGCGCGCTACGGGCTGTAGCGGCATGTTGATCAAAGGCATGACCCTGTTTCTCGTCGTGATGGCGGTGATGGCAATGTTTGGCAAGCTGCGCATTCCGGGCACCAAAGGCAGCAAGCTGTCTGGGCGCTGCCCGGAATGCGGCCGCCCCAAGATTGGCCGTGCCCCCTGCCCGTGCAAAAAAGGGCGGCGTGGATGATCTGGGATGTTGGGTATATCGCGGTCGGGCTGGTTTTTCTGGTTCTGGCCGGAGACCTGCTTGTCAAAGGCGCAGTGGCGCTGTCGCTGCGTTTCGGCATTCCGGCGCTGATCGTGGGTCTGACTGTTGTGGCCTTTGGCACCTCGGCCCCCGAGCTGATGGTGTCGGTCGCCGCCGTGCTGGATCACGCGCCCACGCTGGCACTGGGCAATGTCGTGGGTTCGAACATTGCCAATATCTTGTTGGTTCTGGGCTTGCCGGCCATCATCTCGGCCATTCGCACCGACGAGCAGGACATGCGCGAAAGCTTTGTTCTAATGATCGGGGCGACCGTGCTGTTCATCATCGTGGCCTATCTTGGCCCGATTGGATGGCCGCACGCGCTGGTGCTGCTTTCGGGCTTGGGCGTGATCCTGTTTCGCCAAATCCGCGAGGCCTTGGCCCACCGCGCCAATCGCGAGCCCGATGATGAGATCGCTTCGGTCGACCCTCACACACCGGGCTGGCGGATTTCGCTGCTGTTGCTGGCCGGGCTTGTCGGGCTGCCGATTGGCGCAGATCTGCTGGTGGAGGGTGCCAGCAATATCGCCTCGGCAATGGGGGTTTCGGATGCGGTCATCGGCCTGACACTGGTGGCGCTGGGCACGTCCTTGCCGGAATTGGCGACGTCGGTCACAGCCGCTATCAAAGGGCGCTCTGATGTGGCGCTGGGCAATGTCGTCGGCTCTAACATCTTCAATTTGCTGTGCATTATCGGTGTAGCAGGAATGTTTGGCAAAATCCCGGTACCCGCCCAAATGCTGCATTTCGACTTGTGGGTGATGTTGGGCGCCTCGGTCGTGCTGGCCCCCTTCATCTTTGGTAACCGTAAGATCGGGCGCTGGGTTGGCGTGGCATTTACGCTCGCCTATCTGGTCTATATCGTCGCGCTATTGCTTGGAGGTCGGGTATGAAGCGGGCTTTGATCACAGGCGGGGCAAAGCGGCTGGGCCGCGCGATGGCGCTGTATCTGGCGGGGCGCGGCGTTGACGTGGTGATCCATTATCACGGCTCAGCAGCGGAGGCCGAGGCCACTGCCGCCGAGGCGCGCGCCAGGGGTGTGCGGGCCGAAATTTTGCAGGCCGATCTGCTGGATGAGGGCGCAACCGCCGATCTGGTCGCACGCGCGGCGCAAGCACTGGATGGGCCGCTTGATGTGCTCATCAACAATGCCTCGATCTTTGAATATGACACGCTGAAATCCGCAAGCCGCGAAAGCTGGGATCGTCACTTTGAGTCCAATCTGCGCGCGCCTTTCGTGCTGATGCAACATTTCGCCGCGCAGGCCCCCAAGGCCGAAACGGTCGAAGGCGAGCCGCGCGCGCGCGCGATGGTGCTCAATATGCTCGATCAGCGGGTGCGCAAACTCACGCCCGAATTCATGACCTATACGCTGGCCAAAATGGGGCTGTGGACGCTGACCCAGACTGGGGCGCAAGCGTTGGCACCCGATATTCGCGTCAATGCGATCGGCCCCGGCCCGACCCTGCAAGGCGCCCGCCAATCTACTGAGCATTTCACCAAGCAACGCGCAGCCACGATCCTGCAGCGGGGCGCAAACCCCGATGAAATCTGTGCCGCTTTGGGCTATTTTTTGGATGCGCCCGCAGTGACGGGTCAGTTGTTATGCGTGGATGGCGGGCAGCATCTGGGCTGGAAAACACCTGATGTTCTGGGCCCCGAGTAAGATGCTTTCTAGAGTCTCAGCGACAAGTTGTGCACTTTCACTGCGGCCTTTACGTATCTGTTACAAAAGTCTTAAATTTTTCAATAGCTTGGGCGATGTTGAAAAAGTTTCTATTTCTTTTCAACCGCTTATCTATGTGCCCATTTTTTGGGCAAACCAGCTTTTGATCAAGGTTCCAAGGGGAATTCCATGATCTTGGGAATTTGCCAACAGTGTTATCCACAGAATTGGTGGACATATTTCCACTTGAACCGATTGGCGTAAGGTTGCAGCCACAGCAGAGAATCAAGACCGCGATATGACCGAGACGAACCACGACCCCGAGAGCACTCAGCCACCCGCCGCGACCCGTCCCGCGCATGGGATGACGGGGCATGCGCTGATCGCGGATTACCTCAAGCGGCTGGATGGCTCGCCCGGTGTGTATCGCATGCTCAACGCCAAGGGTGAGGTCTTGTATGTTGGCAAGGCGCGCAATCTGAAGGCGCGGGTGTCGAACTATGCGCGCCCCTCGGGACATAGCGCGCGGATCGCGCGGATGATCCGCGAAACCGCATCGATGATGTTTCTTACGACGCGCACCGAAACCGAGGCGCTGCTGCTTGAGCAGAACCTCATCAAGCAGCTCAAGCCGCGCTACAACGTGCTGGCGCGCGATGACAAAAGCTTTCCCAATATCCTGATCGCGACGGATCACCCCTATCCGATGATCAAAAAACATCGTGGTGCGCGCAAGGAGAAGGGCCATTACTTTGGCCCCTTCGCGAGTGCCAGCGCGGTGAACCGCACGCTCAACCATCTGGAGCGGGTGTTTTTGCTGCGCAACTGTTCAGATTCGATGTTTGAAAGCCGCACGCGGCCCTGTCTACAATACCAGATCAAGCGCTGCTCGGGCCCCTGCGTGGGCAAAATCTCCGAGGCCGATTACGCAGATCTGGTGGCCGATGCGAAGCGCTTTCTTGAGGGACGCTCAACCACGATCCAACGCGAATTGGCGGCCCAGATGCAAACCGCCTCCGAGGAGATGGAGTTCGAGCGCGCCGCCGCACTGCGCGACCGGATTAAGGCGCTGACCAATGTGCAGCAAAGTCAGGGGATCAACCCGCGCACCGTGCCCGAGGCCGATGTGATTGCGCTACATAGTGAGGGCGGGCAGGCCTGTGTGCAGGTGTTTTTCATCCGCGCCAATCAAAGCTGGGGCAATCACGATTTCTACCCGCGCACCGGGTCGGGCGCCGAGGCCCCGGAAATCCTGCAGGCCTTTATCGCGCAGTTTTACACCCACCGCCCGCCGCCGGCCCTGCTGTTGCTGTCGCACCCGGTCGAGGATGAAGAGCTGCTGGCCGAGTTCCTGTCCGAGCGCGCCGAGCGCCGCGTCGAGATCGCCGTGCCGCAGCGGGGCGAAAAGGCCGAGCTGGTGGAAAACGCCGCGCGCAATGCCCGCGAAAGTCTGGGCCGAAAGATGTCGGAATCTGCGGCGCAGGCGAAACTGCTGGCCGGCGTGGCCGAGGCCTTTGCCCTCCCCGCCCCGCCCGCGCGTATCGAGGTCTATGACAACTCGCATATTCAGGGCGCGCATGCGGTGGGCGGCATGATTGTGGCCGGTCCTGAAGGCTTCATCAAAAGCCAGTATCGCAAGTTCAACATCAAGGGCACCGAGATCACGCCGGGCGATGACTTCGGCATGATGAAAGAGGTGCTGACACGGCGTTTCTCGCGGCTTCTCAAAGAGGACCCCGAGCGCAAATCCGATGCATGGCCCGAGCTGTTGCTGATTGATGGCGGTGCGGGGCAGGTCTCGGCGGTGCATGAGATCATGGTGGAGATGGGCGTGACCGATATCGCGATGGTGGGCGTTGCCAAGGGGATCGACCGCGATCACGGCAAGGAAGAATTCCACCGCATCGGCCAGCGCCCCTTTGCACTGCCGCGTCAAAGCCCGGTTTTGTATTACATCCAACGTCTGCGCGACGAGGCGCACCGCTGGGCGATTGGCACGCATCGCGCGAAACGCGCCAAGGCGACGATGGCCAATCCGCTGGATGAAATTCCCGGCATCGGCACGGCGCGCAAACGCGCGCTGCTGCAGCATTTCGGATCGGCCAAGGCGGTTAGCCGGGCGGCGCCGATTGATCTGATGGAGGTCGAGGGAATTTCCGAGGCGATGGCCGAAACGATCCATAATTTCTTCAACGAAAAGGGCTGAGACAATGACCGATCACAGCCCACGCCCGCGTGCCCTTTCGCGCCTTGACGAGCTTGAAACCGAGGGGCTGACCTCGCCCGAAGCACGTCCCGATTTGCAGGCCGTAGCGCAGGCGTTCCGCATCCGCCTCACACCCGAGATGCGCGCGGCCATCGCAACACCCGCCGACCCGGTGGCAGCGCAATTCGTGCCCAGCGCCGCCGAATTGGTGACCCGCCCCGAGGAACTGGCCGATCCGATTGGCGATGACGCGCACTCCCCGGTGCCCGGGTTGACGCATCGCTACCCCGACAGGGTGATCTTGCACATCACCAAAACTTGCGACGTTTACTGCCGCTTTTGTTTTCGCCGCGAGACGGTGGGCGAGACCGGGCCCTTGCCGCAGGATCAACTAGACGCGGCGCTGACATATATCGCCGCGACCCCGGTAGTGCGCGAGGTGATCTTGACGGGGGGCGATCCGCTGACACTGTCGCAGCGCCGGCTGGCCGAGGTTCTGACACGGCTGGGTGCAATTGCACATGTCGATCAGATCCGGCTGCACACCCGCGTGCCCGTCGTTGCGCCCGAACGCATCACGCCCGCGCTGTGCCACGCCTTGCGCGCCGGGCGTCCGACTGTTTGGATCGTGCTGCACACCAACCATGCCCAAGAACTGACCCCAACGGCCCGCGCCGCAATCACGCGACTGGTGGATCACGGCATCCCGTTACTGTCGCAAACCGTGTTGTTGGCAGGCGTGAATGACGATGTCGACAGCCTTGAGGCGTTGATGCGCGCGCTGACCGCGCTGCGCGTCAAACCCTATTATCTGCATCACTGCGATCTGGCGCGGGGCACGTCGCATTTCCGCACGACACTCGCGGCGGGCCGCACGCTGATGGCCGAGCTGCGCCGACGCGTTTCCGGGACAATGGTGCCGACATATGTGCTCGACATCCCCGGCGGGCATGGCAAAGTGGCGATCAATGCCGATCACGTTGCCCCCGGTCCTGCGCCCGGTCACTGGCGCATCACAGACCGCCTTGGCCGGGTGCATGATTACGCAGACCCGCTACCCAGCCCTGAGACGCGGTGACGCGCCCTCTTCCGCTTTGCCCGCCGCCCCGCTAGGTTGCCTGACATGAAATGGAACATCCCTAATATTCTGACTGTGCTCAGACTTCTGGCGGCCCCGGGTGTGGCTGTCATGTTCTTGTATTTCCATCGCCCTTGGGCGGATTGGTTTGCGCTGGCGCTGTTCGTTGGGGCTGCGGTCACCGATTGGTTTGACGGCTATCTGGCGCGACTATGGAAGCAGGAAAGCAAGTTTGGCGCGATGCTGGACCCGATTGCCGACAAGGTGATGGTGGTGATCGCCTTGGTGGTGCTGACGGGCTATTCGGGCATGAACCCATGGCTGATCTTGCCCGCCACGGTGATTTTGTTTCGCGAGGTGTTCGTTTCGGGACTGCGCGAGTTTCTGGGCGCAGATTCGGGTCGATTGCGCGTAACCAAGCTGGCCAAGTGGAAAACCACCGCGCAGATGGTGGCAATCGCGGTGCTGTTTCTGGGCACCGGGCTGGCCTATCTGGAACAGGGGCGTGCACCGCGCGCGGGCGAAGGTGACATTCCGATGGGGGCCAGTCTGGCCGATATCGCAACCCATATCGGGCTTGCGCTGATCTGGATTGCGGCGATTTTGACCGCGATCACGGGCTGGGATTATTTCCGCAAGGCGCTGCCCTATCTCAAGGATTCAGACGATGATTGATGTGCTGTATTTCGCGTGGGTGCGCGAACGCATCGGCCTGCCGCGCGAACAGCTCGAGACACAGGCCGCTACTGTCAACGATCTGGTTGCAGAACTGCGCGCGCGCGAACCGCGTTATGAGGCGGCTTTTGGCGATCTGAGCGCGCTGCGGGTGGCGCTTGATCAAGACCTGTCGGACTTTGATGCAAGCCTTGAGGGCGTGCGCGAGGTAGCCTTTTTCCCGCCCATGACCGGGGGTTGAGGTGAAGGTCGCGGTTCAAAGCGCCCCCTTTGATCTGGGCGCAGAGCTGGCAGGCTTTGGCGTAGGCCGATCTGATGTGGGCGCAGTGGTCAGCTTTACCGGCGTTGTGCGCGATGACAGCGGCGCTATGGAGGCGCTGGAGCTGGAACATTACCCCGGCATGACGCAGCGCGCGATTGCCCAGATCGTCGATCAGGCCGTGACCCGCTGGGATCTGGCGGATGTGATCGTGATCCACCGCCACGGGCGGCTGGGGATTGGCGAGCAGATCATGATGGTCGCCACCGCCGCACGCCATCGCGCTGCGGCCTTCGAGTCGGCCGAGTTTCTGATGGATTACCTGAAATCGCGCGCCCCTTTCTGGAAGAAAGAGCATGGGCGCGACGGCACATCTTGGGTGGCGGCGAAAGACGCGGATGAGGATGCGTTGAAGCGCTGGTGATCAGCGCATCAGCAACATTGGCCCCAATGGACGACCGGCCAGAATATGCAGGTGGTAATGGGGCACTTCCTGCACACCATCTTCGCCCGCATTGGAGATCACGCGAAATCCCTCGCCCCCGGCCCCCGGCTCGGCACCGATCATTTTGCAGATCTGACCTGCGGCGCGGGTGAAATCGACGATCTCGGCCTCGCTCGCGGTATTGCAGAAATGATCGAAGGTCACATAGGGCCCCTTCGGGATCACCAACACATGATCGGGCGCTTTGGGCGCGATATCGCGAAAGGCCAACGTGTGTTCGGTCTCAAGCACGGTGTTGTTGGGAATCTCGCCCCGTAAGATTTTGGCGAAGATATTCTGGTCGTCATACGCGTAACTCATCGCGCCGCTCCTCAGTCTTTGAACAGATAGTCAAGCTGCGCCAACTCTTGCGCCAGCTCGGTCGGGATGTCGAGCGTCTGAGCCAATGCGCGGGCATTGTCCTCAAGCGAGCCACCCTCGCGCATCAATGCGAAATGCTCGAAATCGGCGTCGCGCAACCGTTCGCGTTCGAACACCATATCAGCGCGGATCGTAGGCAACACCTGCGCCAGAACCTGAGGCGGCGTCGTCTCTCCGGCCAAGCCGACGCGGCGCGCATGGCCCGCAAGATAGTCGTCGCTGAACGAGCATTCGATCTCAAGCAAGCGGGTTTCGCATTTGTCGGCCGCGAAATCGCGGATCACATCGAAAGCGGCCGGATCGAGGCAAATCAGCATCCGGTCGGTGCCCGCATGTTCAAACAACATCCGCATCAACGCACGGCGATGGCGATTGCGTTTCTCTTTGGTCTTTTCGATGCCTCCAAGATCGGGCAAATCGCCCATCTCATCAAAGACATATTCCATCGCCGTGACTTCGTGCCGACGGCGCAGCTCGGCCACGAGACGCTTGGCGACATGCCATTTCTTGCACATCACAATGATCAGCGTGCGTTCGCGCCCAAGCGTCGATTCCGCCTCCCAGAAACGCGGGGCGAACCGCCGCCCGACACGCCCGCGCCCGGTCAGAAACCTGTGCAGCGCGCGCCCTTCATTCGAGATCGCGAATTCGGTCTCTGCTTGCGTCCACAGAGCCCCGAGACGGGCCTTGAGATCTGTCGCCTCGGGACTGATTTTGCGCGCAAACAGATAGTCCTGACTGAGCAGCAAGTCATAGTGATCATTGTAGAAATACGCTGGCAGCCCGTAATCGGTGAACATCAGGAACGTCAATGTGCGGTCGCGGATCTCGGATTCGGGAACGACATGGCGCACGATGGTTTGAAAAAACGTTTCATCGGGAATCCAGCTGGTGCGGAAAAACCGCATCACATCGGGGCGGGTGCGTGCGAAATCCAGCACCCATTCGATCGTACGCCGACGCAAACACCACCATTGCGAGCCGATCATCATCTGAATATCGGCAGGCACCTCGCGCGTCAGGCCAAATCGCTTTTGCAGATTATAGCTGGCATAGAACCGCTTGGGTTGCGTTCGCTCATTGAACATATGGCGGTAGATCAGCCGGTCTTCCTTCATCCCGGTCTTGATCCAACCCGAGGTGAAGAAATCAAAGCTCTCGATGTAATCCGCCTCTTCGGCATCCAGAAAATCATGGGCATATTTTGCCGTCTTGATCTGCATGCAATCGCCCGAGAGCATGTAGAAATGGGTGGCGCGCGGGAAATCCTCCACGGCGGCTTTCACCGCCTCCAAAGTGGCGGCCACAAGGCTCCACTCGCCCCACCCACATTTCTGCCGTTTGCGCGCAAATGTGACGTTGGGATTGGGGTCAAGAGCCGCATGCAGCTTACGAAAATCAGCCGGGTCGGCGCTGGCGTCAAAGTGGATCGACACGAAATCACCCGCCGCCGTCAACCGCTCGGCTTGCGCAATAATGCCTTCGGGGTCCTTATGGGTCAGCAAAATGAAGGCGATTCGAGCCATGCGGGAAACGACGCCGTAATTGTTTCGGTCACTATCTGCCTTGTTAGCGTCAATTGACGTTGAAAAGACAGTGTTTCTTTGCTCTGTAAGGCATATTTGTTGCGTCAATGCTAACACACCCCCAGCAGGCGCGTTCGGAGGATTGTGAATGGGATTTCCGGGAACTTGGATGACAGAAAGCGAAAGCATGGTGTACCGCGTGGTGCCCAAATGCGCATGCTCATCCATTGGGCAGATCATGTTCTACACCGATCACGGACGCTTTTTTGACGGCGATATCCACGACTCGACCGAGGGGCTGCATAAGTGGTCTCAGGAAGAAAGCCAGAAGCCGATCACGTCGAATGTGCAGGCGCATAAAAGCTATGCCTTCACCTGCGTGCGTAACCCCTATGCGCGCATCCTGTCCTCGTTCTTTGACAAGATCGCGGGCATTCAGCGCAACGGCAAACGCTATCGCGGCAATCTGGTGCCCAAGCTGGTGCAGAATTACGGGATCGATGTGGGCTCGCCCGAGGATGAGTTCGACTTTGACCAGGTCGCCTCGTTCCGCCGTTTCCTGCTATTTGCGCGCGACACCATCCGCTGGCGCCGCCCGATGGAGCCCGACATTCACTGGTCGGCGATGTCGGGCCACATCTCGACCTTCATCGTCAATGGCGGGCGTTACAACAACATCTTTTTCACCGAAAAATTCGATGAAGGCATGCAAAGCGTGCTGGATGATATCGAAACGCCGGTCGAAATTGATCTGAAAAAAGTGCCTCGATTCAATGAATCAGAGGGGCACGGCCCCAAGCGCGCCCATAAGGTCAGCGATTATTTCGATGATCTGTCGCGCCATTTGATCTGGGAAATCTACAAGAAAGATTTCCAGCTGTTCCAATACGACTTCGACGATCCCGACAACAAGATGCCGATCGGTGAAGTCGATCTTGATGAAGTTCACGCCAAGCTAAGCGACTGATCTGCGTCTTGGCGCTTGCCCCGGCACGGGGCGGCTCTACGTAGGGCGGGTCTTTCCCTTCTGACTGCGGAGCCCTCCCCCATGACGCTCAGCCCCCGCGACGCGCGGGCCGCGATTTTTTCGCTGGCCCTTGGCACCTTTGGTATCGGCGTGATCGAGTTCGCCTCAATGGGGCTGCTGCCCTTTTACGCCTCCGATTTCGGCATCACCGAGGCGCGCGCAGGGCATGCGATCTCGGCCTACGCGCTGGGTGTGGTGATTGGCGCGCCGCTGTTGGCGGTGGCTGGAGCACGGCTGCCGCGCAAGGGTTTTCTGATCGGGCTGATGACGTTTTACGCGCTGGCCAATCTGATTGCAGGCGCTGCGCCCAACATGACCAGCTTTACCATCGCGCGGTTCTTTTCCGGCCTGCCCCACGGTGCGTATTTCGGCATGGCGATGCTGTTTGCCGCCGATTTGATGCCCAAGGGCAAGCGTGCACAGGCGATTGCCTGGGTCATTACTGGGCTAACGATCGCCAATATCATCGGCGTGCCACTCGCGGGGGCGATTGGGCAATATTTCGGCTGGCGCTGGGGCTTTGTGATTGTGGCCCTGATCTGCGCCGCCTCATCGGCGATGATCGCGCGCACCGCACCCGCCGTGCCGCCTGATCCCAATGCAAGCCCGCTGCGAGAGTTGGGCGCGCTGACAAATCCTGCGGTCTGGCTGACACTTTCGGTCGGAGCAATCGGGTTTGGCGGTGTGTTTGCGGTCTATTCCTACCTGTCAGCCGCAATGATCGCGACCCATGCGGGGCCGGAATGGACGATCCCGATTGCGCTGTCGGCCTTTGGAATCGGGGGCACCTTTGGCAACATGATCGCAGGCAAGCTGTCAAACTGGTCGCATTTCGGCGCGGCGCTGATCTTGCTGTGCGGGATGATTGTGGTGCCGCTGCTGTACACCCTCACCATTGGTCATTGGCAGGCGATGGCGCTTGCGATGGTGGCGCTTGGGCTCACCGCTGGCATGGTCATTCCGATGCAGATGCGCCTGATGGAGGTCGCGGGCGACGCCCAGACTCTGGCCGCCGCGCTTAATCATGCCGCGTTCAACTTTGCCAATGCGCTTGGGCCGTTCTTCGCCGGGCTTGCGCTCAGCGCTGGCTACGGCTGGCAGGCCACCGGTTATGTCGGAGCGGCGCTGGCAGTGGCGGGCATGGCCTGTCTCGGCCTGGCCTTCCTGCAATCGCGCCGCCCAAAGCGCCTCGCGTTCTAAGCCTTTTCGATCCGAACCGGCACCCCTTTGGACCCCGGCGTCTTGGACAGTTGATCGTGCAGCCCCACCGGCACCAGCACGTTGCATTCGGGGTAATAGCCCCCCACCGTGCCACGCGGCAGCTCAAAACGCACCACTTTGAGCCCAGTAAGCTGTCGCGCGACCCCATCGCCCATATCGCCGCGCACCACCACCGGATCACCATGTTCAAGCCCCAGATCGGCCATGTCGAGCTTGTTCATCAACAAGACATCGCGGGTGCCTTCAATCCCACGGAAGCGATCAGAATAGCCATAAACCGTGGTGTTGAACTGATCGTTTGAGCGCATCGTGATCATCACGAACCGCCCCGGTGCGTGCTCAAACCCCAGCGCGTTCAACTTGTCCGGCGTGGTGAATTCCAGCTTGCCGCTTTCGGTTTTCCAGACCCGTTCATGCGCCGGGTTTCCGCGCCAAAACCCGCCCGGCTCGTTCATGCGGGCGTTGAAATCTCGGAAGTCTTCCGGATAGGTGGCCTCGATCAGATCCCGCACGACAGCGTAATCCTTGACCCATTCATCCCATTTCAACTTGGGGTTTGGCGTGGTGGCCGCTTTTGCAATGCCACAGGTGATCGCGAGTTCGGATTTCAGCAAATCCGAGGCGGGCGTGCTTTTGCCAAGCGATCCGTGGATCATCGAGAAACTATCCTCAACGCTCACATATTGATTGCCCGTCTCCTGCTCATCGATCTCAGAGCGGCTGAGACAAGGCAGAATGAACGCCGCCTGCCCCGGATAAAGATGCGAGCGGTTGAGCTTGGTCGAAATCATCACCGTCAGCTTTTGACTTGGCCATGCGGTCTCGACGCGCGCGGTGTCGGGCAGCGCGCGCACAAGATTGCCACCAAGGCAGAGCGTGGCCGAGACCTTGCCCTCCATCATCGCCTGCGCGACGGTGACGATATGCATCCCGTCCTCGGTCGGGGGATCGAAATCGAACAGGTCGCGCAGCTTGTCCATCGGGATCAGCGCGGTCTTTTCCGCGATCCCAACCGTGCGCTGGCCCTGCACGTTGGAGTGACCACGCACCGGACAACAGCCCGCACCCAAGCGCCCGATATTGCCCCGCAGCGCGAGGAAATTGACCAGCATCCCGATATTCGTCGCGCCATGTGCGTGCTGGGTCAGCCCCATGCCATAGACGCCGATCACGCGCTCGGCCTTGATGTAGATCTCAGCGGCTTGGCGCAACTCGGCCTCGGACAAACCGCATTCCCCGCAGATCGCGTCCCATTCGGTCGTGCGACAAAAGGCGATGAAGCCCTCGTGGTCATGACAATGCTCGCGCAGGAAATCCCAATCGATCACTGGCGCGCGGCCCTGATCCTGTGCCTTGTCATCGGCCTCGATCACCGCTTTGCACAGCCCCGTCAGCGCCGCGATATCCGACCCGGCCTTGAGCTGATGATATTGATCCGAGATTTTCGTCTCATGGCCGGTCACCATATCCTGCAGGTTTTGCGGATCGATGAAACTGACAAGACCTTGTTCACGCACCGGGTTGAAGGTGACAATCTTTGCGCCGCGATCCTTGGCCTCTTTAAGCGGATGCAGGAAGCGGGGCGAATTGGTGCCCGGGTTCTGCCCGAAGAAAAAGTAGCAATCGGTTGCCGCAAGGTCTTCCCACAGCACCGTACCAACCGACGAGCCGATGACCTTTTTCATCCCTACCGAGGTCGTTTCGTGACACATATTCGAACTTTGCGGCAGGTTGTTATTGCCATAGGCGCGCGCCATCAGCGCCCAAAGATAGCTTGCCTCAAGCCCCGCATGGCCCGAGGAATAGAACACGACCTCCTGCTTGGGCAGCGTCTTGAGGATCGCACCGATTTCGGAAAGTGCCTCGTCCCAACTGACCTCGACATAACGGTCAATCGTGGCGTCATAGCGCAGCGGCGCGGTCAGCCGCCCGGTCTTTTCCAACTCATGATCCGACCAATCGCGCAGATCCGCGACCGTGTGATCTTCCCAGAATTCCGGCGTATTTCGCGCCCGCGTCATTTCCCAAAGGGTCGCTTTCGCGCCGTTTTCGCAAAATTCAAATGGGTGGTAATTCGCGGGTTTCGGGAAGGCACAAGAGGCGCACATATAGCCACCCGGCTTATTTTGGCGCTTCAACTCGCGCAACACATCCGCCGTGGGCCAGGACTCGCCAAAAACCTGACTGATCCCCTTGAGCGATCCCCAGCCTCCCGAGGGGCCGCTCTCTTCTGGCAGGTCATCAATCTTGGTCATGGAGGCCTCCTTGGGGTCCGCAAAAAGCACGCCCCAGCCGCTGGGAGGAGGAGCGGTCGGGGCGCGTATGTTGCTCAAAATGTCATGACGGGCGAACGCAGCATTGCCTGCCCCGGTTCCCTTAGTCACTTAGTAGTGATGCTCATGCTCGGATGTTTTGCCGCGGAACACCCAATAGGCATAGGCGGTATAGGCAAGAATGATCGGCAGGAAAATCGCCGCCCCTACGAAGGTGAACATCAATGAGGAGGTCCCAGAGGCAGCCTCGCGGATGGTGATCGACATCGGCACGATATAGGGAAAGATCGACAGGCCGAGCCCCGCAAAACTAAGCACGAATATCGCGATCCCTGACAGATAGGCGATTAGCCCGCGATCACTGCGAATGGCGCGCCAATAGCCAATCCCCGCCCCCAGCAGCAAAATCGGGACCAGTGCGCTTAGCAGAACCCCCGGCCATGCAAACCAGCGCTGGAAATAATCCGGGTTGAGAAACGGCGTTGCCAGTGACGCCAGCCCGATAAAGCCCAGCGTCACGATCAACGCGCGCTCTCCGATTCGACGGGCACGGTCGTAGAGGTCCTTGGATGTCTTGAGCACGATCCACGCCGCCCCAAGCATTACATAGCCCGCCACCAGCGCCAGCGCCGTGCCAAGGCTGAACCAACTGAGCCAATCCATCGGCCCGCCACTAAAGCTGCGCCCGGTGACGGCGGGGCCTTGCAGCAGCCCGCCCAGCACCGCGCCCTGCGCCAGCGTGGCGATCAGCGAGCCACCGAAAAACGCCTTGTCCCAAAGCGGTTTCCAGCGCCGGGTCTTGCCGCGAAACTCAAACGCGACGCCCCGAAAGGCCAGCGCCAGCAGCATGATAATCAACGGCACATAAAGCGCGTTCAGGATTACCCCGTAGGCCAGCGGAAACACCGCCAGCAAACCGCCGCCGCCCATCACCAGCCATGTCTCATTTCCGTCCCAGACCGGCGCAATCGAATTCATCGCCCGGGTGCGGTTTTCATCGCTGCCAAGGAACGGAAACAAGATACCGATCCCCAGATCGAACCCATCCAGCACGACATAGGTCAGCACCGCAAAGGCGATGATCGCCGCCCAGATATCGGGAAGGTAATGTTCAAAGCCGCTCATGCGTGCGCCTCCTCTTTCTCGGTGGTGACCGTGTCCAGCATGACCGACGCCAGACCCCCGGCACGTTGGGGCGTATTCTCGACGGGTTCTGCCTCTGCAGGCCCCCGCCGCATCAGTCGCAGCAGGTAAAACGTGCCCGAGCCAAACAAGAAGGCATAGACCACCACGAAGCCGATCAACGCGACCAGCGCGGCTGTGTGGCTAAGGTTTGAAACAGACTCCGCCGTAGTGAGATGGCCGTAAATCGTAAAGGGCTGGCGACCAAATTCCGTCGTGAACCACCCCATGATGATCGCCGCGAACCCGCCGGGCGAGATCAGCAAGGCCGCTCGGTGGAACCAGCCCGGCTCATGCAGGCGTTTGCGCCACATCAGCCAGCCGCCCCACAGCCCAAGCCCCGCAAAGGCAAACCCCAACGCGACCATGATCCGGAACGTCCAGAACACGATGGACATGGGCGGGCGCTCATCGACGGGGAAATCGGCAAGGCCGGGCACTTCGCCATTCAACGAATGGGTCAGGATCAGCGACGATGCATAGGGGATTTCGATTTTGTAATCGGTGCGTTCCTTGGCTTGGTTTGGAATGCCAAACAAGATCAGCCCCGCGCCTTTCTCAGTCTTCCAATGGCCTTCCATGGCGGCGATCTTCGCTGGCTGATGTTCCAGCGTATTCAGCCCGTGCATATCGCCAGCCAGAATTTGCAGCGGCGCGGTGACCAGCACCATGCCCACGGCCATGCGAAACATCACCCGAATGGCGTCATCCGCGCTGCCTTTGAGGTGATGCCACGCCCCGACCCCCGCAACGACAAGCGCGGTCGTCAGATAGGCGGCCAGCACCATATGCACAAAGCGATAGGGCAGCGAGGGGTTGAACAGGATCTGCCACCAATCCTTGGGGATGAACTGCCCCGCATCGTTCATCGCAAAGCCCGTCGGCGTCTGCATCCAGCTATTGACCGACAAAATCCAGAAGGCCGAAATCAGCGTGCCCACCGCGACCATCAACACCGCGAAATAGTAGATCGCCGGTGCGACCCGATCACGCCCGAACAGCAAAATGCCAAGGAACCCCGCCTCAAGAAAGAAGGCGGTCATGACCTCGTAGCCCATCAAGGGGCCAACAACAGGGCCCGCCTTGTCCGAAAACGCCGCCCAGTTCAGCCCGAATTGATAGGACATGACCACGCCAGACACGACGCCCATCCCGAACACCACCGCAAAGATGTGTTTCCAAAACTCAAAGATGCGCAAAAACACATCGCGCCCAGTGATCAGGCGCAGTGTTTCCAGCACGGCGAGAAAGCTTGCTGTGCCGATGGAAAAGGCTGGAAAGATGATATGCGCCGACACGACAAAGGCGAATTGCGCCCGTGCCAGATCGAGTGTCGGTATGTCGGAAAGTATCATGACGGACCGCTTTCGGTTTAAGGAAAAGACGCGTGTGCGTTCTCAAAGATTACGAAAAGCGCTTGGGCTCGGTTCACTATAGCACGCTGCGGCAGGCTGTCGCAGACCCAATGAAACAGGCCCGCACGCTAAGCGCACGGGCCTTAAGGCTTGCCGAATAACGCAGCGCAATAGCGCGGCTCAGGCCACTTGTTTGAGACTGACTTTGGCGGGGATGAACGCCTCGTGCAGCGCCTTGATCACCGGCACCAGATCGTCACGTTCCAGCACGAATTGCACATCGACATTGCGCGGCCCCTGCGTCGCGCCAAGGCTTTCCAGCCCCGCATCGCCAATCGCCTGCAAACCGCGCGTCAGCGTCGACAACCCTTTGAGGTCGCGCCCGATGATCGAGGCCATCGCCAGCATCCGCGCTGACACTTGCGCCGAAGGATACCGCTTGGTCAGGTCCTTTTCGACGCGTTGCAGCACCTCAATCGGGGCATCGACATAATGGGTGATCGTGTTGGCATTCGACGCCTTGGACACGATGCGCACGTCATGGCGCGTCAGGGATTCAAGGATCGCCGCGTCATAGCCTTTGACGCCGACCATATCCTGTTCGAACACCTCCAGCGCGATGATCTCAAGGCCCGTCACGATCTCGACTGCGGGCGTGTCAGCGGGCTTGTCATCAATCAGCGTGCCCGGATCGCCCGGCTCAAACGCGTTGGTCACGCGCAAGGGCACATCGGCCTGACGCAGGGTCTTGGCGGCTTTCGGGTGGATCGCCTCCATCCCCATATTCGAGAGCTGATCGGCCACGTCGTAATTCGTGTGGCCGAGCTTGCGCACCCGATCCGCGCCCACCAGCTTGGGATCGGCCGAAGACAGGTGGAATTCCTTGTGAATGATCGCCTCGCGCGCGCCCGTCAGCGCTGCAAGCCGCGAGAACGTCACCTCGGAATAGCCGCGATCAAACTCGCGCATCAGCCCCTCGGAGCATTGCGCATAGCCCGTCACGATCGGCATCTCGGTGGCCGGATCGACGTCTTTCATCGCGTTCAAGATGCGCGAATCCAGATCGTGATCGGTCTCGTCGCGCCAGCCCGACAGATCGACCAGCCGTGCATTCACACCTGCGCGTTGCAGCAAAAGCGTGGTGACATAGGCGGAATGCGCCTCGCCCAGACCCGACAGCAATTCGCGGATCTGCAGCATATGTTGGGACAGCCGGAAATGCCCGTAAGAACACAGCCGCTGCAAATCGATCAGGCAGTTACGCGCGCCCTCGATGCGTTCGCGCACAAATTCGCTGGCCTGCGAGATATCGCCGGGATGTTCGAGCACAGCCTCATGCGCCGCGATCATCGCGCTCGACACTCGGTTCAGCGCCTCATGCCAGCCATGATCGCTATCGGCCTTGGCAAACTGCGCATAGACCCCGGAATCACCGGTTTTCTTATGCTCCAGCAACAGGTTGGTGATGCCACCAAAGGCCGAAACCACGAAAATCCGGTTGTAAAGATCGGCCCCCGCGCGATCGCCAATGAACAGCGTCTTGCGCAGCTCATCGACACGGCTCATCGAGGTGCCGCCGATCTTTTCGACAGTGTGGGATTGCTGGGTCATATTTACCCTCACGCTTTCTCCAGATCTTCAGCCGGGGCGTAAGATCCATCTTCGCGATGCACCTCGGTGCCGGTGACGGGTGGGTTAAAGCAGCACGCCATCACAAGGTCTTCGTCCCCTGCAACAAGGCGGTGATGGTCATGCAGGTTCAGCGCATACATCACGCCGGGCTTGATCTCGTGGCGGGTGCCATTGTCCAGCTCGGTGATGTGGCCATTGCCCGAGATGCAATAGACGCTCTCAAAGTGGTGCTTGTAGTGGAAAGTGTGATCCGAGCCGGCCTTGAGCGTGGTGATGTGGAACGAAAAGCCCATCTTGTCATCGGCCAGCAGCATCCGCACGCTGGTCCAATCGGCATCCGCCACGGCGCGGTCGGTCGTTTTGAGTTCGTTGAAGTCGCGAACGATCATATCGTGTCTCCGTATCTGTGTAGTTGAGCAGTGAGGCGCTTATTCTGCGGCGATCTTGGTGCCCGAGGCCATCACTTCGCTGGTCGCCTCACGCAGGATCGACAGGCCCGTGCGGAAAGTTTCCATCGGCGTGGTCAGCGGCGCAAGCACCTTGATCACCTGATCCTCATTGCCCGAGGTCTCGATCACGAGGCCCTTTTCAAAGCACAGCCCGCAAATTTCCGAAGCCAATTCACCCGTGCCGACATCAACACCTTGCATCAACCCGCGCCCCTTGAGGAACGCATTGGGAACCAGATCGGCAACCGCAGCGAGCCCCTCGCGCAGCACGTCCGATTTCACGGCGAGTTCGCGCTGGAAGGTATCATCGGCCCAGAATTTCTGGATTGCGACAGTCGCGGTCACGAAGGCATGGGTGTTGCCGCGGAAGGTGCCGTTATGTTCAGCCGGGCCAAACACGTCGTAATCGGGACGTACAAGCACCAGCGCCATCGGCAGACCAAAGCCCGAGATCGACTTCGCTTGCGTCACCAGATCGGGCATCACGCCCATCTCCTCGAACGAGAAGAAGGTGCCAGTGCGCCCGCAGCCCGCCTGAATATCGTCGATGATGAACAGCGCGCCATGTTTGCGCGCGACCTTTTCGACGCCCTGAATGAATTCGGGGCTGGCGGCATTAAGACCGCCCTCACCTTGCACGGTTTCCAGCATGATCGCGGCAGGGGCATCCACACCGCCCGAGGCGTCCGAAAGCATCTGATCGAGCAGCGCGACCGAATCCACGCCATCCGCATAATCGTCATAGGGCAGACGCGTCACGCCCTGCGTCTCCATCCCCGCACCGCCCCGGTGATAGCCGTTGCCGGTCGCCGCCAGCGCGCCCATCGTCACACCGTGAAAGCCGTTGGTGAAGGCGATGATGTTGGTGCGCCCGGTGGCCTTGCGCGCGATCTTCATCGCTGCTTCCACGGCATTCGCGCCGGTCGGGCCGACGAACATCACTTTGTGATCCATCCCGCGCGGAGCAAGGATGTGATCGGTGAACGCGGTCAGGAAATCGGCCTTGCTGTCGGTATGCAGATCAAGCGCGTGGCCCATCTTGTTTTCCAACAGATGGTTGATCAGCGCCTCTTTCATATCCGGGTCGTTATGCCCGTAATTGAGCGAGGAACAGCCTGCGAGAAAATCGATATAGGTGTTGCCCTCGGCATCGGTCAGTTCCGAGCCTTGAGCGCAGGTGAACACGGTATCGAAGCCACGGCAATAAGAGCGGGCATTGGATTCGCGCTGGGTGAAGATCGTCTTGTCATTGGGGGAGGTCATGGGTGGCTCCGTCTATTTTATTGATATGAAAGGGCGGCGCGGCCGGATCAGGCGGCGGCGCGGGCCTCTTGCGGGAATGTGATCGTGACCATGTGCTCGGTCGCGGCGTGACCATCGAAATGGTCGTCTTCATGGAAATGCGCCTCGTCGGTCAACTCACCGCCAATCGAGCGCGCGAAAGACCGAAACAGCCCCCAGCTTGCCGCGTTGGACTGCGTGATCGTGGTTTGAAGCCGTGTGCAATCGGCAGCCTCGTCGCGGTCGATCAGGTGGCGCAGCATCCGCTTGCCAAGACCCAGCCCCCGCGCCTCGGGTGCCACGGCAACCTGCCAGACGAAGAAGCTTTGCGGATCCGAGGGCGCGATATAGCCCGAGATCCAGCCCAGCAACTGACCGTCACGCTCGACCATCACACAGGTGTCGCGGAAGTGGTCGCATTGCAGCAGGTTGCAATACATCGAGTTTTCATCAAGCGGCTTGCAACGCTGGATCAGCTTCCAAATCTCGCTGCCATCCTTGGCATCGGGCTTGCGGAACACCAGAGCAGGCTTTGACTTGATCGACTCGATTTGCGGCATGCTTCCTGTCCTTTTTTGCTTCGGATGACTAAGTAACCCATCGAGCCCGAAATTTCAATAAGCTAACTACAAAAGCTTAGAGAAGTTCCTCTTAGCCCTTTAAATAAAGAGATATCCGCCTTAGATACCATTCATATGACAAACCAAAACAGCTTTGAGCAAACGAGTAAGCTTAGGAAAACAAAGCAATTGAACGCCTCGGCGCTCTCTGCGATATTGGGCCATCTTGATGACAAAGAGGCCCGCCATCTCATGGACCGCGTTGATACCAGCCTGATTGCGCTGCGCCGCATTCTGCGCGCGACCGAGATGTTTGGCCGCGATCTTGCGAAGGCAGCCGGCCTGACGCCTGCGCAGTTTCGTGTGCTTCAAGTGGTGGCGGAAAACGGGTCATCGACGCCCAAGGCCATCGCAACCCGGATGAGCGTCAGCCAAGCCACGATGACCGCGCTGCTCGACAAACTAGCGCGCAAAGAAATGGTGACGCGGCAACGCTCGCAGCGCGATCGCCGTCAGACCGATATTGTGATCACCCCGCAGGGGCGCGCCGCGATGGAGGATGCACCCGACGCGCTGCAGCAGATTTTCGTGCGCCGTTTTGAGGCGCTGGAGGACTGGGAACAGGCGCAACTGATCGCCTCGCTCGAACGGGTCGCGGCGATGCTGGATGCCCATGAGATTGACGCCTCGCCGGTGCTGGATTGGGGCGACATTTCGGGTCGGCCGATCTAAGCTAGACCTCCCCCCTTGCAACTGGCGCAGGCCCCGGCCACTCTGACCCGACCCAGGATCGGAGCCATCCATGCCGCTTTCCAAAGCCCCCTTCAGCCAGTCCGAATATGACCGCCGCATCCGGCTTGTGCGCCAGTCGATGGCCGAGCGCGGGATCGAGGTGCTGTTCGTCACCAACCCCTCGAACCAATTCTGGCTGACGGGCTATGACGGCTGGTCGTTTTACACCCATCAGGGCGTGATCCTGCCGCTGGAAGGTGCGCCCTTCTGGTGGGGCCGTTTCATGGATGCCAATGGCGCGCGCCGCACGGTCTGGATGGAGGAGGAAAACATCCTTCATTACAATGACATCATGGTGCAATCCGAGGTCGCCCACCCGATGGAAGACCTCGCTTCGCGCCTGCGCATCATGGGCTATGGACATGGGCGGATCGGCGTCGAGATGGAGACCTATTTCTACACCGCCAAGGCCCATGCGGTTCTGGTGGAGGGCCTGCCCGATGCCGAGATGATCGATGCAAGCGCGCTTGTGAACTGGCGGCGATTGATCAAATCCGAGGACGAGCTGAATTTCATGCGCCGCGCGGCGCGGATTTCCGAATTGGTGATCGCCCGCGCGATGGATTTGATCGAGCCGGGGATGCGCAAGCATGATCTGGTGGGCGAATTGTATCGCACCGCCGTGCAGGGCGAGGAGGATAGCTGGGGCGACTACCCCGCTATCGTGCCGCTGCTGCCGTCGGGCGCGGATGCCTCTGCCCCGCATTTGACTTGGAATGGCGAGGCGCTGAAGTCGGGCGAGGCGACCTTTATTGAGCAATCGGGCTGTTATCGCCGCTATCACGCCCCGCTGTGCCGCACGGTGTTTCTAGGCAAGCCGCCACAACATATGGTGGATGCCTCGCAGGCGTTAACCGAGGGGCTGAATGCTGGGATCGAGGTGGCACGTGCTGGCAATCGGGCGTGCGACATTGCGCGCGCGCTCAATACCGAACTGCTCAAAGTCGGAATCGAGCGGCCCAACCGCGCAGGTTATGCGGTGGGCTGTTCCTACCCGCCCGATTGGGGGGAACATACCGTGTCGATCCGCGACACCGACGAGACCGTTCTGGAACCCGGTATGACCTTTCACTTCATGCCCGGGCTTTGGATGGACGATTGGGGGATGGAGACCACCGAGACGATCCTGATCCGCGACTCGGGCGCGGCAGAAACGCTGAGCCAGATCCCGCGCAAGCTGTTCATCAAGGATTGAGGCGATGGGGATCGACACCACCCGCGCGATTCTGGGCGATCTGATCGGGTTTCCCAGCGTTTCGTCGCAAAGCAATCTGGCGATCATCCACTACATCGCAGATCGGCTTGAGCAGGCCGGAGCCGAAGTCGAGGTGATGCCGGATGTAAGCGGGCAAAAGGCCAATCTGTTTGCGACGTTCGGGGGCGCGCGTGAGGGCGGCTTGGTGCTGTCGGGGCATAGCGATGTGGTGCCCGTCACCGATCAGGATTGGACAAGCGACCCGTTTGTGATGGCCGAACGTGACGGGCGGCTTTACGGGCGTGGGACCTGCGACATGAAAGGCTTTATCGCCGCCTGTTTGAGCAGTCTCGATACCCTGCGCGAGGCCGCCAAGACCCGCCCGATCCATTTCGCCTTCACCCATGACGAAGAGGTAGGCTGTCTGGGCGCGCAATCGCTGGTCAAGCTGCTGGCAGAGCGCCCGTATAAACCCCGCCTTTGCATCATCGGAGAGCCGACCTCGATGCAGGTCTATGATGGCAACAAGGGATGTTGCGAATATACCGTGCATTTTGAGGGGCGGCCCGGTCATAGCTCTGCCCCCGACAAGGGCGTGAATGCCGTTGAATATGCCGTGCGCTACATCAATCGGCTGTTTGAACTGCGCGCCGCGCTGGTGGCACGCTGTCCACCCGGCTCGCGCTTTGATCCGCCGCAAACGACGCTGAATGTCGGCGCGCTGCGGGGCGGGGTTTCGCATAACGTGATCGCCCCCCGCGCCGAGCTGAACTGGGAGATGCGCCCGATCAACGCCGCCGATATGCGCTTTGTCAAAGACGAGATCGCGGCCTTTGTCAGCGACACTTTGCTACCCGAGATGCGCGCAATCGCGCCCGAGGCAGGCATCGCGACCGAGATTGTCGGTGAGGTTGTGGGCCTTGAGCCGATGGATGAAAATAGCGCGCGCGATCTGGTCTTTGCGCTGACCGGGCAAAATCACGCAGGCTGCGTGGCCTTCAACACCGAGGCCGGGCTCTTTCAAGCGATCGGAATGGATGCGGTGATTTGCGGGCCGGGCTCGATCGAGCAGGCGCATAAGGCCGATGAGTTCGTTTCCCTTGATCAACTGTCGCAATGCTTGAACATGCTGGAGCGGCTGGGAGAGGCGCGCTAACCTCGCCATCCCCCATGGAACGAGCCGCCTTTCGCGCCTCGCGTCCCCTTCAAGTCCCGCGATTTGCACACCGCGCCGGGGGGAACTGATCCCACCCCAGATCACATCTGCGACGCGCGAAGCACCTCCTTTGGGGGTTTGCAGCACATTTTTGGACGGGAACACCCTGTTCTCGCAGCGTACACGGCCTGAAAAGGTTGCGCCCAGACGACAGGCCATTTACGACATGAGCATGTCGGATTTTGACAATCCAAGAGTTTGCCCCATCATAGGCAAGAACCAGCCGACACCGGCCTCGTCGATGAACGAGGCCCGATGGCCGACCCCGCGGTGGCAGCCCGCGCGGCCCAAATCCCATAAATGCTGCCGCCACAGGAGTATACGCATGAAGAAATCCACAATCGCCAGTCTGTTTCTGGCACTGCCGCTAAGCGTGCTTGCCGCACCTGCTGTTTTTGCCGCCGATGGTGAATGCGGAAAAGTCACCGAAGCCGAGATGAACTGGGCTTCGGCAGGCGTCGCGGCTTGGGTCGACAAGATCATTCTCGAAAACGGATATGGCTGCGATGTGACGCTGGTGACCGGCGACACGATGCCCACCTTCACCTCGATGAATGAAAAAGGTCAGCCCGATATCGCCCCCGAGCTTTGGGTGAACGCGGTCAAGATTGCGCTCGACAAAGCGGTCAGCGAAGATCGCATGGTGACCACCGCAAAGATCCTCAAGGATGGCGGCGTCGAGGGCTGGTGGATTCCGAAATATATCCAAGAAGAGCACCCCGAAATCAAGACGGTTGATGATGCGCTGAAGCACCCGGAGCTGTTCCCCGATCCCGAGGATCCCTCAAAAGGCGGCGTCTATAACTGCCCGGCGGGCTGGAACTGCCAGATCTCGACGTCAAACCTGTATCGCGCCTATGACGCCGAGAAGAAGGGCTTTAACCTGGTTGATACCGGGTCAGCTGCTGGTCTGGATGGCTCAATCGCGAATGCCTATGAGCGCAAGCAGGGGTGGCTGGGCTATTACTGGGCCCCGACCGCGATCTTGGGCAAATATGAGATGGTCAAGCTGGATGCCGGCGTGCCCAACGACAAGGAAAACTGGGACAAATGCACATCGCAAGCCGATTGCCCGGACCCGGTGCCAAATGCCTATCCGGTGTCGGACGTCTTCACCGTCGTGACCAAGGAATTCTCTGAGAAAAACGCGATTGCGATGAACTATCTCAAGAAGCGTGAATGGTCGAACGATACGGTCGGCAAGTTCCTTGCTTGGCAGACCGACAACCAAGGCACGAACGAAGATACGGCTTATTACTTCCTCAAGACGTTCCCGGATGTCTGGAAGGCATGGGTCTCTCCGGAAGTGGCCCAAAAGGTCGAGGGTGCGCTCTGAGCGCGACCTGAACATTTGCGGCGCGCGCGGGGGCTTCTCGCGCGCGCCCTTTCTTTGAACAAGCATGTCGGCACTCGACTGAAGGACATTTTAGATGGCATCTTCCTGCTGGGGCCTTCCGGAGCTCATTTGTCAGTTCCCTGCCCTTCCTGACAAAACCCTGCGCCTGATGCGCATGGGAATCGACAATGGTTTCCGCGGCATCGTGCGCCATTATTCCGACCAGATCGACGCGGCGACCCGCCCGTTGCAATGGTTTCTCAACACCCTTGAAAACGCCTTCACCAATACGCCTTGGTTCATCGTTCTCGCAGTTATCCTGACCGTGGTCTGGCTCGCTTCGCGCAGCATCAAGATCGTGATTGGCTCTGCCATCGGCATGTGCCTGATCGGGGTCTTTGGCCTGTGGGAAGACACGATGACGACATTGGCGATGGTCGCCGTGGCAACAATGATTGCCATTGCGTTGGGCTTGCCGATTGGCATTCTCGCGGCGCGATCGGACCGGTTTCAATCGGTGCTGAGCCCGATCCTAGATGTGATGCAGACGATGCCCTCCTTCGTCTACCTGATCCCGGTCGTGGTGATCTTTGGCATCGGCAAAGTGCCCGGCGTGATCGCTGTGGTGATCTATGCTGTGCCGCCGATGATCCGCTTGACGAACCTTGGCATTCGCCTTGTCGACAAAGAAGTGATCGAGGCCGCAGATGCGTTCGGCGCAAACTCGCGTCAAAAACTGTGGGGCGTTCAGCTACCGCTGTCGCTGCCCACGATCATGGCGGGCGTGAACCAAACCATTATGATGGCACTGGCGATGGTCGTCGTGGCCTCGATGGTGGGTGTCGGTGGTCTTGGTAAGAACGTGCTGCAAGCGATCAACAACCAGTTCTTCACGATCGGCTTCCTGAACGGTTTCGCCCTTGTGGCGATTGCGATCATTTTCGACCGTGCCAGCCAAGCCTTTGGCAAACGGTTGCAGAAACACTCGGAGGCGGGCCATGACTGATTCAACCAACACCGCGCCCAAAGAACGCTCTGGGATCGAGATTCGCAATCTTTACAAGATCTTTGGACCCAATGCCGAGCACTATATCGAAGCGGTTCAAAACGGCATGAGCAAGGATGAGCTGAACGACAAGCACAACCATGTTCTGGGGTTGCAAAACATCAATCTCGAACTGCCGCCGGGTCAGATTTCGGTGATCATGGGGCTTTCAGGGTCGGGGAAATCGACCCTGATCCGCCATATCAACGGGCTGATCATGCCCACGTCGGGCGAGATTTTGTATAACGGGCGCGACGTCATGAAGATGACGCCCGATGAGCTGCGCGAATTCCGCCGCCACGAAACGGCGATGGTATTCCAAAAATTCGCTCTGCTGCCGCATCGCACGATCTTGGAAAACACCCGGTATGGGCTGGATATTCAAGGCATCGACACGGCCAAATCCAACCCGATCGCGCGTAGATGGATTGATCGTGTGGGGCTGTCTGGCTATGAGGATTACTATCCGAACCAGCTTTCAGGCGGCATGCAGCAGCGGGTTGGTCTGGCGCGTGCGCTGGCCAATGACGCCGATATCTTGCTGATGGATGAGGCGTTTTCCGCGCTTGATCCGCTTATTCGGATGGATATGCAAAAGGTGTTGCTGGATCTTCAGGCCGAGTTGAAAAAGACCATCGTCTTCATCACCCATGACTTGGATGAGGCGCTGCGCCTTGGCGATACAATTGCGATTTTGCGCGATGGCAAAGTGGAGCAAGTCGGCACCGGCCAGGAAATCGTGCTGCATCCGGCCAATGACTACATCGCGGAATTCGTGCGCGAGGTGAACCGCGGCCGTGTGATCCGCGCAGCGACAGTGGCGACTCCGCTGCCTGAGGGCGATACCCCCCTGCCCAAGCTCCGCCTCAAAGGCGCTACCACGCTTGAACTGGCGGCGCGCAAACTGGCGGAACGCGATGTGCGCAATGCGACGGTGCTTGGCAAGGATGGGCGCCCGATGGGGGTGATCGACATGCACACGATGCTGACCGCGATGGTCACGCCCGCCACGGTGGATGACAGTGAAGATGAGGACAGCGAAGAAGACGCGGCCTGATCCGGCAGCGATCTGAACGACGTATGAAACGATGGGGCGCGCAGACAAAGGGATGCGCGCCCCATCGAACAACCTGCATCAGTGGTAAGAGAACCAACTAGGAAAGGTGAGGCACAATACCGCGTGCGCGTTTAGAGCCAACCCGGCCCACGTTGCGACAAACGCTCCATATTGGCTTGGGTGTGCTGGCCGATCCGCGCCATCGACGCAGAGAGAGCCCGATCGGGCGAATGACCACTTAGCAGCGCGTTCAACGCGGCGTGCCCCGCCTCAAGAACCGCTAACGGCTTTTCCTGAATCATGCGGAGATTTTCATTTTCGGGCACATTCCAGAGCCCTGCAATGCCGGCCAATCGCATTGCGATGACGGATTGTGCTTCAAAGCCGATTCGTGCTGCGTCAAGACCGATCCGTATTGCTTGTAGGGGGTCCATGTCGTACCTCGCATCATTGGCCGTCCAAGGCTAGGAAATCCCAACCTTGCATTTTGATGTTAATTTTGTGTGCCTTTTACAACCGATACGCCAGCCCTGTTTCGGTTTGCCACGGAAACGCTCAAACTCGCAGCTAAACCGCGCCTCTTAGGTCACAGTTCCCTGCTTGATCGTCTTGTTTACTTGATTTCACGCTTCTGTGAGCCAAATTGCAGCGCAAATCGAAGAGTCTGCACAGTACTGTGCGTACGCGCAGCACCAGATGTGCATTGACTTCGCCCTTCAAACCGAACCATTCGGTTCAAAACCAAATAAACTCTCACGAACGTGACCGATTTAACCGACGGGTCCTAACAAATGATCAAACGCCTCCTTATCGCTATTGTGCTGCTTGTTCTCGTCGTCGGCGGGATCGTGGGCTTTAATATGTTCCGATCAAAAATGATCGCGCAGTACTTCGCGACGATGAAGCCACCTGCGGTCAACGTGTCGGTCAGCGAGGTGAAGCCGATCACCTGGACGCCGGGTCTTGAAGCGATCGGCACGGCTTCGGCTGCGCAGGGCACGGACCTTGCCGTAGAAGTCGGCGGCACGGTGCAGGAAATCAATTTCAAATCCAACGACAAGGTCGAAAAAGGTCAGCTTTTACTGAAGATCGACGACCGCTCAGAACGTGCCGATCTGGAATCGGCCAAGGCCGGGCTGGCCCTTGCGGAAACGAACCTCAAGCGGGCACGAGAATTGGCGCAGCGCGGCGTGTCGGCGGCCTCAAATCTGGAGCAAGCCGAGGCCACCGCCCAAGAGGCCCGCGCAAGCGTGGCGAAACTGCAAGCCGTGCTTGAGAAAAAGCGCCTGATTGCGCCCTTCAGCGGCGTCATGGGCATTCCGCAAGTCGAGCTGGGCCAATATGCGGCCACAGGCACAACCTTTGCGACCCTGCAAGATCGCGACAACATGCGCGTCGATTTCACGCTGGCCGAACAACAGGCGCGTCAGGCCTCGGTGGGGCAAGGCGTCGAAGTCATGACCGAAGACGGCACGCTGGATCTCAAAGGGCAGATCACCGGGGTTGAACCCAAGATTGACCCCAATTCCCGCCTTGTCACGCTGCGCGCGGAAATCGCCAATGATAATGAACGCCTGACGCCCGGCCAATTCGTGCATGTGCGCGTGATCCTTCCTACCGAGACGGGCGTGATCGCCTTGCCGCAAACGGTCATCAGCTCAAACCTGTATGGCGACTCGGTTTTCGTCGTGCGCAAGGAAACGCCCCAAGGGTCGGATACCCCGACGCTGATCGCCAAACAGCTTTTTGTGACGCTCGGGCGTCGCTCTGGCACGCTGATTGAAATCACCAAGGGCCTGAAAGCGGGCGATATGGTGGTCAATGCGGGGCAGAACAAGCTGAACTCTGGGGCCAGCGTCACGATCGACAACACGATCTCTCCGGATCCCAATGCCCCCAGCACGGCGGATGTGATGAAAGCGCTCGGGATGCCCGAAAGCGCCGTCCAAGACACCGCGAAATCGCAGTAAGGGTCGCTGGAAATGAATGTCTCTGAAATCTTCATTCGCCGCCCCGTCCTGTCGATGGTGCTGGGTGCGTTCATGCTGTTGTTTGGCGCTCAGGCCTATTTCAACCTGCCCGTGCGGCAATACCCGGAAGTCGAGGAAACGGTGGTCACCATCACCACCGCCTATCCCGGTGCCTCGCCGGAACTGATCCAGGGCTTCATTACTTCGCCACTCGCGGCAGCCGTGGCCACAACCGAAAACGTCGATTACGTCACCACGCAATCGCGCCCCTCGGCTTCGGTCATCTCGGTGCATATGAAGCTGGGGTCGAACTCGGAAGCGGCGATGACCGAGGTGCTGAGCAAGGTGCAGCAGGTCAAAGGGCAACTGCCCACCGCCGCCAAGGATCCGGTGATCGTGAAAGGCACAGGGCGCACCTTCGCGCTGATGTATCTGGCCGCGATGAACCCCAATATGACCCCCGAGCAGCTGACCGAATATCTGGAACGTGTCATCAAACCGCGGATGTCGACGATCCCGGGCGTGGCGCAGACCCAAATCATCGGCGCGTCGGATTACGCGATGCGAATCTGGCTCGATCCCGACAAGCTGGCGGCCCGTCAGGTGACCGCCTCAGAGGTGCTCAACGCGATCCGCGCGTCCAACTTCCTGTCCGCGCCGGGCAGCACGAAAAACGAATACGTCGCCCAGTCGATCACCCTGCAATCAACGCTGCAAACCCCCGAGGCCTTTGGCCAATTGCCGATCCGCTCCACCGGGGATGAAGTCGTGCGGCTGCGCGATGTGGCCAAGATCGAGCTGTCAAAAGCAGCCGACAATGAAATCGTCACCTTCGACAGCAAGCAAGGCACGTTCTTGGGCATTACCACCACGCCCTCCGCCAACCCGCTGGATACGGCGGCGGCGGTACGCAAGGAATTGCCCGCGATCAACGCCACCCTGCCCGAAGGCATGAAGATCGAACTGGTCTACGATTCCACCGAAACGATTTCGGCCTCGATCGACGAGGTGTTCAAGACCATCGCCGAGGCGGTCGCGATTGTTGTCTTGGTGATCTTGCTGTTCCTTGGCTCGTTCCGTTCGGTTGCAATGCCCATCGTGACCATTCCGCTTTCGCTGATCGGCGTGCTGGGCGTGCTGCTGGCGCTGGGCTATTCGATCAACCTGTTGACCCTTCTGGCAATGGTGCTTGCGATTGGTCTGGTGGTTGATGACGCGATCGTCGTGGTCGAGAACATTCACCGACATATTGACGATGGGATGAAACCCATCCCCGCCGCCGTGCAGGGCATGAAAGAAATCACCGGCCCGGTGATCGCGATGACAATCACCCTCGCGGCGGTGCTTACTCCGTTGGGCTTTACCGGCGGGCTGACCGGCCAGCTGTTCCGCGAATTCGCCTTTGCGCTTGCGGGATCGGTGATCTTGTCGGGGATCATTGCGCTGACGATCACCCCGATGATGGCGGGGCGGTTGCTGGTGCATGGCAATGCCAAAGGGTTCCAAGCCTTCGTCGATCGCAATTTCGACCGGCTTTCGGGCTGGTATGGGCGGCGCGTGGCAGGCTCGCTTGACGTGCGCCCCGTGACGTTGCTGATCGTGGTCGCGCTGATGGGGCTGACGGGATTTATGCTGGTCAACACCTCGACCGAACTGGCCCCTGATGAAGACAATGGCGCCCTGTTTGCTATCCTCAATGGGCCGCAATACGCGACCACCGATTACACGCAGAAATACATCAACCAAGTGGCCAAGAGCACGGCGGGAATTCCCGAAGTGCGCACCGATTTCTCGATTGCGGGCTTTGGCGGGGCGACCAATTCGGGCATCTATATCTGGGCGCTCAAGGATTGGTCCGAACGCACCCGCAGCCAGAAACAAATCCAGACCGAGATTCAGGCTGACTTGGGCAAATCCACTGGCCTTCAAGGCTTTGCCTTTGCGCCGCCCTCCTTGCCGGGTACCGGCGGCGGCTTGCCGATTTCGGTCGTGCTGCAGTCCATCCACTCGTCAAAACGCGTGGCCGAGGTGGCCGAGGAAATCAAGACCAAGGCGCAGGCCTCGGGCAAGTTCATCATCGTGCAGAACTCGCTTAACTTTGATAGCCCCCAAGTTGATGTGACCATCGACCGCGACCGGGCGGCCGCGCTGAATGTGCCGGTATCCGATATCGGAGCCACGCTCAGCTTGCTGGTCGGCGAGGCCTCGGTGGCGCAGTTTGACCGCGACTCCAACAGCTATGACATCATCCCGCAGGTGCCGCAGAAATTCCGCTCGAACCCCGAAGAACTGGGGCGCTATTTCGTGCGTGCGGCCAATGGCGCGATGGTGCCGCTCTCGGCGCTGGTCAAGATTGAAACCGGGGTGAATGCGGCCTCGATCGAACAGTTCGATCAGCTCAACTCAGCGACGATCACCGCGCTCCCCCTGCCCGGCCAATCAACCGGCCAAGGGCTGCAAACGATCACCGACATCGCAAATCAGGTCATGCCCGAAGGCTTCTTCCTGAATTATTCCGGCCAGTCGCGGATCGAGAAAAGCCAAGGCAACACGATCCTGATCGCTTTTGCGGCGGCCGTTTTGGTGATCTACCTCGTGCTTGCTGCACAATTCGAAAGCTTCCGCGACCCCTTCATCATCTTGATGACGGTGCCGCTGACGATCTTTGGCGCGGTGCTGCCGCTGAACCTTGGGCTTGGTACACTCAACATCTACTCCGAGGTGGGGCTGATCACTCTGGTGGGCCTGATTACGAAACACGGCATCCTAATGGTCGAGTTCGCCAATCAGCAACGCACGCTATCGGGGCTCACCCGCAGGCAAGCGATTGTCAAAGCCGCCCAGATCCGCTTGCGTCCGATCCTGATGACCACAGCCGCTATGGCGTTGGCGGTGGTCCCCTTGATCCTTGCTGTAGGAGCCGGGGCGGCAGCGCGTTCGGCGATGGGTCTGGTGATTTTCTCAGGCCTGCTGATCGGAACGATGTTCACATTGTTCGTCGTTCCAATGTTCTACAGCTTTATCTCGCTATCGGACAAAGCTTGGGACGCAGCGGCCAAACGACGCCAAGAGGCTGGATGAGCCCGGTCGCGTCGGCGCTCTGACCTGCGCGAGATCGGCAGGGGGAGGAACGCTCCGCGGGGAGTATTTGAGGCTAGATGAAAGCGCGTTGTCGTTCATCCGGCCTTAACCTTGATCTGCCAAGCTGGCAGCGCAGGACAGGCTGGAGAGCCGATGACTGCGCTAGGTGAAACGCGCCCCACCTCCCTGTCACAGGCTTGATGGGGCGCGTGACCACCATTTCATCTAGCCAGAAATACTCCCGCCGGAGGCATCCCCAGGCGACATGATCGCTGCGCGCCTTTAGCGTTTCGCATCTTCCAAAATCATCTGCGCGGCTTTTTCGGCGATCATCATCGTGGGCGCATTAGTATTGCCCGAGGTGATCGTCGGCATCACCGATGCATCCGCGATCCGCAACCCTCCCAGCGCCTTGAGCCGCAATCGCGGATCCACCACTGCCCCGTCATCCGCACCCATCCGGCAGGTGCCGACGGGGTGAAAGATCGTCGTCCCGATCTCGCCCGCAGCCCGCACCAAATCTGCTTCGCTTTGATAGCTTGGGCCGGGCTTGAATTCTTCAGGGTGGAATTTGGCGAAGGCCGGCTGCTCGGTCACGCGCCGCACTTGTCGGATGGCCTCGGCAGCCACGCGCCTGTCCCCCTCGGTCGCGAGGTAGTTCGGCGCGATCGTCGGATGGGCGCGCCAATCGGCACTGTTGATATGGATAGACCCCCGGCTTTCGGGGCGCAGATTGCACACGCTCGCCGTCATCGCCGGGAACGGGTGGACCGCGTCCCCGAACTTATCAAGGCTCACGGGTTGCACATGATACTCTAGATCCGGCATCTCTTTTTCCGGAAAACTGCGCGTGAAAACCCCCGCCTGCGAGGGCGACATCGACATCGGGCCCGAGCGGAACAGCGCATATTCCATCCCGATCTTGGCTTTGCCCCACAGGCTCGAGGCCATGGTGTTCAGACTTTTGACGCCATGAACCTTGTAGATCAGTCGCAGTTGCAAATGATCTTGCAGGTTCTCCCCGACGCCCGCGACCTCTGCCACCGGGGCAATGCCATTCTGGCTGAGCACATCGCCGCGCCCGATGCCCGATAGCTCAAGTATCTGCACCGAGCCAATCGAGCCCGCCGACAGCACAACCTCGCCCGCACGCACCTCACGGCTTTCGCCGTTTTGGTTATAGCGAATGCCGGTAACGCGACCTTCCTCGATCACCAACCGTTCAACTTGCGCGCCCGTCTCGATGCGCAGATTGGGGCGTTTCATTGCCGGGCGCAGAAAGGCTTTCACCGCGCTCCAGCGCCAGCCCTTTTTCTGCGTGACATGGAAATAGCCACCGCCCTCGTTGGAGCCGGTGTTGAAGTCATCGGTGCGCGGAAAACCCGCCTGCTCGGCGGCCTCAAGAAAGGCATCCAGCATGTCCCAGCGCACGCGCGCCTTTTCGACGCGCAACTCGCCGCCTGCCCCGTGCAAGTCACTGTCGCCCTGATAAAAATCTTCCTGCCCCTTAAACAGCGGCAGCACATCGTCCCAGCCCCAGCCAGTGCAACCGGATTGGCGCCACATGTCGTAATCGCGTGCCTGACCGCGCATGTAGATCATACCGTTGATCGACGAACAGCCGCCTAGAATGCGGCCGCGCGGATACAGCAATTCGCGCCCGTTCAGTCCCGGATCGGGGGCAGTTTTATAGCCCCAATCGGTGCGCGGATTGCCGATGCAATACAAATACCCGACCGGGATATGCACCCAATGGTAATTGTCGCGCCCGCCCGCTTCGAGCAAAAGCACCCGGTTTCTCGGGTCCGCCGATAGCCGATTTGCCAACACGCAGCCCGCGCTGCCCGCGCCCACGATGACGTAGTCGAACTGATCCATGCGCCCCTCCCTGACATGCCTCCGGCGGTGAGTGTCGCAAGCGCCGCGCGCAGGAACAAGGGCCGCACCGGGCCAATCGCGCAAAACGACTTTGCGAAAACGCCTGATCGGGGCTTGCCCCGGGGTGGGCGCATCCGATCTAAGACAGGAAAGAAACGGAGAACCCAGTGCTTGCCTATCGCCTGTTGACCCACCTGCTTGCGTTGCCAGTTCTGCTGTGGCTGGCGTGGCGTGTGATGCGGAGGGCTGAAAGTGGGGCGCAGGCGCGCCAGCGTCTGGGTGGCGGCGCAGGGGGCGTCGGAGCGCTTTGGGTGCATGCGGCCTCGAATGGAGAGCTGACCTCAGCGCGCCCTTTGATCGAGGCGCTTTTGGCTGATGATCCCGAATTGCGGGTGCTGATCACCACGAATACGGTGACCGGACAGGACCTTGCCCATAGCTGGAACAATGCCCGGGTCATAGCGCGCATGGCGCCGTTGGATCATCGCGCGGTGGTGGAACGATTTCTGGACAGTCATCGCCCGCTGGCGCTGATCGTGGTGGAAAACGAGCTATGGCCCAATCGCATGGCGCTGGCAGCGGCGCGCGGCGTGCCGATCATTGTGATCGGGGCGCGCATATCAGAACGCTCGGGCGCGCGTTGGGCCAAGACCCGGTTGGGGCGGCAGATGGTGGCCCAGATCGGCGCGCTTTCCGCGCAAGACAAGGACTCCGAGGCGCGGTTTCTGGCCCTCGGTTTGGCGCCCGATCGCCTGCTGCCCTGCATCAACCTCAAGACCGCGATTGGCGCGCGCAAAGCGCTGCCGCTGGACTGGCCGCGTGTCTCGACGGTGCTGGCAGCGTCAACCCATGAAGGCGAAGAGGCGCAGGTGCTCGCCGCCTTTGCGCAAGCGCGCGCGCAGCGTCCCGACTTGCGCCTGATCCTTGCGCCGCGCCACCCGCGCCGCGCCCCCGACATTGCGGCGCTGATCGCCAAGGCGGGGTTGGCCCATGCCACGCGCTCGATGGGCGATCCGCCCGTGGCCGAAGTCTATCTGGCCGACACGATGGGCGAGATGGACAATTGGTATGAAAGCGCCGGGATGTGCTTTGTGGGGGGCTCTCTGGTCGACAAAGGTGGCCACACCCCGTTTGAGCCAGCCGCCCATCACTGCGCCATTCTACACGGGCCGCATGTCGCGAATTTCCGCGATGCCTATAGTGCGCTGGATGCCCAGGGCGGGGCATTGGCCTGCACCAGCGTGGCAGAGTTGGCACAGGCCATGGCACGCCTGAGCGCCGCCGATCAAACACGGCTGACACAGGCCGCAACCGCAGCGTTGGGGCCCGCTGCAGATATGGAAGCCATCGCAAAGGCCGTGCACGCGCTGTTCTAAACATGCCAAACACCTTGCATCGCGGCACATTTCGCTTATCTGCTGAAGCATCCGTGAGGAGTTTCGCAAGATGATCCGCTACAGTTTGCAATGCGATAAAGGCCATCAGTTTGACAGTTGGTTCCCATCGGCCGATGGGTTCGAGGCGCTGTCGCGCGCCGGTCAACTGGACTGCGCGATTTGCGGATCAACGGTGGTGAGCAAAAGCCTGATGGCCCCGTCGGTCACGCCCGCGCGCGACAAGGTCGCCACACCCACCGATCCCGAGCGCCCGCTTTCGACGCCGCAGAATGAGACAGAACAAGCCCTTGCCAAGATGCGCCGCGAGATCGAGAAAAACTCGGATTATGTCGGGATGAACTTCGCCACCGAAGCGCGCGCGATGCACAGTGGCGATAGCCCGACCCGTGCGATACATGGCGAAGCTAAGTTAGAAGAGGCACGTGAAATGTTGGAGGAAGGCATTCCCGTCATGCCCCTGCCGTTCCTCAATACGCGCAAAGCCAACTAAGCCGAGATGCTCGCCTCGTGTTTGCCGGGGCAGCCCCTCGCGCCGGGCGGTTGTTGAAGGAGACCCGATGCTGACCAGCGCCGATCAAGCCTTTGCAGCGCGCCTGACGCAGGCCGTTCCCGAAATGCGCGTCGAGACGCCCGAGCCGCGCTATCTGCAAGAGCCACGCGGGCGTCATCACGGTCACGCCGGGCTGCTGGTGCGCCCACACAGCACCGGGCAGGTCGTCGCAATCTTGCGGGCCTGTCATGACGCGCGTGTCGGGGTTCTGCCCTATGGCGGGGGCACCGGGTTGGTGGGCGGGCAGATCATTGAAACCGGCCCCGCCCCCGTGATCCTGAGCCTTGAGCGGATGAACGCGGTGCGCGCGATCACCGGCCATGTTCTGGAAATCGAGGCGGGGGCGAGCCTGCAAAACGCTCACGACGCCGCAGAAGGCACGGGGCGGTTGTTTCCCCTGACCATCGCAAGCCAAGGCAGCGCGCAGATCGGCGGAGTGCTTGCGACCAATGCCGGGGGCGTGAATGTGCTGCGCTATGGCAACGCGCGCGAGTTGTGTCTGGGCATTGAGGCCGTGCTCGCCGATGGCACGGTGATCTCGGGGCTGCGCCA
>NZ_CAJYBT010000025.1 GCF_913064665.1 uncultured Thioclava sp.
TTTGAGGTGGACGGGGTCGAGCTGCGCTTCCGCGCCTCGCATTTCCCCTTCACCGAGCCCTCGGCCGAGGTCGATATCCGCTGTTCCTGGGCGGGCGGCAGCCTGAAAATCGGCGAGGGCGACGACTGGATGGAGATCCTCGGCTCAGGGATGGTGCACCCCAAAGTGCTGCAATCGGCCGGGATCGACCCGAGCGAATGGCAGGGCTTCGCCTTCGGTATCGGGATCGATCGGTTGGCGATGCTGAAATACGGCATCCCCGATTTGCGCGCGTTCTTTGAGAGCGACCTGCGGTGGTTGAAGCATTATGGGTTTAGCGCGCTGGATATGCCGACGGTGTTTGGTGGGTTGAGTCGGTGAGTATAGGAATTGATCCCAATAAGGTGCTGTCGGGAACCCTGAGTAAAATCGTTATCGGACTATTGGTAGTCGTGTTCGCCGCACTAGGAGCCTGGCTCAAGAAAACCGTGTTAGGGGACAAAATCGCATGGTCTAAGATCGCCGATGTGGAGCTTCCTGCTTCCGTTCGAGGCACCTGTGAAGTAGGTGGGGTAACAAGGGTTTGGATTACAAATCGCGGCCGAACCAAGGCGGAGCGGCTTTCTTTAATCACGTCCTCATCGATTGTAGCGGTAAGGATTGACCCAGTTCTAGATTATGAGCTGACTGAACTTGACGGCCACAAAATCCTAAAAATCTCTGAGATACCGAAAAAATCGAAGTTCGCAATCGACCTCTATGGGATGTCCTCAAGCCCATATGTTCGTTCCATTCGCCTAGATGGAGACGAAATTACAGAGACTAGGTTTGAGAAGATTGCAGGGGAAAACGATATCGTGTTGCCGCCTTGGTATACGATACTCTTTTGGCTATCAACCTTGGCGCTCGTTGTTCAGATGGCGGCTCAGCTTGCTACGGGCTTTGGGTTGTTGCCGGAAATAGCGACGGCCAAATGAAATTGACCCTCTCCTAGCTGAATTATCACCTCTAGGAGGCCCCCGATGCCCATCACCTTCACCTTCGGCGACAGCCGCGCGCTCTGCGACCAGCTCCTCGCCCTGATCCGCCAAGGCAAGAAGACCGCCACCTGCGGCGCGCTCACTTACTTCACCGAAGGGGGCGAGAATATGCCGGTGGTGGGGCGGCGCGATATCGCCCTCGACTGGGATGGCAACCCCGCGATCATGATCGAGACCATCGAGGTCACCATCCGGCGCTTTTGCGATGTCGATGAAGATTTCGCGCTGGCCGAGGGGGAGAATGACACGCTCGAGGGCTGGCGGCGCGACCATCGGGCCTATTTCGAGCGTAACGGAGGTTTTGATCCCGAAATGGAACTCGTTTGCGAGCGGTTTCGATTGGTAGAAGACCTGCAAGGAGCCAAATCATGACCACCCAACCCCGCCTCTTCGACACCCCCGCCCACGAGCAAACCCCCGAACAGCGCCGCTTCTACGCCTATACCGAAATCGCCTACACCATCGTCGATTTCAGCGCCGCCGCCTGTTTCGTGATCGGCTCGATCCTGTTCTTCTATGCCTCGCTCTCGGTCCCCGCGACGTGGCTTTTCCTCATTGGCTCGCTGCTTTTTGCCGCAAAACCCTCGATCCGGCTATGGCGGGAGTTGAAACTCCTGCGCATGGGCGATTACAAGGACCTCGCGCAGCGCAAGTAACCCCGAGGGAAGCCCATGAAATTCACACTCTCCTGGCTCAAGGATCACCTTGATACCACGGCCTCCGTCGATGAGATCGCCTATGCGCTGACCGATCTGGGGCTTGAGGTCGAAGAGGTCATCGACCCCGCCGCCAAGCTGGCCGCGTTTACGCTGGCCCGTGTCACCGCCGCCCAGCAGCACCCCGATGCCGACCGGTTGCGCGTGTGCACCGTGCTCACCGATGAGGGCGAAAAGCAGATCGTGTGCGGTGCGCCCAATGCGCGCGAGGGGATTACGGTCGTGCTGTGCAAGCCGGGCGATTATGTGCCCGGCATCGACGTGACGCTGAGCGTGGGCAAAATTCGCGGCGTCGAAAGCCACGGCATGATGGCGTCCGAGCGCGAGCTGGAGCTGAGCGACGAGCATAACGGCATCATCGAGCTGCCTTCGGGCGAGGTCGGCCAAAAATTCACCGACTGGCTGGCCGCCAACCGCCCCGAGGCCGTGGACCCGGTGTTCGACATCGCCATCACCCCCAACCGCCCCGATGCGTTGGGCGTGCGCGGCATTGCCCGCGATCTGGCCGCGCGCGGTTTGGGAATGCTCAAACCGCTAGAGGTCGAGCCCGTTCCCGGCGGCTTCCCCAGCCCCGTTTCGGTCAGCATTGACCCGGCGCTCAAGGACAAGGGCTGTCCGCTCTTCGCCGGTCGCGTCATTCGCGGCGTCACCAACGGCCCCAGCCCGGAATGGCTGCAAAAACGCCTGCGCGCGATTGGCTTGCGCCCGATTTCCGCGCTGGTCGATATCACCAACTATTTCACCTATGACCTGAACCGCCCGCTGCATGTGTTCGACATGGCCAAGGTTGCAGGCGATCTGCGTATTCAGCCTGCCAAGGGCGGCGAAGAGTTCCTCGCGCTGGATGAGAAAACCTACACGATGCGCGCAGGCGACATGGTGATTTGCGATGATAACGGCGTCGAAAGCTTGGCCGGGATCATGGGTGGCGAGGCCTCGGGCGCGGATGAAAACACAATCGATGTGTTCCTCGAATCCGCCTATTGGACGCCGATCACCATCGCCGCTACGGGCCGGGCGCTGAAAATCAACTCCGATGCGCGCTATCGGTTTGAACGCGGGATCGACCCTGAATTCACCCTGCCGGGGCTGGAACTGGCGACGCAGATGGTGCTGGATTTGTGCGGTGGCGAGGCGTCCGAAATCGCGATGGATGGCGCGGTGCCCGACACCTCGCGCGCCTATCGCCTCGACCCCGCGCGGGTGATCTCGCTGGTCGGCATGGATATCCCCGAGGCCACGCAGCGCGAAACGCTGAGTGCTTTGGGCTTCACGCTGCAGGGCGACATGGCAAGCCCGCCGAGCTGGCGCCCCGATGTTCTGGGCGAGGCCGATCTGGTCGAGGAAGTGGCCCGCATCGCCTCGCTTACCAAGCTGCAAGGCCGGCCTTTGGCGCGTGAAACCAGCGGCGTTCCGGGCACGATCCTGACGCCGATGCAGGTACGCGAACGCATGGCGCGGCGCACGATTGCCAGCCTTGGCTACAATGAATGCGTGACCTATTCCTTCATCGACGCCGAGAGCGCGGCGCTGTTCGGTGGCGGTGCGGATGCGACGAAGTTGGAAAACCCGATCTCCTCGGAAATGACCCATATGCGCCCCGATCTGCTGCCCGGTCTGATGCAGGCCGCGGCACGCAATCAGGCGCGCGGTTTCAGCGATCTGGCCCTGTTCGAGGTCGGCCCCGCCTTCAGTGGCGGCGAGCCGGGCGAGCAGGTGGTGCAAGCGGCAGGCCTTCTGATCGGCCAAGCGGGTCCGCGCGATCCGTGGGGGTCGCGCCGTCCGGTGGACCTGTATGACGCCAAGGCCGATCTTGAGGCCGCGCTTTCCGCCATCGGTGCCCCGGCGCGCGCGCAGATCACGCGCAAGCTTGACACGTGGTGGCATCCTGGTCGCGCGGGCACGCTGGCGCTTGGACCCAATGTGCTGGCCAGCTTTGGCGAGGTGCATCCCAAGACGTTGCGCGAAATGGGCGTCAAAGGCCCCGCTGTCGCCTTCACGATCTGGCTGCAAAATGTGCCCTTCCCAAAGAAGAAAGGGTCCACCCGCGCCGCATTGGATAGCTCTGATCTGCAAGCCGTCGAGCGCGATTTCGCCTTTGTCGTAGATGCCCAGGTCGAGGCGATCACAGCCGTCAACGCCGCCCTTGGCGCGGATAAAAAGCTGATCGACAGCGTGCAGCTGTTTGACCAGTTCACCGGCGCAAAGGCCGAAGAGCAGATGGGCGCGGGGAAAAAATCCATCGCGCTCAGCGTGCGCTTGCAGCCGCGCGATGCGACCCTGACCGATGCGGAAATCGAGGCGGTGAGCGCCAAGATCATCGACAAGGTCACCAAGGCCACCGGCGGCGCGCTGCGCAGCTAAAGACGCGGCGTCACCCTTTGCGAACGAAAAAAACGCGATAGGCTCCTTCCCAGCCGGGGAGGAGCCTGATGCGTTTTGATTACCTGATCTTGGGGGGCGGTTCTGCGGGCGCGGTTCTGGCCGCGCGGCTGTCGCAAGACCCCGATTGCACCGTTTGCCTGATTGAGGCGGGCACAGAGGCGCGCGACATCCTTGTGCGTGCGCCCGCGCTGGTGGCGGCGATGGTTTCGGGGCGGCCGCAACTCCACAACTGGGCCTATCACACCACGCCGCAAGCCGAGCTTAACGGGCGGCGCGGATTTCAGCCACGTGGCCGCGGGCTTGGCGGTTCATCCGCGATCAACGCGATGCTTTATGTGCGCGGCCAGCCGCAGGATTACGACGATTGGGCCGAGATGGGGGCCGAAGGTTGGGATTGGCAAAGCTGCCAGCCGTGGTTTCTGGCAAGCGAGCGCAACATGCGCGGCGCTTCTGACTGGCATGGCGATGCGGGGCCGCTACAGGTGGGCGATCAACGCCGCCCGCGCCCGATTTCGCGTGCTTTCGTTGAGGCTTGCGCGGCAGTGCAATGCCCGCCAAACGCCGATTTCAACGGCCCCGACCAAGAGGGCGCGGGGCTGTATCAGGTCACGCAGTTTTGGGACGGGCCGCGCAAGGGCGAGCGTTGCTCGGTCGCGGCGGCCTATTTGCACCCGGTCATGGCACGGCCCAACCTGACCGTTCTGACCCGCGCGCGCGCCGAGAAAATCCTGACAACGGACGCCCGCGCCACCGGGGCGCTGATCCGCCAAGGGCGCAAGCGATTCAGTGTTGAGGCCACGCGCGAGGTGATCCTCAGCGCCGGGGCCTTTGGCTCGCCCCAACTGTTGATGCTGTCGGGCATCGGACCTGCCGATCATCTGCGCGAACACGGGATCGAACCGGTGCTGGACCTGCCCGGCGTGGGGGCGAACCTGCACGACCATCTCGATTACATCATCAGCTACACCTCGCCGCGCCGCGATGTGGTGGGGCTCAATCCGCGCGGGATGATGCGATTGGCGCGCGCAGGCGCGGGCTGGCGCAAACATGGCGAGGGGCTGTTTGCCTCGCCGATGGCCGAGGGCGGGGCGTTTTTGCGCTCGGACCCCAGCCTCGATCGGCCCGATCTGCAACTGCATTTCGTGGTTGGCATCGTCGATCAGCACATGCGCAAACCCCATCTCGCGGATGGCTGGTCGGTGCATGTCTGCGCAATGCGGCCAAAATCGCGCGGCACGCTGCGCTTGGCCAGCGCCGATCCGCGCGCCGCGCCGCTGATCGACCCGGCGTTTCTGCAAGATCCGCGCGACCAAGCCCTGATGCTGCGCGCCGCCCGCCTGCTAGAGCAGATCACCGACGCCCCGTCGTTGGACCCGTGGCGCGGGCGCAAACTGTATCCCCATGACGGAACGGACGCCGCGCTGATGGCCGATATCCGCGCGCGCGCCGATACGATCTATCACCCGGTGGGCACCTGCCGGATGGGGCGCGACGAGATGGCGGTGGTTGACCCGCAACTGCGCGTGCAGGGGATCGCGGGGCTGCGGGTGGTGGATGCCTCGGTGATGCCGCAAGTGGTGTCGGGCAATACCAACGCCCCCACGGTGATGATTGCTGAACGCGCGGCCGCGTTTATGCGCGCTGATCGGTTGGGTGATTGACCCCATCCGCCCAACGCACCGGGTCCAGATCGCGCGGGTTCACACCCTCTAGGCAGGCCGCATTCACCCCGTATTCATTCGGGTTTGAGCGGCGCTGGTGATGGGTGTAAATCCCACAGATCTTGCAGAAATAATGCTTCGCCGTCATCGTGCCGAATTGATAGAGCGTCAGGGCCTCGGCCCCCTTCAAGATCCGGATGCCATCAAGGGGTGCGCTGACCGCAACCGCTCCGCGCCGCCTGCAAAACGAGCAATCGCAGCGCCGCGCCGTCGCCAGCCCATCGCTCAGCGTGACCGCCATCTCGACTGCGCCGCAATGACAGCTCAGCCGGTGGGGGGATTGAATATCGGGCAACATCAGCGGTCTCTCCTGACTACGGGGATCGGGGTTTGCCCGAACCGGCTTGCGGGGTGTGGCGGGTGGCCATGGGTGCGTGACCAGAACCTCGGCCCGCCCAAGACCAACCACAGCGGAACACACAGTGCAAGCCCCGCCACAAAGCCGCCGATATGAGCCAGATGCGCGACTCCGCCGCTCGTTCCGGCCATGATTTCATTGCCGACCTGAATACCGAACCACACCCCCAGCACCGCCCAAGCGGGCACCGGCCAGATCTTGTAAATCAGCACGAAGAAGAACATCACGTCGATGCGCGCGCGCGGATAAAGCAGCACATAGCCCCCCATCACCCCCGCAATCGCCCCCGAGGCCCCCACCATCGGCACCATCGATTGCGGATCAGACGCCACCTGCGCAAAGGCAGCCGCCAGCCCGCAGGCGAGGTAAAACGCAGCAAAGATCACATGCCCAAGCTGATCTTCAAGATTGTCACCAAACACCCAGAGAAACAGCATATTCCCGGCCAGATGCAAAATCCCCGCATGCAGGAACATATGCGTTACCAGCCCGTGCAGCATTTCGCCCTGCGTCACGGCCCCCGGCCACAGCGCGTTGCGCAACCAGGCCCCGTGCAGATCCAGCCCCCAATCGACGGTCATCACATAGACCGCACAATTGATCGCGATCAGCGCCCAAGTGACATAGGGCACAGAGCCCGACGGGTTATGATCGCGCAAGGGGAACATGGGCGCGAGTGTGCCATGCAAGCCGCTTCGGTCAAGGGGAACTTGGCGCAGATCGCAAGGTGCCTCTGGCGCTTATCGCTTGGCGGTGATCACCGGCTTGCCATCGACCATCAACTGTAACCGGTCGTCCTCGATTTTCACCTCATCGACGCGCGCGATATTGGAATGAAACGCGCCTTCCACAGCCATGACATCGGCCGGGCATGCCATCCGCGTGCCAACCAACTCGCCCACGCGCACCCGCCCGCCTTGGTTCGAGATCCGCCCGTTATAGCGATTGCACCCCGAATTGCCCGCGATCAGCCCTTTTTCGGGATGGGTCAGCGTCACCTCGACATTGGCGGGCACCGGCTGCCCGGCAATCTCGGTCACCTCCCAGATCACGTTGGGCGCAAGCGCCTCCAAAGGGTCGGACTCTTGGGGTTTGCACCCGGCCAACACCGCCAGTGCCAGAACCGATCCGATCATGATCGCACGCATCACATTTCCTTTTGCCAGACGCCTCCGGATCGCAGCACCCGCACCACCTTGCAACGGCGTTATGGGCACATGGGAAAAGGGCGGTTGCCCCCCAATAGCGCGCCCCGCCAAGCGCGACCATTCACGGAGTCGTGATGGATTGCGACATCGGCGCGCATCCTCCTTGGCCGCAGCTTCAGTTGCCTCTATGCTCATTCAGCGACAGGAGGATTCCCGATGATCAATGAACTAGGCCATTTCGCCTTGATACTGGCACTTGGTGTGGCGCTGGTGCAGGCAACGGTACCGCTGGTGGGCGCGCATAAAGGCTGGCGTGGCTGGATGGCGGTGGGCGACCCTGCCGCAATTGCGCAATTCTTGCTGCTTGTGGTCAGCTTTGCGGCGCTGACCCATGCCTTTGTGGTGTCGGATTTCTCGCTGAAACTGGTCTGGGCGAACTCCCATACCGATAAGCCGATGCTCTATAAGGTCACCGGGGTTTGGGGCAACCATGAGGGCTCGATGCTGCTCTGGGTGCTGATCCTCGCGCTGTTCGGGGCCGCTGCCGCCTTTTTCGGGGGCGCCCTGCCGCCGCGTCTGCGCGCGCGTGTGCTGTCGATTCAAGCCTGGATCGGCGTGGCGTTCCTCGCCTTCATTATCTTCACCTCTAACCCGTTCACGCGTCTCACCGAGGCGCCGTTCAATGGCGAGGGGATGAACCCGCTTCTGCAAGACCCCGGTCTCGCATTTCACCCGCCGTTCCTGTACCTCGGCTATGTCGGGCTTTCGATGGCGTTCTCTTTCGCAGTCGCGGCACTGCTTGAGGGGCGCGTCGATGCGACCTGGGCGCGCTGGGTGCGCCCTTGGACGCTGGCGGCCTGGGTTTTCCTGACCATCGGGATCGCGCTCGGCTCCTGGTGGGCCTATTACGAACTTGGCTGGGGTGGTTTCTGGTTCTGGGACCCGGTCGAGAACGCCTCGTTCATGCCGTGGTTGCTGGCCGCTGCCCTGCTGCATTCCGCGATCGTGGTGGAAAAGCGCGAGTCGCTGAAAAGCTGGACGATCCTGCTGTCGATCATGGCGTTCGGTTTCTCGCTGATCGGGACGTTCATCGTGCGCTCGGGGGTGATCACCTCGGTGCACAGCTTTGCCTCTGATCCGTCACGCGGGATTTTCATCCTTGGTATTCTGGCCTTCTTCGTGGGCGGCGCGCTGACATTGTTTGCCTTCCGTGCGGGCTCGATGCAGGCCAAGGGCGTGTTCTCGATGGTGAGCCGCGAAACGGCGCTGGTGGTGAACAATATCCTGCTGGCTGTGGCCGCTTTGGTGGTGTTTGTCGGCACGATCTGGCCGCTGGTGGCCGAGATGTTCTTTGGCCGTAAACTGTCGGTCGGGGCACCGTTCTTTGATCAGGCGTTCACACCCTTCATGATCATTCTGGCGCTGGTATTGCCAATCGGTGCGATGATGCCGTGGAAGCGCGCGCGCCTTGGGCGCACCGTGCGTCGTCTTGTTCCCGCCTTCGTGCTGGCGCTGGCGATTGGTGGTCTGGCATGGTCGCTGGAAACGGGCAATTCGCTGATGGCGCTGATCGCAACCTTCCTTGGTAGCTGGCTGGTGCTGGGCTCTGCAACCGAGCTGTGGACCCGCGCCGCCGGGAGCCCTGCGCGTCTGCGGCGCTTGCCGCGCGCGGACTGGGGCAAGGCCACGGCACATTCCGGACTTGGCATCACCTTTATCGGCATCGGCTTGTTGCTGGCAGGATCGGTCGAGGATATCCGCGTGGCGCAGTTGGGTCAGCCCTTCACCGTGGATGGCTATGAGATCACGCTGCAAAAGGTCGAGGCGGTGCAAGGTCCGAACTACACCTCCACCACCGGCACGATGGTGGTCAAACAGGACGGCAAGCTGATCGCCACGATGCATCCCGAAAAGCGGATCTATCCGGTGCAGCGCATGCCCACGACCGAGGCCGCGATTCACACCACCTTCCTGCGCGACATCTATCTGGTGATCGGTGATCCCCAGCAGGATGGCGGCTATGCGGTGCGCACCTATATCAAGCCGTTCGCGGATTGGATCTGGGCGGGGGCGATCATCATGGCGCTGGGCGGTTTGCTAAGCCTGAGCGATCGGCGCTACCGCGTCGCGGCGGGTGCACGCAAAACCAGCACCGCGCCGACCCATGCAACTCCGGCGGAATAAGCAATGCTTAAGAAACTCGTTCTCAGTTTAGTTTTGCTTATCTGGGCCGCGCCAATCTACGCGGTCCAGCCCAGCGAGGTGCTGAAGGATCCCGCGCTCGAATCCCGTGCGCGCGAGATCTCGAAAGTGCTGCGCTGCCCGGTCTGTCAGGGTGAAAATATCGACGACTCCAATGCCGCCGTGTCCAAGGACCTGCGGCTTCTGGTGCGCGAGCGTCTGCAGGCGGGCGACACGGACACGCAGGTGATCGACTACGTCACTGATCGCTACGGCGAATATGTGCTGTTCGAGCCGGAAAAGACCGGGGCGAACCTGCTGCTGTGGTATCTCGGGCCGGGCGCGTTGTTGCTGGCGCTGATCGGGGGATTTTTCTACGTCCGCTCACGGCGCAATGCGAGCGAGGGCCCAGCGTCGCCCGCGCTGTCCAGCGATGAAGAGGCGCGGCTCAAGGAATTGATGGCCGACTAGATCACTTTGGGACCGGGCGTCACGCCGCCCTGTCTGGAGACTGCGCTTAACCCTGCGCCATCGCTATGTTTGGGCGGTCAGATTGTCTTCCCCCGCCGGTTCCGACGGGGGAAGATAGGCTTAGGCCAGCGTCGAATTGTCGATCACAAAGCGATATTTGACATCGGATTTCAGCATCCGCTCATAGGCTGCGTTGATCTCCTCGATCCGAATGACTTCGACATCCGAGGTGATGCCATGCGCGCCGCAGAACTCCAGCATCTCCTGCGTTTCCTTGATCCCGCCGATCAAAGAGCCCGCGACCGAACGCCGCCCGAGCACCATCATGACCGAATTCAGAACCGGATCAATCGGCCCCAGATAGCCCACCAGCACCAGCGTGCCATTATAGGCAAGCGTCGGCATGTAGGGGTTGATGTCATGGACATAGGGCACGGTGTCGATGATCAGATCGAACTCATTGGACACGCCGGCCATCGCATCGGCATCGGTCGAGATCACGACCTTATGCGCGCCAAGCCGTTTGGCGTCTTCGACCTTTGAGGGCGAGCGCGAAAACAGCGTGACCTCAGCGCCCAGCGCATTGGCCAGTTTCAGCGCCATATGCCCCAGCCCGCCAAGCCCGACAACCGCCACTTTAGACCCCTTCCCCACGTTCCAATGGCGCAGCGGCGACCAGGTGGTGATGCCCGCACAAAGCAGCGGCGCGGCCCCCGCTGGGTCCAGAGTCTCCGGCACGCGCAGGACGAATTTATCTTTGACGACAATGGATTGCGCATATCCGCCATGGGTGATCGTGCCGTCCACCTTATCGACAGACCCATAGGTACCCGTCCAGCCGTTCAGGCAATATTGCTCTTCGTCGTGATCGCAGGCGGCACAATGTTGGCAGCTATCCACCAGACAGCCGACACCGACAAGATCGCCGGCTTTGAAGCCAGTTACATCGGCCCCGACCGCGCGCACGCGGCCAATGATTTCATGGCCCGGAACGACCGGATAGGTCGTGTGACCCCAATCGTTGCGCGCGGTGTGCAGGTCGGAATGGCACACGCCACAAAAATCGATATCAATCGCCACGTCATCGGGACGCAAGGCGCGCCGGTCGATGGCAAAGGGCGTCAGATCGGCGTCAGCGGCGGTTGCAGCATAGGCGTTTACGGTCATGCTCGAGTCCTTGTTTGGGAGGGCGCGCGGCAGACATTGCGCGGCTTGAGGCACAGGGTAGCCCGCTTGCGCTTGATGAGTAGGGTCGCTCACGCGCAGGCAGCGTTCACAAAGCTGTATGGATCGTCATCCTGTGCGATGCGGCGGCACTGCGCAGGGGCGCGACCCCGACGCCCGCGCCTTGCGATGGGGCAACAAAAAAGGCCGCCCCTAAGGGCGGCCTTTCAGAATTTCGATAGAGCGTGCAGTGCTTAGGCAGCAACAGCCGTTGCAGCGGCAGCTTTGGCCTGCTCCACGATGGCGGCGAACGCCTCGGGCTCGTGCACGGCGAGATCGGCGAGAACCTTGCGGTCCACTTCGACACCAGCCAGAGCCAGACCGTGGATGAACTTCGAGTAGCTCAGATCGGCATCGACCAAACGCACGGCGGCGTTGATACGCTGGATCCAGAGCGCGCGGAAGTTACGCTTGCGTGCCTTGCGGTCACGGGTCGCGTATTGGTTGGCCTTGTCGACCGCCTGCGTAGCAGTACGGAAGTTGCGCGAGCGCGCGGAGTAATAGCCTTTCGCCTTTTTCAGCACTTTCTTGTGCGCGGCGTGGGTGACTTTCCCGGATTTAACGCGTGACATTGTTCAAGTCTCCCGATCAGCGATTATAAGGCATGTATTTCTTCACGATTTTCGTATCCGCGTCGCACAGCACCATGGTGCCTGCAGTGTCGCGGATGAATTTCGTGGAGCGTTTGATCATGCCGTGGCGCTTACCAGCGTGACCGACTTTGATCTTGCCGGTCGCGGTGAACTTGAACCGCTTTTTCGCAGCGGATTTCGTCTTCATCTTGGGCATTTACAGCTCCTTTTCAGGGTGTGGAAGCGCGACTCGGCATGCCACTTTGGCCGGCCACGCGTGGGTCGAGCGCGCTGGATAGACGCGCGGGCTGCGCTTGGCAAGGCCAAACTTGCGAAATCACAGAGCAAAGCGCAAAGCGCTGGCTAGTTGAAGACCCGCGCGACAGTGCGTGCCACCGCGTCGGGGACGCGTTCAATCGTGTAGCCGCCGGGTTTGGCGTAGAAGGCCAGCAAGATCAGCCCGCCCGACACCAGAACCGCCAAGGTTGCTGCGCGCGGCGGACGTTGATCGGAAAAGGCCGAGATGACGGCCGGGATCGCGAAAATCGCGATCACCAGACCAATCGTCAGGATCAGATCGGTATCAAGCCCGGACAAATCCATGGCACGCCCCTTTCGTGATGCTCTCCCTCAGGAAAGTTTACTCAGGGTCAGTGCGATAAATCAATCTTTCATCGCAGGGCGCGACACGAAGAATGTTGGTTGTGCCCTGCACGTTAAAGGGCACACCAGCGGTCACGATGATCTGCTGCGTCTCATCGGCAAAGCCGAAATCGCGCGCCGCGCGGGCGGCGTTGACGACAGCCTGCTTAAAGCGCTCCAGCTCGCCGCAATGCACGGCGTGCACGCCCCAGGTCAGGGTCATACGGCGTAGCGTGGCGTCGATCGGCGAGAGCGCGATGATTGGCACGCGCGGGCGTTCGCGCGCGGTCAGTGCCACCGTCTTGCCCGACTGGGTATAGGCGCAGATCGCCGCGATATCCGTGGTCTCGGCGATCTCGCGTGCGGCAGCCACGATCCCGTCGGCGACGGTCTGGCGGTCGGCATTGCGCGAGGCTTCGATGACTTCGCGATAGATCGGATCTTTCTCGACCGAGATCGCGACGTTGTTCATCGTCTCGACCGCTTCGACCGGATAGCGCCCGGCTGCGGATTCCGCGCTGAGCATGACCGCATCGGCGCCTTCATAGATCGCGGTGGCCACGTCAGAGACTTCGGCGCGCGTCGGCATCGGGCTTTCGATCATCGATTCAAGCATCTGGGTCGCGACGATCACCGGCTTGGCGGCGGCGCGACATTTGCGGATCAATTGTTTCTGGATCGGCGGCACGGCCTGCACCGGCAATTCGACCCCAAGATCACCGCGCGCGACCATCACCCCGTCAGACACGGCAAGGATGTCATCAAAGCAGCGCACCGCCGAGGGTTTCTCGATCTTGCTGAGGATCGCCGCACGGCCCTTGGCCAATTCGCGCGCCTCGATCACGTCTTCAGGGCGCTGCACGAAGCTGAGCGCCAGCCAGTCCACACCCATCTCGCAGGCGAATTCCAGATCCTTGCGGTCCTTGTCTGACAGCGCGGCCACCGGCAGCACCACGTCGGGCACGTTCACGCCCTTACGGTCGGAAATCGTGCCGCCCACGGTAACGGTGCAATTGGCGTAATCAGCACCGCAATCTTCGACGCGCAGGCGGATCTTGCCGTCATTGACCAGCAGCTCCGAGCCCGGTTCGAGGGCGGCGAAAATCTCGGGATGGGGGAGGCGCGCGCGTTGATTGGTGCCCGGCACGTCTTCAAGGTCAAAGCGGAACGCATCGCCCTCTTTGAGTTCGACGGCACCGGCGGCAAAAGTGCCTACGCGCAGCTTTGGCCCCTGAAGGTCAGCGAGAATAGCGATCGGGCGCGAAAACTCGGTTTCGAGCTTGCGAATGATAGCGTGACGGGCGCGATGCTCGTCATGGGTGCCATGGCTCATATTGAGGCGGAACACATCAGCACCGGCGACAAACAGCGCCTTGATGCTTTCATAGTCCGATGAGGATGGGCCCAAAGTGGCCACGATTTTAACGTTGCGAAGGCGTCTCATGCGTCCTCGTCTCCTGATCAAATTGGTGTCATTTCGTGGGCCAATAAAGGGTATGGCGCAAATTGTCGCGGGCTGCAACTGGCCCTTGGGTCAAGTTTCGGTCTATTTGGGGCGATATCGAGCAAGCGTGAAGAGATGATGACAGATCAATCCCCCTACACAATTACCGGCAAGGCGCGCGCTGCGCGTTGGCTTGTCACCTGCGATCATGCCCGCAACACGGTGCCCGACTGGGTGGCGGGGGGCGATCTGGGAATTGCGGCGACGGATATGGCGCGCCACATCGCCTATGACGTGGGCGCACTGGGTCTGTCGCAGGCCCTGGCCGAGCATCTGGACGCGCCGCTGATCGCAAGCAATTTCTCGCGGCTCGTGATTGATCCGAACAGGGGCGAAGATGATCCGACGCTGGTGATGCAGCTTTATGATGGCACGATCATTCCCGCCAATCGCGTCGCCAGTCCGGCGCAGATCACAGAGCGGCTAGAGCGGCTGTATCGCCCCTACCATCAGGCCTATCGCGACTTGGCCGCGCGGCGCGATGATCGCGTGATTTGTGCGGTGCACTCTTATACGCCCCGACTGCGCGGGCGGGCGCTGCGCCCTTGGCAAGTGGGGGTTCTGCATGACCATTCCGATAGCCGCCTCGCCCTGCCCCTGATCGCGCGACTGCGCCAAGAGCCCGATCTGTGCGTGGGCGATAACGAGCCCTATCTGGGCCATCTCGAGGGCGATTCCATCGACCGCCACGCGTTGCAACACGGCCGCCCCAACGTGCTGATCGAGCTGCGCAACGATCTGATCGAAACCCCCGAGCAGCAAGCCCAATGGGCGCTCCGGCTGGCCCCGATTTTGCAACAGGTCCTCACCGAGAGCGGCCTGTAAGGCGGTAATTTTACCAAGAATCACGGCTCAATTTCGCTACAGACATTGTAGCGCCGTCTGATGCCGTCTTTGGCGTGGTTTGGCCGGGCGCGCAGGCGCAAGCGGCGCAATACGCGCGAACAATGTCTGGAATTTTGACGTCATTGTTGCGCAGTGAAAAACGTGATCTCGCGCATTCGTTATTTTCGTTGACCAAGCCGTGATCAGCTCGGATAAGCAAGATATTAACCTTTTCCGGGATTTCCACGATGTTCGCATTACTTTTTTTAGCCTTTCTTCCCTTGGCCTTCGTGATGGGTGGCGCCTCCGATGACGATGAAACCGATACGCCCTCCGAAAGTGAAGACGATCATAGCGCTGATACGGGCAATGGCGATTTGACCGATGCGCCCGTCGACACAGGCACGAATGCGGGCAGCGACACCGGCAACACCGATCAAGGCAACACCGACACTGGCAGCGATAGCACCGCGGGTGGCGACGCGGGCAGCGACACCAACTCGGGCGCGGATACGCCTGCGACGGGTAAGGACCCCGAAGCCGGCGTCAGCATCGTCGGCGCAAGCCCGGGCCCAGGCGAAGGCGTCGATCTGCGAGGCGGGGCGTTGAACGACACGCTGCGCGGCACCGATTACAGCGATACGCTGAACGGTTCGTCGGGGGATGACACGCTGTGGCTTGAGGGCGGCGACGATGGCAACACACTGGATGAGGCCTCAGCCAAGTACGTCTTCTCGACCAGTTCGATCAACTCGTTGGTCTTCCGTCTGGAATCCAATGACTATTTTGGCGGCACCGGCGGGTCTGGCGACGACTACATTGATGGCGGCAGCGGCAATGATTCCCTGCTCGGCGGGTATGGAGACGACACGTTGCGCGGCAATACCGGCGATGACGTGCTGTTTGACTATCAGGGCAGCGATTCCTTGAATGGCGGCTATGGCGATGATGAACTTGTCGCCGTCGACACTCTGTCGGGCTATTCCGATACCTTGGATGGCGGTGCAGGCAATGACGTGTTGTTCGCTGATGACGGCGATCAGGTCACCGGCGGCACGGGCTGGGATAATTTCGTGGTTTCGCCCTCTAAAGGGGTGGGACAAGCGGCCACGATCACCGATTTCAACCCGACCCCGTCGGGAACGGCCGAGAACGGGGATACCGGCGAGGTCCTGTTGATCGACGTGTTCAATTACAAGGCCAGCGACGATTTCACCATCGGGCAGACCGGCGCGGATGTGACCGTCTCGCTTTGGGGTCAGTCGGTGGCGGTGCTGCAAAATACCCAGCTTTCGGATTTGCAGCCGACCTCGGTCGTGTTGGGGATCGACTCGACGCTGAATACCGCATCGCCCGAGATCCATCTGCCACGCAGAATCTGACACGTTCAGGCCCGAATCGGCGGTCTTTGGCGGGTGAAATCAGCGCTGGTTTTGCCCGCTTTTAGCTTGCTTTCTCTACCCCGTTTTTGGCTTTGATGCACGCGTTTTGGGTAATCCTACCGAGAGGTTGAGATTGGCAAAGCAGACGTGAACAATCCCCCCCGATCGCCCTCACAAACGCCTTGCCCGCTGTGCGAGCGGCCCGCATGCTACCCGTCACATTCGGGAGTTTTCACCTATGTTCGCTTTGTTCCTTGCCGTGACAATCGCGCTGGCCCTGCTGGGCTGGGCCGAACTTTCGCCCCGCCCTGCTGGGGTGAAAAACACGCACGCGCAGACCCCGGCAAGCGACGCGGTGACCGCCCCGCACATGCACAGGAAACGCGCCAAGTTCGAACTGCCTCGATTCAAACTACCCCAGTTCAAACTGCGCTTCCTCAAGCGGGCGGCCAAAGGCCAAAGCGACGAGACGCTTAGCCATTTGACAGCTCCGATCGTGCCGCTCAGTGAATTGCGCGAGACAGCGCTGGAAGACGCGCAAAGTGATGCTGCGCGCACGCGCCCGGATCGCGGGGCAGCAGCTGTGCCGGGCGATGCTGATGCCGCCGTCATGGCCCGGATCGCGGCGATGCTGGACAGCCCTGAAGCAGAAAGCGATCTTGCCGAAGATGAGGCCGACTTGCCGCGCATCACGGGGTTTACGCTGGGTGACCAGATCGTACTTGAAATGGACGGCCCTGCCCCGCACCGCAATGATATCCGCTTTGCGCCCGCCCAATCGGGACCGCACACGATTGCCCTGATCGCGGATGAGCCGATCTTGCTGATCGAAAACATCGAGGCTGCACAGCTGACACCCGAGGTTGTGTCTTTCCGCGCCCAGGCTGTCGCCTGACCTCAGGCACCGCATGGGCAAAAAGCCCCGGCTGGGCTGGCCGGGGCTTTTTCATGTCGCACGTTCCGGCGCAGATCAGATCGCGGCCTTGAGGCTTTCCTCTAGGTAGATTTCACGCAGACGCGCCGCCACGGGGCCGGGTTTACCTGACCCGATCGTCGCGCCATCGACCTCGACCACCGGCATCACGAACGCCGAGGCCGAGGTGAAAAACGCCTCATCGGCGGCCTGCGCTTCGGCGATGGTATAAGGGCGTTCCTCGATCTCCATCTGCGCTTCGGCGGCGTATTTCAGCAGTGAGACGCGGGTGATCCCGTGCAGGATATCATGCGACAGATGCCGCGTGATGATCTTGTTGCCCTTGACGATATAGGTGTTGTTCGAGCTGCCCTCGGTGACAAACCCGTCCTCAACGAACCACGCATCATTCTTGCCCTGCGCTTCAGCGGCCATCTTGGCCATCGAGGGATAGAGCAGTTGCACGGTCTTGATGTCGCGGCGATGCCAACGCAGATCGGGCAGCGAGATCACCTTGATGCCGATCTTGGCTTTGGGATCATTGGCGAGGTTCGTCTTGGCTTGGGTATACAGCACAACGGTGGGCGGCGTGCCTGCGGGCGGGTAATGGAAATCGCGATCCCCCGCATTGCCGCGCGAGACCTGCAAATACACCAGCCCCTCGTCAATATTGTTGCGCGCGATCAGCTCGCGGTGGATCTCGATCCATTGCTCGCGGCTCAGATCGCAGGTCATCTCCAACTCGCTGAGCGAGCGGGCCAGACGGTTCATGTGACCCTCGAATTCGAGGATCTTGCCGCCCAAAATCGAGGTGACCTCATAAACCGCGTCGCCCATCACGAAGCCCCGGTCAAAGATCGAGACCGTGGCCTCTTCCTCGGGCAGATACGCCCCGTTCAGATAGACAGTCCGGCTCATTTCGATCTCCTTCACTCAGCCCCAAAGCTCTGGCTCGGGCGGGTCCATTTTGCTGCCCTTGTAATGCAACGGCACGCTGCGGTCTTCGGCCAGAAGCAACGGGCCGTCAAGGTCCACGAAATCGGCGCCCTGCGCGACCAGCACCGCCGGCGCCATCGCGAGGCTCGAGCCAACCATGCAGCCCACCATCACACCAAACCCTTCCGAATGCGCCAGCGCGCGCAGGGCCAGCGCCTCGGTCAGCCCGCCGGTCTTGTCGAGCTTGATATTGATGACATCATATTTGCCGCGTAGGTCAATCAGACTGGCGCGGTCATGGCAGCTTTCATCGGCGCAGATCGGCACCAATCGCTCGACCCCCGACAGCGACTCGTCCGCCGCCGCCGGCAAGGGTTGCTCGACCAGCACAACACCAAGACGGTGCAGCTCTGCTTGCAGATCAAGGAAGGTCTCCAGCTCCCATCCCTCATTGGCATCGATGATGATGCGGGCCTCGGGGGCCCCCTCACGCACCGCGCGCAAACGCGGCAGATCATCAGGCGTGCCCAGCTTGATTTTCAGCAACGGGCGATGGGCCTGCGCGGCAGCCGAGGCGCGCATCGCCTCGGGCGTATCAAGCGACAGCGTGTAGGCGGTGATCAGCGGTTCAGGGCGCGCCAGACCGGCCAGTTCCCAAACCGATTTGCCCGCGCGCTTGGCCTCCCAGTCCCACAAGGCGCAATCGACCGCGTTGCGCGCGGCCCCTGCGGGCAAGGCCTCTTGCAACTCGGCGCGCGTGATGCCCGCAGGCAAACTTTCGATCTGGGCGGTGACACTGTCCAGGCTTTCGCCATAGCGCGCATAGGGCACACATTCGCCCCAGCCCTTCACGCCGTCGCGATCCACCGTGGCGGTCAAAACCTCGGCCGCGCTTTTAGACCCGCGCGCGATGGTGAACACCTGCGCCAATTTGAAGGTGTCATGCTGAACGCGGATCATAAGCGCCTCTCTTTCATCTAGCTCAAAATACTCCCGCCGGAGGCTCCTGCCCCCGGCCACCTGCGCATCCGATCAGATTGCAGCGAGCGCGTCCACCAGCTTGCCTGCGCCAAAACGGAACGGGTCGGTGGCGGGCAAGCCCATATCGGCCTCGAGTTTGGCCAGATAGGCGCGCGCTTCATCCTCGGGCATCTTTTGCGTGTTCACCGAAATGCCCACGACCTGACAGTCAGGATTGACCACATGCGCAAGGCTGAGCGCCATATCGCGCAGCGCCTCAAGCGAGGGCAGCGTGTAGCCGGGCAAGCCGCGCATATGCGCGCGCGTCGGCTCATGCGACAAGATCAGCGCATCGGGTGCGCCGCCATGGATCAGCGCCATCGTCACACCCGAATAGCTGATGTGGAACAGGCTGCCCTGCCCCTCGATCAGATCCCAATGATCGGGGTCATTGTCGGGCGTAAGATATTCGATCGAGCCGGCCATGAAATCGGCAATCACCGCATCCAGCGGCACGCCGTCACCGGTGATCAGAATACCGGTCTGGCCAGTCGCGCGGAAGCTGGCCTTCATGCCACGATCCAGCATCTCGCGTTCCAGACACAGCGCGGTATACATTTTGCCGACCGAGCAATCCGTGCCCACCGCCAGACAGCGCTTGCCGGTGCGTTTCTCGCCATTGGCGATCGGGTATTTCACCGACGGAATACGCACGTCATGCAACTGACGCCCGCAAGCCTCGGCCACGGCGACCAATTCGGGTTCGTCGCGCAGCAGGTTGTGCAGCCCCGAGGCAATATCGAGCCCCTCTTCCAGCGCCTGCACCAGCACCTTTTTCCACGCCTGACTGATCACGCCGCCCCGGTTGGCAACCCCGATCACCAGCGTCTTGCAGCCCGCCGCGATGGCTTGCGCAAGGTCCATGTCGGGAATGCCCATATCGGCCTCACAGCCCTCCATCCGGAACTGACCAATGGCAAATTCGGGGCGCCAATCTTTGATCCCTTGCGCCACTTTCGCAGCCAGCGGGTCGGGCGCATCGCCCAGAAACAGCAGATAAGGGGTGTCGATCAGTGCCATTTGGGTCTCCTGTTGCGAATTCAGAGTGATGATAGGGCGCGATCGGGAAATTTCTTGGGGATTTGTGCGCATCATGGCGGGTCTAGCGGGAGATTCTTCGCCCAACACCCCAAATTGCCGCCGAAATGCCCACGCAGCCCAAGGGTCATGCTGCATTGCGGCTGACGATTCTGCACGCGCAAAATCGCCTTGCAAGGGCGCGCGCAACAATATACCCAAACCGCAACGAGAAACGTAACTTACTTGCGAAAGGCCTTCCCATGAGCTTCCGCGTCCAACCCGCTTCCCCGGCCCGTCCGAACCGCTGCCAGCTCTTTGGCCCTGGCTCCAATACCAAGCTTTTCCCCAAGATGGCAGCCTCGGCAGCCGATGTCATCAACCTCGATCTTGAGGATTCGGTTGCGCCCAACGACAAGGCGCAGGCGCGGCGCAATATCATCGCGGCCAGCCACGAGATCGACTGGAACAGCAAATATCTGTCGGTGCGCATTAACGGGCTGGATACGCCTTATTGGTATCGTGATGTGCTTGAATTGCTGGAAGAGGGCAGCGAACGCATCGACCAGATCATGATTCCGAAAGTGGGGTGCGCGGCGGATGTTTACGCCGTCGACGCGCTGGTCACAGCGATCGAGACCGCCAAGGGGCGCAAGAAAAAGATCAGCTTTGAGGTGATCATCGAAAGTGCCGCAGGCATCGCCCATGTCGAGGAAATCGCGGCCTCCTCGCCCCGCTTGCAGGCGATGAGCCTGGGGGCTGCGGATTTCGCGGCCTCGATGGGGATGCAAACCACCGGGATCGGGGGCACGCAGGAAAACTACTACATGCTGCGCGAGGGGGCGAAATACTGGTCAGACCCGTGGCACTGGGCGCAAACCGCCATCGTCGCGGCCTGTCGCACCCATGGCATCCTGCCGGTCGACGGCCCGTTTGGCGATTTCTCTGATGATGAGGGCTTCCGCGCGCAGGCCTTGCGCTCGGCCACTTTGGGCATGGTCGGCAAATGGGCGATCCACCCCAAGCAGATCGCGCTGGCCAATGAGGTCTTCACGCCCTCGGACGCCGCAGTGAACGAAGCGCGCGAAATTTTGGCCGCAATGCAGGACGCCACCGCGCGCGGCGAGGGCGCAACTGTTTACAAAGGGCGCCTTGTCGACATCGCCTCGATAAAACAGGCAGAAGTGATTGTCAGACAGGCTGAAATGATTAAAAACTAAGCCGCGTAAAAACGAATCGCGGTATAGTGATGGAATCCCGGAGCGACAGGGAGGGGAGGCCCGGTCGCATGAGGGAATAGGAACGCCCCGGCCCAAAGCTGGGGCGTCTCCGTATCTCGTGCCAGCCAGTCCCATACGGATGTGACAAGGGCGTGACGCGGCTCAGCCTTTCAGCGGAAAACGGATTTCCGTCACCAGATCCTCGGGCGCGGTATTGCTGGGATCGTTGAGATAAACCTCATACATGGCCAAATCGCGGTGCCGTTCGCCCGAATTTGGGAACCACTCCTCAACCAGCCAACGATAGGCCTCGGGCAATAAGGTGTAGGACCCTTGCACACGCAAAATCGCGTTACGCCCTGAAGGATAACGGATTTCTTCCAGCGGCGGCACCAGCGCAAAGCCCTCGCTGACGACAAAACACGCATGCGAGCGCAGATCTTCAGGTGCCACGACGCGCGGATTGTCATGCCCGATCATCGCGCCGGCTTCGACCTCGACCCATGAGGGTTCGGGGATCAGCCCGGCCAATTCCCGAAAGATCGGCCCGATTGTGGGATAGGGTCCGCGATGTGCCAACCCGGCCAAGCGCACCGAAGGTAGATGTTTCAATTCGACTTCAAACGCCATAGCGCCCCCCATCTTGCTGAGTCACGTCCGTCCTTGAACAGAAAGCCTAGCAGCCAGACGCGACTTCGCAACTGCGGCATAGTCCCGCGCGCCCGGTTGCATTTCCAGCACGCGCGCTTCATAGAAAGGATCAGTTTGCGACACCGGGGTGATCCATGACCTATCTCGAATTTGAAAAACCGCTCGCCGAAATCGAAGGCAAAGCCGAAGAGCTGCGTGCGCTGGCTCGCAAAAACGAGCAGATGGATGTCGAAAAAGAGGCCAAGGCCCTCGACAAGAAAGCCGATACGATGCTGCGCGATCTGTATAAAGATCTCAGCGCCTGGCGGAAATGCCAGGTCGCGCGCCATCCCGAACGGCCCCATTGCCGCGCTTATATCGACCAACTTTTCACCGAGTTCACCCCCCTCGCAGGCGATCGCAATTTTGCCGATGACCATGCGGTGATGGGCGGGATCGCGCGTCTCAATGACCGTCCGGTGATGGTGATTGGCCATGAAAAAGGGCATGACACCACCAGCCGGATTGAGCGCAATTTCGGCATGGCGCGCCCGGAAGGTTACCGCAAGGCAGTCCGTTTGATGGATCTGGCAGATCGGTTCGGACTGCCCGTGGTGGCGCTGATCGACACGCCCGGCGCTTATCCCGGCAAGGGCGCCGAAGAGCGCGGCCAATCCGAGGCCATCGCGCGTTCGACCGAGAAATGTCTGCAGATCGGCGTGCCGCTGATTTCGGTGATTATCGGTGAAGGTGGCTCGGGCGGAGCTGTGGCGTTTGCCACCGGGGATCGCGTCGCGATGCTGGAACATTCAGTCTATTCGGTGATCTCGCCTGAGGGCTGCGCCTCGATCCTGTGGAAGGATTCCGAGAAGATGCGCGAAGCCGCCGAGGCGCTGCGCCTGACCGCGCAAGATCTGAAAAAGGTGGGTGTCATCGACCGGATCATCAAAGAACCGATGGGCGGGGCGCAACGCGATGCGCGTGCGGCCATTGCCTCGGTCGGCTCTGAGATTGAGCTGATGCTGGCCGAGTTGGACGGGATGGCCCCCGCCGAATTGATCGCCTCGCGGCGCAAGAAATTCCTCGATATCGGCACGAAGGGGCTGGCGGCGTAACGCGCGCCCGGCCCCCGTCACAGCCCGTCAGCTTAAGACAGCCAGCTTAGCCCTTGGGCGCGATGAACCCGGCTTCGGCCATCAGTTTATCTGACTCCGCCTCGACCCGGCGTTGCAACTCGGCCAGCAGCTCGGCCGCAGGCAGGCCGGGCGCAATCGGGGGCATGAATTCGACCACGCCCACCCCGGAATGGATCGGCCAGCCGCGCTTGCTCCAGAACACGCCGACATTGGTTGCAATCGGATAGACCGGCAGGCCCGTCGCATTCGAAATCACCCCGATCCCCTGCTTGTAGCGGCGCTTTTCACCGGGATAGGTGCGCGTGCCTTCGGGGTAGATGATCAACTGGCCCAAACCATTCTTTTGCGCCTCTCTCACGCCCTCAAGCATCACCTTCATCGCCTCTGACCCGCGCGAGCGGTCAATCGGGATACAGCCCGCCTGCAACGCGAACCAGCCCATGATTGGCACGTTCATGATCTGCTTTTTCATGATGAAAGAGCGCTGCGGCATGTGATGGGCGAGGATCAGAATATCAAAGAAACTTTGATGCTTGGCCCCAACCAGACAATCGCCGGTGGGCATCTCGCCGCGCAATTCATAGCGCAGCCCCAGATAGAACCGCGCCGCCGCCAGCAGGTGTCCCGACCAGACCGAGGCCACCCGATGTGCCCCGATGCGACCGCGGGGTAGCTGGAATATCAGCCCCCAGATGCCGAAAAACAGCGTCGCCAAAGAGATGTGGAAATAAAACACCGCCGCGCGCACATAGCTGAACCACGTGATCTTGCCGGGGTGATAGGGGGTCGTAGGCTCTGTCATCAGCGAATTCTCCGAAGCATTCGTGTGGCGGCAAAACGGGTCGCGCCATAGGCGACAATCGCAGCCACTGGCGGAATAATCAGCGGCCAGAGCCAGCCCCAACCGCTAAAGCCCAAGCCGGTCAAAAAGCCACCAGCCTCATTGGTCGAGGGGAGTGCGGCCACCGCCACCATTCCCAATAGCACACCCAGCCCAGCCCCTGCGAGCCCGCGCAGCGTAAAGCGGCGCACAAAAGCGCGCGCAATGAACGTATCGCGCGCGCCCACCAGCCGCAGCGTGGCGATCACCTGCCCATTGGCGGCCAAGGCAGCTTGCGCGGCCAGCGTGATCATCCCCGCCATCGCCCCGAAAATCAGCACCAGCGACATCAGCCCCAGCAAGCGGATGCGTTCCGCCGCCGCCACCAACGGGCGACGCCAGCGGGTGTGATCATCAAACACCGCGCCGGGCGCTTCGCCCTGAAGGCGCAGGCGCAACCCTTCGGAGTCAACGCCTTCACTGGTCTCGGTGACCGCGATCAGTTTGGGCAGCGGCAGCGCGTCAACGGGCAGATCGGGGCCGAACCACGGCTTGAGCAGCGCCTTCATCTCATCATTGCCCAGCACCCGGTCACTGGCCACGCCTGGCGTCGTTTTAAGGACCGCCAGCACGGCAGCGACCTGCGCCTCCATCTGATCGGGCGGGGCGGAAATGCGGATCGTGGCCGAACGCGCCAGACTATCGGCCCAGCGATTGGCCAGCCGCCCCGTGGCCAGCGACAGGGCCAGCGCGAAGACTGCCAGAAACGCCATCGCGGCGGCGGTGAGCAGCGTCAAGCGCGCGGTAAAGCCGGTGGGCGGCACCACGCGATCTGCGCTGGGACGTTCTGATTTCAGCAAGGACAGCGGCGCGCGCATCACAGATCCGCCCCCGCATGTTGCAACCGCCGGTTCGCGATCCGCAGCACCCGTGCCGAGACCTGCGCCTTGGCCTGACGGATCAGATTCAGGTCATGGGTCGCGATCACCACCGTTTTGCCCATCCGGTTGAGTTCCACCAAAAGCGACAGAAGGCGCAGCGACATTTCCCAATCGAGGTTTCCCGTCGGCTCATCGGCCAAGATCACATCGGGTGACATGATGATCGCCCGCGCCAGTGCGGCGCGTTGACGCTCGCCGCCCGAAAGCTGCGCCGGGCGGGCCTCGCGGCGATGTTTCAGCCCGACCCAGCCCAACAATTCCCGCAGTTCCGGCGCATTCACCGGACGGCGCGAGACCGTCAACGGCAGGGCGACGTTTTCCTCAACCGAGAGATGTTCGAGGAACTGACAGTCCTGATGCACCACGCCAATACGCTGGCGAATGCCCGCAATATCATCGCGCGTCATCGCCAACGCGTCCTTGCCAAACAGCGTCATTTGCCCCGCAGAGGGCAGCAATTCCGCGTAGCATAACTTGAGAAACGTCGTCTTGCCTGCCCCCGACGGGCCCGTCAAAAAATGAAACGATCCGGGCGCCAAGCTAAGCGACATGTCGCTTAACAGCTCTCCCCCGCCATAGCTCATCGCCACATGTTGCAGTTCGATCACTGCCAAGCCCTCTATTTTGTGCGCCTCAAAGGCCCTGTGTGACCAAAATGCTTGGACTTTCGCCTTGCGCTTGCTACAACATAAAGAAGCAGTTGGCCAGAACAGCAAAACGCCAACATGGGCAGGGACGGGATATAAGATGCGCTTGGTTTGCCCCAATTGCGGCGCTCAGTACGAAGTAGACGATGCGGTCATCCCACCGAACGGTCGCGATGTGCAATGTTCGAATTGCGCACATGGCTGGTTTCAGCCGAGTAAAGCGATGCTTGATGCGGATGCCGATCCGGTCAGCCCCGATCCCGTGCCAGAAGATTGGGACGCCGAAGAATGGGAAAGCGCGGTTGACGCGCCTAAAGCGTCGCCCATCGCTTCGCCGGCTTCCCCAGAGGCGACGCTGGACGCTGCGCCCAAGCCTGAGCCTGAGCCTGAGCCTGAGCAAGACCTCGCATCCGAGCCTGACGTGGCGCAAGAAGAGGTCGCGCAAGACACCCCCGAATTGGAAGACGCGCTTGAGGATGACGAAGATCCCATCGATTGGGATTTCGACGCCGATGAGGCGGAGGACACCGAGGGCACCCAAGCGTCTGCCCCGGAGTCCAGCGCCCCTGCGCCCACCGATCTAGACGCTGATCTCGACCAAGACGACGTAGCAAGTAGCGACTCGTCGGATTCCGAGCCCGCCGCAAAAGACGACGATCTGACCGATGCCGCCATCGCCGCACTTGTGGCGGCAAGCGCCGAAAGCGCCGCGATGCGCGCCGCGCCCAAAGCCGGTTCGACACCGCGCAAGCCGCTTGATGACAGCCTGCTTTCGGTGCTGCGCGAAGAGGCCGCACGCGAAGCTGCACAACGCCGCGCCGAGGGCGTGAGCGAGATGCAGGTGCAAGACGAGATGGCGCTTGATGGCGCGCAAGAGGTCGACGAGACCCCGATTGCGCCCGCCGCCCGGTTGGCCGCACAGCGCCGCGCGGTGCCCGATTTCTCCGATCTCAACGACCCCGATGCCGAGGATGAGGATCGCGTGGCCGATCTTTATGGCAGTGAGCCCGATGATCCGCAGCATACGCGCGGGCGCGGGCGGCTGCCCGATATTGACGAGATCAACGACACGTTAACCGCAACCAGTGACCGCGCCGGCGAGTCGATTGCCGAAAGCTCGCCAGAGATGGCGGCGCGGAGGCGGTCCGGGTTTTCGCGCGGGTTCACGCTGGTGATCGCGATCGCAGCGGTTCTGGCGCTGGCCTATATTTTCGCCCCCCAGATCAGCGCGCGCGTGCCAGCGACCGAGGCCCCCTTGGCACGCTATGTCGCGACGGTCGATGAGGGCCGAGTTTGGCTGAATGCGCAGATGAGCGCGATCACCGATAAGCTGCAAGGCGATAGCGCGGGCGCGCAATAATCCCGTCCGTGCCGATCAGGCCTGACGGTTTTTCGCGCGTCATCACCCCGCGGTTTCGCCGTTCCTGAGTGCCCTAGCCAGCATTGCCGAATTGATCGAGCAACCGCTTGAGGTAGTCGAGTTCCTCTTCGGGGCGCAACCGATCAGCTGAGCGCCGGCGGATTTCATCCAGCAGGTTTTGCGCGCGCCGATAGACATCCTCGCCTTGCAGCATCTCGCGATCCGTGCCGACTTGCGAGCCGTCACCCTGCGCGCGCCCCAAAGGATCGCGCGCCATCTCGCGGCTGCCATTCTGACCGGCCTGGCCCGCCTGTTCCTGACCGCTTTCGCCCGGCTGGCCTTGTTGGCGCGCCTGATCGCCGCGCATGGCCTGACCCAGTGCGCGCATGCCGTCGCGCAGCGCCTCGATTGCATCGGCCTGACGGTCGATGGCGGTGCTGTTATCGCCCTCGCGCAACGCCTGTTCGGCCTGATCCATGGCGCGCCCGGCATCGCCCAAGCGTTTCTCGGCCTCTTGGCCCGCCTCGCCGCCATAGCCCGGCAACAGGCCTTTCTGGCGGTCCAGTTCGCGGCGCAGATCGCGTTGACGTTGCGCAAGGCTTTGGCCCTGCGTGCCCCCCTGCCCGCCCTCGAGCCCGGGTTGGTCGCCTTGGCCTTGCCCATCGCGCTGCGCCTGATCTTGGCCGCCCGGGCCGGGGCCCTGCTGTGAGCCAGGTTGGTCGCCCTGCCCTTGCTGGCCCTGCTGATCTTGCCCTTGCTGACCCTGCCCTTCTTGCTGGCCCTGCTGGCCTTGGCCCTGCTCAACCTGCTGACCGTTCTCGGCTTGGCGCTGGCGTTCCTCGGGGCTGATGAACTGGTCCTGCAGGTCGCGGAAGGCCTGATCCGACAGGTCTTGCTGCTTTTTCAGCGTGTCTTGCAGGTCGCGCATTGCCTTGCCGCCGGGCGTATCGCCCTGCCCGCCTTGGCCTTGGGTGACCTTGAGGTTCTCCATCATCCGGGCAAGCTGATCGAGCAGTTCTTGCGCCTCGGCCATCCGGCCCTCTTCCATCAACTTCTGGATCTGGTCCATCATCTGTTGAATCTGGTCGCCGGTGATCTGCTGGCTGGGCTGGTTCTGATCGCCAAATTGCGGGCCGTCTTCCTTCTCTTGCGCGCGCTCGGCCAGCATCTTGATGTAATTGTCGGTCGCCTCTTTCAGCTCTTGCATCAGCTTGGCGATCTCGTCTTGGCTGGCGCCGTTGCGGATCGCCTCGGACAGCTTTTCCTGCGCCTTTTGCATCGCGGCCAGCGCATCGGCCAGACCGCCATCCTCGACCAGTTCGGCCATTTGCCACAGCGCCTCGGCAAGCTCGTCGCGCACCTCGGGGGTCAGGTTGGCATCCTGAAGCCGCCCGATCACGAGGCGCATCATCAGATAGACCTCTTCGCGCTTGATGAAGCCTTCATGGCGGTTGGTCAGCGCGCGCAGCAGATCGGCATCATAGCCCGCATTGGCACGCGACCACAGCAAATCACGGCGCACCTCGATCAACGCCGCTGCCAGCGGATCAAAGAACCGTTTGCCCGGCAGAACCATTTCCTGCGTGCCGGTGGTGCCGGTCTGGCCGCGACCATCCTCGACCTCAAGCGTGAGCTTGACGGGCAGGTTCGCCCAAGGATGTTTGGCCGCATCCTCGACCAGATTTTCGGTGAAATCGGCGCGCGATCCGGTGATCGGCATCGGCAGATCATAAACCAGATCGGGGCGCTGTTCGGGGGCCACAGCCAAGCCATAGCGGCGATCCACCTTGGCCAGATCAAGCTGGATCACCGCGCGCCCGGTGGTCACCGCGTAATCGTCTTGTGCCCGGAATGGCTGGGACAGTTTGCCATCGGCGCGTCGCTCGGCGATCTTTTCCAGCGTGACCGTGGGCGCGCTATCGCTCGCGACGACGACATGAAATACCCGCCCCGCGGGCCCTTTGAGGGAGATCACGCCGTTGCGCTCGGCCTCGAATTCATGGGTTTCGATGCCCACGCCCGCCTGTGCCGCGCCCTGTTGGGGCAGTGCCGCAGGGTTGGACACGCTTTGCGAAAACCCGATCGCCCCCGTCGCGCCGTAAAGACGGATCGAGAACCGGGTGCCTTCGGGCACGCTGATCGTGTCGCCCTCAACCTTGTTGAGATAGAGCCCCGGCTTGCCGGTATAGCGCGGCGGCGAGGCCCAGCCCTCCCAGCTTGGGCCCATCGCGGCCTCGGCTGTGCCGGGGGTGCCGGTCATCCCTTCGCTCGGGTGCCAAATGCGTTGGGGCACGCCGAAAATCACCGCTACCACCAGCGCACTCAGCGCAGTCAGGCGCAGCGCATAAGGGTCGCGGCGCGCCAGATCAGGATCGGGGCGCGGGGCGCGGGCAGCGGCGGCAGTCTGTGCCATACGCTGCAAATGCGCGGCCCAAAGTGCGCGCGCCGCCGGGTCATCCCCGCCCAAAGCCATCTCATCGGTCAGCGCCGAAATCGGTCGGCCGGGCAGCGTGGCATCAAGGCGGGCAATCGCTTCGGCGCGGCGCGGCCAGCGCATGGCCCAGACGCCCCAGCCAAGGGCTGCCAGCCCCGCGAGCAGCGCAACAAGCCAGAACCAGCGCGCCGCCGCCCCCAATTCCAGCGGCAGCGCAAACGCCACTGCCGTGATAATCAGCGCCAGCAGCGACAAAAGTGGCCAGAAGGCGCGCAAGCCACGCTCCAACACCATCCCGGCATGGGTCAGCGCAATCGGGCGGGCCAGTCGCGCCAAGGCGCTTTGCTCGCTCCGATCCACGCGCTGTGCGCGCGACATTGCTTTGGCAAACCAGCGTTTAACCGGCATGTCTCCCTTTCACGGGCCGCTGATTCCCGCCCACCGGGTCAGAGCCACTCGGGTATGCTATCGCGCGCCAGCATTTCCGCAAAGGTCGGTCTTGCCCGAATGAGAGCAAATTCGCTGCCCTGCACCAGAACTTCGGGGATCAGCGGGCGCGAGTTATATTCCGACGACATCACCGCGCCATAGGCCCCGGCCGAGCGAAACGCGACCAGATCGCCCGGCGCCAGCGGCGTCATGTCGCGCGCTTTGGCGAATGTATCGCCGGTTTCACAGACCGGACCGACAATGTCATAGGGCGCCGACGGCGTGCCGGGGCTGGGTTCGATCACCGGGACGATATCGTGATGGGCGCCATACATCGACGGACGAACGAGGTCGTTCATCGCCGCATCGAGGATCAGGAAATCGCGCCCCTCACCCTCTTTGAGATGGATCACCGAGGTTACCAAAAGCCCGGCATTGCCCGCGATCAGCCGGCCCGGTTCGATCTCGATCTCGCAGCCCAGATCGCCCAGCGCGCGCTCGATCACTTGCCCGTATTCGATCGGCAGAGGCGGCGCGGAGTTCGACCGCTCGTAAGGAATGCCAAGCCCGCCGCCCAGATCGAGACGACGGATATCATGGCCGTCTTCGCGCAGGGCCAGCGTGAGGTCACGCACCTTGGTAAATGCGGCCTCGAACGGCTCCAGATCCGTCAGTTGGCTGCCAATATGTACATCGACGCCGACCACGTCGATCCCCGGCAATTTCGCCGCCAGCGCATAGACCGCGCGGGCCTTGGCAATCGGGATACCGAACTTGTTTTCCGATTTTCCGGTGGCAATTTTCTCATGCGTCTTGGCGTCCACATCGGGGTTAACGCGCAGCGCAATCGGGGCAGTGACGCCCATCTTTGAGGCAATTTGCGAGATCGCCTCGAGTTCGGGTTCGCTTTCGACATTGAACTGGCGGATGCCGTTTTCGAGCACATAGGTGATTTCTTCGCGGGTCTTGCCGACGCCCGAGAAAACGACCCGGTCACCCGGAACGCCAGCGGCGCGCGCGCGGCGATATTCGCCGCCCGAGACCACATCCATCCCTGCCCCGAGATCGCCCAGCAATTTCAGCACGGCGAGGTTGGAATTGGACTTGATCGCGAAACAGATCAGGTGGTCGGTCCAGTTGAGCGCCTCTTGGAATAGCTTGAAATGGCGCGTCAAAGTCGCTGCTGAATAAACGTAGAACGGCGTGCCGACACTGGCCGCGATTTCGGGCAGAGGCACATCTTCGGCATGCAGAACGCCGTCGCGATACAGAAAATGATCCATGATATCTTCCGGTTACTGGGTGGTGACCTGATCGGGTGGCGTGGGCGCACCGTCGACCCCACAGGCGGTCAGGGCAAAAAGAGAGACAATCAGAAGGGCCGTGAGTTTCATCCCAGTATCTCCTTCCAGCGGGCCACCTGCACGCGCACCTGATCGGGCGCGGTGCCGCCGTAAGATTGGCGCGAGGCCACGGAATTATGCACGCCCAGCACGCCAAACACCGCCTCGGTGATCGCGGGATTGACCGATTGCATCTGCTCCAGCGTCAGATCGGGCAGATCGCAGCCCGCGTTTTCCGCCATCGCGACCAGCGAGCCGGTGACGTGGTGGGCGTCGCGGAAGGGCAAACCCGCCTCGCGCACCAGCCAGTCGGCCAAATCGGTCGCTGTGGAGAACCCGCCCGAAGCAGCGGCCTCGAGATTGGCCTGATGCACCGACAGATCGCCGATCATCCCGGCCATCGCGGCCAGCGCCAGCATCAGGTTGTCGGCAGCATCAAAGACCTGTTCCTTGTCTTCCTGCATGTCCTTGGAATAGGCCAGCGGCAGGCCCTTCATCACGGTAAACAGCGCGACCGAAGCCCCAAGGATGCGCCCGATCTTGGCGCGGATCAACTCGGCGGCGTCGGGGTTGCGCTTTTGCGGCATGATCGAGGAGCCCGTCGACCATTTGTCCGACATCGACACAAAGCGGAACTGCGCCGAGGACCAGATCACGAGCTCTTCGGCAAAGCGGCTCAGATGCACAGCGCAGATCGTCGAAGCCGACAGGAATTCCAGCGCGAAATCACGGTCCGACACCGCATCAAGGCTGTTGGCCATCGGGCGGTCAAAGCCCAAGGCCTGCGCCGTCGCATGGCGGTCAATATTGAACCCGGTGCCCGCCAGCGCTGCCGCGCCCAAGGGGCATTCGTTCATCCGCTTGCGTGCATCCTCAAAGCGGGATTTGTCGCGCGCGAACATCTCGACATAGGCCATCATATGATGACCAAAGGTCACGGGCTGGGCGGTTTGCAGATGGGTAAAACCAGGCATCACCCAATCGGCGCCCGCCTCGGCGCGCGTCACGGCGACGCGGATCAGCGCGTCGAGCGAGGTGATTGCGGCGTCGCATTGCTCGCGCACCCACAGCCGGAAATCGGTCGCGACCTGATCGTTGCGCGAGCGCGCGGTGTGCAGACGCCCCGCTGGCTCGCCAATCAGATCCTTGAGCCGCGCCTCGACATTCATGTGAATGTCTTCGAGCGCGGTCGAAAACGGGAAATCCCCCGCCTCGATTTCTGACAAAACCGTGATCAGCCCTTCCCCGATGGCCTGCGCGTCCTTATCACTAATGATGCCTTGTGCGGCGAGCATCGCAGCATGGGCCCGGCTGCCACGGATATCTTGGGCATAGAGCCGCTGGTCGTAGCCGATGGATGCGTTGATCGCCTCCATGATCGCATCTGGCCCAGCGGCGAAACGCCCGCCCCACATCGCGTTGGAGGCTTGACTGTCTTTGGTGCTATCGGTCATGGTTCGAGCCCTTTTACGGAGGCGATATGTTACGGTTTCTTGTCCTTTATACGGCGCTGGCACTGGGTGCAAATGTTGCGCAAGCTGCCGATCTCAATGCTCTCAAGCAAGGGCAGATGGAATCGCTGGTCACCTATTCCAAACCTTTGCCGGTGCCGCCGTTTTCTTTCGTTGATGACGCGGGGGAAGAACACTCTTTGGCAGAGTATAAAGGCAAGGTGGTGTTGGTGAATTTCTGGGCAACCTGGTGTCCGCCCTGCCGCGAGGAAATGCCCTATCTCAATGCGCTCGAAAAAGAGTTGGGCGGGGATGATTTCGCTGTGGTGGCTATCGCGACGGGCGGGTCAAACTCGCCAGCGAAAGTGGGGGCTTTCTTTGACGATGAAAAGCTCGACGCTATCCCGCGCTTTTACGATCCCGCTGCATTTGCCTCACGCGCGATGGGGGTTTTGGGGCTGCCGGTCTCGGTGCTGATCGACAAAGACGGGCACGAGGTTGGGCGGATGATTGGTGGGGCGCAATGGGATTCGCCCGAGGCCAAGGCGCTGATCAAGGCGATGATCACAGACTGAGAGGTCAGCAAACGGGCAGCGCGCGATCAAGGCGCGTCTGCCCCGGAGCGATCCTCAATCTCAAAGCGCCCGCGCGCCGCCCTTGATTTCATGGTCATGCACGGGCAGACGTGGAGTTCAAACACCGCTGAGCAATTCAAGTGTGCCAGCGTGGTTTGATCAAGAAACGCGCCTAGGCAGCCTTGGATTGGCGCAGATATCGGGTCATTGCCTGCTCAATCTCTTCGGACAAGCGCATGATCGATTCCAAGCGCCCTTTGATGTCGTCATGAAACCCGTCGAGTTGATCGATTGTCGCGCTCAACCCGCCAGAATTATCGCGCATCCGGCCACACTCGACCCGTCCAAGTACCCGGATCGTATCGAGCCCCAGCATCTGGCGCCGAATCTCGCGGCTTTGCTGGGTCAGTTGAGCGGCAATCGCAGCAGCCTTTCCCATGACTGCGCGCGCATCATTTGACGCCTTTTGCTCTAGCTCATTCAACAACTCACGCTCTTTCACCCAATCAATGCCCTCAACCGGCACCACCTGCTCGAGTTTCGCATTCATCTCGGACAGCACGCGGCTGCTACCCAGCAAGAACAACGCCCGCGCCACCTCGCGCGACATTTGATCGCAAATATTGCCATCCCCGGCAACGAAGCTGCGCAAACGATCGGAAATCACCACAGAGGACGCTTTGTAATTCTCGGAAATCGCCGAGACCGGCCCCCCAGAGGGCTCTAGCCGCGAAGCGACAATGCGCATATTATTGGGTACGGATTGCAGCGCCTCAAAACTGCGCAGCAAGCCGACTTGTTCCTTTGTGGCGCGCACCATCGCAGTGTTCATCTCAGCCAAAACTTGGGTGCGCGGATCGACCGTGCGGCGCAATTGGCGGTCCCGCGCGGCCAATTCATGGCCCAAGGCATGGGCCATGAAATTGGTATAGCTTGAAAACCCGTCCGCCTCAGCGCCCCGACGCAGCATTCCGGCACTTTCCTCGGGATCGATTTTCTCAACGCGTTCGCGTTCGGAAAACGTCGCGTAGGATCGTCTCATCTTGTCAGACAGATCACTGACCGGCTTTAGCCGCACCGATAAAAAACCGCCATCAATCGGCAGGACTATAGCGAAAACCCAGTACCAGCCCCCTGATTTTGATCTATTTTTGACATAGGCGCCCATCGGGTAGCCTTTTTGGATCGCATCCCACAGGATCCGAAACACGGCCCGCGGCGTATCTGGGTGACGTACGATTTTATGTGGCGCCCCCAAAAGATCGCCCCATTCAAACCCTGAGACCCGGCGGAACACTTCGTTGCCCGAAAGAATTACACCGCGCGTATCGGTACGCGAATAAAATAGCTCTTCAAGCTGGAAGGGCATTTCCCCGGCGTGGCGTTCTGCGGTTTCGACTTGATGGCTCATCTGACCCTCGGCTGCTGCGACTCGCCTGAAGGTAGCGCGCGAAACTTACCGAAGCATTTACGCCAAAGCGGATTTGTTGCGCCCATTAACCACGTCGGGAAAGAGGCAGGCTCTTTTACTGCTTATTAGCGCCTCTATTCCAAATTAGGCGGTGTTGGTGATGGAGTGGAACATGACGAATCGCGAAGAGCCAGATCAAGAGCCTATAAGTGCAGAGCTGAGAAGCCCGCTTGCTTATGCCGTGGCAGAACGAGACCGCCAGACCATCGCCTTGGTGCGCGACGCGATTGCGCGCCGCGACGTCTTGCTAGCCTATCAACCCGTCGTGCAAACCACGCGTCCCGACCGCCCCGCCTTTTATGAAGGGCTGATCCGCGTGCTTGATGAATCCGGTCGCATCATCCCCGCCAAGGATTTCATCGAAAGCGTCGAGATAACGGAATTGGGCCGCAAGCTGGACTGTCTGGCGATCGAGATGGGGCTTGGCGCGCTTTTGGAGAATGACAGCCTGCGCCTTGCGATCAATATGTCAGCGCGATCTATCGGCTATCCGGCCTGGATGAAGGCCCTCAATCGCGGGCTGGCGATTGACGAAACCATCGCCGATCGCCTGATTTTGGAGATCACCGAAAGTTCGGCGATGCTCATGCCTGAACTGGTGAGTGTCTTCATGGAGGATTTGCAGGCGCGCGGCGTCAGTTTTGCCTTGGATGACTTCGGGGCGGGCTACACCTCGTTTCGCCATCTGCGCGAGTTCTATTTCGACATTCTCAAGATCGACGGGCAGTTCATTCGTGGTATCGCGCGCGATCCCGACAATCAGGCGCTGACGAAATCGCTTATCGATATTGCGCGTCATTTCGAAATGTTCACGGTCGCGGAATCTGTCGAGAATTCACAAGATGCAGAGTATCTCGCCCAGATCGGCGTCGATTGTCTGCAGGGCTTTTACTTCGGCGTCCCTACGGTGCGCCCGCCCTGGAGCACGGCTCTGCCATCTGCGCGCAAGACGGCCTGACCGACCGGGTTTGGGCCAAAAGGCCTCCCATCCAAGGGATATTCGTCGCGCAACAAAATTGCGCGACCCAAGTTGTCTGCGAGCGTTTCGACTTGACCTGACCCGCGCATCCGCCATGCTGCGCGCCAGCAGGCGGGCGCAATTGCACGCCGCCAACTTCGTGATGAGGAGGATCCCATGACCAATGTCGTCATCGTCTCGGCCGCGCGCACAGCCGTCGGTTCGTTTAACGGTTCGTTCGCAAATATTCCCGCCCATGACCTAGGCGCGACGGCCATCGAAGCCGTGATCGCGCGGGCTGGCATTGACAAAGCTGAGGTATCTGAAACCATTCTGGGGCAGGTGCTGACAGCCGGTCAAGGGCAAAACCCGGCCCGCCAAGCCCATATCAATGCAGGGCTGCCCATCGAATCCGCCGCTTGGTCGATCAACCAGGTTTGTGGGTCTGGGTTGCGCACGGTGGCGCTTGGCGCACAGCATATCATGCTGGGCGATGCGCAGATTGTGGTCGCAGGCGGTCAGGAAAGCATGTCGCTGAGCCCCCATGTCGCGCATCTGCGCGCGGGCCAGAAAATGGGCGACATGAAGATGATCGACTCGATGATCAAAGATGGTCTTTGGGATGCGTTCAACGGCTATCACATGGGTCAAACCGCCGAGAATGTCGCAAATCAGTGGCAAATCTCGCGCGAGCAGCAGGATGAATTCGCCCTCGCGAGCCAGAACAAGGCAGAGGCTGCGCAGAAGGCGGGCAAGTTCGTCGACGAGATCACGCCCTTCACCGTCAAGACCCGTAAGGGCGAGACGGTCGTGGATCAGGACGAATATATCCGTTACGGCGCCACGCTTGAAAGCATGCAAAAGCTGCGCCCAGCCTTTACCAAGGACGGTTCGGTCACGGCGGGTAACGCTTCGGGGTTGAATGACGGGGCGGCGATGGTGTTGCTGATGACCGAGGAAGAGGCCGCCAAACGCGGGCTGACGCCACTGGCGCGCATCGCGTCATATGCGACGGCCGGTCTGGATCCCTCGATCATGGGCTGTGGGCCAATCCCCTCCTCGCGCAAGGCGCTGGAAAAAGCGGGTTGGAAGCCGGGCGATCTGGACCTGATCGAGGCCAACGAGGCCTTTGCTGCGCAGGCCTGTGCGGTGAACAAGGATTTGGGCTGGGATACGTCGAAGGTGAACGTCAATGGCGGCGCGATTGCCATCGGTCACCCGATTGGTGCTTCGGGCGCACGCATCCTCAACACGCTCCTGTTCGAGATGAAACGCTCGGGCGCGAAAAAAGGTCTGGCCACGCTGTGCATCGGCGGAGGCATGGGCGTTGCGATGTGCATCGAAGGCCTGTGAGCGAAATCTTCCCCCTAAATGAAACCGAGGCGCGCAACTTTGTTGCGCGCCTCAATTCTTTTCGGTAACACCGTTTCAACGGGAGTTAATTTGAGGAGGCACCATCATGTCCAGAGTTGCACTGGTCACCGGCGGCACACGTGGTATCGGAGCGGCGATTTCAGCCGCGTTAAGCGAGGCAGGCTACACTGTTGTGGCCAACTATGCCGGCAATGACGATGCGGCGGCGAAGTTCACCGAAGAAACCGGAATCAAGGCCTATAAATGGTCCGTCGCGGATTACGACGGCTGCGCGGCCGGGATCGCGAAAATCGAGGAGGAGATCGGCCCGATCGACGTGCTGGTCAACAATGCAGGCATCACTCGCGATGCACCCTTTCACAAAATGACGCGTGAGCAGTGGAATGAGGTGATCGACACCAATCTGAGCGGCGTGTTCAACATGACCCACCCGCTATGGACGCGGATGCGCGATCGCAAGTTCGGTCGTATCGTTAATATCTCGTCGATCAACGGCCAGAAGGGGCAATTTGCGCAGGCCAATTACTCGGCGGCGAAGGCGGGCGATCTGGGCTTTACCAAGGCGTTGGCGCAAGAAGGTGCGCGCGCCAATATCACCGTGAATGCGATCTGCCCCGGCTATATCGCGACCGAAATGGTGATGGCCGTGCCCGAAAAGGTGCGCGAATCTATCATCGGTCAGATCCCCGTCGGTCGTCTGGGCGAGCCGTCCGAGATCGCGCGCGCCGTGGTGTTCTTGGCCTCCGATGATGCGGGCTTTATCACCGGATCGACGATCACGGCGAATGGCGGGCAATATTTCGTCTGATTTCGTCTCTGGTCAAGACAACCCGAGGCCCGCAGAATGCGGGCCTCTATCATTGGGGGATATATGACGCGTCGCAAAGCGAGTTTCATCGGGTTTACGGCGGTGCTGTTGTGGTCGCTGCTGGCGCTGTTCACCGTTGGATCGGCCCCGGTGCCGCCGTTACAGCTTAACGCAATGTGCTTTGCGATTGGTGGTGCGATCGGAGTGATCTGGCTGATAGCGACCGGAAGCTTGCATCAACTGCGCGCGGTCGCGTGGCCGGTCTATGTGGCGGGCACCGCGGGGCTGTTTGGCTATCATTTGTTGTATTTCTCAGCGCTACGTCTGGCGCCCCCTGCGCAGGCCGGGCTGATCGCCTATCTTTGGCCACTGTTGATCGTGCTGTTTTCCGGGCTGCTGCCGGGGGAGCGGCTGACTTTTTGGCATATCGCGGGCGCGCTGATCGCCTTTATGGGCGCTGCGCTGATTTTAGGCGGAGGGATTGCGGCTGATCGCAGTGCCCTGCCCGGATATGCGCTTGCTGGATTATGCGCCCTGACCTGGTCAAGCTATTCCCTGCTTTCGCGCCGGTTCGGACATGTCCCAACGGCGGCTGTTGCGATCTATTGTCTGGCGACATCGGCATTGTCGGGGGCGGCGCATCTGGCGTTGGAGCCCACGATCTGGCCGCAGAACACGCTGGGTTGGGCCGCAGTGCTGGGGCTGGGGCTTGGTCCGGTTGGATTGGCGTTTTACACGTGGGATTTGGGTGTTAAGCGCGGCGATATACAGCTTCTGGGCACAGCATCCTACGCAGCCCCACTGATCTCGACTTTGGTTTTGGTGGCGGTGGGGATCGCACCGGCAAGCCCGGTTTTGCTGATATCAGCGGTGTTGATTGCGGGCGGGGCTTTGCTTGCGGCGATCGGGGCGCGGCACAAAATTGACCCAGCCCCCGTGCCTGTAACCGAGCCGCCGCAGGCGGCGACCCGGAATTCGTGAGAGGGGACCTTCAGGCCTGTTCAAGGCGGTGAATTTGTTCTTTCAGTTGGAGCTTTTGCTTCTTCATGCGAGCAATCTCAAGGTCGTTGGCACCCGGGCTTCGAGCAGCGCGCTCTACCTCCGACGCCAAAGCTTCATGTTTCTTGCGAAGTTCGGTGATGTGCGAACCTAGCGACATGGCAATCTCCTCTTTGGTTGTCAGCCTATTGATTGCACCACAGGTTTTGAGTCGTGTCACGAGTTTGTCGCAAAAAGTCGGTGCACCCCCAGTTTTCTCGCCAAATCTTGCGAAAACGTTAACGCGATATGAGCAATTTTTGACCGTCGCGCAGAATTTCGCGCGCAACATCTGACAAATCTTCCGCATCTTGTGTATGATGCGTCGCGCCATGCACAATCAGCGGCGCAAGAAGCACCAACGGTGCGCGCGCGCCCTTGCGGGCCTGTACGATGACGCGGCGTGCGGGGCGTCCAACTCGCGGGGCTATCGGCAAGACAGTGATCGCGCCCGCCCGCCCCTTCAGCCCTTCAAGAATATCGGCCAATCGGTCTGCCTGCTGGATCAGCGTCATCACCCCCTCGGGGCGCAGTCGCCGCAACCCGGCATCCAACCAATGCGCAAGCGGCGTCGCCTCTCGCAGCGCATATTCGCGTTCGCGATCATTGGCGGGCGTGCCGCTTTGGGCGATGAAATAGGGCGGGTTGGCGATGACATGATCAAAGCTGCGCGCGCGCAAATCAGCCGGCATCTGCGCCAGATCGCCCTCAAACACCTCAAGCACTTGCGTGTTGGCCTGCGCATTGGCGCGCGCAAGGGCTGCATAGCGCGGCTGCACCTCAAGCCCGGCTTGCACCAGCCCGGCCACGCGCGCCCCCAGACAGAGGCTGGCAACACCCGCACCACAGCCCAGTTCCAGAACCGACTGACCCGCATGCGCATCACAGGCCGCCGCAAGAAACACTGCATCCATCGCCGAGCGGTAACCGCTTTTGGGCTGCGCAATGCGCAACCGACCGCCCAAGAACCCGTCCTCGGTCAGATCCGCAGGCGCAAACATCAATCCGGCCCGATCTCATTGTCGCGCAAGACGACCTGAGCCATGAACAGCTCACCATCGCGCACCATCAGGCGGCGCGGCAAAATGCCCAAGGACCCTTCGAGAACGCTCATATGGACGTCCATCTGGAAGGCTTCTATACCCTCGCCTCTCAGCAGCGATGCCGCAAAAGCGAGTTTGACAGGGTCGGTGCTACGCAATAGCTCTTTCATGTCCCTCCCATACGGCCCCTTGCGAGGGCTGTCGAGATGGGGCTAGAGCGGAAGGATGACAATGAGCCTCGATGACAAGACCGAAAAACCGCATGACCGGCTGGCAAAAGCACTGGAAGCGGATCTGAGCGCAACCGATGCGCTGATCTTGCAACGTATGGCGTCTGAAAACGCCCCGCGCATTCCCGAAGTGACCGCGCATCTTGTGGGCGCTGGCGGCAAGCGGTTGCGCCCGATGCTGACAATCGCAGCGGCGCGGCTATGCGGCTATCAGGGCAGCCTGCATCACAATCTGGCGGCGGCGGTCGAGTTCATTCACACCGCAACCCTGCTGCACGACGACGTGGTCGATGAAAGCAAGCAGCGCCGCGGGCGGCCCACGGCGAACCTGCTATGGGACAATAAATCCAGCGTGCTGGTGGGCGATTATCTGTTCGCTCGCTCGTTTCAGTTGATGACGGACACGCAGAACTTGCGGGTGCTGTCGATCCTGTCCAACGCGAGCGCCGTGATTACCGAGGGCGAGGTGCTGCAACTCAGCGCCGCCGAAGACCTCGCGACCACCGAGGACACCTATTACAAGGTCGTGCGCGGCAAGACCGCGGCGCTATTCTCGGCCTCGGCAGAGGCCGGTGCGGTGCTGGCAGGAGCCCCCGAAGAGCAAATCTCGGCGCTGCATGACTATGGCGAAAGCCTCGGGATTGCGTTTCAAGTGGTCGATGATCTGCTGGATTATCTCAGCGATGCCAAGACGATGGGTAAGAATGTCGGCGACGATTTCCGCGAGCGCAAACTGACGCTGCCGGTGATCAAGGCCGTGGCGAAGGCCACGCCCGAGGAGCGCGCCTTTTGGATGCGTGTGATCGACAAAGGCGATCAGCATGAGGGCGATCTGGAACATGCGTTGGAGCTGATGAAGGCGCATGGCAGCTTGGAAGAAACCCGTCAGGCTGCCATCGGCTGGGCCGATCGAGGCCGCGCGCGGCTTGCGATTCTGCCAGCTGGGGATTTGCGCGACATGCTGGACGATCTGGCGGATTACGTTGTGGCCCGGCTACGCTAAACGGCTTGGGGCGCGGCGCCGATCCGGGGCTGCGCTGCCCAAGGCAGCGTTCGTGCGGCCCCGATTACGCTGTATCATGGCAGGCTTGGATAGGCGTTTGAACCCGCTACTAGGCAAAGAACCTGCCAATGGGGCATAAGCTTGCGTGCGGAAAAACACCCGCTCGCAAATTGGAATATAAATACATTTGTTTTCATATACTTATATTCGACTCGATTAGCAAAAACATCATAAGCACACACTCTGACGGCATAAGTATGCAATGTTTGATGCCTTACACGGCAAACAAAAAGGCCCGCGAAATGCGGACCTAGAGCAGCTCAGAAATTAGTAAGGGCTTTCAGCTGTCGCCTTTGCGTTGGTTCAATAGAACGATCGGGTCGAATGCCTCTGCGCAATCATCGACTTCTAAAGGCGAGACCCCCTGCGGCATCGCGTGGATGCGCGAAAAGATCTGGTAAAAATGATCGATGGGGCACCTTGAATCCCCACGGGTTTGTCGGAGACCATCAACTTAAGCAAGGAGGATGGCCTCCGACAGAAAGCAAAATGGCAAATCGCTCCCCACCGGTGGTCCGGGCACGAGCGGTCCGGATGGCGTTCGAGCATACGAGACGCAGGCGGACGCGATCACGGCCATTGCCCCCAAGATCGACTGCATTCCACAGATATTGCGTCAATGGGTCAAGCAGGCCGCGAAGGACGGCGGTATGTGCGACGGCGTGACAACCGAAGAACGCGACCGGATCAAAGAGCATAAACGGGAGGTTCGCGATCTGCTTCAGGCATCAGCTTATTTTGCTCAGGCCCCTCTCGCGGCTTGAAGACAAACCGCTGCCGGGCGGCGGGAACGCGATCGCCCACTGAAGCGATGATCGGCTTCATTGACGATCAGCGTGTTGTTTACCGAGTCATGTCGATCTGCCGATTGCACCCTCCATTGCCCGGCAGGAGCTTGTGCAGCAACCTGCCGAGAGGGGACATGTCTCCCTCACCTAACGTGCCAAGCCGCCCGTTCCAAAGCCTCGGCGCAGCAACAGCGGAATACAGGGCTGCGTCCGGAACTCAAACGGATTTGGGAGGAAAATGATCAGGGCTAAGGGGTTTGCAAAGCGTGGCACCAGATGAAGCGTAAAGGCTGCGCTCTGGCGCCCTGCACAGTGGAACGTCTCATGTGTCTGACGTCAGCGCTCTTGGGGCTGATTTGAGGATTTGAACAACGGAGGGTTTCTGGTTCATCCTAGCCTTTAAGGAACGAAGGTGAACAAGAAGCCAGAAACTTCGAAGGATGCAGCTGACAAGCTGGTCAAGAACATTCGCCGCAAGACCCGCCAGACCTATTCAGCAGCAAAGAGGATCCGCAGTGTCTTGGCCGGGTTGCGCGGCGAGGAAAGCCTCTCTGTACTGTGTCGTCGCGCGGGTATTGCTAAGAGCTTGTATTTTAGCTGGTCAAAGGAATTTTTGGAGGCGGGCAAGCGGCGGTTATCGGGCGACACGGCGCGTCAAGCGTCTTCGTCTGAGGTGAAGGAGTTGCGATCCGAGGCGCTGGCTCTGAAGAAATGCGGGGCCGATCTCACCTTGAAAACCGCCTGCTCAAGAAAGGAGGACAGGTCCCTCTCGGTGATGCAGCGTATCACCTGCCGGGTAACAGCTGGGGGGGACAGGCATGAGATTCTTGGCATCCGAGAAGTTGGAGAGCCTTCGCACGCTCGAAGGGTCGCATCTGCCCTCCAAAAAGACGCTTGATATGCTGGGCATCCCGCGCACTACATTTTATCGGTGGTACGATCGGTATCTCGAGGGTGGATTTGGCCCTTTGAAGAGAGGCCGCAACCCCACGCCCCCATCAGACGTCGAACCCGATGTCGGCCAGCGTGGAGCCCATTTTTCCGGCAGGTAAGCCGCGATCTGAGTGCGTCCAAAGCAGGGGTATTTCGTGAAAACGCGGCCTATTTCGTTCATCAATGCCACGTTTCCACATTCATTCCGACTGGGGGATGATCGGCGGATCTTCAGCAGCCTTCGCTGCTTCGTCAGGCTTAAATCAGTGCGGTCTGGCCTGATCATCGCTTTGCGTTCCCGCAGGCTCATCGCATCAGCCCTTGCGACAAAAATCGTTTTCGACCGCCAATTTTCCGATCTTCGCATGGAGTTTTTTGACTTCGGCCTCGGTGCCTTCGGCACACCTGGATTTGTCAGAGAATACGCCAGTCAGGTCATCAATCGCCTGCCGTTTCCATATCGCCACCTGCGTTGGCTGGATCTTGTGCTTGACTGCAATCTCTTGCGCCGTCTTGTCTCCACACAGCGTCTCAAGCGCTACCATCACCTTAAACTTGTCCGAAAAACTGCGCCTCTTTGTCATGCGTGGATCTTGTCGTCTTGGTGGGATACATCTTAGCATGCTATCCGATCTTGCCGGCACCCTTCGTCCTTCCAAGGTCCTGACCTGCTGGGTGATCTCTCAGAGCGCGTGTCGAAGGATCCGGATCAATGCCTCGTGGCTTAGCGTCACTGGGTTTCCTGCCATCGATGAACTTGATTGCGCGAGACGCGCGGTCTCGTCGCAGTCATTCGGGTCAAAACCCATTGCTGAAAGATGGGAAAGCCCCCAATCGTCGATCCGTTTTTCAAGCGCAGAAAAGGCATCGGCCCTGGCGACACCAAGCGCTGCCCCCAACCAGTCAGCGACCGCACCCAACCGCTCTATCAGAGCGGTATTACCCGACGCGGCCGCCTGATTAGCCAAAAGAACACCCGGCAGAAGCCTGCCACATAATGCGCCATGCCCTGCGTTGCTCCGTCCGCCGACAACGCCCGCAATGCCGTGGACTGCGCCCAGGCCAGCATTCGCCAGCGCGATTCCACCAAAAAAGCTTGCGCGCGCCATATCATCGCGTGCGGCGGGCTTTTCTTCTTCCATCAGCTGCGCAAGTGCGCCGATCGCGCGCGGAATTGCCTCACGGCAGAGCGCATCGGTGAGGATATTCGCACGGCTGCTGACGAAGGGCTCAATCACTTGCGTCAGCGCATCCAGACCTGAAGACAGTGTCACGGTGTGCGGACAATCATCGGTCAGGGCGGGGTCGATCAGAGCCAGATCTGCCAACATTCGATCGTCCCGCAAGCTGACTTTGCGCCTGTGTTCGGGAAAGGAAATAACAGCGTTTTTTGTGGCTTCTGCCCCGGTGCCAGCAGTGGTCGGGATAGCCACGAAGGGCAGTGGTGCGCGGTCCAGTGACCGCCCGTCGCCTACAATCTCGAAATGGACCAGCGGATCAGCGGCGCCTTGTGCCAAAGCCGCCAACGCCTTGCCAAGATCAATGGCGGAGCCGCCGCCGACAGCCACGACGCAATCGGGCGCCAAAGTGCGGATGTTGTCGAGGGCCGCTACGAGGTCAGGAAAAGAAGGTTCCCCCATAGAGACAACTGTCTCGACCATCGCCCCCTTCTTGCGCAGGTCATCTTGCAAAGTGTCTGCCCACGCAACCGAGCGCCCACGCACCAACACGATACGCTTTCCCAAACGACATATCTCGTCGACAGCCTCTGTACGTTTGCCACGTCCAAAGATGATCTTAGCGGGAAGCTTCAAAGAGAAGGCCATCATGCACCTGTGCCGAATTCGATTGTTGCTTGGACCGCACGTTTCCACGCGGCATAGCGCTGATCGCGCGCGGCCTCATCCATCTGCGGATCGAATTGCCGCTCGAGCTTCCAACTTTGCGCAAATTCTTCAGGCTCTGGATAGATTCCGGCTTTGTAGCCCGCAAGCCACGCTGCGCCAAGTGCTGTGATCTCAAGCACTTCGGGCCGATCTACCGGCGCGCCGAGAATATCGGCCAGAAATTGCATCGCCCAGTCCGAGTCCGTCACGCCACCATCGACACGCAGGATGGGCCGGGTATCGTCTGACCAATCTGCCTGCATCGCTTCCAACAGGTCGCGGGTCTGGAAACCCACCGATTCTAGCGCCGCGCGCGCAAACTCGGCGGGGCCCGAATTCCGGGTCAGGCCAAAGACTGCGCCACGACAATCGGGGTTCCAATATGGCGCTCCAAGGCCAGTGAAGGCGGGCACGATGATGACCTCTTGTTCCGGGTCGGCGGTGCTTGCAAGCTCTTGAGTCTGGCGCGCGTGTTCAATGATATCGAGCCCATCGCGGAGCCAATGGACCACCGCGCCCGCAATGAAGATCGAGCCCTCAAGCGCATAGGTGACCTTGCCGTCCAACTGATAGGCGATGGTCGTCAGAAGGCGATTTTCCGAGCGCACCATCTGATCGCCCGTATTCAGAAGGGCGAAACAGCCCGTCCCAAAGGTCGATTTCAGCATTCCGGGTTTGAAACATGCCTGCCCTACGGTTGCGGCCTGTTGATCGCCCGCAACGCCGAGGATCGGGATTTCCGCGCCGAAGAAATCGCTCTGCGTGGTGCCGAAATCAGCGGCGCAGTCCTTGACCTGGGGTAACATGTTGATCGGGATTTCAAGCTTGGCGGCGATCGTCGGGGACCAGCGCCCTTTGACAATATCATAGAGCATCGTGCGCGCGGCGTTCGTCGCGTCGGTCACATGCGCCACGCCGCCTGTAAGATTCCAGATCAGCCAGCTGTCGATCGTGCCGAAGGCAAGCTTTCCGGCCTCGGCTTTCTCGCGTGCGCCATCGACGTTTTCCAGCAGCCAGCGCAGTTTTGTGGCCGAGAAATAGGGATCGATGATGAGGCCGGTGCGCGTGGTGACAGTTTCTTCGAACCCATCCTTATGCAGGCTGTGGCAATAGTCCGAAGTCCGGCGGTCTTGCCAGACGATTGCGTTGTGGATGGGCAGGCCCGTTTCGCGGTCCCACACCACCGTGGTTTCGCGCTGATTGGTGATGCCGATGCCCGCGACCTGATCGGGCGTGATCCTGGCTTTCTTTATCGCTTCGCGCGCTGTCGTCAGAACGCTTTCCCAGATTTCCATCGCGTCATGTTCGACCCAGCCCGGATGCGGAAAATGCTGCGCAAACTCGGTCTGTGCACTGGCCAACGGCCGCAAATCGTTGCCGAAGACAATCGCACGTGAGGACGTTGTGCCCTGATCAATCGCTAAAATATGGGGCATGCTCTGCGATCCGGAACCTGTGAGACTTAGGGATGCGAGGCGCTACGAACGCATATGCCGGAACGCATCGGTGCAAAGAGGCCGAGGCGTTGCCCCGGCCTCCTGTCTTATCGTGGACGATTACTCATTCCAGCTTTTGACCAGCTCGTCGTAGCTCACTGTCACCGGCTGCTCACGCTCGTTATCAAGCTTGAGCTTGGGCGACTGCGAACCGTTCTCGACCGAATAGTTGTGCCACCAGGCAAGATCGTGCTTGTCGGCCAGTTTCGGGCCTTTGTCGCCCTGAACGCCCGAACGCTCGATCCGGCCCATCACCTTCTCTTGTGCGTCGCACAGCGAATCCATCGCTTCTTGCACGGTTTTTGCACCAGAGGACGCATCGCCGATATTCTGCCACCAGAGCTGTGCCAGCTTGGCATAGTCCGGCACATTGGTGCCCGTCGGCGTCCACTGAACGCGCGCGGGCGAGCGATAGAATTCGACCAAACCACCCAGATCAGGCGCGCGCTTGGTAAAGCTCTTGTCCTGAATCGTGCTTTCGCGAATGAAGGTCAAACCGACCTGGCTTTTCTTCACATCGACCAGCTTCGAAGTCACGAACTGCGCATAGAGCCAAGCGGCCTGTGCGCGCTTGAGCGGCGTCGACTTCATCAACGTCCACGAGCCCACATCCTGGTAGCCAAGCTTCATGCCCTTTTCCCAGTAGGGACCGTGCGGCGAGGGCGCCATACGCCATTTCGGCGAGCCATCCTCATTCACGACTGGCAGGCCGGGCTTCACCATATCGGCGGTGAAGGCGGTATACCAGAACGCCTGCTGGGCAACCTCCCCCTGTGCGGGCACCGGGCCAGCTTCACCAAAGGTCATGCCTTCGGCCGATGGCGGGGCGTAGTTCTTGAGCCAGTCGATATATTTCTGCACCGCATAGACGGCGGCCGGACCGTTGGTCGCGCCACCGCGATCAACGCAAGAGCCGACCGGCTGATCGTTCTCATTGACGCGGATGCCCCATTCATCGACCGGTTTGCCGTTGGGCAAGCCCTTGTCGCCCTCACCCGCCATCGACAGCCACGCATCGGTGAAGCGCCAGCCAAGTGAGGGGTCTTTCTTGCCGTAATCCATGTTGCCATAGACTTTTTTCGGCCCGCCAATATAGGACATGTCGCGCCCGGTGAAGAACTTGGCGATGTCTTCATAGGCCGCCCAGTTGACCGGCACACCCAGATCATAGCCGTATTCCTTTTTGAAGTCGGCTTTGGTCTTGGCGTCGTTGAACCAGTCGTACCGGAACCAGTAAAGGTTCGCGAATTGCTGGTCGGGCAACTGATACAACTTGCCATCGGGCGCGGTGGTAAAGCTGAGTCCGATGAAGTCGTTGAGATCGAAGTACGGATCGGTCACAGCCTTGCCGTCGCCCGCCATCCAGTCGGTCAGGTTGCGCACCTGGCCATAGCGCCAATGCGTCCCGATAAAGTCGGAATCGTTGACATAGGCGTCATAGATGTTCTCGCCAGTCTGCATCTGGGTCTGGATCTTCTCGACCACATCGCCTTCCTGAATCACGTCATGGATGACCTTGATCCCGGTGATCTTGGAAAACCACGGCGCCAGCACCTTGGATTCATAGGCATGCGTGGTGAGCGATTCCGACACGACGTGAATTTCCATGCCCTGATAGGGCTGGGCCGCGTCGACGAACCATTGCATTTCTTTTTCGGCATCGGCGCGTGACAGCGTGGTCATATCCCCGATCTCTTGATCAAGGAACGCCTTGCCTTCGGTCATGTCGGCAAATGCCGGCGAGCCGATGCACAGCACCAAGGCCATTGCAGTTGTTAAGTGTAGTCTCATAGTTTCTCCTCCCTGAGTATCTATGTTGTCGTAAGCGTCACCCGTCTCAGACCCAACGGAACACGGCGGCGGCGAAGATCAGGCTAACAACAAGCCCTCCCCAAACCGCTGTGCCCACAAGGCCAAGCCAGATCAGATTGAGAAACGCCGCACTGAGCAGGCTGATGAACAGCCGGTCGCCACGCGTGGTTTCAATGCGCAGCAAGCCCATACGGGGCGTTTCTGGATACCTTATCGCCAGCACCGAGAAGATCAGCAGCAGCGCTGCGATCACGATGAAGAACGTCGCCGTTGGCCAAGTCCATGCCATCCAACTCATTGTCGAACTCCTTCAAACCCGGCCCAGGGCAAAGCCCTTGGCGATGTAGTTGCGGACGAAATAGATCACGAGCGCGCCGGGGATGATGGTCAGCACACCAGCTGCCGCCAGCAGCCCCCAATCCACCCCCGAGGCCGAGACCGTACGTGTCATCGTGGCGGCAATCGGCTTGGCATCGACCGACGTCAAGGTTCGGGCCAACAGCAGCTCGACCCAGCTGAACATAAAGCAGAAAAAGGCGGTGACGTTATCAAACGAACAGTCACTGCCATGAGCGAAATCAATACCTCAAGTAAGAAAATTTCAGACATCATTACCACTATCGATGGTATTGCATTCCAAACCAACCTGCTGGCCTTGAATGCAGCGGTGGAAGCAGCCAGAGCTGGAGACCAGGGTCGTGGTTTTGCCGTTGTTGCGAGTGAAGTACGTAACCTGGCACAACGTACTGCCGAAGCAGCCAAAGAAATCAAAGTTTTAATTAGCGATAGTGTCGAAAAAGCCGAAGCCGGTACCAAACTTGTTGATGAATCGGGTGTTACTCTGCAAGAAATTGTTGATGGCACCAAAAAAGTTGCCGATATCATTGTTGAGATCAACGCAGCCAGTCAGGAACAAACGTCCAGCATTGATCAGATCAATAAAACCATTACTCAGATGGATGACATGACGCAACAAAACGCTTCCATGGTTGAGGAATCTGCGTCGGCAAGTCGTTCTGTAGAAGATCAGGCCAATACGCTAAATAAACTCATGGAGTTTTTCAATGTGACCAATTCTGTGCTCACATCAAGTTCCGCCAAAAAAGTAACAACGACTAGTAGCGCATCACAAACCAAAATAGCTGAACGGCCTTTAGCCCCTGCGCCACAGGCGCAGCTACATAAGCCTGCAGCTCAGCCTAAAAAGATTGCCGCTAGCACCGCTGAAGAGGATTGGGCTGAATTCTAGCAATTAGCGCGACATCTGAAATTAAAAGCCGGATCATGTATCCGGCTTTTTTTTGCCTGCTCACGCCTCCAATATATCGCTGCACATTGACCACGATCAAACTCCCTGTCTATATAATTGTCTAAAATAATAGCGAAACCTAAATAACAACGAGGCAAGTTAATGCACCACCCACTGATTGAAGAATTTACTGAATACAAAGACCAGCTGCACGAATTAAAAATGAGCAACTCTCATTTCAGACGTTTGGCGCATGAATATGAGGGCATTGATAAGTCGGTCTCACGTGCAGAGCAAGGTATTGAGACGGTTAACGATGAATATCTTTCAGAAATAAAAAAAGAACGACTACACCTGAAAGATCTGATTTTTCAGATGCTGAGAAATAAATAACACCATATAGGAAGGAACAATGCCCTCTTTTGATAATGTAAAAACACAACTGCTCTCTTTACGTGAGGAATATATGCGTCGAATTGATGCTATTGAAGTTGAGACTCATCACAAGGAGGAAGCGGTTGAAAAAGACTTTGCCGAGCAGGCCACTCAAAGTGAGAACGATGATGTTCTTGCAGCTCTTGATGATGAAGCGCAACTGATGGTGATGCAAATTGATGCGGCGCTAGGTCGGATTGAATCAGGCAGTTATGGCCTGTGTAAATCATGCAGTGAATCGATTCTAGAAAAACGCTTGCAAGCCGTTCCTTTTGCGGAGATGTGCATAGCGTGCGCAGAGAAAGCTTCAGGCTGATTTGCATTTTAAAACTTAAAAAGGCCGAGATATTTTCTCGGCTTTTTTTATGCGCTAAAAAATCATATTTGCCGGCATGAAACTATTTAGTGTCATCGCCCTCTCAGTCATAACAATTAATGAGACAGAGACAACAATAATGAAAAAATTATTTCTGAGCATGATTTTCCTTTCTGGCCTGACAGGCACAGTTGGCATTCATGCTTCTGAAAATGCAAACGCCACTTTTGCCGGCGGCTGCTTCTGGTGCATGGAACCACCCTTCGACACACTCGATGGCGTCCTCTCCACCACCTCCGGTTATACCGATGGCAAGAAAATAAACCCTACTTACAAAGAAGTCTCAGCTGGCGGCACGGGACACACCGAAGCGATTCAAATTAAATACGATGCTTCGAAAATCAGCTATGAAGAGCTACTGGCCGTATTTTGGAAAAATATCGACCCAACCGCCAAAAACGCCCAGTTTTGTGACCACGGCACTCAGTACCGCAGCGGCATCTACTACCACGATGAAGATCAATGCAAAACGGCTGAAGCTTCATTGAGATCACTCGATCAGGACAAATCATTCAAAAACGACATTGTCACCGGGCTGAGAGCCGCCACCACCTTCTACCCCGCTGAGGACTACCATCAG
>NZ_CAJYBT010000026.1 GCF_913064665.1 uncultured Thioclava sp.
CGCTCAAGCTGTCCAAGGCGTTCGACAGACTGCCGGGGGAGATCAGCAAAGATCATTATGACGATGATCCCGATGATAATTCCGGCGTGCTGATGATTCAGCAAGAAAAGCCACAAACCGTCGTTCCGAAGGGGCGCTGATCCAACAATGAGGCGCGCGAGGGAAACTTCGCGCGTCTTTTTGTTTGGGGGATGGATGTCTAGCGGCAGCGGTGCGGGACGAAGCTGCCGGTCGTTTCAACGGTGACGTCCAGTGCGCTATTGATGCTATGCCAGCTTCAGAGAAAGCGAAATGAATAGACGTTGTTGAGATATCTTTCGTCACCAATGCGAAAGTGGGTTTCCCCGACATGTTCGAACCCCCGCGAAAGATAAAATGCGATAGCGGCATCATTCTCCGCATTGGTTGTCAGCCAGACAGACTCTGCAGCGCTGTCCCGACAGTGTTGAAATGCGGCTTCGAGGAGCTGTTTGCCGATACCCTTTCCATGGTGGCGCGGCTGCACGTAGAAAGTCGAAATTTCCAATTCTGAACAGCCTTCTACGGGTGGCTTGCTAGATGAGGAAACCCGTATGAAACCGTCGATCCCTTGTTCATTATCTGAGACAAGAATGAACTGACTGGGGTCGGAAATCAGTTTCTCCACCTTCGCCGGGGTGAACTCATTCAAGGCAAAATCGGCAAAGAAAGCGTTCACGCCACGTTTGAGATAAGTGCCTACCCACACCTCGATCGAGATAGCAGCTATACTTGAGGCATCGGATTTCGTTGGTCTACGCAAGGTCATACGTGACAGATTGCAGATTTCTGGAGGCAGTCAAGGGCAACGCATAGCGTCTGCAAGGGACTGACAGCTGCCACTCACTTCCGCCCAGCGGTTCGACCAATATTTGCGTTATTTAATGAGCCGGAGTTCTGCGCCACGAGTCGCGCTTGCCTGCTTCTTTACCACCCAAGCAAACCGCTCAGCCAATCAGCCACAGCGCCAGATATAGCGCGCTTAGCCCGCCCACAATTGCCCAAAGCGTGTTGCGCGTCGCGATCCCGACGGCCAACGCGGCGACGGCTGCGATCAGCCGGGCAGGGTCGGGGTGGCCATCGGTCGCTGCGGGCCAGACCACGAGCGGCGCCACCAGCCCCGGCAGCACCGCAACCGGCGTATAGCGCAAATAGCGCAGCGCCCATTCGGGCAGTTGGCGATCACCCAGAAAGCCCAGAAACGAATAACGCAGCGCGAATGTGCCGATCCCCAGCGCCACGATGATCCCCCAGATCACCGCATCGGAATAGCCGTTCATAGCAGGGCTCCTTTTCGGCGCGCGACCCAGAGTTCAACCTGTGCGCCCGTCACCATCGCTGCAAGCGCCGCGATCATCAGTCCGACACCCGAGGGCAAAAACCACAGCACCAGCGCACCCACAATCGACACGAGGGCAGCTGCAACATGGGCAAGGCTGCGCAGCGCTGGCCCGATCATCGCAAGGAAGGTGATCGGCACCGCAAAATCCAGCGCGAATTCTGGCGGGATCGCCGCGCCCACCAGCGCCCCGGCCAGCGTCGCAAGATACCAGTTCGGACAGACCGGAGTGCAAGCCCCGGCATAATAGGCCAGCTTCTCGGCGCGGCTCATCTCGGGGCGGGTTTCATATTCATTGGCCGACAGCGCATAGACCTGATCGACCATGAAATAGGCCACCAACGCCTTGTGCCAGGCCTTTGACTTGCCCAGATGCGGGGTCAGTGCCGCGGAATACATCGCCATGCGCAGATTGACCGCCAACGAAGCGGCGAGGATCAGCACCACGGGCGCATGATCGCCCATCAGTTGCAGCGCGGTGAACTGCGCTGCCCCGGCAATTACCATCACCGAAAACCCCATCACCTGCGCCAAATCCATCCCGGCGTTGGTGGCGGCCACGCCAAACAGCAAGCCAAACGGCGCAATCACCAGCAAGAACGGCAAGCCATTGCGAAATCCGCGCCAATAGGCGGCTTTGATGGCAGAAGTTTGCGACATCGCGCTTGTCTCCTTGGGGCAGTTGCGTGACAGTTAGAGGACGCGGCGCGAAATGGCAAAGCGCACGATTGTATCGGAGGCAATCAACCCCTTGGCAGAGGTGATTTTTGGGCTGATTTTAGCGGGCGGGCAAGGCCGGCGCATGGGGGGCGTGGACAAGGCGCAGCTTATGCTAGCCGGACGTCCCTTGATCGCGCATGTCACAGATCGGCTCGCCGGGCAGGTGGCGCGCCTTGCGGTATCCAGCAATCGCGCGCCCGCGCCGTTTGCGCCGCTGCCAGTGCTGCCGGATGCGCCCGAGAGGTTGGGCGAGGGGCCGCTTGCGGGGATATTGGCCGGGCTGGACTGGGCCGCGCGCGAAGGGGCGGATGCGCTGATCTGCGTGCCAGTCGATACCCCGTTCGTGCCGCGCGATCTGGTGGCGCAACTGGCGGGGGCGGGGCCTGCGATTGCGCGCTCTTTTGGGCGTGCACATCCCAGCGTGGGCTATTGGCCGATCTCTTGCCAAGCCGCACTTGAACAGCTTTTTGCCCGCGGAGAGCGGCGCTTGCGGATCGCGGCGGCGGGTGCGCGCGAGGTGGCGTTCAGCGCCGATCCCGACCCGTTTTGCAATCTCAACAGCCCGCAAGATCTTGCGCAGGCCGAACGCGCCCTGCGCCCGGCATCATGAACGCGATCACCTATCATCACGGGTTGCGCCCCGATCAACGCGCGCGCGCCGCCGGGCTGTATTGGCAAGCCTTTGGCGGCAAGCTGGGCCGCGTGATGGGGCCACAGCCGCGCGCGCTGGATTTCATCGAGCGCGTGATCGCGCCGCAATTCGCTATTGCGGCATGTGACCCGCACGGCCAAGTGATCGGCGTGATCGGGTTTCGCACGCCGCATGGCTCTTTTGTCGGTGGTGGCTTGCCCGATTTGCGCGCCAGCTACGGGCGCATCGGCGGGCTGTGGCGCGCTGGCTGCCTGCGGTTTCTGGCGCAAGACCTAGAGGCGGGCACGGTGATGGTCGATGGCATCGCCGTCAGTGCCGATCTGCGGGGCCACGGGATTGGCACGGAGTTAATCGAGACCCTCTCCAGCTATGCCCAATCGCAGGGCTATCGCGCGCTCTGCCTTGAGGTGGTCGAGGAAAACCTGCGTGCGCGCGCGCTATATCACCGCTTGGGGTTCATGGTGACCGGGCAGCGCCACTCGGCCTTCACCCGGTTTGCGTTCAACTTTCACCGCGTGCATGAAATGCGCCGCGCGCTTTAGTCGAAGCTGCCCGTTACACGGCCGAGCAGCATGAAGGCGCGTGCGGTGCGGGTCTCGGCCAGATCGGCGATTTCCTGATCCGAGGCGTTCTTTTCAAACTCGCCGAAGGTGCGGTCAAACTGGCGCAGGAAATGATGCGCCGCATCGCGAAAGATCGTATCGCCGCGCATCCGCCCCGCCGACAGCGCCAGCGACGAGCGGTCGCGAATGCCGCCAAGGCTTGCAATCTCGCGGCCCCGCTCGCCTGCGGCAAACCGGCGCCACAGGGCTGGGCGCGCCCGGTCGGGCGTCAGGTCATCCATGTAGATCCCGTCTTGCGACAACAGGTTCAACACATCTTGCGCCGAGCGCAGCAGCTTGGCCGTCGAGCGATCTTCCAACGCGCGGCGCAGGGCGCGAAAGCCCTCTTTATCCTCGGGCGTGTCGGGGAAATTCAGCGCGCGCACGAAATCCGCAACCGAGATCGGGGCGCGCAACTCTTCGGCCGGGGTGCCAAGGGCCAGCATCGGTTCGGTGTCATCGGGGCGCATCGGGGCAGGCGGCACAAGGGCGGCCTTGCGATCGGCAGAGGGCTGCGTGGCATGGGCATCGCGGCGCGAGGCAAAGGTGGCAATCGTGCTTTCGGCTTGGCGCGTGACGGCGGCGATCTCATCGAGCTTGCGCTCAACCGATTGATCGCTGCGCAAGGCCTGCTGGTTCAGCCACGCCATCCGCATCGCTTCGATCGACTGTTTAAGCGCCTGCGCCTCCGCGCGCATCTCACGCGCCGCCCGGGCCGTGATCGCAGCCACCCAGATCATCGCGATCGGCAGCGTCATGCCCACCATCATGCTGACCGTGTTGAACAACGAGGCGGTCCCCGCAACACCGGGCGCGAAGAACCAAAACGCCAGCACCATCACAAGCCAAAGCAGCGACAGCGCCAGCGCGATCCATTCCACCCGACCGGGCCCGCGTGGCAGCGCCGAGGGACCACCGCGCGCCACAGACGCGCGCATCCCGCCCAAAGGGGCGGCGGTTTGCGTGGTCCGATCTGCGGGCGTTTCCATTCAAGGCGTCCCTAAAAGGCGGGTGTCAGGCGAATTTGACGGACAAGATCTCGTAGCTGCGCGTGCCGCCGGGGGTGCGCACATCGACGGTATCCCCCTCTTCCTTGCCGATCAGCGACCGTGCAAGGGGCGATTTCATATTCAAGCGACCCTGCTCCAGATCGGCCTCTGGCTCTCCCACGATCTGATAAGTCTTTTCCTCGTCGGTATCTTCATCGACGATGGTCACCGTGGCGCCAAACTTCACCGATCCGGTGAATTTGCTGGGGTCAATGACCTCGGCGCGCCCCAACAGACTTTCGATCTCTTTGACGCGACCTTCGATAAAGCCCTGTTTCTCGCGTGCCGAATGGTATTCGGCATTCTCCGACAGATCGCCCAGCTCACGCGCTTCGGCAATCGCCTTGATAATCGCAGGACGTTCCTGAGACTTCAGTTTTTTCAATTCTTGACTAAGCGAGTCATAGCCCGCGCGCGTCAACGGCACTTTTTCCATGGAAGGCTCCTGAATTCGGAGGAAAGCTCCAATTCAGGGCATCTAAATCTTTTCTTGCCCCCTCAAGTCAAGCCTCCTGCCCAATTTTTGCCAAAACCCGTCGAAGTTTTGAGCGTCATGCTGCCGGCGCAGCCATACGGGTCGCGCCAGCTTTGCCCGCCAACTCTGCCCTCCGGGGCCTTTCAAACACGGGTGCGAATTTTGTCAGATAGCAGGGTGAGGGGATGCGCGCCTCGTTCACGCGCCCCATTTGGCGGAACGCTTGCGATATCTGGTCCTGCGAGGGTGGCAACACCACGCAAACCCCCGCCGTGGACGCAATAATGTTGCGCGCCATCGCAGCGTAACAATTGCCTCGATGCGCCCACTAGGCTAGGCAGAACCCAACCTGTAGCGGCAAGCCAGAGGATTTGGGATATGGCCGAGATCGAACGCGAGTCGATGGAATATGATGTTGTGATCGTGGGCGCGGGGCCGGCAGGCCTGTCCGCGGCGATCCGATTGAAGCAGATCAACCCTGAGCTTGAGGTCGTAGTGATCGAAAAGGGCTCGGAAGTGGGGGCGCATATCCTGTCGGGGGCGGTGCTCGATACCGCCGGTCTGGATAAACTGTTGCCCGATTGGAAAGAGCGCGGCGCGCCGATCAAAGTGGGCGTCAAGAAAGACAATTTCTTCATGCTTGGCCCGCATGGCCATCTGCGCATCCCGAACTGGCCGATGCCCAAGCTGATGAGCAATCACGGCAAATACATCGTCTCGATGGCCAATGTCTGCCGCTGGATGGCCGAACAGGCCGAGGCGCTGGGCGTCGAGGTGTTCCCCGGCATGGCCGCGAGTGAAATCGTCTGGGACGGGGACCGGGTCGCGGGCGTCGTCGCGGGCGAATTTGGCAAGAATCCCGATGGCTCGCAGGGGCCGGGCTATGAGCCGGGCATGGAGCTGCGCGGCAAATACGTCATGCTGGGCGAGGGTGTGCGCGGCTCACTGGCCAAGGTGGTGATGGAGAAGTTCAACCTCTCCAAGGATCACTGCCCGCAGAAATTCGGCCTCGGCATGAAGGAAATCTGGGAGATCGACCCCGCCAAGCACCACGAGGGCACCGTCACGCACACGATGGGCTGGCCGCTGGGCAAGAATGCAGGCGGCGGGTCGTTCGTCTATCACCTTGAGAACAATCAAGTTTACGTCGGTTTCGTGGTCCACCTGAACTACGAAAACCCGCATCTCTACCCCTATATGGAATTCCAGCGCTTCAAACATCACCCGATGATGGCCGAGCTGCTTGAGGGCGGAAAACGCGTGGCTTACGGGGCGCGCGCGATCTCGGAAGGCGGCTGGCAGTCGATCCCGAAGCTCACCGCTCCGGGCGTGGTGCTGATGGGCTGCGCGGCGGGTCTGGTGAACGTGCCCCGCATCAAGGGCAACCATAACGCGATGCTCTCGGGCATTGCCGCCGCCGAGGCCGCCGCCGCCGCGATCAAGGCCGGGCGCGCGGGCGATGATCTGGTGGAATACGAGACCGATCTGCGCTCGGGCCCGATTGCCAAAGACCTCAAGCCGGTGCGCAACGTCAAGCCGATGTGGTCGAAATGGGGGATGCTCCCGTCGCTGGTCTTTGGTGGTCTGGATATGTGGACCAATTCGCTGTTCGGAATTTCGCTGTTCGGCACTCTCAAACATGGCAAGTCCGATGCTGCGGCGACGGGCGAGGCGAAGAATTTCAAGCCGATCGACTATCCCAAGCCCGATGGCAAGCTGTCCTTCGACCGTCTGACCAATGTGTCCTTCAGCTTTACCAATCACGAGGAAAGCCAGCCCTGCCATCTGAAGCTGAAAGACCCGTCGATCCCGATCGCGGTCAATCTGCCCAAATATGACGAACCCGCGCAGCGTTATTGCCCGGCAGGCGTCTATGAGGTGATCGGCGAAGGGGCGAATGCCAAGTTCCAGATCAATTTCCAGAACTGCGTGCATTGCAAGACCTGCGATATCAAGGACCCGAGCCAGAACATCAACTGGACCACGCCGCAGGGCGGGGACGGGCCGAACTATCCCAATATGTAAGGCGCTCAAACGCCCCTAAAATGCAGAAAGCGGGAGGCCTGGCCCCCCGCTTTTTCAAGGTCCCCGATGGGGTGGGCGCGCAAACGCACCCGGATTGGCCCGATATCAGGCCGAAGTGGAAAACAGCGTATGGCGCGTGTCGGCCCAATTGGCCTCATGCGGCTTGACCGTATCGCTATGCTTCACGTCGCGCTTGATGTCTTCGCTGCGCAGGGCGTGGGCGGTGACGGCATTTTCAATGGTTTTCTTGGTCATATCATATCTCCATTCTACGGCGGTTCCGCGCAAGCCGTTTGCTCGGCACGGTGCGGTGTAGATCGCACCGCATTGCCAAGGCGAACCCGGCAGCGCGGCAAACAAGCGATCAGCATCATGTGACTTCCCGGCACAATGCGCTGGCATCTACGTTCACGCTGACCCTGCGCATTCGCAGCCGGTCCGGCGGGTATGTCGAAGATGCCGCATATGCAGCGGCCTGACAGCTCTGCCCGATGGTGGAGCCGCAAGGGAATACAATCTCAAACTAAGATTACGGCCTTATATGTGCTATTGCGCACGAAACGCAAGAGAAAAGTGTGTCATATTTGATTAACGCACCGTCATCACGGTGGCGTCATCTGCTGTAACCCTTGGCGAGGCGGTCAAAACGGCGTGTTTTCGCCAAGCGCGGCGGGCCCGCGCGCGCGGGCCGCATTGCTATGCACTGACTGCGCCGTTACGCTCTGGCCAAACTCAATGAGAGGACTGTTTCGTGTCGAGTAATTCCTCTGCTTTTCGCATAGCTTTTATCGCATTGCTGATGGGCTCTGTCGCTATCACCCCCGCGCTTGCGCAAGACAAAAAGGCCCCCGTCGGGCAAAGTGCGCAAGACGCCGCTGCCGCCGCGGATGCCGAGGCCGCCAAGAACGATGCAGACGTGGCCAATGATCCCAGCCCCGAAGAGGCCGGGGCCTATCTGGCGGCGCGCATCGCCTCGCAGCAATTGGATTTCGAACAGGCGGCCACCTATTACCGCAAGCTGATGGCCTCGGGCGATGTCAGCGCAGAAACCGCAGAGGCCACGCTGGTAGCCGAGATCGCGATTGCCGATTTCGACCGCGCCGTGCCCTTGGCGCGCCAGATGCTTGAGGCGAAAACCGGCAGCCAGATCGCTGCGATGACGGTCCTGGCGGCCGATGCCAAGGAAGGCAAATGGGGCGACGCGATCAAACTCAGCCAAGATGAAAGCTCCGACCCCGGCCCGCTTCTGGGCGGGCTGACGCGGGCTTGGGCGCTGGTGGGCGAGGGCAAAATGACCGATGCCTCCGCCGCCTTTGACGCGGTGGGCAGCGAAAAGGGCCTTGGCGCGTTCGCGGCGTTTCACAAGGCGTTGTCGCTAGCCTTGGTGGGCGATTATGAGGGCGCCGACAAGATATTGTCGGGCGAACATGGCGCGATGATCACCGCCACGCGGCGCGGCGTGATTGCCCATGCCGAGATCCTGTCGCAGCTTGAGCGCGACAAAGATGCGTTGGCGCTGATCGAGGACCGCTTTGGCACCGATCTGGACCCCCAGCTTGAAGCCATGCACGCCAAGCTGGCGGCGGGCGAGACGCTGCCCTTCACGATGGTGCGCAGCGCAACCGATGGCGTGGCCGAGGTCTATTACTCCGTAGCCCAGGCCCTCATTAGCGATGCGCCTGATACCTTCACGCTGATGCACACACGGCTGGCCAATCTCGTAGAGCCCGACATGGCCGATGCGACGCTGCTGACGGCCTCGCTGCTGGACAAGATGAAGCAACATGATCTCGCGATTGCGGCCTATGCCGAGGTCTCGCCCAAAAGCCCGATCTATCACGCTGCCGAAATCGGGCGCGCTGAGGCGATGGTGCGCGCGGGGCGCAATGATGCCGCTATCGAGGTGCTCGAAAACCTCGCGCGCATTCAGCCCAAGCTGGTGGGCGTGTGGACCGCGCTTGGCGATACGTTGCGGCGCGAAAAGCGCTTTGGCGAGGCGGCAAAAGCCTATGATAAGGCGATTGCGCTGATGGGCGCGCCCAAGCCTCAGGATTGGTTCGTCTATTATTCGCGCGCGATTGCGCAGGAACGCTCGGGCGATTGGGCCTCGGCGGAGAAGGGGTTTCGCGAGGCGCTGAAACTCTCGCCCGATCAGCCTTCGGTGCTGAATTATCTGGGCTATTCCTATGTCGATAAGGGTGAAAACCTTGATGAGGCGCTGGCGATGATCCGCAAAGCTGTCAAGGAACGCCCCGATGCGGGCTTCATCATCGACAGCCTTGGCTGGGCGCTTTACAAAACCGGGCACTATCAGGAAGCGGCCACGCAGATGGAGCGCGCGGTCGAACTTGAGCCCCGCGATCCGCTGCTGAATGACCATCTGGGCGATGTGCTTTGGGCGGTCGGTCGTCAGCGCGAGGCCCGGTTCCAGTGGCGCCGCGCCCTCAGCTTTGGCACGACCGAAGAGCCGACGGACAGCTCTGAGGATCTCGATCTTGACCGGGTGCGTCTGAAACTGTCGGTCGGGCTGGATCAGGTGCTCAAGGATGAGGGCAAGCCGCCTCTCAAAGCGGCCCCGGCAAGCGATGCCAACAACTAGCGTTTTCGCGCCTGCCAAGATCAATCTCAGCCTGCATGTCATCGGCCAGAGGGCCGATGGCTATCACCTGCTTGACAGTCTGGTGGCCTTTGCGCCGGTGGGCGATATGGTGTCGTTCGCGCCGGGGCGGGGGCTGTCGCTGCGCGTAAGCGGACCCGAGGCGGCAGGCGTGCCGGTGGATCGCTCCAATCTGGTGCTGCGGGCGGCAGAGCTGGCCGGGGGCTCTGATCTGGCCTTTTATTTGCATAAGGCGCTGCCGGCGGCCTCTGGCATTGGCGGGGGCTCGTCTGATGCCGCTGCGGTATTGCGCGGGCTGGGCGCGGCGCTGGACCCCGAGGCATTGACCCGCCTTGGTGCCGATATCGCGATGTGCCTGACGCCCCATCCCCAGCGCGTGCAAGGCATCGGCGAGCACTGCGCGCGCGTCCAACTGCCACCGTTGCCCGCGCTGCTCGTCAATCCCCGCATCGAGGTCGCAACCCCCGCCATCTTCAAGGCGCTGAGCCAGAAAACCAACGCCCCGATGCCCGCGCAGCTTCCGCAGTTCAACGAGGCCCGCGCCTGCATCGACTGGCTTGCCACCCAGCGCAACGATCTGCAAGCGCCCGCCATCGCGCAGGCCCCGCAAATCGGCGCGCTGCTCGACGTTCTTGTCGCGCTGCCCGGCTGTCATCTGGCCCGCATGTCGGGCTCTGGGGCGACTTGTTTCGCGCTGTTTTCAACCCAGTCCGATCTGCAAAGCGCCGAAGCCAAATTGCGCGCGACCCACCCGCAATGCTGGATCGCCTCGGGCGTGCTGGGCGATCAAACCGAACTGGCGCGCCCAAGCTCGGGCCACTAGGTAGCACCTCCCCTCAGTCCCGAACCGCGCCCGCAGACCCCTGTAAATCATACGAAAATGCACCAATCTGGCTCGACCAGTTTTGCGGCGTGCAAAAATGCAGGATTGCAAAATTGCCAATCTTTCCCTATGTTAAGCGTGCTACGTTGTTTCTACTGCACCCTGTCTCCGTCAACGGCTTCAGTTTGCGACTACGATCTGACTATGCCGATACTGCTGCATGTTGCAGGCAGACTAACTTGATAGGAGATCTCACGATGGCTTCAGGCACCGTGAAATGGTTCAACCCCACCAAAGGTTTTGGCTTCATCGCGCCTGCGGATGGCGGCAAAGATATCTTCGTGCACATCTCGGCCGTTGAGCGCGCCGGCATTGCACGTCTCGACGACGGCCAGGCCGTGACGTTCGAGCTTGAGACCGGCCGTGATGGACGTCAGTCCGCACGCGATCTGGCGCTCGCTTAATTTCTGGTTCTGAACCAGTGGCCCGGCCGGTTTTCGGCCGGGCTTTTCTTTTGTCGAAAGCAGGATGTGATGTCACAGACCAAAGCGATGCTTGACGTGTTTGCGACCAGCGCGGCCAAGCGCCCCGCAACCCCGCATGACAAAACCGCAGCCGCCGCGCGCCAGATCACCGATGATGCGCGCGACGAACGCGATGCGCAAAGTGCGCGACTCAAAGCGCACCGTCTGGCGCGCGACGCCAGTGGGTGCGCCGTAAATGACGATCCCCAACTGCCGCAGTAATCACCACTTTCGTATCGGTGACAATCGCAGGCTTTCCCTTGACCGCGCGGCGCAGTAAGCCCGAGGTCTCAGGAGGTGCGGCCATGCGGGTTTTCATCAACGGCTTCGGTCGAATTGGGCGGTCGGTGCTGCGGGCTTGGGCGCAAAACCCTGACGCTTGGCCGGGGCTTGAGATTGTCGCGATCAACGATATCGCAGCGCCCGATATGCTGGCCTATCTGTTTGAATATGACAGCGTGTTCGGGCCGTGGCGCGGCACGATTGTGCAGGAACCCGACGCGCTGGTGATCAACGGGGCGCGCATTGCGCTGCACCGGGCGGGGGATATTTCCACGCTCGATCTTGCGGGCATTGATCTGGTGATGGAATGCACCGGGCGCGCCGATAGTGCGGCCATCGCGGGGCAGGGGCTGGCGGGCGGGGCTGCGCGGGTGCTGATCTCGGGGCCCTCGAAGGCCGCCGACATCACCGTCGTTCTGGGCGCCAATGACGGCGACCTGAACGGTCAGCGGATCGTCTCGAATGCCAGTTGCACCACCAACGCGTTTGCCCCGTTGGCGCGCCTGCTGGATGGGGCCTTTGGCATTGTGACGGGTTCGATGACGACGGTGCATTGCTACACTGCCAGCCAACCCACCGTCGATCAGCCGCGCGATGCGATGGAACGCTCGCGCGCGGCCAGTCTGTCGATGGTGCCCACTTCCACCTCGGCGGGGCGCTTGATGGAACAGGTCTTGCCCGATCTCAGCGGTCGCTTGATTGCGCAAGCGGTGCGCGTGCCCACGGCCTCTGTGTCGGCGGTGGATCTGGCGATCGCCGTGCAGCGCCCGGCCAGTGTCGAGCAGATCAACGCCACGCTCAGCACGGCGGGGGGCGTGATCGGGGTGACGGATCGCCCGCTTGTGTCGACCGATCTGCGCGCGCGTCCCGAAAGCGTGGTGATGGCGCTGCGCGAAACCAAGGTGACCGATTACGGGCTGATCCGGGTGTTTGGCTGGTATGACAACGAATGGGGCTTTTCCAACCGGATGCTGGATATGGCGCTGCGCATGGCATGAAAAAAAGCCCCGGCACTGGGCCGGGGCTTTGATCTTACATCAAGGGATGCGCCTTAGCGGCGATCGCCCATGAACTGCAGCAGGAACATGAACAGGTTGATGAAGTCGAGATACAGCTTGAGCGCGCCGATGATCGCGGCTTTGCCCATAAAGTCCTGACCGCCGCTGGCTGCCAGTTGCAGATACATGTTCTTGATGTTCTGCGTGTCATAGGCCGTCAGGCCCGCAAAGATCAGCACGCCGATCAACGAGATCGCAAAGGCAAGCGCCGACGAGGCGAGGAAGATGTTCACGATCGAGGCCACGATCAACCCGATCAGGCCCATCATCAGGAACGAGCCCATCCCCGACAGATTGCGCTTGGTGGTGTAACCATAGAGCGACAGGCCCGCAAACGAGATCGCGGTCACCAGGAAGGTCTGCGCAATCGACACCCCGGTAAACACCAGGAAGATCGACGAAAGCGAGGCCCCCATCAGCGCCGCGAAGACCCAAAACACGATCTGGGCGGTGCTTGTGCTCATTTTATTCAGCGTTGCGCTAAAGGCAAAGACGACGCCCAGCGGGGCAAGCATCAAGACCCATTTCAGCGGGCTGGTATAGATCAGCGATCCAAGCTGCGTCAGGTAGATGCCACCACGCAACTGTCCAGCCGCTGCGGCAGGATCGCTTGTCACGGCCATATTCGCCAACGCCCAAGCCACCGCGCCGGTGATCAGCATTGCCACTGACATCAGCCCGTAAACCCGGTTCATATGCGTGCGCAGACCTTCGTCTATCGCCGCTTGACGCGTGCCCGCATGGGGCGTCCGCATCGTTTCGAAATCAGCCATCTCGATACCTCCAACAAGTCTTGTCCGGCCATCCCTCGTACCGGTGTCGGTTCCGATATTGGCAGAGAGGGACGCAAATTCAAGATTTCATCGGTGCAGAAAACGCATTGTTTCAAACAAGTTTAAGGCATTGCGCGCGAAAACGGCGTTTTGTGGCCGTATCGGCCCTAGTCTGGGGTCCGATCCCCCATCGTGATCACCAATTTTCCCGTTGAGCGACGCGCGCGCAAATCGTCCAGCGCTTCGGTTACGGCATCAAGCGGATAGCGTGCCCCGATATGGGGATGCAGCGCGCCGGCATTGAACCAGTCAAACAGCTGGCGCATCGAGTCCTTCAGCACCGCCGGATCAAGGCTTTGATAGCCGCCCCAATACAGCCCGTGAATCGCGATATTCTTGACCAGCGCATGATTGAGCGGCAGCATCGGCGGTTTGCCACTGGCAAATCCGATCACCAGATAGCGCCCGCCGGGTCTGAGCGCGCGAAACGCCGCCTCGCCCGCCGCGCCGCCCACCGCGTCATAAATCACATCCGCGCCGCCCAAAGCCCGCAGCGCGCCCTTCAGATCAGGCGTTTCGATATCCACGACCTCATCGGCCCCGGCAGCGCGCGCAATCTCCAGCTTGGCCGCGCCCCGCGCACAGGCAATCACCCGCGCCCCCAACGCCTTGCCAATCTCAACCGCCGTAAGCCCCACGCCGCCAGCCGCGCCCAGCACAACCAAGGTTTCGCCCGCGCGCAGCCCCGCGCGCGCGTCCAGCGCCACATGCGAGGTGCCATAGGCGATCTGAAACGCCGCCGCCTGCTCGAAGCTCATCGCATCGGGCATCACCGTGCAACGCGTTTGCGCGAAATTGCCCGCCTCGGCCAGCCCGCCTTGCCCGGCAAACACCGCCACCCGCGTGCCCGGCGCAAGTGTGCACCCCGGTCCCGCCGCGATCACCTCGCCCGCCAATTCCATGCCCAGCGTGAACGGCGCGTCCGGAGTGTCCTGATACGTCCCCTCGGTCATCAGTAGATCGGCGAAATTGAGACCACAGGCGCGGATCGCGACCTGCACCTCACCCGCAACCGGGGCGTGCAGCGTGATATCTTGCAGCTTCGGTGCACTGCCCGGTGTTTGAATTTGAAATGCGCGCATTGCGGTCTCCGTTCTTGTCGTCCTAGCTATCTTATCTTTGCACGCCCGACAGGACCAGCGCCAAGCCGAAGGAGAAACGCCCCCCAGAACCCGCTGCACCAGAGCGTGAAAACGAATCAAATTTGGCCAACGCAGGGTTGCGAAACGAGAAGATTTACCTAACGGAAGGCTTGGGACATTTCGCGAATTGCAAAAACACGCCAAGGGAGAGCGTGGTTTTCCTCAATCACCTCACGGGTTCGTTATCCATTAACGCCTAACAGCCTGTCTTTTAGGATAGGTTTGCACTTTTGAGGCTTTGGACCGCCTCGCGGCATGTTAGCTTCTAATCAGGAAATTGAAGTGAAGGGCAAAAAATGAAACACCCGGTAGATGTGCATGTAGGGAAACGGATCCGCCATCGTCGTTGGATGATCGGCATGACCCAGCAACAACTTGCTGATCATGTAGGCATCAAATTTCAACAAATCCAGAAATATGAAACAGGCATGAACCGTGTCTCGGCATCGCGACTTTGGGACATTGCCGACGCGGTCGAAGTGCCGATCTCGTTCTTCTTCGAAGGTCTCTCCGAAGGCAGCGTTGCGCAACCGCAGGTTGAAGGCGACATCTTGTCGGACAAAGAGGCACTGGCGCTCGTGCGGTCCTATTACGCTATGCCTGAGGCGCAGCGTCGCCGACTGTTCGATCTGGCGAAAGTGCTTTCAGACGCGGCGTGATTGCGCCTTGTCTATCGGCTGTTCCGTGCAAAGCGGTCCGGACGGCTTGACCTGATAAAAGGGGGCGTTTACCGCTCCCTTTATTCATTTCGCCCGTCATAAGGAGCGCGCCATGCACGTGCAAGACCCCGCCGAACAGATTGCACTGATCGCCTTGGCCCAAGAGCTCGCCGATTGCGCGCGCAAGATCAGCTTGCAACATTTCCGCCCCATCGGCGGAATCGGCGCGGCCAATAAGCACGCGACTGGCTTTGATCCGGTGACCGAGGCCGACCGCGCCGCCGAAGCCGCGATGCGCGCGATCTTGCAGGAACGCCGCCCGCAAGACGGCATTTACGGCGAGGAACACGGCGTCACCCAGGGCAGCAGCGGGCTGACCTGGGTGCTGGACCCGATTGACGGCACGCGCGGCTATATGTCGGGCACGCCGACTTGGGGGGTGCTGATCGCGCTGTGCGCGCAAGAGGCCGACGGCCCCGGCGCGCCGCTGATGGGGGTGATCGACCAGCCCTATATCGGCGAGCGATTCATCGGCGGCTTCGGGCGCGCAGATGTGTCCGGCCCGCAGGGCACCGCCAAGCTGGCCACGCGCGCAGCTCAAGGCGGGCTCGAAAGCGCCACGCTGTTCTCGACCTTCCCCGAGATCGGCACCGCGCAAGAAAAATCCGCCTTTGATCGGGTGGCATCGCAAGTGCAGCTGACGCGCTACGGGATGGATTGCTACGCCTATGCGCTACTGGCTGCGGGCCAGATTGATCTGGTGGTCGAGGCGGGCCTGTTTCCCTATGACGTCGCCGCGCCGATCGCCGTGATTGAGGCGGCAGGCGGCATCGTCACCAATTGGCAGGGCGGTCCGGCCTATCGCGGCGGGCAGGTGCTCGCTGCGGCCAATCCCGACATTCACGCCGCCGCACTGGCAGCACTGGCGGGCTAAAACGCCCTGATGCCGGCCTCTGTCACGATGAAATCGAGCGGCTGATCGGTTGCATCGGTGGGCACCTCGGTGCGCTCTTGCGCGCCGTAGGTGAACCCAATCGCGATTACCGGGCCAGCGGCGCGCAGCGCCTGCAAGGTCCGGTCGTAAAACCCGCCGCCATAGCCCAGCCGATAGCCGCGCGCATCAAAGGCTAGCAGCGGCACGATCAGGATCTGCGGCGTGATCTCGGTTTTATCCTGCGGGATCGGGGCCCCAAAGGCGCCCGGCTCCATCGCAGCCCCCGGATGCCAGCGCCGAAACACCAGCGGCTGGCCCGGAACCACCACCACCGGCAGGCAAAGCGGCCCGTGATGCGCAGTCATAGCGGGGCGGGGGTCGGGCTCGGTGCGGATCGGCCAATAGCCCGCCAAGGGCTGAACGGGGTAGGCGGCCAGCGCCTGTGTCAACGCGCGGCTCGCGGCCCCCTCATCGCGCGCATGGGCCAGCTTGCGCGTCGCAAAGGCTGCCTGACGCGCGGCCTCCTTCATAGCAGCATCACCGAGGCCAAGCCGAGGAAGGAAAAGAACCCCACCACATCCGTCATCGTCGTCACAAACGTCCCCGAGGCCAGCGCCGGGTCCGCCCCCAGTTTTTCCAGCATCAGCGGGATCAGGATGCCCGACAGCGCCGCCACGACGAGGTTAATCACCATCGCCAACGCGATCACGATGCCCAGATGCGGCCCCGAGAACCAAAACGAGGCCACCACCCCCATCACCACCGCAAACGCCAGCCCGTTCAGCAGCCCGACAATCGCCTCACGTCGCACAACCCGCCAGACGTTGCTTTCGGTCAGGCTTTTGGTGGCCATCGCGCGCACCGCCACAGTCAGCGTCTGCGTGCCGGCATTGCCTCCCATCGAGGCCACAATCGGCATCAACACGGCCAGCGCCACCAGTTTTTGAATCGTGCCCTCAAAGATCGAAATCACCCCCGAGGCCAGGATCGCGGTCAGCAGGTTCACCATTAGCCAGGGCAGGCGCTGGCGCACCGTTTCCATCACCGTATCCGAGAGCGACGATTCATCGCCAACACCGGCCAAGCGCAGGATGTCTTCCTCGTGTTCCTCGTCCAACACCGCCATCGCGTCATCAATCGTGATCACGCCCACAAGCCGGTCATCATCATCGACCACAGCGGCGGATATCAGGTGATACTGGTTGAACGCATAGGCCACGTCGCCCTCGTCCTGATAAACCGAGATCGTGCGGAATTCTTCCTCGGCGATATCGCTCAGCGGCGAGGCGCGCGGCGCCGACAGAATACGTCCCAGCGTGACATTGCCCTGCGGGTGATGGGCGGGATCGACCAGAATGACATGGTAAAACTGATCGGGCAGCCATTTCGCACGGCGCAGATAATCAATCGTTTCGCCCACGGTCCAATGGGCGGGCGCGGTCACTACCTCGCGCTGCATCAAACGCCCGGCCGAGTAATCCGGATAGGACAGCGATTTCTCGACCGCCATCCGATCTGGCTCGTCCAGCGCGCCCAGAATCTGTTCTTGCTGGGGCTCTTCGAGGTCTTCGATGAGGTCCACGACGTCATCGGAGTCCAGCTCACGCACCGCGTCTGCCAGCACTTCTGGCGGCAGGCTTGCGATCACCTCTTCGCGGATCGATTCGTCAATTTCGGTCAGGATTTCGCCGTCGATCTCGCGGCCCCAAAGGCGCAGGATCGCACGGCGCTCATGGCCGGAAATCTGTTCCAGAAGGTCAGCGATATCGGCCGCGTGCAGCGGCTCCATCAGCTGTGCCAGCAGCGTCGCATCGTTGTTATTGGTGGCCTCAAGGATCGAGTCGACCAGATCACCGTCCAGCCGGTAATCTTCTTCCTCGCGCTCGTGCTCTTCCAACTCAGCTTCGGCCATACTACCCCCGATTTTCCGCCCGGATTCGAGGTCGGGCCCGCTTGCGCCCGAAACATAGCGGGTTTCTGTAAGATGCACAGGGGGCGGGGATGAAAAAACCGTGCCCTCACGGCAGAGATTTACCTTGGCGCGCGGGGCTTCTAGCATGGGCCAACACAAACGGGGTGCACAATGGCAGAGCTACATCTGGGCCAGTTGATGGCGTATCGCGGCGATCCGCTGGTCGAGGGGCCAGAGGCGGTTCTCCCGATCCGTCACGGCGCGCTTTTGATCGCCAATGGCATGATCGTCGGCATGGGCGAAGCCGCGGATCTGCGCGCCGCCCATCCCGGTGCGACGCTGGTGGATCACGGCGATCATCTGCTCTCGCCCGGCTTCATCGACGCCCATGTCCACTATCCCCAAACCGCGATCATCGCGAGCTGGGGCAAGCGGCTGATCGACTGGCTCAACAGCTACACCTTCCCCGAAGAGATGCGCTTTGGCGACCCAGCCTATGCCGCTGATGTCGCTGGGCGTTATCTGGATCTCGCACTCTCTAATGGCACCACGACCGCCTGTTCCTATTGCACGATTCACCCACAAAGCGTGGATGCGATCTTTCAGGCGGCTCAGGCGCGCGGCATGCGGATGCTGGCGGGCAAGACCTGCATGGATCGCAACGCCCCCGAGGGGCTGCGTGACACCGCCCAAACCGCCTATGATCAAAGTGCCGCGCTGCTGGCGCGTTGGCATGGCGTGGATCGGCTGAGCTATGTCATCACGCCGCGCTTTTCGCCCACCTCCTCGCCTGAACAACTCAGCGCGCTGGGGGCGCTTTGGGCCGAACATCCCGACTGCCTGATGCAAACCCATCTGTCCGAGCAGGTCGATGAGATCGCTTGGGTGAAATCGCTTTATCCCGAGGCGCGCGACTATCTCGATACCTATGAATCCCACGGGCTTCTGGGGGAAAACGCGCTTTATGGCCACGCGATCCACCTGACCCCGCGCGAATCTGCCCGCATCGCCGAGGTCGGCGCGGCGCTGATTCATTGCCCGACCTCGAACAGTTTTATCGGCTCGGGGCTGTTTGACTGGCCCGCGCGGATGGCCGAGGGGCAGCGCATCGGGCTGGCCACCGATACCGGGGGCGGGTCGAACTTTTCGATGCTGCGCACGATGGCCGCCGCCTATGAGGTCGGCCAACTCACGCATCAACCGCTCCATCCTGCGCAGCTTTGGTGGCTGGCCACTCAAGGCTCGGCGCGGGCCTTGCGCATCGGCGATAAGGTCGGCGCGCTGGCACCGGGGATGGAGGCCGATTTCATCGCCGTCGACCTTGCCTCAACCCCGGTGATCGCACAACGCGCCACCCGCGCCAATGATTTCTGGGAGGCGCTGTTCCCAACGATCATGATGGGCGATGACCGCGCGATTGCGGGCGTCTGGATCGGTGGCAAAAAGCGCGCCTAAGCCATCAAGGCGCGCGCCAGCCGGTTTTGGTGCGCGATCACACGGGGCATATCAAGCGTGGTGATCTGGCCATCGCGCACGATCTGGCGACCCTCGACGAACAGATCGCGCACCTTGCTGGGACCACATAGCACCAGTGCCGCGACCGGGTCCCACGCGCCTGCCGCCTCCAGCCCCGACACATCCCAAATCGCGATATCGGCGCGTTTGCCCGGCGCGATCACACCACAATCGGGCCGCCCCAAGACCTGCGCACCGCCCAGCGTCGCAATCTCCAGCGCCTCGCGCGCCGCCATCGCATCGGCGCCGTTCTGCACGCGCTGCAACAGCATCGCCTGACGTGCCTCGCCAATCAGCGATCCGGCATCATTAGACGCCGAGCCATCCACCCCCAGCGCCACCCGCACCCCCGCATCGCGCATCGCACGCACCGGCGCGATCCCCGATCCCAACCGACAGTTGGAACAGGGGCAATGCGACACGCCGGTTTTCGTGGTCGCAAACAGGTCGATTTCGGCCCCGTCCAGCTTGACGCAATGGGCGTGCCAAACGTCCTCACCGACCCAGCCCAGATCGCGCGCATAATCACCCGGACGACAGCCAAACTGCGCCAACGAATAGGCCACATCCTCGTCATTCTCCGCCAGATGAGTGTGCATCATCACCCCCTTGTCGCGCGCCAACAGGGCCGCATCGCGCATCAACCCGCGCGAGACCGAAAACGGCGAACACGGCGCCACACCGACCCGACACATCGAACCCTCACCGGCATCGTGAAACGCGTCGATTACGCGGATGCAATCGTCCAGAATAGCGCTCTCGTCCTCGACCAGACTGTCGGGCGGCAAGCCCCCAGCACTTTGCCCGATGCTCATCGCACCGCGCGTCGGGTGAAAGCGCAGCCCCAATTCCGCCGCCGCGTGAATCGTATCCTCCAGCCGCGCGCCACCGGGATACATATAGAGATGATCGGAACTCAGCGTGCAGCCGCTCAGCGCCAGTTCCGCCAAACCCACCTGCGCCGAAACCCGGATCTCTTCGGGCCCCATCCGCTCCCAGATCGGATACAGCGTCTTGAGCCAGCCAAACAACAACGCATCCTGCCCGCCCGGCACCGCGCGCGTCAGCGTCTGATACAGATGATGATGGGTGTTCACCAAGCCCGGCGTCACCACACAGCCCTGCGCATGAACGATTTCGCCCGAACTGTGCAAATCCGCCCCGATGGCCGCGATCACCCCGTCGCGCAGCACCAGATCCGCGCCCGCCAATTCGCGCCGCGCCCCGTCCATCGTGACGATGACCTCTGCGCCCGTGATCAAGACCTCGCCCATGCGGCCCCCTTCGCTTTTGTTCAAATATCCCGGGGGGAATGGAGCGTCAGGCGAAGAGGGGCCGCGCCCCGAACCAAGCCCATCCGATCCGCGCCCCGGGCCGCGCCCCCGGCCGCGACGCTGAAAGGCTAGTCGCGCGCCCGCGCAAAGACAATGCGCGCAAACACGTGGCGCAGACATGCAAAAGACGCCCCGAGGGGCGCCTTTTTCGTCTCTGAACCCAGCGCTTACAGCTGCGCGGCCACGTCCTCGGGGACGTCGAAATTGGCGGTGACGGATTGCACATCATCGTCATCTTCCAGCGTGTCGATCAAACGCATCAGTTTTTGCGCGGTCTCAAGATCAACCTCGGTGCGGTTTTGCGGCTTCCAGATCAGCTTGGCCTCGGTAGCCTCGCCCAGCTCGGATTCCAGCGCGTCCGACACTTCCGACAGGTTCTCCATCGGGCAGTAAATCCAGTGGCCCTCATCGTCGCTTTCGACATCCTCGGCCCCGGCTTCGATCGCGGCCATCATCACGGTGTCCGCATCGCCCGCCTCAGCGGAATAGGTGATCTCACCAACATGATCGAACATGAAGCTCACCGAGCCCGTCGTGCCCAGATTGCCGCCGCATTTCGTGAAGGTCGAGCGCACGTTGGACGCGGTGCGATTGAGGTTATCCGTCAGCGCCTCGACGATGATCGCGATGCCGTTGGGGCCATAGCCCTCATAGCGGATCTGGGTATATTCATCGCCTTCGCCTGCTTGCGATTTCTTGATCGCGCGGTCGATCACGTCCTTGGGCATCGACTGCGATTTCGCCGCTTTCACCGCCAGACGCAGGCGCGGGTTTTTCTCGGGGTCGGGGTCGCCCATCTTGGCGGCGACGGTGATTTCCTTCGCCAGCTTGGAAAACATCTTGGAACGTGCCGCATCCTGCTTGCCCTTACGGTGCTGGATATTGGCCCATTTGGAATGGCCTGCCATGGGAGTCTCCGTCAGAAATTCGAGAATTTGGCCCGATATAAAGCGGATCGGGGCGCAGGGGCAAGGCCCCGGCGGTTCAGGGCCGGCTTAGCTAGCCGTCGCCCCGCGCGTTTGTCGGTGCCGGATCGGGCGTTTCAAAGCGCCAGCTTTGCCCCGAAGGCGCGCTCAGCTCGATCTTGGCATAGGACTGGAACCATTGGCCAATCCCGGGCACGCCAGCCAGATAGCTGGGACGATAGCCGCTGACGTCATAGTGCATCGGCCAGCGGCAGCCCTGCAAATCGCCGCTGGGCGCATCCGCAATCTGGGCACGGCACACCGTTCCATCACTGAAGGACACGCGCATTTGCGTGCCATGCAGTGTCACGTGATCGGGCCAAGCGGGCGCGCGCGACATCTCGGCACAGCCCGCCAATCCGATTGCCAGTGGCAAAATCATCAAAACACGCATCGCAACCCTCCTCATAGGGGCCAGATCAACGGGATCAGGAAACACGCCGTCAGCCCGGTCACGATATCCATCGGAATCCCAAGACGCAGGAAATCGGTGAACTTGTAGCCGCCGGGGCCGTAAACCATCATATGGGTCTGATAGCCGATCGGCGTGGCAAAGGCGACCGAGGCGGAAAACATCACCGCCACCGCAAACGGGCGCGGATCGAGCCCCAGCGCCAGCGCCAGCGACATCGCAATCGGCGTATAGATCACCGCCACGGCGTTGTTGGACAGCAATTCGGTCATCACAAGGCCAAGGAAATACACCACGATCAGCGCCATTTGCGGGTGCAAGGTCTTCAGCCACGGCGCAACCCCGTCCACGATCAGCTTGACCGCGCCCGAATGCTCCAGCCCGACACCGACGACCAGCATCGCAAAGATCAGCGCCAGCAAGCGGCCTTCGACAAAGGAAAACGCCTCATCCGTGTCGATGCAGCGCGACACCAGAATGCCTGCCACCGCTACCATCGCCAGCGCAAGGATCGGCGCCACACCAATAGCAGACAGGATCACCACCGCCGCCAGCGCGCCCGCCGCAATCGGCAGATGGCTGCGCCGATAGGCCCGCGCGGTGGGCTTGGACACATCGACCAGATCCATATCGGCGGCCAGACGCGCAATATCCTCGCCTGCGCCTTCCAGCAGCAGCGTATCACCGACCACCACGACCAGATCATCCAACTGCCGCCCGATATTCTGATTGCGCCGATGCGCGGCCAGCACATAAACGCCATAGCGCCTGCGCAGCCGCATATCGCCCAGCTGCTGCCCGATCATCCGACAGCCCGGCGAGATCAGCACCTCAACCGTCTCGGTCTGCACTGAAGACAGCTTGTCCACCATGCGCAGATCGCGGTTCTTCTGCATCCCCAGCAGTTCTTCCATCTCAGAGCGCAGCACCACCCGGTCGCCCGCCGCCAGATTCACCGTCGAGAGATCCCGGCGCAAAGATGCATCGCCGCGCAGCACGTCGATCACCCGCACGCCGTCGCGCGAAAAACTGTCCGCCTCCATCACGTTCTGCCCGATCAGGCTGCTTTCTTCGGGGATCGCGACCTCGGTGAAATATTTCATCTTCGGGCGATCGCCCAGCAGGTAAGACAGCGACTGGCGCTCGGGGATCAGGCGGCGCGCAAACAGTGCCATAAAGACCGAGCCGACCGCACAGACCGCCAAGCCCAAGGGCGCGATCTCAAAAATCGAAAACGGCTCCAGCCCGCGTGCGCGCACCACACCATCGACGAGAATGTTGGTCGAGGTGCCGATCAGCGTAATCATTCCGCCCATCACCGTGAAATAGCTCAGCGGCATCAGGAACCGCGAGGGCGAGATGCGCAGCTTGCGCGCGATCTGAATGAACACCGGAATCATCACCGCGACCACGGGCGTGTTGTTCATCACCCCGCTCGCCAGCATGGTGACGAGAAACATCAGCGCGACGGTCATTTTCGGACGCTCGTCGATGCGCGCCTCGGCATAGCGCGTCATTGCATCCAGCGCACCCGTGCGCACCAACGCCCCCATGATGAGAAACATGAACGCGATGGTCCAGGGGGCAGGGTTGGCCAGCACCGCCACCGAGTTTTCATAGGGCGCAAGATTGAAGATCACCATCAAGGCAGCCCCCGCAATCGCAGTGACCTCGGGGGGCCAGCGCTCGCGCAGGAACATCGCAAACATCCAAACCACGATCAGCAAGGCGATGACAGCGGTGCTGGTTTGGGAAATTGGCAGGTTAATCATAAAATTGTCTCATGCAGACGCATCGAAGCGATACTAGCGGCGCGCAGCCCAGCCGCAAGCGCGCCCTGCGCCTGCCTGCCCGGTTTCGCCAGTTTTTGCCGAAATGCCAGATTTTGACGCACCCAAGCCGGGTGTGTCACGATAGCAGCGGGGCCGCCTGCGCCAGTTTGCCGCCAATGCGCACAGGTTCTGCGCGCGTCGCACGTCCGGTGCGGTCATCGGTCTCGACGTAAAAGCCGCACAGGGTCGCCTCGCCGCGCGCAGGGCTAAAGCGCTCTTTGGCCATGCCGGTCACGAAACGGCGCATCGGCTCGGCCTTGGACATGCCGATGACGGAATCATAATCGCCACACATCCCCGCATCGCTGAGATAGGCGGTGCCCTTATCCAAAATCTGCGCATCGCTCGTAGGCACATGGGTATGGGTGCCCACCACGATACTTGCGCGCCCGTTGCACCAATGGCCCATCGCCATTTTCTCGCTTGTCGCCTCGCAATGCATATCCACCAGACAGGCCTGCACCGCGCCCCCCAGCGGATAGCGTTTCAGCTCGGCCTCAATGGTGGAGAACGGGTCGTCAAAGGCGCGTTTCATGAACACATTGCCCAACACCTGCGCCACCAACACCTTGCGCCCGCGCGTGTCGGAAAACACCCGCGCGCCGCGCCCAGGCGCGTCCTTGGCATAGTTCAGCGGGCGGATGATGCGCGGCTCGCCATCGATGAACCGCAGCATGTCCTTTTGATCAAAGGCATGATCGCCCAGCGTAACCACATCGGCCCCCGCATCAAGCAGCAGCTTGGCATGCTCGCCCGTCAGACCCATCCCGCCCGAGGCGTTCTCGCCATTGACCACGACAAAATCAAGCCGCCAATCCGCGCGCAGCTTCGGGAGTTTTTCGGTGATCGCAGCACGCCCCGCGCGCCCCATCACATCGCCTAAAAATAACAGCTTCATAAAATGCAGCAATAGGGCGGGCGCGGATCAAGGGCAATGGGGATTGGCGCGAATAGGCTATAAAAGCACGCCTTTGGCGGCTTTTCGTACTGCCTTGCTCAGTGGGGCCAGCGGGCCTTTCAGCCTGCGCTGGCTTTGCCAATGCAGGGGCACGTCCAGCGGCGCAGGCCCCAGCGCCACCAGCGTGCCGCGCGCCAATGCGTCGCGCACCAGCGGCTCGGGGTTCATCCCCCAACCCAGCCCGCTCAGGGCCGCGTCCACAAACCCCTCGCTCGAGGCGATGCGATGCGCGCGCAGGCTGACAGGCCTCCCGCAGATCATCGCCGCCCAATGCTCTTGCAAGCGATCCTTGGCGTTGAATTGCAGCGCCGGGGCGGCGCGCAGGGCCGCGCAATTCACCCCGTCCGGGAAATGGCGCGCGATAAACGCAGGCGAGGCTGTCGCGATATAGCGCAGCCGCCCCAGCGCCACCGAGTCACAGCCCGCAATCGGCCCCGGATCGGCGGTGATCGCGCCCACCACTTCGCCCCGGCGCAGCCAGTGATGGGCGTGGTCCTGATCGTCGATCACCAGATCGAACATCACATCCTCAACCTGCGCCAGCGCCGCGATCACCCAAGTCGCAAGGCTGTCCGCATTCACCGCGATGCGCAGCACCGGCGCAACCGCGTCGGGCGCAAGCTGCGCCTCGAGCAGCGCGACCTCGCGCAGATGGGAGATCAGTCGCGCCCCGTCCTCGGTCGCGCGACAGGGCTGGCTGCGGATCACCAACACCGCGCCCATGCGTTCTTCCAGCGCCTTGATGCGCTGCGAGATCGCGGGCGGTGTCACGCCAAGGCGCGCTGCCGCCCCCTCAAACGAGCCGGTTTCCACCACGGCGGCCAGCGCCTCGAGCGTTGCATAGTCAAACATGAGCAAAACTTATTTCAGCTAAAGTAAATTAACTGGAACTTATCCGAGCGCCGCCTCAGAAGGAAGTCGCAATGAAAAGGGGCGGGCAATGGCATTTTGGGCGGGGCTGAAATTGGGGCTGGGGCTGATCGTGGCGATCGGTGCGCAAAACGCCTTCGTGCTGCGCCAAGGGCTGCGGCGCGAACATGTCTTTGCGGTCGCGTTATTCTGCGCGCTCTCGGATGCGCTGCTGATCGCGCTGGGCGTGTCGGGATTTGCTGCCGCCAGCACCGCGCTTCCTTGGCTGCCCGAGATTCTGCGCTGGGGCGGCGTGGCCTTCCTGACATGGTATGCGCTGCGTGCGCTAATCGCGGCAATCCGGGGTGGCGAACATCTTGAGGCCGGGCAGGGCAAGGCGCCCAGCTTGCGTGCGGTGCTGGTGACGGTGGCGGCATTCACCTGGGCCAATCCGCATGTCTGGCTGGATACGGTGGTGCTGCTGGGTGCGGTGTCGGCGCAATTTGCGGGCCATCTGGTTGCGTTCGCGACGGGCGCGATCACCGCCTCATTTTTGTTTTTCTTTTCGTTGGCTTATGGCGCAAGACTGCTGGCGCCCCTGTTTGCCAAACCCGCCGCATGGCGTGTGTTTGATCTGCTGATCGCGCTGGTGATGGGCTCAATCGCGTGGCGGCTCGCGATGGGCGGGCTGTAACGGATACAAATCTGGCCCTTGCGGATGTGCGCGTTTCAGAGTCCAACAGGCGCATGATCGCGAACCCAAAAGCCAACCGCCCGATGATCGGCATCCTGTGGATGCTGGCGACCACACTGTGTTTCGTCATCGTGAATATCATCGTGCATTGGCTGGGCAGTTCGGTGCCCGTGGCGCAATCGGCCTTTGTGCGCTTTGCCTGGGGGCTGATCTTTTTCGCCCCCGCGCTGAACCGGATTTTGCGGCGCAGCTTCGCGCGCGAGGTCTGGGTGCTGTTTGGTCTGCGCGGAGTGCTGCACGCGGTGGCGGTGGTGCTGTGGTTTTATGCCATGACCCATATCCCGATCGCCGATGTCACCGCGATCAATTACCTCAACCCGATCGTGGTGACGGTGGGCGGCGCATTGCTGCTGGGCGAGGGGCTGGCGTGGCGGCGTCTCAGCGCCATTGGCGTGGCGTTGATCGGAGCGCTGATCATCCTGCGCCCCGGAGTGCGCGCGATTGAGCCCGGTCATATCGCCCAGCTCGGCGCGGCGCTCTTCTTTGGCGCGGCCTATCTGTCGGCCAAGCGGCTGACCGATTTCGTGCCCGCCAGCACGGTGGTGGCGATGATGACGCTGGTGGTGACGCTGGCGCTTGCACCGCTGGCGCTATGGGAGTGGCAGCCAATCTCGCTATCGGCCACGCTTTGGCTGGGCGCAGTGGCGCTGTTCGCGACCGCGGGCCATTACACGATGACGCGGGCCTTCGCCGCCGCCCCGGTGAGCGTGACACAGCCGGTGATCTTCCTGCAACTGGTCTGGGCCGCGCTGGCGGGGTGGAGCATTTTCGGCGAAGTCCCAGACCCTTACGTCATTTTGGGTGGGGCGATTATCATCGTGGCGGTCAGCTATATGACGTGGCGGGAATCCCAGATCAAAAAGCGCCCGATCACCCCGCCAGCGCCTGCGACCAAACTTTAGGCGCGCGCGGGCTGCCCTCTCGGATGCCTCCGGCGGGAGTATTTTTCGCTAGATGAAAAGGCAAAAATCTGGATTTCATCTAGCCAGAAATACTCATTCCGACCCAGCCCTCACGCGCTGCCCTTGGGGTCGATCAGCGCCCCGATGACGCCCTCGCGGGTGATCAGGCGGCCATCGCTGAGCGCGACGACTGGCTCATCGCGCAGCCGTTCCATCACCTCTTTTACCGGCGTATCCAGCGCGACGCGCGCGCCCGAGACGGTTGCGCGTGTTGCGTCATCAGCGGCCTGCGCCAGATCGGCGGCGCGCAGTACGCCCAGCGGGTTCATATGGGCCACGAAATCGGCGACATAGTCATTCGCCGGGTGGGCGATGATGTCGCGCGCGGTGCCACATTGCACGATCCGTCCGCCTTCCATCAGCGCGATCCGGTTGCCGATCTTGAACGCTTCGTCGAGGTCGTGGCTGACGAAGATGATTGTGCGTTTGAGCGAGGCTTGCAGGTCCAGCAATTCGTCTTGCAGGCGGGCGCGGATGAGCGGGTCGAGTGCGGAAAACGGCTCGTCCATCAGCAGGATCGGGGCCTCGGTCGCGAAGGCGCGCGCCAGTCCCACGCGCTGTTGCATGCCGCCTGAAAGTTCCGCGACTTGCCGATCCGCCCATTGTGACAGGCCTACCAGTGCGAGTTGGGTTTCGACGCGCTCGCGACGCTCGGATTTCGACATGCCGCCAAGTTCAAGGCCAAGGCCCACATTTTCGCGCACGCTGCGCCATGGCAGCAGGCCAAATTGCTGAAACACCATGGCGACCCGGTGCAATCGAATCCGGCGCAGGGTGGCGGCATTGGCTTGGGTGACATTGACCATAGCGTTGCCGTCACAGACCAGCACAGAGCCGCGCGCCACCGGGTTAAGCCCGTTCACCGCGCGCAGCAGCGTGGATTTGCCCGAGCCCGAGAGGCCCATGAGCACGAGGATCTCGCCCTCGGCCACATCGAGCGAGCAATCATGCACGCCCAGAATCTGGCCGGTGCGGTCCTGAATATCAGGGCGCGACAGGCCCTCATCCATCAGCGGCAAAGCGGCTTGTGGATCATCGCCAAAGACGATCGAGACATTGTCGAAACGCACCGCAAGGCCCGCGGTTTTGCTGGGATCGGTCAGATCGCTCATTTCTTGGCCTCCCGGCGCAGCATGCGATCCAGAATGATGGCAAGCACCACGATCACGAATCCCGATTCAAAGCCAAGCGCGGTGTTAACGGTGTTGAGCGCGCGCACCACCGGCACGCCCAGCCCATCCGCGCCCACCAGCGCCGCGATCACCACCATTGAGAGCGATAGCATGATCGTCTGGTTTAGTCCGGCCATGATTTGTGGGCTGGCATAGGGCAGCTCGACCTTCCAGAGCAGCTGGCGTTTGGTGGCGCCAAAGGCTTGGGCGGCCTCGATCAAGGTGTCGGGGGTCGAGGACACGCCCAGATGCGTCAGGCGGATCGGCGCGGGCAGCACGAAGATCACCGTGGCGATCAGGCCGGGCACCATACCGATGCCAAAGAACACGATGGCGGGGATCAGGTAGACGAAACCGGGCAGGGTTTGCATCAGGTCGAGCACTGGTTGCAGCACCGCATAGAGGCGCGGGCGATGCGCGGTGGCAATGCCGATGGGCACGCCCACCCCCATGCACACGACGCAGGCCGACAGCACCAGTGTGAGGCTTTCGGTGGTTTCCACCCAATAGCCCTGATTAACGATGAACGCGAAACCCAGCCCCACCAGCAGGGTCAGAATCCAGCTGCGTTGCAACCACCACGCCAGCGCCATGAACACCGCGATCACCACCAGCGGCGGGGGCGTTCCAAACACCCATAAGATCGCGTCGATCAGCCCTTGCATCAGCGTCGAGAGCGCGTCGAAAAACGGGCTGGCATGGGTTTGTAGCCAGTCGATCACCGCCTTGGCGGTTTGGCCCACGGGAATCTTGGTGTCGGTTAGCCAGGTCATTCCTGTCCTTTGTCGGTTGATTTTTTCTTGCGCACGGTGATGGCGTCAAACGCGACCTGCGACAGGGCTTTGCTGGTTTTCGGGTCCAGTTTGGTCGAGCGTAGGACGATGCCGGGATCGGGAGCGAATTCCTTGAGGAAGGACGAGTGCAGATCGCCCAAATCGACGCGCTCGAGCACTTGCCAGACGGGGTAGCTACAGGTGCCAATCTGCACCGAGCCGGGGCCGCGATAGGTATAGATGATCGTGCCTTGCCGTTCTGGCTTGCCATCCACGATCAGCGCGACCGGGCTGGACCATCTGCCTTTTTGCGACAGCGTGCTTAGCGCGGCGGGGTCCTCGGTGTAGCGCAGGGTGAATTCGTGCCCGGCGGATTGCCGCGTGGCGATGGCCAGCGGATGGGCGAAGATTTCGCGTTGCGGCGGGCGGCCAAGGTCGGGGTCGTCGGCGCGATAGCCGATGAGCTGGCCGTTTTCATAGCGAAACGCCTCGCTCATGCGGGGTGTGGTGCGCGACAGGATGATGCCCTCGGCGTGCAGATCGGCGCGGGTCGGGCAGGGGGCCTGCGGTTCGCCGGCTTGGGCGGGCACAGCAAGCAGGGCCAGCGCCGCGCCCAAGACAAGGCGCGCGCAGATTGCGCCGCGCGCGCCCTTGTTTTGTTCGCCTCGGCTCACTTGCCAAGCGCCTGTTCGACCGCCGCGCGGGCATCGCCGCCGTCTTTGGTCGTCACGCCCTCAAGCCAGTTCTGCCAGACCTCGGGATGGGCCGCGAGCCAGTCCTTGGCGGCTTTTTCGGGCGCTTCACCATTGTCCAAAATCTTGCCCATGATCTCGTTTTCCATCGGCAGGGTGAATTGCAGATTGGACACGAGCTTGCCGACATTGGGGCAGTCTTGCACAAAGCCCTTGCGCACGTTGGTCATCACCTCGGCACCGCCATAGTTCGGGCCGAACACGTCATCACCGCCCGACAGGTAGGTGATGTCGAAATTGGCGTTCATCGGATGGGGTTCCCACGCGAGGAAGATGATCGGTTTGCCCGCCTTATCGGCCCGAGCGACCTGCGCCAGCATACCTTGTTCCGAGCTTTCCTTAAGCTTGAAGCCGCCCAGATCGAATTCGTTCTTGTCAATCATGCCAAGGATCAGCGTATTGCCGTCATTGCCCGGCTCGATGCCGTAGATATTGCCGTCCAGCGCGTCCTTGTGCTTGGCGATATCGGCGAAATCCTTGATCCCGAGCTTGGCGCCGGCGGGATTGGTGGCCAGCGTGTATTTCGCGCCCGTCAGGTTTACGCCCAGCGTCTCGACCGTGCCATCCTTGGTGTAGGGATCGACATTGGCCGCCATCGACGGCATCCAGTTGCCCAGAAACACATCGACATCGCCCTTCGACAATGCCTCGTAGGTGACGGGAACCGACAGCACTTTGACATCGGTTTCATAGCCCAAAGCGTTGAGAACCGTGGTCGCGGCGGCGGTGGTCGAGGTGATATCGGTCCAGCCGACATCCGAGAAGGTCACGCTAGAGCAATCGGCGGCCTGCACCGGCGCACTGGCGGCAAAGCCCAGCGTCAGCGCGGCACCAAGCGCGATTAGGGTGGAACGGACAGTCATATTTTTTCTCCCTGTCACAGCGTCAAACCGCAAGTTTGCGGTTGTTGATTGACGAGTCAATAAACATATTCTAGCCCGGAACGATCAGGTAACCGTCAGAAACGAGAGACATGATGCCCAAGCTTGGAGCAGAGCCTATACGGCGCGCGGCGCTGGTGAAAGCCACGATTGAGACTGTGGGCGATGCGGGGTCGCTGGACGTGACGGTGGCGCAGATTGCGCGCCGCGCGGGGATGTCGTCGGCGCTGGCGCATCATTATTTCGGGTCGAAAGAGCAGATATTTCTCGCCGCGATGCGCTCGATCCTGACGCTATACGGGGCCGAGGTGCGCGGCGCTTTGGCCACGGCGCGCCGCCCGCGCGACCGGGTGCGCGCGGTGGTGATCGGGTCGTTCGCCGCCGGGTCGTTTCGTGGCGAGGCGATTTCGGCCTGGCTGAATTTCTACGTTTTGGCGCAGTCGAGTGAGCCTGCGCGGCGCTTGCTGCGGGTCTATCAATCGCGGCTGCGCTCGAACCTGCTGTGTGGGTTGCGGCCCATCGTGGGTGGGCGCGCGGAGGCGGTGGCCGAGGGTTTGGGCGCACTGATCGACGGGGTCTATATTCGTGCCGCGTTGGCGGGGGGCGCGTTGGACCGGCAGCGCGCATGCAACATGGTGCTGGCGCATCTGGAGAAAGAATTGGAGGGCGTGCAATGAAGGCGCAACCGAAAGCGAGCCATTTCGTCAATGGCGACTGGATGGAAGATGCTGCAGGCGAGGTGATCGAGGTCACTTATCCCGGCACGGGCGAGGTGATCGCGCGGCTACATGCGGCCACGCCTGCGGTGATCGAGGCCGCGATTTCGGGCGCGGTTGGCGCGCAAAAGGATTGGGCGGCGCGCAAGCCGGTGGAGCGTGCGCGCGTGTTGACCCGTGCCGTGGCGATCATCCGCGAGCGGGCCGAGGAATTGGCGCAGCTTGAGACGCTTGATACCGGTAAGCCCATTCAGGAAACGCGCGAGGCGGATTGGCCCTCGGGGGCGGATGCGCTGGAATATTTCGCGGGGCTTGCGCCGACTCTGACGGGTGAGGTGATGCCGCTTGGGGGCGATTTTGCCTATACTCTGCGCGAACCTTTAGGCGTTTGTGCGGGGATCGGGGCGTGGAATTACCCCAGTCAAATTGCCTGCTGGAAGGCCGCGCCTGCGTTGTCGACCGGCAATGCGATGGTGTTCAAACCCTCGGAAATGACGCCGCTTGGCGCGCTGCAACTGGCCGCGATTTTCATCGAGGCCGGGATGCCTGCGGGGCTGTTCAATGTGATTCAGGGCTTTGGCGCGGTGGGCGCGGCGCTGGCCACTGATCCGCGTATCGCCAAGGTGTCGCTGACCGGATCGGTGCCCACGGGAGCCAAGGTTTACACAGCGGCGGCGGCGGGGATGAAACATGTCACGATGGAACTGGGCGGGAAATCTCCGCTGATCGTGTTCGAGGATGCCGATCTGGACAGCGCCGTTGGCGCGGCGATGCTGGCGAATTTCTACTCCTCGGGGCAGATCTGTTCCAACGGCACGCGGGTGTTTGTGCAAAAGGGCATCAAGGACGCGTTTCTGACGCGTCTGGCCGAGCGCACGGGGCGCATCCTGGCAGGCGATCCGCAAGACGAGGCCACGCAGTTCGGGCCGCTGATTTCGGCGGCACAGCGCGACAAGGTGCTGTCCTATATCGAGAGCGCGAAAGCCGAGGGCGCGCGGCTGATCTGTGGTGGTGCGCAGGGCAATGAGGGGCCGCTTTTCGTGCAGCCCACGGTGTTTGCCGATGTGACCGACACCATGACCATCGCGCGCGAAGAGATTTTCGGTCCCGTCATGTCGGTGCTGGATTTCGACACCGAAGATGAGGTGATCGCGCGGGCCAATGACACGCAATTCGGGCTCGCGGCGGGGGTGTTCACCGGGGATCTGGCGCGCGGGCATCGGGTGATTGGCCAGTTGCAGGCGGGCACTTGCTGGATCAACGCCTATAACCTGACGCCGGTGGAAATGCCCTTTGGCGCGGTGAAAGGCTCGGGCTTTGGGCGTGAAAATTCGCGCGCGGCAATCGAGCATTATACGCAAGTGAAGTCGGTCTATGTCGGCATGGGGCCGGTCGAAAGCCCGTATTGAGGCAATCTTGGCGAGGCTGGGGGGCTGTCTGCCCCCCAGACCCCCCGAGGATATTTTCGTCAAGAGGAAGATGATGGCGCAATCTGCGGAATTCGTGATCGTGGGCGCGGGGTCGGGGGGCTCGGCCTTGGCCTATCGGCTGGTTGAGGCGGGGCGTGACGTCTTGGTGATCGAGCATGGTGGGTCCGATGCCGGGCCGTTCATTCAGATGCCCGGTGCGTTGTCTTATCCGATGAATATGGCGATTTACGATTGGGGGTTTGCCAGTCAGCCAGAGCCGGGGTTGGGCGGGCGGCGCTTGGCCACGCCGCGCGGCAAGGTGTTGGGCGGATCGTCGAGCGTCAACGGGATGGTTTATGTGCGCGGCCATGCGCGCGATTTCGATCATTGGGAATCGATGGGTGCGCAGGGCTGGGGCTTTGCCGATGTGCTGCCCTATTTCAAGCGGATGGAGCATTGGCATGGCGGCGCGTCCGAATGGCGCGGGGCGTCAGGGCCGTTGCATGTGACGCGTGGGCCGCGCAGCAACCCGCTATTTGATGCGTTTATCGCGGCGGGCCAGCAGGCGGGTTACCCGGTGAGTGAGGATTACAACGGCGCGCGCCAAGAGGGCTTTGGGCCGATGGAGGCCACGATTTACAAGGGGCGGCGCTGGTCGGCGGCCAATGCTTATTTGCGCCCGGCGCTCAAGACTGGGCGGTTGCGGATCGTGCGGGCCTTGGCGCGGCGGGTGGTCTTTGAGGGCAAGCGCGCGGTGGGCGTTGAGGTGGAGCGCAAGGGGCGCATCGAGGTGATCGCTGCGGGGCGCGAGGTGGTGCTGGCGGCCAGTTCGATCAATACGCCCAAGCTGTTGATGCTTTCGGGGATTGGCCCGGCGGATCATCTGCGCGAACACGGGATTGAAGTCTTGGCGGATCGTGCAGGTGTGGGCGCGAACCTGCAAGATCACCTTGAAATATATATGCAATTTGCCGCGCTCAAGCCGATCACGCTGTATCGGTATTGGAACCTTTTTGGTAAGGCTTGGGTGGGCGCGCAATGGCTGATGAGCGGCACGGGGCTGGGGGCGTCGAACCAGTTTGAGGCCTGCGGGTTTATTCGATCTGATGCCGGGATCGACTACCCCGATATCCAGTATCACTTCCTTCCGATTGCGGTGCGCTATGATGGCAAAGCCGCCGCCGAGGGTCATGGGTTTCAGGTGCATACCGGCCCGATGCGGTCGAAATCGCGCGGCTCGGTGCGACTAGCGAGTAGTGATCCGGCGGTGGCACCCGAAATTCGGTTCAACTACATGAGCCATCCCGACGATTGGGCAGAGTTTCGCAAATGCATCCGGCTGACGCGTGAGATTTTTGAGCAGCCCGCGATGGCGGCGCATGTGAAGCATGAGATCCAGCCGGGCGATGCGGTGCAAAGCGATGATCAGATTGACGCGTTCATCCGTGAGCATGCCGAAAGCGCCTATCATCCCTGCGGCACGGCGCGGATGGGCGCGGCGGATGATCCGGGCGCGGTGGTGGACCCCGAGGGGCGCGTGATCGGGGTGGAGGGGCTGCGGGTGGCCGATAGCTCGGTCTTTCCGCGCATCACCAATGGCAATCTGAACGCGCCATCGATCATGGTGGGTGAGAAGATCGCCGATCATCTGCTGGGGCGCGATCCGCTGGCGCGCGAAAATCTGGTGCCGGAGGGTGCGAGCAACTGGCAAGTGGCGCAGCGCTGAGGGGCGAATTAACCTCTCACCACGAAATAGGTTGATCTTGCTCGGCGCTCCTACCATATCTTGCGGATGTTCAGGATTTGTTTTCTTTTGTTAACGATGCTCTCGCCCGCGATGGCGGCCACCGTTTCGGGGGTGCCTCGGGTCGTGGATGGCGACACTTTGGTGGTTGAGAACACGCGTGTGCGCCTGTTTGGCATTGATGCGCCGGAATCGAAGCAGACCTGCCAGCGCGCCTCGGGCGGGGCGTGGTCTTGCGGGGCGGCGGCGACCGCTGCGCTGCGGGCCTTGGCGGCGCAAGAGGTGCGGTGTTCGGGCGATGAAGAGGATCGCTATGGTCGCCTGATTGCGGTGTGCCGTGCCGGTGGGCGCGATCTGAACGCAGCGATGGTGGCGCGCGGGGCGGCATTCGCCTATCGCAAGTATTCCATGGCCTATGTGCGCCAAGAGGCCGAGGCGAAATCGGCAGGGCGCGGGGTTTGGCAAGGCAACGCCGAGCGGCCCGATTTGGTGCGGGCGCAAACGCGGGCAGGGACGCCCCCACCGCAATCGGGCTGTGCGATCAAGGGCAATATTTCGGGGCGCGGGCATCTCTATCACGTGCCGGGGATGCGGTCTTACGAAGCGACCCGGATCAACACGCGCAAGGGCGAACGTTGGTTTTGCTCGGAGGCGCAGGCAAAAGCCGCGGGATGGCGGCGCGCGGGGGGCTGACTTGATGCGCATCAAGGTCACAGGCTAATCGCTGCGGTAGAATCACTCTAACTTGATGGAAAGGGAGACAATATGTCCAATACGCCGCACACGCTGCAAGAAGAATTCCCCCAACAGCTAGAGCAGCTGCACGCTTTGAAAATTTCAAACGCGCATTTTGCAAAGCTGCTTGAGGAATATGATACGATTAATGTTCAGGTGCATCGCGCCGAGACCAATGTCGATCCGGTCGATTCGTTGGTTGAGACCGAATTGCGCAAGAAACGCGCAGCGGTGAAAGACGAAATCGCGCGGATGCTGAGCGCCGCTGCGGTCTGATCGCGACGTTTGATACCAGATTGAAATGCGCCTTGGGGGAGACCTCGGGGCGTTTTTTTAGGCGATATCATAGGGCAAAAGGCCGCGATGGTCGGGATCGACCAGCAGCTGGCGTTCCAGCGGCGGGACCGAGCGCTGATGGCAGTTTTTGCGCTCGCAGATGCGGCAGGAAATTCCGATCGGTTCGTAGGCCTTGGGATTGCCCAACTCCATATCGTCAGCGTAGATCAGCCCCTGCGCATGGCTGACCTCACAGCCCAGACAAATCGCGTAGCGCCGCACCGGGGCGGTGAAGCTGCCGCCGGGTTTGGAGACGTCTCGCGCAAGACAGAGATAGCGCATCCCGTCGGGCGTCTCAGCCAGTTGGCGCAGAAAACGTGTTGGCGTTTCAAAGGCTTGGTGGACATTCCACAGCGGGCAGGCACCGCCGAACCGGGCGAATTGCAGCCGGGTGGCGGAATGGCGTTTGGTGATCGTTCCGGCCTGATCGACGCGCACGAAGAAGAACGGGATGCCCTTGGCTCCGGGGCGCTGCAGGGTGGAGAGGCGATGGGCGATCTGCTCGATTGAGGCCGAGAAGATGTCGCTGAGGCGTTCAAGGTCGTGGCGGGTGTCTTGGGCCGCGCTCAGGAAGGGGCGATAGGGCAGCAGCGCCGCGCCCGCGAAATAATTCGCCAAGCCGATTTTTGCGATGGCGCGCGCGGTGTCAGATTGAAAGCGCGCGAGGTCCAGTGTGGCCTCAAGCAGGTCGTTTTGGGTGAGCAGCGCCACCTGATGGAGCAGTTGAAACGCCTGCGTCGGCTTGCCCACATGGGCGTTGATCGCAAGCCGGTCGCCATCAAGGGCGCGCAAGGGCCCGATGTCGGAAAACTGCACTTTTATGCCCCGTTTAGCGAGGGTCTCAATCGCATGAGGAATGGGGTCCATGCGTTTGCCATTGGTGGAAGAGAACCGTTCGGCAGCGCGATCCACCGCGTCGATGTAATTGTCGCAATAGTGAAAGAAGTCGCGCACCTCTTCCCAGGGGCTCATGACCATATGCGCGCCGTCGCGGCCCAATGCCTCGTCCAGCGACGCGAGGCGTTCATGGGTCTGGCGATAGGCGCGGTGCATTTCCAAGAAAGCGCGCGCAAGGGCAGGGGCGTTGGAGGCGGCAAGGCGCAGATCGGCCAATGGTGGGGTCGCATCAGAGAAGATCGGATCGGCCAACGCCTCGCGCATGTCGCTGACCAGACGCTCGGCATCGCCTGCCGACAGTTCGGTCACATCAAGGCCAAATTCCGAGGCCAGCGCCAACACCACCTGCGCCGAAACGGGGCGGTGGTTGTTTTCCATCTGGTTGAGATAGGGCAACGACACGCCGAGTCGTTCGGCAAAGGCCTTTTGTGTCAGGCCCAGACGGGTGCGAGTTTCGCGCAGTTTGACCCCGGCATAGAGTTTCTGAATCGCCATCACGCCCTCCCTTTGCAAATCATTTTGTAGCTTTGCAAATCGCACACGTCAAATTCTATGCACAGGTGGGGTGGCAGTGTTTGTAAGCGGTTTCGAGGTGGGGCCTTTGCAATGTTGCAATTAGCTAAACGCATCCTGCCAATGTTTTGCAAATTTTCTGAAATCCCCTTTGTAAGAGCGTTGCGCTTGTATACTGTGCCTGAAAATAGTCGGAGGATCCCCATGAGAGACATCCTGGAAGAGCTGGAAGATCGGCGCACACAAGCGCGGCTCGGTGGTGGCGAAAAGCGCATCGCAGCGCAGCACAGCAAGGGTAAACTGACCGCGCGCGAGCGGGTGGAATTGCTGCTGGATGAGGGCTCGTTCGAAGAGTTCGACATGTTCAAAACTCATCGCTGCACCGATTTCGGCATGGAAGAGAGCAAGCCTTATGGCGATGGCGTGGTCACCGGCTGGGGCACGGTGAACGGGCGCATGGTCTATGTGTTCTCGCAGGATTTCACGGTGTTTGGCGGCTCGCTGAGCGAGACCCATGCCGAGAAGATTTGCAAAATCATGGATATGGCGGTGCAAAATGGCGCGCCGGTGATCGGGATCAACGATTCGGGTGGCGCGCGCATTCAAGAGGGCGTGGCCTCGCTTGCCGGATATGCCGATGTGTTCCAGCGCAACATCATGGCCAGCGGCGTTGTCCCTCAGATCAGCCTGATCATGGGGCCATGCGCGGGGGGCGCGGTGTATAGCCCGGCGATGACCGATTTCATCTTTATGGTGAAGGACAGTTCCTACATGTTCGTCACCGGCCCGGACGTGGTGAAAACCGTTACCAATGAAGTGGTTACGGCTGAAGAGCTGGGCGGGGCGAGCACGCATACCAAGAAATCCTCGGTCGCGGATGGCGCGTATGAGAACGATGTCGAAGCGCTGATTGAGACCCGTCGCCTGATCGATTTCCTGCCGCTCTCCAACCGCGAAAAGGCCCCTGTGCGGCCGTTCTTTGATGACGTGGATCGCATCGAGGCCTCGCTGGATACGCTGATCCCGAGCAACCCGAACACGCCTTACGATATGAAAGAGTTGATCCAGAAAATCGCCGATGAGGGTGATTTCTTTGAGATTCAAAAGGATTTCGCGGGCAATATCATAACCGGCTTTATCCGGCTTGAGGGCCAGACCGTCGGGGTGGTGGCTAACCAGCCGATGGTGCTGGCGGGCTGCCTAGATATCGATTCCAGCCGCAAGGCTGCGCGCTTTGTGCGCTTTTGCGATGCATTTGAAATTCCGATCCTGACGCTGGTCGATGTGCCGGGTTTCTTGCCGGGCACGGGGCAGGAATATGGCGGCGTGATCAAGCATGGCGCGAAGCTGTTGTTTGCTTATGGCGAGGCGACGGTGCCGAAGGTCACGGTGATCACGCGCAAGGCCTATGGCGGCGCGTATGACGTGATGGCGTCCAAGCATCTGCGCGGCGATTTCAACTACGCTTGGCCCACCGCAGAGATCGCGGTGATGGGGGCCAAGGGCGCGGTCGAGATTCTGTATCGCTCGGAATTGGGTGATAAGGACAGGATCGCGCAGCGCACCGCTGATTATGAACACCGCTTTGCCAACCCCTTTGTGGCGGCGGAAAAGGGCTTTATCGACGAGGTGATCCAACCGCGTTCGACCCGGCGGCGCGTGGCGCGGGCGTTTGCGTCCTTGCGCTCGAAGAAGCTGACCAACCCTTGGAAGAAACACGATAATATTCCACTGTAAGGGGATGTGATGGGGCGGATCGAGTTCGGTTTCAGGGCGCTTGTCCCCGGTCTGTTGGCCGGGGCGCTGTTGGGCTGTCCGGTCTTGGCCCAAGAACTGCGCGAGGTCAGCCCTGTGCCCGATTACGGGGTGGTGATGCATCCCGATGATCTGGAGCCCGGCGATGGGCCAGAGGGCACGCATGGCAAGGCGATTGCGGTGCCATCGGGGCAAAAGGTCTGGTGGGTCGATGTGATCCACACGGCGCAGGGGCCGCTAGGGTTGACCTATCGGTTTCGCTTTCTCGCGCCCCAGATTGGCGGACTCAGTCCGTTAAGCCCAGAGATCGCCTTGGCCGATATCGAGGCCCTGTGTAATTCTTGGGTCGCCCCGCGCATCGCGCGCCCCGCGCCAGAACCTTCGGAGGTGGTGGTCAGCCTGTCGGATCGGATCGTGCCGTTCGGCGAGGTCGATCACACCGCGATACAATATTTCGACACGTTTTTGGTCGATAAAGGAAAATGTGAATGGCAGTTCTACTAAGGTCGAAAGAGCAGGGCGTGGCGATCACGCGCAAATCGCGCTTTCGTGAATACGCTTTGCGGGCTAACCTGACCTTTGGGAAAGAGAATCTTCTTTCCCTCACGAAACCGGATGCGGCTGAAGCTGCCCGTTGGGGTCAGACCGTGTCCTTGGACAGGAGAACGCCATGTCGAAACTTCTCATTGCACTGTCGTTGGTTGGCTTTGTCGCGGCTTGCGCACCCAAACCCGAGCCGATGGCTGCACCGGTCACCGAAGAACCGGTCTATACCGGCAAATACAAGTAAGACCGTCCTGGGGCGGGGTTTCGGCCCCGTCCCGGTCGCGGCCCGCGGTTCGGTCGCCCTGCAATCGGGGGGCGTGGCATGCTGAAACATCGCGGCTTTCCGGGGCGTTTGCCTTCGACCGATTATCAATTCACGATTCGGCGCGCCAACAAGAAGGGCGCGACAAAGATCATCAAGCGTGAGCGCTTTGCGGATCGCGCAAGCAATGATCGCAAGGCGGATGCTGGTTTCATGGCGGCGCTTTGGGCGCAGTTTGGCGAGGAACCGTTTGAGCGGGGCAATCTGGATGCCGGGCGCATCAGTTGGCTGTTTGGCCGCGAGGTGGTGGCGGCCGAGGACCCGTTTGATCCCGAAAGCTATGAGGCGTTGCTGCGTATTGACGTCAAGCGCGCCGAGGCGGCCTTTCCCGAAGTGTTTGCCAATCCTGCGAGTTTTGTCTTTGACGAGGATGATGACGACGAGGATTGGGCATGATTTCGCCGTCCCGAACCGGCAGTTGGCAGCAAGCCGCCGAACCTACGGGGGTGTGCAATTTCCCCTTTGCAATCGGGGCGTGCGCAGGTCAGGTTAGCGATGTGGCTCGCTTAGTCCCCAACCCCTGCGGGTCACGACTTACTATCCCTACCCCTTCCCTTTCTCTGCGGCCTGATCCTTGGGTCAGGTCGCAGCTTTCTTTTTCCAGAAAGGGTTTGGCGGAAGCGAATCGGCGACGCTTTGCCGATCGCGGAACACGCGCAAGATTTGCATTGGCTTTTCACGACTTTGCGATAAATTCGTGTGCAATAATAACCGCTCACGGAGGCAGTGTCCTATGCGCAAGACCCCTATCCTTATCCTCATCGCAGGCCTTGCGCTTGCAGGTTGCATGCAGACCGACGGTCAGCGCGCGCTGGCAGGCGCCGCAGGCGGTGCCGTCATTGCCGATGCGACCGATAACAACATCGTCGCGGGCGCGGCCCTTGGCGCACTCGCAGGCACCTATTGCGACGACGCGGGCGTGTGCTCGCGCAGCTACTAACACAGACGAGAGCGCGCCTTCGGGCCCGCAGGATTTCGTTAAAGCCGTCATCGGGGCCGCGTGCCTTGGTGGCGGTTTTTCTTATTGCTCACCTCAAGATCACGACAGGCGGGGCCGCACGCGTAACGCGTGGGCACCCGAGGGGAAGGACCGGATATGTTCAAGAAAATCCTGATTGCGAACCGCGGCGAGATCGCTTGCCGGGTCATCAAATCGGCGCAGAAAATGGGCATCAAGACGGTCGCCGTCTATTCCGATGCCGATGCGCAGGCGCTGCACGTGCAGATGGCCGATGAGGCGGTGCATATTGGTCCAGCGCCTGCCAACCAATCCTATATCGTGATCGACAAGATCATGGACGCGATCCGCCAGACCGGGGCCGAGGCCGTGCATCCGGGCTATGGGTTCTTGTCGGAGAACATGAAATTCGCCGAGGCGCTTGAGAAAGAGGGCGTGGTCTTTATCGGGCCGCCCTCGGGCGCGATTGAGAAGATGGGCGACAAGATCACCTCGAAAAAGCTGGCCAAAGAGGCGGGTGTGTCCACTGTGCCCGGCTATATGGGGCTGATCGGGGATGCCGATGAGGCGGTGAAAATCAGCCGCGAGGTTGGCTATCCGGTGATGCTCAAGGCCAGTGCGGGCGGCGGTGGCAAGGGGATGCGCATCGCGTGGAATGACGAAGAGGCGCGCGAGGGGTTTCAGTCGTCCAAGAACGAGGCGGCGAACTCTTTTGGCGATGACCGGATTTTCATCGAGAAATTCGTCACCCAACCGCGCCATATCGAGATTCAGGTGCTCGCCGACAAGCACGGCAACTGCGTTTATCTGAACGAGCGCGAATGCTCGATCCAGCGGCGCAACCAGAAGGTCATCGAAGAAGCGCCGAGCCCGTTCCTTGATGAGGCGACGCGCAAGGCGATGGGGGAGCAATCGGTCGCGCTGGCCAAGGCGGTGAATTACACCAGCGCTGGCACGGTCGAATTCATCGTGGATGGCGACCGGAATTTCTATTTCCTCGAGATGAACACCCGTCTTCAGGTGGAACACCCTGTCACCGAGCTGATCACCGGCATTGATCTGGTCGAGCAGATGATCCGCGTTGCTGACGGTGAAAAACTGCCGATGAAACAAAGCGATATCGGCATCAACGGCTGGGCGATTGAAAGCCGTCTTTACGCCGAAGACCCCTATCGTGGCTTTTTGCCCTCGATCGGGCGTCTGACCCGCTACCGTCCGCCTGTTGAGGGCAAGACGCAGGCAGGGGGCATCGTGCGCAACGATACTGGCGTTTATGAGGGCGGCGAAATCTCGATGTTTTACGACCCGATGATCGCCAAGCTGTGCACTTGGGCACCGACGCGCGCCGAGGCGATTGAGGAGATGCGTCTGGCGCTCGATACGTTCGAGGTTGAGGGCATCGGTCACAATCTGCCGTTCTGTGCCGCCGTGATGGATCATGAGCGGTTTGAGAGCGGCAATATCACCACCGCCTTTATCGAAGAGGAATATCCCGAGGGATTTGAGGGGGTTACCCTGTCCGACGATATTCTGTGTCGCGTCGCGGCGGCAACGGCGGCGATGGAACGGGTGGCGGAAATTCGGCGCACGAAGATATCGGGGACGCTGGGCAATCACGAACGCAAGGTCGGCAAGGACTGGGTTGTTTCGCTGCAGGATCAGGATTTCAAATTGGTGATCCAGGCCGACAAGCAGGGCTCGACCGTCGTGTTCGAGGACGGCACCGAGATGCGCATCGAAAGCGATTGGACGCCGGGCGATCCGCTGGCGAAACTGACGGTCGATGGTGCGCCGCTGGTGCTCAAGGTCGGTAAAATTCCGATGGGGTTCCGCATTCGGCTGCGCGGGGCAGATTTGAAGGTGCATGTGCGCACCCCGCGTCAGGCCGAATTGGCGCAGTTGATGCCGGTTAAACTGCCGCCCGACACGTCGAAATTCCTGCTGTGCCCGATGCCGGGTCTGGTGGTGAAGATCAACGTCTCCGAGGGCGACGAGGTGCAAGACGGTCAGGCACTGGCCACAGTCGAGGCGATGAAGATGGAAAACATCCTGCGCGCCGAACGCAAGGGCCGGGTGAAGTCGATCAAGGCCGAGGCGGGCGCCAGCCTTGCGGTCGACGAAATCATCTTGGAGTTCGAATAAGATGCGTGACGCGCTGCGACAGACGGGGTTGGGCCGCTTGGTCCTGTCCGCTGTGGCGGCGCGCATTCTGATGGCGCGCAGCGTTGGAGGCGCCAATGCGATCAGCTAGCCCCGTCTATTGCTGTGCGCCGCTGCGGATTTCCTCGCGCCGGATCGGCATTTTGTCGATCGAGCGGATGATCTCGCGCGCGTCCCAAGGGCGGGGTTTGCGCAAATTCACGGTGCCGTCCTTGGCGATGATCACCAGCGAAAAGCCGCGTGGGCGCAGTTTCAGGCGCACTGCTGAGGGCGGGTTCGGAGTGGTATCAGCAATCACCACCACATCGCGCGCCGCCAGTTCGGGCCAGCGCGCCTCAAGCAGGCGCATCTGGTCCTTGAAGGCGGGGTCAAACGGGCTGTCGGCAAAAACCACGACGGGGCGCTTTTGCCAGATCAGCGATTCTAGCGAGGCATCGGCCCCCGCGACCGGGGCAAAGCCGTTCGCATCAGCGGCGGTCTCTGGCGCGGTCGTTTGCGGCGTGGTGGGCGTATCGGGCAGAGGGGCCGTTTGCGCAGCGACCGCAAAGCCAAGGCACAGCGCCGCAAGGGCCGTGAGTGCAAGAAGTCGTGGTGATGCCATGATATGTTCTCCTGCCCAAGATATAGGTGCGCGGGCGCGGCCAAACCACGCCCTATCGCGTCAATTTTCGCAAAATACGCCTTTTAGACGCGTCTCAAGACGTTTCTGCGCACACTCGTCGTCGGGTGAAACGGGTTTGCTCCGTCGCATCGGCACGACGGCGATGCAGGCGAGGATGTTGCAAAATACCGATGCTTTAGCGGCCTGCGGCACGGCTTATTGGGGGCCAGACCGCACGCGCGTGGGGCTGGCGGGGGCAGGGCAGGGGGGCATGCGCCCCGATCACGCGCGCTGGATGCCCTTAGACGGTGCACCGCGCGTCGCGATGGTGGCGCAATTTCTTGAGGATATCGCTTGGCTGCGCGTGGCGCTGCCGGGCATCGACTGGATGGACGTTTCAGCCGAAAGGACGGGGGCCAACCCCGGCGCGGCGACAGAGGAAGAAGGACATGACCATGACCGACAAGCAAGCCGATTGGCGTAAGCTCGCCGAGAAGGAATTGCGCGGGCGCGCGCTTGAAGATCTCAACTGGCAGACGCTGGAGGGGATCGAGGTGAAGCCGCTTTACACCGAGGCGGATGTGGCGGGGCTGGAGCATCTGGGCGGCGTGCCCGGGATTGCGCCGTTTACTCGTGGCCCGCGCGCAACGATGTATGCTGGCCGCCCGTGGACGATCCGCCAATATGCCGGCTTCTCGACCGCCGAGGAAAGCAACGCATTTTACCGCAAGGCGCTGGCGGCGGGGCAGCAGGGCGTGTCGGTGGCCTTCGATCTGGCAACCCATCGCGGCTATGATAGCGACCATTCCCGCGTTGAGGGCGATGTCGGCAAGGCCGGTGTGGCGATTGACAGCGTCGAGGATATGAAGATCCTGTTTGATGGCATCCCGCTGGATAAAGTCAGCGTTTCCATGACGATGAACGGTGCTGTGATTCCGATTCTGGCGAATTTTATCGTCACGGGCGAAGAGCAGGGCGTGGATCGCTCGGTCCTGTCGGGCACGATTCAGAACGATATTCTCAAAGAGTTCATGGTGCGCAACACCTATATCTACCCGCCCGAGCCGAGCATCCGCATCATCGCCGATATCATCGAATATACCGCCAATGAGATGCCGAAATTCAACTCGATCTCGATCTCGGGCTATCACATGCAAGAGGCAGGCGCGAACCTTGTGCAAGAGCTGGCCTTCACGCTGGCCGATGGGCGCGAATATGTGCGCACGGCGATCAATGCCGGGATGGATGTCGATAAATTCGCCGGACGGCTCAGCTTCTTCTTCGCGATCGGGATGAACTTCTTCATGGAGGCGGCGAAACTGCGTGCGGCGCGTTTGCTGTGGAGCCGCGTGATGAGCGAGTTCAACCCGCAAAAGCCGGGATCGAGCATGCTGCGCACCCATTGCCAGACCTCGGGCGTCAGTTTGGCCGAGCAGGACCCCTATAACAACGTGGTGCGCACCGCTTATGAGGCGATGGCGGCGGCGCTGGGGGGCACGCAAAGCTTGCACACGAATGCCTTGGACGAGGCCATTGCGCTGCCCACCGATTTCAGCGCCCGGATTGCGCGCAACACCCAGCTGATCTTGCAGGAAGAGACCGGGATCACCCATGTCGTCGACCCGCTCGCGGGCAGCTATTACGTTGAAAGCCTCACGGCGGAGCTGGCCGATAAGGCTTGGGCGCTGATGGAGGAAGTCGAGGAAATGGGCGGCATGACCAAGGCCGTGGCCTCCGGCATGCCCAAACTGCGCATCGAGGAATCTGCGGCCAAGCGCCAAGCCATGATCGACCGGGGTGAAGAGGTGATCGTGGGCGTGAACAAGTATCGTCTGGAAAAAGAAGACGATCTGGACATCCTTGATATCGACAACGTCAAGGTGCGCGACGGCCAGATTGCGCGGCTTGAAAAGATGCGGGCGACCCGCGACGAAGTGGCCTGTCAGGCAGCTTTGGACGAGATCACGCGGCGCGCGAAAGAGGGTGGCAACCTGCTGGAAGCGGCGGTTGATGCGGCGCGCGCGCGTGCCAGCGTAGGAGAGATTTCGATGGCGATGGAGAAAGAATTCGGCCGCCACCGCGCCGAGGTCAAAACGCTTTCGGGCGTGTATGGCGCGGCCTATGACGGCGATGAGGGCTTTGCCCAGATCCAGGCGGATGTCGAGGCATTCGCCGAGGAAGAGGGTCGTCGCCCGCGCATGCTGGTGGTCAAGATGGGCCAGGACGGGCATGATCGCGGCGCCAAGGTGATCGCGACAGCCTTCGCCGATATCGGCTTTGACGTCGATGTGGGGCCGCTGTTCCAGACACCGGATGAGGCCGCGCAGGACGCGATCGACAATGACGTGCATGTGGTGGGGATTTCCTCGCAAGCGGCGGGTCACAAGACGCTTGCACCCAAGCTGATCGAGGCGCTGCGGGCCAAAGGCGCGGACGATATTATCGTGATCTGCGGCGGGGTGATCCCGCAGCAGGACTATGATTTCTTGAAAAAAGCTGGGGTGAAGGCGATCTTCGGGCCGGGCACGAATATCCCCTCGGCTGCGCGCGAAATTCTGGAAATCCTGCGCAAAACGCGCAGCTAAACAAAATTGCGGGTCGGGGGCGGGTGCCCCCGGCCTTGCGTATCAGGGCGCGTTACAGGATGCGGTTCACATGGCCCATCTTACGACCCGGCTTGACCTCGGCCTTGCCATACAGATGGATCTGCGTGCGCGGCTTGTTCGCCAGTTCCGGCACGCGATCCATATCATCGCCGATCAGGTTTTCCATCTCGACATCGACATGGCGAGACCCGTCGCCCAGCGGCCAGCCGGTGATCGCGCGGATATGCTGTTCGAACTGATCCACGGCGCAGCCCGCCTGCGTCCAATGGCCGGAATTATGCACGCGCGGCGCGAATTCGTTGACGATCAGCGCGTCTTTGGTGACGAATAGCTCGACCCCGATCACGCCGACATAATCCAGCTTGTTCAATATTTTGGCGGCGATCAGCACGGCATCGGTGCGCTGGCTGGGCGAGATCGCGGCGGGCACGGTCGTGGTGTGCAAGATGCCATCGGTATGTACGTTCTGGCCCGGATCGAAACAGGCAATCGCGCCATCCAACCCGCGCGCGCCGATCACCGAAATCTCGGTCTGGAAGTCAACGAAGCCCTCATAAACTGCGGGCGCTCCGGCCAGCGAAGCCAGCGCGGACTCGCCCTGTTCGGGGGCGCGGATTACGGCCTGGCCCTTGCCGTCATAGCCGAAACGACGGGTTTTCAGGATCGCTGGGCAGCCGATTTCCGCGATCGCTTCGGCCAGATCGATACTGTCATCGACGGCGCCAAAAGGCGCGGTGCTCAGACCCAGTTCGCTGAGAAAGGCCTTTTCCAGCAGCCGATCCTGAGAGACCGCCAGCGCACGGCGATTGGGGCGGATCGGTTTGAGCGTTTCGAGCAGATCGAGCGCCGAGGTCGGGACGTTTTCAAACTCATAGGTGATCACATCGACGCTGGCGGCAAAGGCACGCAGCGCGGCCTCGTCATCGTAAGCGGCGGTGGTCACGGCATGGGCGACATCGGCGGCGGGCGGGTTCGCACCGGGTTCAAAAATATGGGTTTTAAAGCCAAGCCGTGAGGCCGCGACGGACAGCATCCGCCCCAACTGCCCACCGCCCAAAATGCCGATGACGGACCCAGTTGCCAGCGCCTCAGTCATCTTGCGGCTCCTGCGGGATTGAGGCCGAGAGGGCCGTGCGCCACGCATCAAGCCGCTGCGCCAGATCGGGGTCGTTCAGCGCCAAGATACCCGCCGCCATCAGCCCGGCATTGGCCGCGCCCGCAGCGCCAATCGCCATTGTGGCAACCGGGAAACCCTTGGGCATTTGCACGATGGAATAAAGACTGTCGACACCCGAAAGCGCGCGGGTCTGAATCGGCACGCCGATCACCGGCACGCGGGTTTTTGACGCCATCATGCCGGGCAGATGCGCCGCACCGCCAGCGCCTGCGATGATCACATGCAAGCCGCGATCCACGGCGGTTTTGCCGTACTCCCACAGCCGGTCTGGCGTACGATGGGCCGAGACGATGCGGCTCTCATAGGCCACGCCGAGTTCATCGAGAACAGTTGCCGCCTCTTTCATCGTGGGCCAGTCGGACTGGCTCCCCATGATGATTCCCACTTTCACGCTCATAAAACGCCCTCTCGCAGATCAAGGGCGCACTATAGAAAGCTGTGGCGTGGCGGCAAGCCCTGCGCCGGGCGTTTCGGGGGCTTAGGCGATGATGTCGGGGGTAAGCTGGTCTTCGATCCGCGCGATCTTATCTTTCAGCGCCAGTTTTTGCTTTTTCAGCCGCACAAGGCGCAACTGATCGGAATGCACCGCCTCGGTGAGGGCGTGAATCGCCTCGTCAAGATCGCGGTGTTCGCGTTTGAGAACCTCGAGTTCCACGCGCAGCACCTCATCGTGCTCCATCTCGATACGAGCGTTCATATGCGCAAATCCGCTTGTGATGACAAAAAGCCCGACTCAGCAAGGGCGGACAGGGAACTCTTATACCAAATTCTTACCTCTGCGGGAAAAAATCAACATTAACGATGGCGGCTTGGCACTTGCAGTGACGTGCCCGGCTGCCCATATTTTCATCAGAACGGGTTGCCGACGCGCGGGGCCCGGATTTTTGCAATGTCGCTTGGACAAGGGCATGCCTGATGACGAAACTAAGCTTTGGAGCGCATCCCTATCTGTTAGGGTTTGACCAGTTGGAGCGCCTAGTTGAGCGCACCGCAAAGGCGGGGTCTGATACCTATCCGCCCTATAATATTGAACAAAGCGGTGAGGATCGCTTTCGGATCACGCTGGCGGTGGCCGGTTTTGGCGAAGACGATCTGGCGATCACGCTGGAAGATCGGGCCTTGGTGATCCGTGGACGCCAGTCTGAAGAGGCGGGCGAAAAACTGTATCTGCATCGTGGCATTGCCGCACGGGCCTTTCAGCGCAGCTTCGTGCTGGCCGATGGGGTCGATGTGGCAGGGGCGGCGATGGAAAACGGTTTGCTGCACATTGATCTGATGCGCTCTGCGCCAGATCGGATCGTGCAAAGTATTCCGATCAAACGCGAATGAGGCAGGAGGACGCAGCTATGGAAACGAAATACGATTTTGGGGGCGAGCGCGACGATCGCATCGTCTATATCCGCGAAGTGGCGGTCGTGGATTTGCCCCAAGAGATGCAAGATGAACTGGCCGGGATCGACCATTTGTATGCCGTTCACGATGAGAATGGCGAACGCTTGGCCTTGGTCAAGGATCGCGCGGTGGCCTTTATGGTCGCGCGTGAGAATGATCTGGCTCCGGTCTCGGTGCACTGATCACAATGAGCTTGGGCGTGCGCTGCGGCGCGCGTCCAAAATTGAGATCGCAAGCGATGCAGCGACGCAAAAGGTGAACAGATAAAGACCCCATCCGGTCTCGATCCGTCCCAATCCCATCCCCTTGGCCAGCACGATATAGAGCGCGATCAAAAAGATGTCGGCCATCGCCAGCTTGCCAAGCATCCCCAGCGCCGGGCGCAGCCGATCCGAGGCAAGACCGAACTGCACCAAAGCCAGCCCGATCACCTTCAAATAGGGTGCAAACAGCGCCAGAAACGTGACCGTCACGGCCAAGAACACATCCGTGCCCCACAGGCTTTGCAAGCCCGACAGCACCGAGATCGTGTCGAGGTCGAAAAACGGCAGCCAGCCGGCGCGCAGGATCGGCGCGGCCCAAGCGATGGGAAACAAAATCAGCAGCGCCAGATTGGCGAATTTCAACATCGGGTGCGCCGGGTCCTGAGGCCGTCCTGAGGGCCGTGAGTTTGGACGCAAAAGCGCCGCTATTTCTTGGGCATCGGCACCACATTGGGCTGCGTGCCACCATCCTGCAACTCGTAGCCGAGCGTGGGCGGAATGTCACGCAGATCGCGGCTTTGCAGGCTCATCTGCATGGCGAGTTCCAGCAATTCGGGTTCCAGCCCGCCCAGATCGGGGAGGCGGCGCAAATGGGTGATCCGCTCGGGCATCGCGTCAAATTCGCCAGACAGCGCGAAAACGCCGCCGCGATCAATCTTATGGGCGGCGCGATAGGCGCGTGCGATTAGCGCAACGTCTCGATCGGGCCTTCGGCGCGTCCGTGGATGAATTGCTGGACGTAAGGGTCTGAGGTTGTGTCCAACTCCGCGATCGGCCCTTCCCAGCGGATCTTGCCCGCATGGATCATCGCCACCCGGTCGGCAATCGCGCGCACCGAGGTCATATCATGGGTGATGGTGATCGCGGTGGCCCCCATCTCGGTCACGATTTCACGGATCAGTTCATTGATGACGCCCGCCATGATCGGGTCGAGCCCAGTGGTCGGTTCGTCGAAAAAGATGATCTCGGGCTCGGCGGCGATGGCGCGTGCAAGGCCGACGCGCTTTTGCATCCCGCCCGAGAGTTCTGCGGGGTAAAGATCGGCCACATCCGCATCCAGCCCGACGCGGCGCAGCTTTTCGATGGCGATGGCGCGGGCCTCGTCCTTGGGGCGCGCAAGCGAGCCGCGCAGCAACCGGAAGGCCACGTTTTGCCAGACCGGCAGGCTGTCAAACAATGCGCCACCCTGAAATAGCATGCCAAAGCGGGTCAGGAAGGCCTCGCGCTCGCCCTGCGCCACGTCCTGACCATCCAGCTTGATGGTGCCGCCATCGGGATGCACCAGCCCAAGGATGCATTTCAGCAGCACCGATTTGCCCGTCCCTGACCCGCCGATGATGACGGTGGATTGCCCCGAAGGCACGACCAGATCGACGCCGCGCAGCACCTGCTTGGAGCCGAAGGATTTGGTGAGGGCGGAGAGCTCGATCATGCGGAGAAGAACGCTTCGGTGAG